>CAYMDO010000008.1:0-70081 GCA_964389365.1 uncultured Syntrophomonadaceae bacterium
ACCCATATTGTTACCACAGCCAGTAAAACCACATTGCCAACCATAAGTTTATGGCAGATCATGCACCGGAGGTGGGATATCGAGAACAAAACATTTCATGATCTTAGAGCCGGGGTGAGTAGAAGTTTAAGAATGCTCGGTTGTTTAAGCCCCAGGCAATAGCAATCATTACCACCGGTTCTGAAAGTGTTTTAGAGCTGTTTTGGTGTCCGCTCATTTTGCAACTGCAGTTTTTAACTCCAAGTTCGGCAAATTAATGGATTTGGAGATTTTTCAAAAAGTATTTGCGGAATGCCTGGATCTAACATGGAACTGTTGACAATCGCTCTCATACCATTAGGCGGGTTAACGGCCTGGCAGCTTTACCGCCGGCATAAAAAAGCGGTAAGGTAAGCCAGCTTATCCTGGCTCAAGTGGGCGCTTTTGCTGCCAGCTATCTCATGCTGGACTTGCTGGAACGGCGAGAACTTTTCGCCGGGCGCGCCATGGACTACCTTACCATGGGTGCCGTGTCCCTTTTTGTGATAATTGGTTCGGCGATGACAGGAGCGGCTGTACGCCGGGCGGAAGAACGAAAAAAGAAAGCTGTAGCAGGCATAACACCGCAGAGGCAGCAGGTAAAGAATAAGACAAAATCGTCCGCTGTAAAAAAAGGAGCGGCAAAAAATAAAAAAAGAAGAAAGGATAGCTGCGTGGACAAACAACAACTGCTCTATGAAGGAAAAGCCAAAAAAGTCTATGCCACGGCGGACCCCGACCTGCTCGTGGTGGAGTTTAAGGATGACGCTACAGCCTTTAACGGCCTGAAAAAAGGCCAGATAGTCAATAAGGGCTTTCTGAACAACCGGATCTCCGCCTATTTTTTTAGCCTGCTTGCCGCAGCCGGGATTCCAAGCCATTTTGTGCGCGTGCTTTCCGACCGGGAGATGCTGGTAAAAAGACTTACCATCCTGCCGGTGGAAGTGGTGGTGCGCCATGTCGCCGCCGGGAGTCTCTGCAAACGCCTTGGCCTGCTGGAGGGGACAGCGCTCGGCGGAACGGTGCTTGAGCTTTACTATAAAAACGATGACCTTGGTGACCCGCTGATCAATGAATATCATATCAGGGTTCTGGAGCTGGCCACCGAGGACCAGGTGGCGGAAATCTCCGCCCAGGCCCTGCAGGTTGGGAAATTGCTGAGCGCAGCCTTGCGGGAAAAAGACATTATTTTGGTCGATTTTAAACTGGAGTTTGGGCTGTTTCACGGCCGGGTGCTGTTAGGGGATGAAATTTCCCCGGATACCTGCCGTTTCTGGGATGCTGGTACAGGGGAAAAGCTGGACAAGGACCGTTTCCGGCAGGACCTTGGCGGCATGAGCGAAGCTTACACTGAAGTGCTGAAGCGGCTGACGGGAGGTGACCATGAACATGGTGTGGAAAGCGACCGTTAAGGTGATGTTGAAAAAGAGTGTTCTGGACCCGCAGGGGCAGGCGGTGCGAAGAGCGCTCCACGCCCTAGGCTACCAGAATGTACCAGACGTGCGGATTGGTAAATACCTGGAAGTGAAAGTCGACCTGTCTGACCGGGAGAGCGCGGCAGCCCAGGTCCGTGAAATGTGTGAAAGACTGCTGGCCAACATGGTAATTGAAGACTACACCTTTGAACTGACGGAGGAATAAGACATGAAATTTGGGGTGGTTGTCTTCCCCGGGTCTAACTGTGACCTGGATGCCTACCATGTCATCCGCGACGTGCTGCAGATGCCTGTGGAATACCTGTGGCACCAGGAGAACAATGTGCAGGGCTTTGACTGCCTGATCCTGCCCGGCGGATTTTCTTACGGCGATTACCTGCGCTGTGGCGCCATCGCCCGCTTTTCGCCGATTATGAACGCAGTGGTGGAAATGGCTGACCGCGGCGGACTGGTTCTTGGCATCTGCAACGGCTTTCAGATCCTGCTGGAAGCCGGCTTGCTGCCCGGTGCCCTGTATCGCAACACCAGTTTGCAGTTTCGCTGCCAGTTTACCCATCTGGTCACGGAAAACAGGGCAACTCCGTTTACCGGGTTGATAGAACCGGGCCGGATTCTAAAGATTCCCATCGCCCACGGCGAAGGGAATTACTACGTTGACCAGGAAACGTTAAACGTTATGCGGGAGCGGGGACAAATTGTCTTCCGTTATGCCACCGCTGAAGGAGAAATAAAGCCTGAAGCCAACCCCAACGGCTCATTGTGGAATATCGCCGGTGTCTGCAACGAGGGAAAGAATGTACTCGGGCTGATGCCGCACCCAGAGCGGGCCGGGGAAGCAGCGCTTGGCTCGACTGACGGCCTGGCTATCTTTCGGTCAATTATCAGGCACTGGGAGGTCATCCGATGAAAGCAGGCTTCTGGCGCGAACTTGGATTAAAAGACAGCGAATACGGGATGATCATCTCCCTGCTTGGCCGCGAGCCGAACTACGTGGAGCTTGGTATGTACAGCGTGATGTGGTCCGAGCATTGTTCCTATAAAAATTCCAGGGAAGTCTTAAAGTCCTTCCCGACCACGGGTGAACGCGTGCTGCAGGGCCCCGGGGAGAATGCCGGCATCGTTGCCATCGGCGACGGTCTAGCCGTTTGTTTTAAGATCGAATCTCATAATCACCCTTCAGCCATTGAACCTTACCAGGGGGCGGCCACCGGGGTGGGAGGCATTATCCGCGACATCTTTACTATGGGAGCCCGGCCCATTGCCCTGTTAAACTCGCTGCGTTTCGGCCCGCCTTCCGACCCGCGCGTCCGCTTTCAGGTGAGCGGAGTGGTGGCAGGCATTGCCGGCTACGGCAACTGCATCGGTATTCCTACGGTGGGCGGAGAAGTTTATTTTGACCGCTGTTACCAGGGAAACCCGCTGGTCAACGCGATGTGCGTCGGCTTGCTGGAAGTCGACAAAATCAAGCGGGGCCAGGCCGCCGGCCCTGGCAACGCCGTTATCCTAGTCGGAGCCCGCACCGGACGCGACGGAATTCACGGGGTGACGTTTGCCTCGGAGGAACTAAACGAAACATCGGAAGAAAAAAGGCCGGCCGT
Organism: uncultured Syntrophomonadaceae bacterium; assembly: GCA_964389365.1. GTDB lineage: Bacteria > Bacillota > Dethiobacteria > DTU022 > DTU022 > UBA993. Next base: position 3,053 of record CAYMDO010000008.1, read on the forward strand.
CCAGGTGGGCGACCCGTTCATGGAAAAACTGCTGCTGGAAGCTTGCCTGGAACTGATAGACTACGGGTGCCTAGTCGGTATCCAGGACCTGGGCGGAGCCGGCCTGACCTGCGCTACCTCGGAGATGGCCAGTCGTGCCGGCACCGGAATGGAAATTGAACTGGACCGCATGCCCTGCCGGGAGACAGGCATGAGCGCCTATGAGATAATGCTTTCCGAGTCACAGGAGCGCATGCTGCTGGTAATGGAGCCAGATAAAGAGGATTTTGTACACAGCGTTTTCAGGCGGTGGGGTCTTGATGCCACCACTATCGGCCGCGTCACGGCGGACGGTCTCTTGCGCGTACGCTTCGCTGGCTCCGTGGTGGCCGAGGTGCCGGCCAGGAGCCTGGCGGAAGACGCGCCTGCCTATTGCCCTGAGTACCGGGAGCCGGCTTACCGGCAGGAAGTCTTGCAGTTCGACTTAAGCGCTGTTCCCGATGCGGCCGACGCTTCCGCTGCACTGCTCGCCCTGTTGGCTTCCCCGAATATTGCCAGCAAGGAGTGGGTCTGGCGCCAGTATGACCACATGGTGCGGACCTGCACCGTGGTGCTGCCCGGCTCTGACGCGGCGGTGCTGCGCCTGCGCGGCACAAACAGGGGTCTGGCCATGACTTGTGACTGTAACTCCCGTTACGCTTACCTGGACCCTTACACGGGAGGGAAAATCGCGGTGGCTGAGGCAGCGCGGAATCTCGTCTGCAGCGGTGCGGAACCGCTGGCCGTGACCGACTGCCTGAATTTCGGCAATCCGGAAAAACCGGAAATCTTTTGGCAGTTCCGTGAAGTTGTGGCCGGGATGAGTGAGGCCTGCCGCGTGCTGGGCACACCTGTTACCGGAGGCAACGTTTCCTTTTACAATGAAACAAACGGCGAGGCAGTTTTCCCTACGCCGACCGTCGGTATGGTGGGGCTGCTTGACGATGTGGAACTCTGCTGCACCCAGGACTTTAAGCAGGCCGGCGACCTGATCGTCCTCCTGGGGGAGACTTTGCCGGGTCTGGGCGGCAGTGAGTATCTGGCTGTACAGCACAACCTGGTGCAGGGGTTACCGCCGTTACTGGACCTGGAAAAGGAGCTGGCCCTGCAAAAAACGATACTGGCCTCCATCCGCTCCGGGTTGGTTTCCTCGGCGCATGACCTGTCGGAGGGCGGACTGGCGGTGGCGGTGGCCGAATGTTGCTTTGGGAAGAGGCTGGGTGCTTCGCTCGCGCTTGACTCCGCGGGACTTCGCACCGACGAGCTGCTCTTTGGCGAGAGCCAGTCTCGGGTGCTGCTTTCCCTGCGGGAGGAGAACCTGGCCGCTCTGCGGGACCTTTCCGACGCAGCCGGAGTGCCGCTGCAGGTGCTCGGCCATGTCGGCGGGGAAAGTCTGCAGGTTACTCTGGACGGCCGGTTGCTGGTTGACCTGCCTGTAACGACGCTGCGGGAGAAATGGCAGGAGGCTATAGCATGGTTTATGAGATAGCGGATAACGACAAGATGCGTGAAGAATGCGGCGTTTTCGGCATCTTCGCTCCCGGCAGCGACGTGGCGCGGCTGACTTATTTCGGGCTTTACGCCCTGCAGCACCGTGGCCAGGAAAGCGCCGGAATTGCTGTTTCCGATGGCAGGACCATCCGCATTGAAAAGGGGATGGGACTGGTTTCCGAAGTGTTCCAGGACAGCGCCAGGTTTACCCGCCTGCGCGGCATGGCGGCGGTAGGGCATGTCCGTTACTCCACCAGCGGCTCCAGCCTGCCGGTTAATGCACAGCCGCTGGTCGTCCGCTACCGCAACGGCTACCTAGCCGTGGCCCATAACGGTAACCTGGTAAACGGCTATGAACTTCGTTCCGCGCTGGAACAGCAGGGGTCCATCTTCCAGTCAACCACTGACAGCGAGCTGATCGCTCACCTGATCGCCCGCTCCGGCGAAGAAGACCTGCCGGCGGCTGTGGAGAAATCACTTCCCGACTTGCGCGGCGCCTTTACTTTTATCCTGATGACCGCTGACAGGCTAATCGGCCTGCGTGACCCGTACGGCATCCGGCCCCTGTCGCTTGGCCGCCTAAACGGCGGCTATGTCCTGGCCTCGGAAACATGCGCCTTTGACACGGTGGGCGCCGAATTTATCCGTGATATTGAGCCGGGAGAAATGGTCGTCATTGACGCCGGCGGTTATCAAACGCGGTCATACACCGCCTGCGGACGTCATGCCCTGTGTGTCTTTGAGTTTATTTATTTTGCCCGCCCCGACAGCAACCTGTACGGTCGCAACGTCCACCTGGTACGTAAAGAACTTGGCCGGCGCCAGGCGCGGGAACACCCGGTTGCCGCCGATATCGTGATCGGCGTGCCGGACTCCTCCCTTTCCGCGGCCTCTGGTGTGGCCGAACAACTGCAACTGCCGTACGAAATGGGCTTTGTCAAGAATCGTTATATAGGCAGGACTTTTATCCAGCCTACTCAGCAGATGCGCTCCCTTGGCGTCAGGCTGAAACTCAACCCGTTGCGGCAGCTGATCAGCGGCAAGCGCATTTGCCTGGTGGACGACTCCATCGTGCGGGGCACCACCTCCCTGCGCATAGTGGAAATGCTGCGCAATGCCGGTGCGCGCGAGGTGCACGTCCTGATCAGTTCGCCTCCGGTTATTTCGCCCTGTTATTATGGAATAGACACCTCAGTTGCCGGTGAACTGGTGGCCGCGCGCCTCCCCGCAGGGGAAATCGCGAAAGCAATTGGCGCTGATTCCCTTGGCTACCTCAGCATGGAGGGGATGATGGAGTCCGTCGGCCTGCCGGCCGGGGACGGCTGCAACGCCTGTTTTTCCGGCAGCTACCCGGCCGATGTGCCGCCTGTTGGTGCGGGGAAACACCTGGTAGACCCGTGTGACCCGGATGTAGAAGATAATGGGGGGTGCTGCGGCTGATGAGTTTCACTTATAAGCAGGCCGGCGTGGACATTGCCGCCGGCAATGAGGCCGTCAGGCTGATGCGCTCCGCGGTGCGGAGCACTTTCCGCCCGGAAGTATTGGCCGATATTGGCGGCTTTGGCGGACTGTTTGCCCTTGACACCGCGAAGTACCGGGAGCCGGTGCTGGTGGCCGGGGCGGACGGAGTCGGCACGAAGCTGAAAATCGCTTTCCTGATGGATAAACACGATACCGTCGGCCAGGACGCCGTGGCCATGTGTGTAAACGATATAATCGTCCAGGGAGCGGAACCGCTTTTTTTCCTTGACTACCTGGCGGTGGGTTCGCTTAACCCGGTGAAAGTAGCCGAGATCGTCGGCGGCGTTGCGGCCGGCTGCCGTCTGGCCGGTTGTGCGCTGCTGGGAGGGGAGACGGCCGAAATGCCTGGAATTTATGCGGACCAGGAATACGACCTAGCCGGCTTTGCCGTTGGCGTGGCCGAACGCGGTAGAGTCATTGACGGGTCAGGCGTGCGGGCCGGCGATGTGTTGGTCGGACTCCCTTCCTCCGGGCTGCACAGCAACGGCTATTCCCTGGCGCGCCATGTTTTTCTGACCAAGGCAGGCTGGACGGTGGGACGCTTCGTGCCGGAATTTGGCCGGACGCTGGGAGAGGAACTGCTGGCGCCCACCAGGATTTATGCCCTTCCGGTGCTGGCTGTGAGCGCAGGGGTACCACTCCGCGGGATGGCCCATATTACAGGAGGCGGCCTGGTGGAGAACCTGCCGCGCTGTCTGCCCGCCGGGCTCGGCGCTGTTCTGGATCGTTCGGCCTGGGAGGTGCCGCCGGTGTTTTCCATAGTGCAGTCCCTGGGTAACGTAGCGGAGCAGGAAATGCTGCAGACTTTTAACATGGGTCTTGGCCTGGTGCTGGTTGTGCCGGACAGCGAAGCTGATTTGGCTGTGCGCCTGCTGCGCGAGGCGGGGGAGAGGCCGCTTGTCGTCGGGGAAGTGGTGCCCGGGGCGGGCGTCAGTTTCAGGGACTAAAGGAGTGACTGTGCCAGTGTTGAAACGAATCGCCGTGCTGGCTTCAGGCCGTGGCAGCAATCTGCAGGCTATTATTGACGCCGTCGAAAGCGGCATAATTCAGGGCGCCGCGGTGGCGCTGGTCGTGAGCGACAGGAAAAACGCTTATGCCCTGGATCGGGCTAGGCAGAAAAAAATACCTACCGCCTACTTAAACCCACGCCTGTATGTTTCCCGCGAGGAGTATGACCGGGAACTGATGGCCTACCTTGAGGAACAACAAACAGACTTGGTGGTGCTGGCCGGGTTTATGCGCCTGCTCACCCCTTATTTTGTGCTTGCCTTCCAGCACAGGATATTAAACATCCATCCCTCGCTGCTACCTGCTTTCCCGGGGAAAAACGGCGTAGCCGACGCGCTGGCCTATGGCGTAAAAGTTACCGGTTGTACCGTCCATTTTGTTGACGAAGGACTGGACACTGGACCCATCATCCTGCAGGAAGCGCTGACGGTAGCCGCAAACGACACGGTGGAAAGCCTGCACCGGCGTATTCATGCCTTAGAGCACCGGCTTTACTCGCAGGCCATCAACCTGTGGGTGAATGGCAAGCTAAGGATACAGGGAAGAAGGTGTTCAATCGATGAAGAGTAAACCGGCCTGGTCGAATTTGCCCGTGGCCTGGTAAAGCTGGGCTATACTGTCATCTTCACCGGAGGAACCAAAAAACGCTGCAGGAAGCCGGCCTGCCGGTAACCGGTGTTTCGGAGGTGACCGGGTTCCCGGAAATCCTGGACGGCCGTGTCAAGACACTGCACCCGCTGATCCACGGCGGTATCCTGGCCCGCCGTGACTAGGAGGTGCACAGGCAGCAACTTGACGCGCACGGTATCGGCGCCATTGACTTGGTGGCAGTTAATCTTTACCCGTTTGCGCAAACGGTGGCGAAGCTTAATGTCACGCTGGAGGAAGCTGTAGAAAACATAGACATCGGCGGCCCGGCCATGGTACGGGCGGCGGCCAAAAACTACTGCCATGTGGCGGTAGTGGTTAACCCGGCCCGCTACGGGGAGGTCCTGTCAGAGCTCACGCAGCACGGGTCGATAAGCGAAGCTGTACGTTTTGCCCTTTCCGTGGAGGCGTTTACCCACACGGCCGAATACGCTGCAATGATCAGCGGTTGGCTGCAGCGGCAGTTACCCGGTGCCCCGGCATTCCCGCAAACGCTGGTGCTGCCTTTTACCCTGCAGCAGGCGTTGCGCTACGGGGAAAATCCGCAAGTCGAGGCCGCTTTTTACCGGGAAGCGGCCCCCTCACCCGGCAGCATAGGCGCCGCACGTCAGTTGCACGGACGGGAACTGTCCTTTAACAACCTGAACGACTTAAACGCCGCCTGGGACCTGGTGCGGGAATTTGCCGAGCCGGCGGCGGTGGCCGTCAAGCATACCAACCCCTGCGGCGTGGCTGTGGGGTGGGACCTCTTCAGTGCGTACGCGGCAGCTTATGATGCTGACCTGGTTTTCATCTTCGAAGGCATCGTGGCTGTCAACCGGACGTTAGACGCCCATACGGCGGCCAGGATGAGCGAAATTTTCCTGGAAGTGATTATCGCCCCGGAGTATGAACCGGAGGCGTTGGAGATGTTGACGGCCAAAGCTGACCTGCGCCTGCTTTCGTGCCCGCTTGACCCTGCTTCCCGACAGACCATAGACTTTAAGAAAGTCTCCGGGGGGCTGCTGATCCAGGAGGCGGACAATCAGCCGGTCGAGCCAGCCGTCTGGAAACAGGTCAGTAAAGCGGGCGCGAGCGCTCAAATGCTGGCTGACATGGTCTTTGCCATGAAGGTAGTCAAACACGTTAAGTCCAACGCCATTGTACTGGCTGCAAACGGCCAGACGGTCGGTATCGGCGCCGGGCAGATGAATCGTGTCGGAGTTGCCCGCATCGCAGTTGCCCAGGCCGGGCAAAAGGCCCGCGGCTCTGTCCTGGCGTCAGACGCTTTCTTCTTGTTCCGCGATACGGTTGACGAGGCGGCGGCAGCCGGAGTGGCCGGCATCGTCCAGCCGGGCGGCTCCCTGAAGGACCAGGAATCGGTTGCGGCAGCCGATGAGTACGGCCTAGTCATGCTGATGACCGGCAGACGCTTCTTTAAACACTAGGAGGGAATTCCTGTGCGGATTATGATCGTTGGCAGCGGCGGTCGGGAGCATGCCCTGGCCTGGAAACTGAGCATGAGTCCACGGGTGCAAAAAATCTATTGTGTTCCGGGAAACGCCGGCATCGCGCAGGCAGCCAAATGCCTGCCGGCTGACCTTGAGGACTCCGACAGGTTTGTTCATCTGGCCGTGCAAAACGAAGTGGACCTGGTGGTAGTCGGACCGGAGGCGCCACTGGCGACAGGCCTGGTCGATGCCCTTACCGCCGCCGGGGTGCCGGCTTTCGGTCCCGGCAAGCTTGCCGCTCAACTGGAAAGCAGCAAGGTCTTTGCCAAGCAGTTGATGGAGAGGTACCAGATCCCGACCGCTGCCGGCAGTGTTTTTACCGGTTCGGCAGCCGCACTCGCTGAGATTGAAAAGAGAGGTGTCCCCATTGTCGTTAAGGCAGATGGCCTGGCTGCCGGCAAAGGAGTAATTGTAGCCGCCACCAGGGAAGAAGCGGCACGTGCCGTCCGACTGATCATGGAGGAGCGCGCCTTTGGCTCTGCCGGTAACAAGGTTCTTCTTGAATAATACCTGGCGGGAGAGGAACTTTCTGTTTTGGCGTTTACCGATGGCGAAACGGTCGTCCCGATGGCCTCCGCCCAGGACCATAAGGCCGTCTTTGACGGCGATACCGGCCCTAACACCGGCGGCATGGGAGCGTATTCCACGGCGCCTTTGCTGACGCCGGAACTGCTTGCAGAAGTGCAGGAGGAAATCCTGCTGCCCACCGTCCGCGCCCTGCGTCGTGAAGGCATCGTTTTCCGGGGCGTTCTCTACGCCGGGCTGATGATCACGGCCGGCGGCCCTAAAGTAATGGAATTCAACGTACGCTTTGGCGATCCGGAATGCCAGGTAATCCTGCCCCGTTTAAAGAGTGACCTAGGAGCGGTAATGTTAGCCACGATTAACGGCAACCTAGGCGAGCAGGACCTGCACTGGCACAACTACCATACTGCCTGTGTAGTTATGGCTTTAGGCGGCTACCTGGGACCTTACGAAAAAGGTCACTCTATTTCCGGACTGGAGCAAGCAGCAGCTATGCCTGATGTCCAGGTCTTTCACAGCGGCACGGTACTTCAGGACGGTAAAACGGTGACCAACGGTGGCCGCGTTCTTTCCGTTACGGCCTGGGGCGCTTCCCTGCCGGCGGCCCTGGACAAAGCTTACGCCGCCTGCCGGGTCATATCTTTTACCAGTGCATACTACCGGAAAGACATCGGCCACCGTGCCCTGCGCCGGGAAGTTTAAGGATTCTTAAAACTCGACATAACATTTCCTTAAATGAGAGAGCGTATAATCATAGAAAAATGAGGGGGTAGGCAATGTGAACAAGTGGCTTGTCCCGATGCTGCTACTGATGGTAATAACCCTGACAGCCGGCTGCCCGCGCCGGGCATCGTGGACGCCGACCGTCAGGAAATCCTGAACCGCTCGGAGGTGTACAGTGGCGTATACGGCAGGGCGAGCGTGAACTTCTGCGCCTTCAACTCAAACGGCAACAAGGGCATCGCCTGTGGACTGAACAACCTGCAGAAAATCCGCGACGGCGAACCGCTCGGCGGCAAATCCCGCGCGGAGGACGACTTCGCCACCTACGACGAAGAGAACTTCCTGTCGTGAGGTCAAAGGAAAAAGCTACCGGGGGAGTGTTGTCTGCTCTCTCGGCTGCAACTTTTGAAACAGAGGTTTGGAAAGACGTCCCTGGTTACGAAAATCGGTATCAAGCCAGTAATTTCGGACGGATAAAGAACCTTTAACGCATAATTATTCGCCAGCATCCGAAATCAAAGATTCTCACTGAATACCGGATTCGTGAGCGGCTTATGAATACAGTTTTAAATTCTCACGGCTATCTCGTCATTGGGCTTGGTCAACACAACGCTCAGAAAGTTCACCGCCTTATCGCGCTTACGTTCTTAGGCGAGTGCTCTTCCAATATGGAGGTTCGACACCTTAATGGTTGCAGAAGCGACAACTGTATTGAAAATCTAAGTTATGGCACTCGAAGTGAAATCATATCGACAGATACGGTTATGGCGGGCGTATGGGTACCCTAGCGATTACTGATGTCGTCGAAATACGAAGGTTGATAGACCGCTCTTGAGTTAGTCCGCCATGGCATACGCGCGCATCATCAGGTTCGCATGTTTGAGTATAGCGTTGACTTTGTGCTGCCGGAGTACAAGGTTGCGCTTGAAGTTGACGGAACAATATTTCACGGCAAAGAAAAATTACGGCAACAGCAATTGCGCGATGAGGCCGTTATATGGAAATTAGGCTGCGGGTGGGAAGTCATAAGAATTTCGACTGATAATATCAACACCAACATCACAAAGATAGTTCCTGCAATTGAGGCTGTCATTGAAAAAAGAGCAAAGCAAAAAAGCCAAAAGCAATAAAAGGACTGCACATTAATTCACTTGCATTCTTTTTTGTAGATGGTATAGTGGCATTAGTAAAAGTGTGCCAATTGGTAAAAAGCCTTTGCGGGCTAAACCTGCGGGGGCTTTTCTTATGCCAAAAATGAGGTGACCCGATGCCTTTTAAGCCTAAACGTCCCTGTTCCCATTTCAGCTGTCCGAAGCTGACGGACGATAGGTTTTGCGCAGAACACGCCAAAGAGGAAGCAAAACGGTACGAACGTTACCAGCGCGACCCGGCGACGCGCAAGCTCTACGGCCGGACGTGGCGGAAGGTGCGCGACCGCTACCGCGCGGCGCATCCGCTCTGCGAACGCTGCTTAGAGCAGGGAAGGATTACGCCGACGCAGGAAGTCCACCACGTCAAGCCGCTCGCGCAAGGCGGCACCAACGATGACGATAATCTCACGGCGTTGTGTACTTCCTGCCACTCGGAGATCACCGCGCGTGAAGGCGGACGCTGGCAGAGACGCTTAGAATAAATCACTGTGGGTACCCGTGCGGGTCAGCGTAAGGATTAGAACATCGTTCTCAATACGATAGATAAGCAGCCAATCGGGCTGGATATGACATTCCCGATGCCCGACATAGGTGCCGGTCAATTCATGGTCGCGGTTACTCGAAGGAAGCGGGATGCCCTGCGCCAGCTTCGCAATGATTTTGTCAAGCAAGGAAATATCCAAGTTGCGTTTTCCCATCAGCTTGTAGTCCTTGCGGAATCTGCTTGTTAGTTTGACGGTATATTTCATGCTTTCAAATCCTTAAACAGCGCGTCAAGATCGGTATAACCCCTAACGTTCGGGTCGCGGGCAATGGTTTCCGCTTCTCTCATTGCCGCGATTGTTTCTGCATTCGGAACACGGGAAATCTTAAACGGGATTCCTTGGAACCGTACAGCCTGCCGAAGGAACATGGTCATGGCTGTGGTCATATTGAGACCCAAGTCCGAGAAGAGTTCTTCGGCCTGCTTCTTAAGTTGAACATCCATCCGGATGCTGACATTTGTGGTTTCATTCATGGCATTACACTCCTTTCATTGCTTAGTATATTCAATATACTGCATGATATTTACGTTGTCAATGCAAAAGCAAAATGTGTGCGTCCGGTAGGGGCGGTCAAAATCTCTGCAACCTTCGCCCAGGGCAACGGGCGGCGGGTCACGCGCGAAAAAATCACGGTTCAAACAGGGGATTAAGCCCCGCCGCGGCAAGGAGGTGAGGGCGTGTGGCAAAAGACGGAATAACCCGTGGCTGCGGCGCTACGTCAGCCCGGACGACGGGCTATTGGGCAGGAACCGGCATAACAACCACTGGAACCAGGACAGGCCCGACGGACGGCTGGTTTGTGTCCATGCCTTTATCGGGAGGCTTGCGGATGGCTCAATTGCCACTTACCAGACTTTGCCGTGGAACCATCGCGGCTGGCACTGCGGCAGATGCGTGAGAGGCTCCGGCAACGACACGCATATCTCCTTCGAGATCAGCGAGGATAACCTGACCGACGCTGCCTATTTCAACGCCGTGTACAAGGAAGCCGCAGAACTTTGCGCTTTCCTCTGCAAAGAGTACACCCTTGATCCAATGGCTGACGGCATTATCATCGGGCATTATGAAGGGCATAGGCGCGGCATCGCTTCCAACCACGCAGACCCCGGTCACTGGTTTCTAAGGCACGGGAAGTCGATGGACACCTTCCGCGCCGAGGTCAAGTGGCTACTCACGTCGGGCGAAACGCCGAAGCCACCCGCTCCCGCGCCTGCGCCTACCGAGTCGAAAAAGCTGTACCGCGTTCAGGTCGGGGCGTTCAGCTCCAAGGCAAATGCCAACGCGATGCTCGCCCGGGTAAAGGCGGCGGGGTTTGTCGACGCTTTCATCAAAACCGAATAATTCGCACGTTTCGGTTGCCAACTTACACCCCTCCCTGTCCTGTGGATAGTGAGGGGTTTTCCTTTTTCCACTCCGAAACGGAGGAATAGCCTATGACCACATTACAAAAAGAACGAATAGTTCATCTGCGCTCGCAAGGCGAAAGCTATGCGAGAATTGCCAACGAACTTAGAATATCGGAAAACACCGTTAAGTCTTGCTGTCGCAGAAACAATGTCAGCGTTGGTACAAAACAAGAACAGTACACTTCTAAGGATGTCTGCGACAACTGCGAATGTCCGCTCTTACACACGCCGGGGGCGAAGCGGAAACGCTTCTGCTCCGACAAATGCCGTATGATGTGGTGGAAGGCTCACCCCGAAGCCGTAAACCGCAAGGCAGTCTACCGTTTCGCCTGCCCGGCCTGCGGAGCGGAATTTGAAGCTTGCGGGAACACGCATCACAAATACTGCTCGCGGTCTTGCTTCGGGGCGGCGAGGAGGACTTCCGATGAGTAAAGACGAGGCAATCCCACGCTACAAAGCGTCAATGTCCGTGTTCAAGAAATGGCTTGATGGCGGCGTTATCACCCAGGCTGACCTGAGATCAATTGATACAATGCTCGCTTTGAAATACGGTTTATCCTCGTGCAGCATATTCCTCGAAAAAGACTTGCTATGTAAGGAAAGCAGAGTGATAGATGGTACTGCGAAAGAAGGCCGTTATGGGCAGAAAGATAACGAAAATTGAATCTACGGCACAGATGCCAACCAGACAACGGGTCGCGGCGTATGCCCGTGTTTCCTGCGGGAAGGACGAGATACTCCACTCCCTTGCCGCTCAGGTCAGCTTTTACAGTAACCTGATACAAAGCAATCCCGAATGGGAGTATATCGGCGTATACGCAGATGAAGCTGAAACCGGCACAAAGGGTTCAAGACCTGAATTTCAGCGACTGCTTGCCGACTGCCGTGCGGGGCGCATCGACCTTATCCTAACAAAGTCAATCAGCCGTTTTGCAAGGAACACGGTCATGCTACTTGAAACTATCCGAGAGTTGAAAGGCATCGGCGTTGGCGTGTTTTTCGAGGAGCAGAATCTGCACTCGCTTTCGGGCGATGGGGAGTTGATGCTCACTATCCTCGCAAGCTACGCACAGGAAGAAAGCCGCTCGGTCAGCGAAAACTGCAAATGGCGTATCCGCAAGGACTTTAAGGAGGGCAGGCCCGGGGGCAACATCCGCATTTACGGATTCGACTACAAGGACGGCAGACTGACCGTCATTCCGGAGGAAGCCGAGGTCGTGCGGATGATATACGCCGACTATTTGTCGGGGCTTGGCAAGAACGCCATTATGAAGAAACTGGTCAGGCTCGGAGTGCCGACGAAATGCGGCGGCCGATGGTCGGAAAGCACAGTGGGTTCAATCCTTAAGAATGAAAAGTACATCGGTGATATGTACCTGCAAAAAGGCTTTATTTCCGACCACATCACAAAGAATTGGAAGCCAAACAACGGCGAGTTGCCTAAATACTATGTCGAGGGCAACCATGAAGCGATTATCGACCGTGAGACCTTTGAGTCTGTTCAGGCTGAAATAGCACGGCGGGCAGAAAATGCAAACCACCCTCGCAAACGGACATTCAGTGAATTTTCAGGACTTATCACTTGCGGTCGGTGCGGTGCAAAATTTCGCAAAAAGATAAACTCAATCAACACAAAATATGCTGCGGTGACATGGGCTTGCGCTACTTTCACTTATAAGGGTAAGCACGAATGTGCTGCGAAACGTATACGCGAAGATATCCTTAAAGAAAAGTGCGCCGAGGTGTTGGGGCTTTCCGAGTATGACCCCGCCGTGTTCACGGCAAAGGTAGCCTCAATTAGAGTCCCTGACGACGGCGTTCTGATATTCACATTAAAAGACGGCACGGAGCAGACGATTAACTGGGAGAACCGCTCCCGCCGTGAAAGCTGGACGGATATGAGGAAGCAAACCGCCCGTGAAAAGGCTTTGACGGGAGACGGTCGAAATGGCTAATGTACGGGTAATCCCCGCCACTGCCCCTGTCGTTTCGGCCCAAGAGAGAAATTCAGCAGCCAGACGCAGAGTAGCCGCCTACGCAAGGGTCAGCACCGACAGCGACGAGCAGCTCACCAGCTACGAAGCTCAAGTTGACTACTACACAAAGCTAATTTAAGGGCGGTCGGATTGGAAATTTGTCACAGTTTATACGGACGAGGGCATTTCAGCAGTGAACATGAAACGACGTGAGGGCTTCAAGCAGATGGTTGCCGACGGCTTGGCGGGTAAGTTTGATTTACTCGTTACCAAGTCGGTGAGCCGTTTCGCCCGAAACACGGTTGACAGTCTGATCACTGTCCGTAAGCTTAAAGATGTCGGTTGCGAGGTCTGGTTTGAAAAGGAAAACATCTTCACACTCGACAGCAAGGGCGAACTGCTGATTACGATAATGTCCTCGCTGGCACAGGAGGAAAGCCGCTCCATTTCAGAAAACGAGACGTGGGGTCAGCGCAAGCGCATGGCCGACGGCAAGGTCAGCCTTCCGTATGCCCAGTTCCTCGGTTACGAGAAGGGCGAGGACGGTTTGCCAAAGGTAGTCCCCGCCGAAGCGGAGATTGTGCGGCCGATATTCAGGCTATATATGGAGGGCAAGACATTCTCGGCAATCGCCAAGTACCTCGGCAGTTATGACCTCCCTTCGCCGGCGGGCAAGAAAACATGGCAGACGGCGGTGGTGCGGTCAATCCTGACCAATGAAAAATACAAAGGCCACGCGCTTTTGCAAAAGACCTACTGCTCGGACTTCCTCACCAAGAAGATGGTCAAGAATACTGGCCAGGTACAGCAATATTACGTCGAGGACAGCCATCCCGCCATCATCGAGCCGGACGAATTTGACGCGGTTCAGGTAGAGATAGAGCGCCGCCGCTCGATTGGCAAACCGACAAGCTGCACGAGCATTTTCGCAGCGAAGATTGTTTGCGCCGACTGCGGCGGGTGGTTTGGCAAAAAGGTCTGGGGCAGTTACAAGGGCGATAAGACCTACCGAAAGGAAGTCTGGCAGTGCAACTACAAGTACAAACGGCTCTGCAAAGCGAAGATTATCGAGGGCTTCATTCGGGACATCGAGAGCCGACCGCTCGCCATCACCGAGTTCGACGAAAAGTTATGGCTCGCCGTCATTGACCAAGCGATCGTCAGCAGAGACGGCACGATGACATTCAGGCTCAGGAACGGCTCTGAAGTCGTCGCATAACATCTGAAAATCCACGGCTCGCCTTCGGGCGGGCTGTTTTTTTGCCTGTGTTTGTGTGTGTGAAAGAGCTATCTTTTAACGGGTCGGTGTATCGTTAAAAGATAGCCCGATTTTCGGTGCAAATTTTAACGATTTGCTTTCTTTTAACGATTTGCCTGTGTGCCTGCCCTGAAAACCGCCACGGTTCAAGTCAAGTGTCCTCCAAAAACAGCAAAACAAAGCTGCCATAAAATAATAAAAGCCGTTCTGCAAACCCGCGAGAATGGCTTAAATACAGCACTTTCAAGTAAAACAAAAACCACCCACCGATAAAAATCTTTTTATCAATAGATGGTAGATTATCTGGTGGAGGCGGCGGGAATCGAACCCGCGTCCGAAGGCACAGCTGCAGAAGTTTCTACAAGTTTAGTTCCGGATTTGTTTCTCGCGCCCCCGGCTCCCCGGAACGGGATCTTTCGGCGCCAGCCCCGTTTGTTTTCCCTCGGCAGCGAAGAGGCAGCCGCTATCGAAGTAGGCCGGATTAGTGACGCCCCTGCTCCTTCCCCCGGCCGGGGTGGGGAGGGACGCGCTACTTTAGATTAAGCAGCGAGTGCTAATTTAGGTTTGGCGTTTATAGCCGTTCCATGTTTTAACCAGGCCATGGTCCTGGACCTGCCTCTTCTGCTTCCAAAACCCCCGTCGAATCCTTACGCCCCCAAACTTTATTCATTCCTCTGCCTATCCCTGAAAACTCTTTCCATCTCGCGCTTGCTGTCCCGTTCGGCAATATCGCGCCTTTTGTCGTACAACTTCTTACCGCGGGCTAGGCCAAGCTCAATTTTTACCAGCCCCCTGACCAGGTAAATTTTCAGGGGAATCAGGGAGTAACCCTTTTCTTTTATTTTACCGCTCAGCCTGCTGATCTCGATTTTTCTCATCAGCAGTTTCCTGATCCTCAGCGGTTCATGGTTAAAGCGGTTGCCCTGCTCGTAGGGGCTTATATGCATATTATACAGGAAAAGTTCGTTTCCTTCAACCTTGGCAAAGCTGTCTTTTAAATTAACCCTCGCATTGCGGACAGATTTCACTTCGGTGCCGGTCAACACAATACCCGCCTCGAATGAATCCTCTATATGGTAATCATGCCGCGCTTTACGATTGGTGCTAATTACTTTATCCACAGTTTCATACTCCATTAAAATCGTGTCATACCCCCGTCCCCTTGTCACGAAATTTCAGGGGGTTGTCCCATTTTTCGCTGAAAACGATTTCGTGCAGGCTTTTGCGGGGGCGGGCACCGGGTGCTGCATTGGGATAGCCGAGGGGCGAAAGGGCCACCACCCGGTAATCATGCGGCACTCCGCAGGCTGCCCGCGCCTTCTCTTGATCAAAGTATGCCACCCAGCAAGTGCCGAGACCTTCGGCATGGGCGGCCAGCATCAGCTGCTGCATAGCCAAACCGGCATCAAGCAGGTAATATTCCTTGCGATCATGTACGCCCGACTCTTTCGGATCGGCACACAGGACCAGCACCAGCGGCGCCGTTTCACCAACCGCCTTACGGGCCGGGTTGCTGACAGGCATACTCTCGGCCAGGGCCTCTTTAACCAACACATCTCTCACAACAATAAAACGCCAGCACTGGAGGTTGCTCCAGGAGGGAGCAGCACGGGCCGCTTCCAGTATCCGTTCCAGTTTTTCAACCGGCACCGGATCAGGCTTATACTTTCTGATACTGCGCCGACTATATATAGCATGGTATAGATCCATCTTTACCTCCAAATAAATCACTGTGTCAATATTTTTTTACCCTGCAGGGGCAAAGGAAACCTTGCCTTCTTCCCGGTCCACCCCTTTTACAACTATATCAATCTGATCCCCCAGCCGGTAGATCCTGCGGGTTCTCTCACCGGTCAGGGAAGCCGCCTTATCGTTATAAAAATAATAATCATCTTTCAGTTCACTAATCGGGGTCAACCCTTCCACCGTGTTATCAAGCTCCACGAAAAGGCCGAAGTTGGTTACGCCGTTGATGATACCGCTGTACGTTTCGCCGATCTTTTTTTCCATATATTGGGCTTTTTTCATCTCAGTACTGGCTCTTTCCGCCTCAACTGCTGCCCGCTCCCGTTCAGAAGACTGCTGCGCGATCCCCGGCAGGCGGGCCTGCAAACTATTTATTTTATCCCCTTTCAGGCCGCCAGGTGCCAGCTGCTGTTTCAGGATCCGGTGTACGATCAGGTCGGGATAACGCCTGATCGGAGAGGTAAAGTGACAGTAACATTGTGAAGCCAGGCCAAAGTGCCCTTCGTTGGCAGAGCTGTACAACGCCTGGGGCAGGGAACGCAGGACAAGGTAGCGAACCAGCCTTTCTGCCTTTTCTCCCCTCGTTTGCTCCAGCAGCTGCTTTAAATGCTTCGCTTTCAGCTCTTTTTGTTTTGCCAGGGCGGCAACGCCCATTAAGGAAAGGGTTTCTCTCAGCGCCGCCAGTTTTTCGGCCGTCGGCAGAGAGTGCACCCTGTAAACACAGGGCAGCTTGCGCTTAAATAAATAACCGGCAACCGCTTCATTGCAGTAAACCATGAATTCTTCAATGAGCGATTCCGACTGCCCCATCGTTCGCCTGGTGATCGCTAGCGGCACCCCCTGATCGTCGACTTCGATACGTGCCTCGGGCAGATCCAGGTCGAGAGCCCCCCGTTCCATACGGCGTTTCCGCAGGATCCCGGAGAGTTCCCGCATCCGGTCCAGCATCTCAGTCAGCCCTTCGGCCCTAAAGACCGGCTGCGGCTCTTCCCCGCTGAGATAAGCTTCTACCTGCTGGTAAGTCAACCGCTCGGTTACCCTGATCACGCTGGCCGTATAACGGGCATCAAGCAGCTCGCCCAGCCGATCAATATCCATAATTACACTGAGCGCCAAACGGTCTTTGCCGGCCTGCAGGCTGCAGAGGTTTTCCGACAAAAGCGGGGGAAGCATGTGAATTACTTTTTCGACAAGGTAAATGCTGGTTCCGCGCTTTAAGGCCTCACGGTCAAGGGCCTTGCCCTGTCGGACGTAGTGCGAAACATCGGCTATATGCACCCCAAGCCGGTAAACTCCATCTCCCGGCAGTTCCAGCGAGACTGCATCATCAAAATCACGGGCGCTCAGATCATCTATTGTAACCATCGGCAGGTGCCGCAGGTCAGCCCGCCCTTCTTCCCCGGCTGCCCGGGCAATCACCTCCTCGCCAGGCAGCTCCCCAAGCATTTTGGTCACTGCAGGTGGGAATTCGTCCGGCAGGTCAAAACGGTATTTGAAAATGAGCCGGTCTGTGCAGTGACTGCCCGGTGGCCCGATGCGCTCGGCAACCACTCCCCTCGCCGCACGGCTGCCCCTGGCCCACTTTGCTATTTCAACAACAACTTTTTCTCCCGGCCTGGCCCTGCTCAAATCAGCAGGGGCAACATGCACTGCGCCTGGGAAACGGTCGTCGTCAGGCACGACAAAAAACCATTTCCGGTCGCGGTACAGGGTCCCGACGTGCCGGTTTCGGCCTCTCTCGATTATATTAACAACCACTCCCTCGCGGCGGCGTCCTTTCTGCTGCCCGACACGAACCACCACCCGGTCACCATGAACGGCGTTATTTAGATTCGTGGCGCTGATATAGACATCTTCAGTTTTCTGTTCCGGTACCAGAAAAGCAAACCCTTTCCGGTTACCGCGCAGGATACCGGTCAGCAGCCCCAGTTTTTCCGGCAGCCCGAAACGATCCTGTTCGCTCCTGATCAGAGCACCTTCATCCTGCATCTTCTTTATTACATTCTGCAGAATCGCCCGATCCTGTTCATGCAAAGCAAGCCCGGCAAGTATTTGGCCCACAGACAGGGCTTTCTGCCGGCTCACCTTTAAAAGCTGCCTTATACCGGTGCGCAGCTGGTCGATATTGTTTCTCCTGGTCACGATATAACCTTTCAACCCCTTCAGTTTCCTGATAAACCGGTACCAGGTTATCGGGAAGTTTAACGCTGTTATGGTTCCTATACCCTACCTGGCCGGAAGATGCAGCCCTCATAAAATAATTATAATGCGTCGCACTGCAAATTAAAAGGCAGGGGCTTGATAAAGAGCCCCTGCCTCGCTGTTTCAGCCTAAATCCCTATTAGTTGTTGATCACCACAAGGGCAATGGTAAAGAGCATAAAACTAACTGCCAGGTAAGTTGTTAACTGCCCCAGCTTCTCGTCAAGCCCTTTTTTCTTTCCGACCAGCGACTGCGCGCCACCGGCAATAGCCCCCAGGCCTGCACTGCGTCCGGACTGCAGCAAAACCGTGGCAATAAGGGCCAGGCATAATACCAGATAGATTATAGTTAAAACTGTTCCGAGCATCGACAACTACCTCCAGTAACCCTTCATACTTAACCAAGCAAGCGTTATTGTAACATATCTGGTTCTACTTGACAAATTTTTATGATTCCCGTTTTAGAGCCTGTCAAATATCCTGCCGGCATAGAGCGCCGAGGCTCCAAGCTCTTCTTCGATCCTCAGCAGCTGGTTATACTTGGCAACCCTGTCGACACGAGAAGGAGCGCCGGTTTTAATCATCCCTGCCGCAGTTGCAACGGCAAGATCTGCGATAAAACTGTCATCAGTCTCTCCGGAACGGTGGGAAACCATGCAGCTGTAGCTTTCCCGGCGTGCCAGGGCCATCGTGTCAAGGGTTTCGCTTAAAGAACCGATCTGGTTGAGCTTAATCAAAATGGCGTTGGCGGTGCCTGTGCCGATTCCCCGCATCAGCCGCTCCTGGTTGGTTACAAAAAGATCATCGCCCACCAGTTTGATTTTTGAGCCCAGGGATTGCGTCAGCTTCTGCCAGCCTTCCCAGTCTTCTTCGTCCAGGCCGTCTTCGATGCTGATCAGAGGGTAATGTTCAACCAGTTTCCCGTAATAACCGGCCAGGGCGGCAGCATCGTAGCTGCGGCCTTCCAGCCGGTAACTGCCGTCCTTGAAAAACCCGCTGGCAGCAACATCAAGGGCGATACTTACCTGGTCGCCCGGCCGGTACCCTGCTGCCTCGATCGCTTCCATGATCAGATCAATCACAGCTTCGCATGAGGCCAAGTCCGGGGCAAAACCGCCTTCGTCTCCCACATTGGTGTTCAGGCCCCCGGCCTGCAGAATCTTCTTCAGCCGGTGGAAGATCTCTGTTCCCATTCTTAAGGCTTCGGAAAAAGAATCCGCTCCGTGCGGCACAATCATGAATTCCTGAATATCAATATTATTGTCGGCATGGCTGCCGCCGTTAAGGATGTTCATAAAAGGCACGGGTAGCAGGGTGGCCCCCAAACCGCCGATATAGCGGTAAAGCGGCATGCCCAGCATTGACGCCGCCGCACGGGCGGCAGCCAGCGAAATCCCCAGAATAGCGTTTGCACCGAGCCGCGATTTATTGGCTGTCCCATCAAGCCCGATCATCGCCCGGTCAAGCTGTTGCTGGTCCAACACACTCAACCCGCAGACTGCCCGGGCAAGATCTTCGTTGACATGGCGGACGGCATTCAGGACCCCGCGGCCGAGATAGCGCCGTTCGTCTCCGTCACGCAGCTCCACTGCCTCAAAAGCCCCGGTTGAAGCCCCGGAGGGAACCGCAGCCCGGCCGCTCAATCCGCACTCCAGCTCCAGGTCAACCTCCAGTGCCGGGTTCCCCCGTGAATCAAGGATTTCCCTTGCCTTTACCGCATTTATCCGTTCTTCCATATCAATTCCTCCTTCGTCATCTGTCGTAATTACATAATATCGACCCAGCCTGGCGGATCTGACGACCACAATTCAAATTTACCCCAATAAGCTCGAACCGGTCATCGCCGCCGGTTTTTCCAGGCCTGCCAGAGCCAGGACAGTCGGGGCCACATCGGCGAGGATTCCATTTTCGCGCAGCGCCCTCATCTCCCTGCCGACAATTACAAAAGGCACCGGGTTTGCACTGTGTGCTGTTAACGTTTCGCCTGAGCCGTTCATCATCAGTTCGGCGTTGCCATGGTCGGCGGTGACAATCATCTCCCAGCCGCCGGCCAAAACCCCCGCTTCAATAGCACCCAAGCCGCGATCAACGGCCTCAACCGCTTTAACCGCCGCCCCGATGTTCCCGGTATGGCCTACCATATCGGCATTGGCAAAGTTGGCCACTATCAGGCGATGTTTGTTCCGGGTGACAGATTCAATTATTTCCCGGGTAACCTGCGGTGCGCTCATCTCCGGCTGCAGATCATAAGTGGCCACCTGCGGGGATGGAACGAGAATCCGGTCTTCCAGGTAAAAGGGTTCCTCCCTGCCGCCGCTGAAGAAAAAAGTGACGTGGGCATATTTCTCCGTTTCGGCAATTCGTACCTGGGTTAACCCCTGATCAGCGTAAACCTCGCCCAGCGTCGCCAGGACATCCTCATTGCAAAAAACGATCGGAACCGGCAGGGACCGGTCGTACTCGGTCATGGTCACACAATGGGGAAGCGGTGGATCATCACCGCGGTCGAAATACTCAAAATCACGATCGGTAAAAGCCCGGACCATCTGACGCATCCGGTCCGGACGAAAGTTGAAAAATATAACGCTGTCACCGCCGGCAATTGTTGTGACCGGTTTCCCGTCGCCGGTCGTGATGACCGACGGCTGGACAAATTCGTCTCCTTTGCCCCGGTCGTATGATTCTTTCAACGCCTGCAAAGCATTGCAGGCATGCAGGCCAACACCTTTTGTGTAGGCGTCGTACGCTTTCCTGACCCGATCCCAGCGCCGATCCCGGTCCATGGCATAGTAACGGCCGCAAACTGTTGCCACCCTGCCTGTTCCATGATGCCTGCATAATCGCTCCAATTCGGCCAAAAAAGGCTCTGCGCCGAAAGGAACCGTATCCCTTCCATCTAAAATAGCATGAATAAAAAGGCGATCCACTTTTTGCCGGCGGGCCATCTCCATCAGCCCCAGCAGGTGCTCAAAGTGGCTGTGCACCCCGCCGTCAGAGACAAGACCAACCAGGTGCAGGGCTCCGGAGCCATTCCGGACCCGCCCCATCGCCTCCAACAACACTGTATTGGCAAAGAATTCACCGGATTCCAGGTACCTGCTGATCCTCGTCAGGCCCTGGTAGACAATCCTTCCCGCACCCAAATTCAAATGACCCACCTCAGAATTGCCCATCTGGCCCGGCGGCAAACCGACCGCTTCTCCCGAAGCGTCGAGCAGGGTCCGGGGATACCGGCGGCAAAAGCGATCCATATTGGGCGTGGAAGCCAGATCTACGGCATTGCCCGCACCGGGCGCGGCGTAACCCCAGCCGTCAAGAATTAACAGCAATACATTTTTCAATGGAGAACCGCCTTCCTGGCAGCCTGGATTAAGGCGCTGAAAGACCTGGCATCCAGGCTGGCCCCACCCACCAACGCCCCTGATACTGATGGTAACGCCATGTAAGATCCGATATTTTCTGTATTAACAGATCCCCCGTACTGCACCCTTAACCCTTTCGCGCTAGCAGCCCCGAACTGCTCGGCTGTCAGCCGGTACACGAGAGAAGCCGCATCTTCGACATCATCAGCCGAAGCCGCCCTGCCGGAGCCGATCGCCCAGACTGGCTCGTAGGCCACGACCAGGTTTGAAAAGTCTTGAACCGCCAGGCCTTCCAGGGCAGCAAACAGCTGCCTTTTAATGACCGCCGCAGTCTCTTCCCGATCCCTTTCGCTTTCTGTTTCACCGAGGCATAAAATTGGTGTCAGCCCGGCTGCCAGGGCTGCTTTTACTTTCAAACTTGTCTGCTGATCTGTTTCACCCATCTGGTGGCGCCGTTCGGAATGCCCGATTATCACGAATCTGACACCGTATTCCAAAAGCATCAAAGCGGAAATTTCCCCGGTGTAAGCCCCCTGTTCTTCCCAGTGCATATTCTGGGAACCGATTTTTACCACACTGCCTTTAAAACCGTCCGCAGCAGCCGCCAGGGAGGTAAAAGGCGGGCAGGCAACTACATCAACCCCTTCAAAAAGGGCTTCGCCCCGGCGCAGCTCCTGACAAAAAGCAGCCGTTTCGGCTGCAGTTTTATGCATCTTCCAGTTTGCCGCTATAATCAGTCTCATAGTTACCTCCCGCAAGATATTATCGACAATAACTAGCGCAATACGCTGATGCCGGGCAGTTCTTTGCCTTCCCAAAACTCCAGGGTAGCGCCGCCCCCGGTCGAAATAAAGCTGACCTGATCAGCCAGCCCGAAGGATTCAACAGCAGCGACCAGGTCGCCTCCGCCTATAACCGAGTAAGCCCGGCCGACGGCAATCGCCCTGGCCACAGCAGCAGTCCCCTGCTCAAATGGCGGGATTTCGAACACCCCGAGCGGACCGTTCCAGACCACCATACCGGCCTGATTGACCACTTCACTGAAAAGCGCCGCCGTCTGCGGGCCGATATCAACAGCTTTCCAGTCCCCGTCAACTACCTGCGGTTCCATCACCGCACGGGGGCTGCCCGCTTCAAGCTTGCGGGCAACAACAAGATCAACCGGCAAAACCAGGCGGCAGGTGCTCTTTTCTGCCTCAGCCAACAGTTTGGAGGCGTTCTGAAGCTGTTCTTTTTCAACAAAAGAATCTCCGAGGTGGTAACCTTTTGCCGCAAGTAAGGTGTTTGCCATGCCCCCGCCGACAAGCAGCGTATCGGCCAGTTCCAGGAAACGGCTGACCACGCCGATTTTATCGGATACTTTGGCCCCGCCCAGGATTGCAACCAGGGGACGCCCCGGCGCCTCGAGGCAGCGGGAAAGTTCTTCTATTTCCTTCTGCATCAATAACCCGGCGTAAGCTGGAATAAATGAAGCCACCCCGACCGTGGAAGCGTGGGCGCGATGGGCAGTACCGAAAGCATCATTGACAAAAAGGTCAAAAGGGGCCGCCAGGTCACGGGCAAAACCGGGGTCGTTCTTCTCCTCGCCCTTTTCGAAACGTACATTTTCGAGCAGCAGCAGCTCGCCCTCGGCCAGGGAGAAAAGCGCCGCCTTCACTTCAGGGCCGGTTACAACATCCAGCTTTTTAACCGGCCGGCCCAGCAGTTCGCCCAGTTTTTCAGCCACCGGGTCGAGTTTCAGGCCCGGGTCCGGTTCCCCTTTCGGGCGCCCGAGATGCGAAACAAGGGCCAGCCGGGCACCGTTCTCCAGCAGCAGTCTGATCGTCGGCAGGGCCGCCCTGATACGGGTATCGTCGCGAACGGCACCGCCCTCCAGGGGCACATTGAAATCAACCCTCATCAGCACATTCTGTCCTTTAACATCGATCTTTTTGATACTCCCGGTTTTTATCAACTCAGCCTACCCCCAACCTTTCAAGATCGTCGGCGTTTATATGAAGCAGGCAACGCCAGCTCTTCCCTGTACTTGGCAACCGTTCTTCTAGAAATATTGATCCCCTTATCCTGCAGCAGCTCGGCCAGGTTTTGATCGCTAAGCGGCCGGTCTGCATCTTCGGCATCGATCAATTCCCTCATGTAGGTCTTGATGCTGTGCGAAGAGTAATCTACCCCGCCTGCTCCGGTAAGGCCGCTGGAGAAGAAAAACTTCAAGGGGAACAGGCCCCTGGGGGTCTGGATATACTTGCCGGCACTGGCACGGCTCACTGTTGACTCGTGAACTCCGATGTTGGTAGCCACTTCTTTTAAGGTAAGAGGTTTAAGGTTCTTAATGCCCAGCTCCAAAAAGGCTTCCTGAATGCGGACGATTTCCTGGGCAACCTTAAAAAGGGTAATCCTTCTTTGTTCGATGCTGCGGATCAGCCAGTATGCTTTTTCAATCTTTGCCTTGACATAGCTTGAAAGCTGCTCATCGCCGGCGCCGTCTCTCAGGATCTGCTGGTAAAACGGGCTGATAACCAGGTGCGGGATTCTGCTGTCGTTAGCCGTCACAAGATACTGACCGTCAATTTTTTCAACCAGAATATCGGGTACGATGTAGCGTGTCTCTTCACCCTCGCCGAAAATACTGCCCGGCTTTGGATTTAGCGTGCGGATGAAATCAACCGCTTCTTTCACCTGCTCTTCCGTGCAACCGAGCCGGCCGGTCAGAAAACGGTAACGGCCGTCCGCGGCGGCAGGTAGGTAGTGGGTGACAACAGCTACTGCCAGCTGAGGAGGATCGTCCAGGCGCTGCAGCTGCAGTAAAAGGCATTCCTGCAGATTGCGGCAGCCAATACCGGCGGGCTCAAGCTTTTGAATAACTTTTAACGCATCTTCGGTTTCAGCAGGTTCGGCACCGATCGCTTCGGTCAGATCTTCAAGTTCACCCTGCAGGTACCCGTTGTGATCCAGGTTTCCTGCCAGGTAAGCGGCAACGTTAAACTGATGCGGCGAAAGGTTAAGCATCCGCAGCTGCGCGCAAAGATCTTCCTGCATGGAGCCGGTCATACCGGCACAATTTTCTACAGTTGGCTGATGTTCAGCATCCTCGCGCGAACGGACCGGAGCATAATAGCTGCTGTCAAGGTCCATGTCGCGAAAATACTCTTCCCAGGGCAGATCGTCTGCGGAAGCTGCTGCTGCCGCTTCGCCGGCTGCTGCCGCTTCTTCGTTTTCCGATTCTTTATCCTGCTCTTTTTCCGGTTCGGGGTTATCCTGAATCTCCAGGACCGGGTTGTCCAGCAACTCCTGCTCGATATGTTCGATCAGCTCGAGCGAGGAGTACTGCAAAAGGGTAATTGCCAGCTTCAGCTCAGGTGTGATAATTAGTTTTTGGCTTTGTTCAAGCTTTAAGTTATAATCGATTTTCATATAACCGGCTCCCGCCAAACCATATTCATTCCGGCCCTGTGGTCTAAAAGCCTATTTCGACAACAGAAGCTGCATTTCCTGCCTTTAATTACCCGGCTGGCATGATATTTGCTACGGTTTGGTTTTACCGGTTTTACGGCTGATCTGCTCCAGCTGCCGGAAACGGTGACTGATACCTGACTTTGTTAGCGGAGGGTTTGACAATTCGCCTAACTCTTTAAAAGACGCTTCGGGATATTTGCGGCGCAGCAGGACAATCTCTTTCAATGACGGGGAAAGAGTATTAAGGCCGAAGGTGCGGTCAATTTCGTCGATCAGGTCCAGCTGGTGCTGGGCTGAAGCCACTACTTTTCCGAGGTTGGCTGTTTCACAGTTCACCAGGCGGTTAACCCTGTTGCGCATGCTCTTGACCACGCGCTGGCTTTCCAACTGCAGCAGGGCGCTTCCGGCGCCGATTATCCTCAGGAAGTCGGCAACGGCCTCGGCATTTTTAAAATAGAGATATGCTGTATCGTTTCTGATCCTTAATAGCGGATCAAGGTGGTAGAAATGGAGCAACTGCTGATATACCCCCGTATCTTCGGGGCTGCCGCAGTTTATTTCCAGGTGGTAGCCTGAGCGCCTGGAAACAGAAATACTGCCACCGGCCAGAAATGCGCCTTTTAAAAAAGCCCTGCGGCAGCAGCTTCGCCTTGGAACAGCACCATAGCGGCGCGACAGGGTTAAAAAACGGCCGGCTTCTTTCAGGTCAAGATAGACCAGCAGCGCATCTACCTGCCCGCTGCCGTAGACCTGGACTACAAACTGGCTTCTGCGCAGCCGTACCTCCTGCCGCCGATAAATCAGCGGCGCTTCCACCCCCGCTTGACGAAGCAGGTTAAACAGGCGGCGGGCAACGGAAATATGGTCAACCATGACACTGAGGCTGTAATCCTTCTGCCTGAAAGTGTAATAGCCGCTTTTAAGCAAAAGTGCTTTCAGCTCCCAGGAACTGCAGCATTGAGAACCGGCTTCCTGCCTGGTCAGCTCTTCCTTGACCTGCCTGGTTAAAGACAAGGGATTCCCTCCCGGTTCCTATTTTTCGATGTCGCGGTGTTCCACCGCTACGTTGTAACGGGAGCCCAAAAACCGCCCCAGATCTTCCGCGAGCACCACCGATCGATGTTTCCCCCCGGTACAGCCGATACTGATCACAAGGTTAGACTTTCCTTCCTTAATATAAAAAGGAATCGAAAATTCGAGCAGGTCTTTAACCTTATCGAAGTAACGCCCCGTCTCCGACCACTTCCAGACAAACTCCCTGACCCGGTTATCTTCGCCCGTCAGCTGTTTAAATTCTTCAACATAGTAAGGGTTGGGCAAAAAGCGAACATCAAATACCAGGTCCGAGTCCGGCGGCAAACCATGCTTGAAGCCAAAAGAAAGCAGCTGAATCCGCATATTTTTATCACGCTGTTCCGGTTCATAGATATCAACTATCTTTGCTTTAAGTTCCCAGGGCTTGAGGGCGGTAGTATCGATTTCCCGGCTCGCTTTACCGCGCAGGGCGCTTAGCGCCTCCTGCTCCCTGCCGATCGCCTCCGGCAGGCTGAGCCCACCCAGGGGATGCCGACGGCGTGTCTCCTTGTAGCGTCGAATCAGCGTTTCATCTGAGGCAACAAGAAAGAGAATCTCGTAATCGACATTATAGCCCTCCAACTCCTGTAAAGCCTTGAACAGGTCATTGAAGAAAGCCGCCCCGCGCATGTCGCAGACTAATGCCACTTTTTTGTTTTCCGACTGCAAAATAAGGTCGGCAAACTTCGAGATCAAAGTAGGCGGCATATTGTCTACGCAGTAGTAGCCCAGGTCCTCAAAACAATCCAGGGCATGGCTCTTGCCTGCGCCTGACAGCCCGGTGATCAAAATCATCCTGATCGCAACAGCCCTCTCCATCCGCTATCCCTCCTGCTCCAGAATAAAGCGCTCGATTATCTCCGCAACCCCGTCATCTTCATTTGAAGCGGCCACATAATCGGCAGCCGCTTTAACTTCGGGGCGGGCATTGCCCACCGCCACGCCCAGCCCGGCGAAAGCAAGCATATCTATGTCATTCGGGCCGTCACCGACAGCAATCACCTGCTCGGGCCTGATCCCCTGCTGTTCTGTAAACCAGCTGAGCGTCTGCCCCTTGGTCGCCAGTCGATCCGTAATCTCCAGGAAATACGGCCTAGATTGCAGGATGGCCAGCCGGTCATTAAAATCAGCCCGCAGGGTTTCCTCGATATCCTCAATTGTGCCGTCCCAGTGGATAATGCTCATTTTCGTCGGGCAGCTGCCGTTGCGCATAAGAAATCTGCTTAGGCTGCCGACCGGCTGCAGTTCGATGCCGGTCATAGCCTGGTAGTAGCGGGACTGCTCGCTTTCTTCCCTGATGAATAGCTGATCCTCGAGGAAAACGGAGATGTGGTACCCGGTTTTTTCTGCCCGTTCCAGCACATCAACTGCAACCTGGTTTGGAATCGGCCGGTGCAGCAGCGTTTCCATGCTGCGGGCCTTTTTGACCAGGGCGCCGTGGTAATTGATCAACGGGCAGTCTTCTTTAAACCCCAGCTCTTCCAGGTAACCGACAGATGTTTTGAACATCCGCCCGGTAACAATTAGGAATTTAACCCCCGCTAAAACAGCCCGGCGGATTGATACCCGGTTGCGCTCCGAAATGGACGAGCTGCTGTTCAACAGCGTATCGTCAAGATCGACGGCCAGCAGGCGATATTCCATAACCTGATCCACCTCGGTTATACTATACCATACAGTGCATGCCCGGTTTTACCGGCCGGCGCAAAAACCCCTTTATTTAAGCCCGGCACGGCCGGCCGCGTAGATTTTTTCCGCCAGGGCACGGTTAATGCCCGGCACACTGCAAAGCTCTTCAATGCCGGCCAAACGCACCTGCTCGATACTGCCAAATGCAGCTAGCAAAGCCGCCCTCTTTGCCGGGCCGACCCCCGGAATATTCTCAAGTCGCGATCGGATAGCGCTGCGGCCCTTCAGCGCCCGGTGGCCGCTTACAGCAAAACGGTGCGCCTCGTTCCTGATCCGCTGCAGCAGCTGCAGGGCGGCATTATCCGCCGGCAGCATCACCGGCAGTGACGACCCGGCCAGGTAGAGGCGATCCGGGTCTTTGGCCAGGGCCGCAAGAGGGACTTTTTCAAGCGGGCCGCCGTGCAGGGCTTCAGCTGCTGAGCTTAGCTGGCCTCTGCCCCCATCAATCAGGAGCAGGTCGGGCTGCGGCCCCCTGGCGGCGCCTGCCGCCATCCTCTGCAAAACCTCGGCCAGGGCCGCATAGTCATCGCCCGGTGCCGCTTTTTTAATATTAAAACGGCGGTACTCATCTTTACCGGCTTCGCCGTTAATGAAAACAACCATCGCCCCGACAGCAGCCCCGCCGCGCAGGTGTGAGATATCGTATGCTTCAATCCGCTCCGGGGGCTGTTCGGCACCAAGCAGGCGGCCCAGTTCGGCCAGCGGCTCTTCTGTGCGGCGTGATCTTGTTTCCGCCTCTTCTTCCAGTTTTAAGAGAGCGTTTTTCTCGGCCAGGTTAACCAGCTTGTGCAGACTGCCCCACCGGGGTGACCGCAGTTTAACCCTGTAGCCGGCCTTATCGCCCAACCAGGCAGAAATCAGCTCTGCATCAGCAGGCTCAGTGCCGGACACTATTTCCGGAGGAGGTTTTTCAACCCGGCTGTAGTAAGATTTAATAAATGAGGCCATAACCTCTGCGTCGTCAAGATCATCGGCTCCGGTCAGGTTAAAATGCTTCTGGCTGAGCAGCTTGCCATCGCGGACCATGAACAGGTGAACCGCAGCATATATATTAAGCCGGGCCAGGGCCAGGATGTCGCTGTCGGGCCTGCCCCCGGTGAACAGCATCTTCTGCTGCTGCCCGGTTACCTGCTGCAGGGCCAGGCAGCGATCCCGGATAGCGGCTGCCCTTTCAAATTGTTCGGCGGCTGCGGCTGCTTCCATATCGCGTATTAAACCTTTTTCCAGTTCGCCAAGCCGTCCCTCCAGGAAGAGTGCCGTCTGCTGAACAACCTGCATGTAGTCTTCGGGGCCGACCGCCTCATCTCCGCGGCAGGGCGCCAGGCAGCGCTTAATCTGGTAATTGAGGCAGGGCCTTTCAGCTGCCGGGCTGCCATCCAGCGGCTGACGGCAGCGGCGCAGGGGTAACAGAGTGCCGAGGAAATCCATCGTATCACGCACAGCGCCGACGTCGGTATATGGGCCAAAGCGGCGCTCGGACCTTCCCGGGTAAGCCTCAAAGCGCGCTTTGCGCGAGCTTTTCTGCGCAAGGCGCAGCAGCTCCAGGCGCGGGTATAACTCGGGGGTAATCAGCAGGTAAGGGTAATCCTTGTCATCCTTCAGGTTAACGTTAAAACGGGGGCGGTGCTCCTTAATCAGGCTGCACTCAAGGATGAGCGCTTCGACTTCACTGTCAGTAACCAGGTAATCGATCGAGGCGAGCTGATTCAGGAGCGAACGCAGGCGCGGGGAAAAATCAACTTTGCCGGTCAGGTACGAACGGACCCTCTTGCGCAGCGAACCGGCTTTGCCGACATAAATAATCCGGTCCTGCCTGTCCTTCAGCAGGTAAACGCCAGGCAGGTCGGGAAAACGGCTGACCTTATCCTTAAGCTCTTCCAACACCTGACCATCCCCACCAGATTTTTAAGAGATACCTGAAATATTCCCGCCCTTTTTACTGCCGGCCCCGAGCACCCCGGCCAGCCACTGTCCGGTATACGACTGCTTACATGCTGCCACTTCTTCGGGAGTGCCGGAGGCAACCACCCGGCCGCCGCCGTCTCCGCCTTCCGGGCCTAAATCAATTAAATAATCGGCCCTCTTCAGCACATCTAAATTGTGCTCGATTACCACGACCGTGTTGCCGCTTTCCACCAGGCGGTCCAGTATGATCAGCAATTTATTGATATCATCAAGGTGCAGTCCCGTGGTCGGCTCGTCCAGGATATACATGCTGCGCCCGTTGCTGCGTCTCGACAGCTCGGTGGCAAGCTTGACCCGCTGCGCTTCTCCGCCGGACAGTGTGGTTGCCGACTGGCCAAGATGAATGTAGCCGAGGCCCACGTCGTAAAGCAGCTGCAGCTTACGCTGGATTTTCGGAATCGCCGAAAAAAAATCAAGCGCCTCCTCCACAGTCATCTCCAGCACATCGGCAATATTCTTCTCTTTGTAACGCACCTCGAGAGTTTCACGGTTATAGCGTTTTCCGCCGCAAACCTCGCATGGTACATATACGTCGGGCAGAAAGTGCATCTCGATCCGTAAGATACCGTCGCCGCGACAGGCTTCGCAGCGCCCGCCTTTAACATTAAAGCTAAACCGCCCCTGCTTATAGCCGCGGCGACGCGATTCCGGGGTTTTGGCAAAAAGTTCGCGAATACCGTCAAAGAGGCCGGTGTAAGTGGCCGGGTTTGAGCGTGGCGTGCGGCCGATCGGCGACTGGTCTATTTCAATAACCTTGTCAAGCTGTTCCGCGCCTTCCAGAGCGCGGTGTTCACCGGACTGTTCCCGCGAACGCTGCAGTTTACGGGCCAGCGCCCGGGCCAGGATCTCGTTAATCAGGGTGCTCTTGCCGGAACCGGAAACCCCCGCCACACAGACAAAGAGGCCCAGCGGTATACCCACATCAATATTTTTCAGATTGTGCTCGCTGGCCCCGCGGATCCAGAGCCAGCGGTCGTTTGTGCTTCGCCTGGCTACCGGCAGGGGAACAACCCGCCTCCCTGCCAGATAGTCGCCGGTTATCGATTCACGGGCAGCAACAATATCTTCAAGCGTGCCATCAGCTACAATCGAGCCGCCTCCGGCCCCAGCGCCCGGGCCGATATCGACAATATGATCGGCGTTCCGGATCGTCTCTTCATCATGTTCGACCACCAGCACCGTATTGCCCAGATCCCGCAGCGCTTTCAGCGTTACGATCAGGCGGGCATTATCGCGCTGGTGCAGGCCGATGCTTGGTTCATCAAGGATATAGATCACCCCGGTTAACCCGGAACCGATCTGGGTTGCCAGCCTGATTCGCTGTGCTTCACCGCCTGAAAGGGTCGCCGCCGCCCGATCAAGAGTCAGGTACTGCAGGCCAACGTTAAACAAAAAATTTAAGCGTTCGCCAATTTCTTTTAACACCTGGCGGGCAATATGTTGTTCCCTGGGTTTCAATTCCAGTTCCCCGAAAAAAAGCCCTGCCTCTTCAACGGTAAGGGCGGCCAGTTCGGCAATGTTACGCCCGCCCAGCAGCACAGCCAGGCTGGATGGTTTCAGGCGCCGGCCTTCACATGCAGGGCAAGGCCTTACCTGCATATAACGGGACAGCTCGGCACGCATATCCTCCGACTCAGTCGCCGCGTAGCGGCGGTCCATGAGCCGCAGCACACCGGGAAACGCCTTGCGGTAAGTACGTACCCGCTTGAACATATTTACATAGCGAAAATTGATCAATTCAGTTGATCCGTAAAGAATCTTCCGCTGTTCCTCAGGCTCAAGATCTTTAAAAGGCTTGTCGAGATCGATGTTCCAGTCTTTTGCTGCCGATGCAAGAAACTGCATGTAGTAATTTTGCCCGGACCAGGGGTGAATAGCGCCTTCGCTGATGGATAGCTCGGGATAGGGAATTACCAGATCGACGGCAAACTCGGCTTTCGTTCCGAGCCCGCTGCAATCAGGGCAGGCACCGTAAGGGCTGTTAAAGGAGAAAATACGCGGGCTGATCTCTTCAAAACTGAACCCGCACTCGGCACAGGCAAAATTTTCGCTGAACAGCTGCTCCGTGCTGCCCACTTCCTCAACCAGGACCAGGCCCTCGCTCAACCTGAGCGCTGTTTCGATCGAATCGGCCAGGCGGGTGCGAATATCCTCACGCAGCACCAGGCGGTCAACTACCACCTCGATATCGTGCTTCTTCTGCCTGTCGAGAATGATATCATCGTCCAGCTCCCGCACTTCCCCGTCGACTCGCGCGCGCACATAGCCTTTTCGGCGCATCTCTTCCAACAGCCGCGAATACTCGCCCTTACGGCTGCGTACCAGGGGGGCCATTACATGGATCTTGGTTTCTGCAGGCAAAGCCATCACCTGGTCAACCATTTGCTGGGCTGACTGCTGGCTGATCGGCTTTTCGCAAAACGGGCAGTAGGGATGCCCGATGCGCGCGTAAAGCAGGCGGATGTAATCATAAATCTCCGTCACCGTGCCGACAGTGGAACGCGGGTTCCGTGAAGCCGTCTTCTGGTCGATGGAGATCGCCGGGGAGAGCCCTTCGATCTGATCCAGATCCGGTTTATCCATCTGCCCCAAAAACTGGCGGGCATAAGCCGACAGCGATTCAACGTAGCGCCTCTGCCCCTCGGCGTAGATTGTATCAAAGGCCAGCGACGATTTGCCGGAGCCGCTCAGGCCTGTAAAAACAATCAGTTTATTGCGCGGCAGGGTCAGGTTGACGTTTTTCAGATTATGCTCCCTGGCCCCGCGTATTATGATTTCCCCTGCAGCCAACAGTTCCACCTCAATTACAGATCAATCTCCTCAAGCCTGTTTTTCCAGTTCAAAGATCAGGTCGCGCAGCTCTGCCGCTCTTTCAAAAGCCAGCTCTCTCGATGCCTGGAGCATCTCTTTGCGCAATTTTTCGATCGCTGAGCGGCGTTTGGCTGCGGGCATTTCCCTGAACTGTTCGTCAATGTAGCGCCCCTCTTCCTCGGCTACTGCTGTGGCCTCGATCAGCCCGTAAACCGGTTTGACGATCGTCTGCGGCACGATACCGTTTTTTTCGTTATAGGCAACCTGCCGGCTGCGGCGGCGTTCGGTTTCTTCGATCGCCCGCTGCATGGAGGGCGTTGTTTCCTCGGCGTACATGATTACCCGGCCTTCAACATTGCGGGCGGTGCGGCCGATGGTCTGGATCAGCGACCGGTCGGAGCGCAGAAACCCTTCCTTATCCGCATCAAGGATCGCCACCAGGGTCACCTCCGGCAGATCCAGGCCTTCGCGCAGCAGGTTAATCCCGATCAAAACGTCAAATTTGCCGAGGCGCAGCCCCCTGAGGATCGCCATCCGTTCAAGCGCACCGATATCGGAATGCATGTAACGCACCCTGATACCCATATTGCAGTAATAATCTGTCAGGTCTTCAGCCATCCGCTTGGTCATGGTCGTCACCAGCACCCGCTGGTTTTTTTCCGCCCGGGACCTGATCTCGCCGTACAGGTCATCAACCTGGCCGATGGCCGGACGAACCTCAACCTCCGGGTCGACCAAACCTGTAGGGCGTATAATCTGTTCCACCACCGCAGCGCTGTGCTCCAGCTCCCAGGGCCCCGGCGTTGCAGAAACCAGGATTGCCTGGCTAATTAGGTTTTCAAATTCATCAAAACGAAGAGGCCGGTTGTCGAGCGCCGATGGCAGCCTGAACCCGTACTCTACCAGGTTGTTCTTACGCGAATAATCCCCGCGGTACATTCCGTTGATCTGGGGGATGGTGATATGCGATTCATCAATTACCACCAATAAATCATCCGGGAAATAATCGAGCAGGGTCGCAGGCCTGCTGCCGGGCGGGCGGCCGTCAAGATGACGCGAATAATTTTCAATGCCGCTGCAGTAGCCGATTTCCTGCAGCATCTCCAGGTCGTAATTTGTGCGCTGTTCAAGGCGCTGGGCTTCGAGCAGCCGGTCACGGCCGCGGTAATATGCCAGCCGCTCCTGCAGCTCGGCTTCAATGTCACCGATCGACCGCTGCAGATGATCAGGTGCCGTCACATAGTGGGTTGTCGGGAAAATGGCCACATGCTCTCTTTCGCCGCTGACCCTGCCGCTGACCAGGTCAATCTCACGCAGTTTCTCAATTTCATCGCCGAACAGCTCCACCCGGATCGCCGACTCGGAGTAAGACGAGGGGATAATTTCAACCACATCGCCCCTTACCCGGAATGTGCCCCGGTGAAAGTCGATCTCGTTGCGCGTGTACTGGATATCAACCAGTCGCTCAATAATGTTGTCGCGGCTGATCCGCATGCCCAGGCGCAGTGAAAGAACCTGTTCCAGGTATTCCCGCGGAGAACCGAGCCCGTATATGCAGGATACTGAAGCAACAATCACCACATCACGGCGCTCCAGCAGGGCGCTTGTTGCCGAGTGGCGCAGCTTGTCAATCTCGTCGTTAATCGATGAATCTTTTTCAATATAAACATCGCTGGAGGGTAAATAGGCTTCCGGCTGGTAATAATCGTAATAGCTTATAAAATACTCAACCGCATTATCAGGCATAAGTTCTTTAAACTCGCTGCAGAGTTGGGCGGCGAGAATTTTGTTTGGCGCCATCACCAGCGTCGGGCGCTGAACTTTTTCGATAACATTGGCAATGGTGAATGTTTTGCCCGAGCCGGTTACCCCGAGCAGGGTCTGGTAATTACAGCCCCGGCGCAAATTTTGCACCAGGGCTTCTATTGCTTCAGGCTGATCTCCGGAGGGCCGGTAATCAGCCTTGATTTTGAAAACGCCGTCTCCGGCCACCGTCCCACCTCCAACAGCTTCTATTATAGCACAGATTGGCCGCGCTTCTTAAGCGGTACGGCAGATAATCAGCTGAAGAGGGCCGGGAGGGCTTCCCAAAAAATCATCACCAGGCCGACCAGGCAAAAGAGCGCGGCAGTGCCGATTCGCAGCCAGCGGGGATCAATCCTGGAGATCAAGCGGCTGCCGATATAGACGGCAATTAGGTGATTAAAGAACATAGCCAGCATCGCTCCGCCAAAGACGGCAACGGGATAACCGAACCCGGCAGCCAGGAATACGGCAGCCAGCTGGGTTTTATCACCGAACTCGGCCACAAAGACCATTGCCATTGTACGGATAAAACCGTCGCGGCTGCTGCAGTCCTCCCGGGGCTGATCCGGGCGGCGGTAACTGAGGATGCCCATCACGATAAAGATCAGGCCGGATATAACAGCGATCAGGGCATGGGGCAGGTAAGCAGCTATAAAACCGCCTGCTGTTACCGCCATGCCGATCACTAAAGCCAGGGCAACCATAGCGCCGGCTAAGACCTGCAGCGGCGGGTAGCGGCAGGCCATAGAGAGGGAAACCAGCTGGGTTTTATCGCCGAACTCGGCCACAAATACTGTAATAAAAGCGGCTAATGCTGCAGCAAACATGATATGCCTCCGATCGGCAACCGGCTGAATTTTGATGTTATCAACGCATAGCCTTCAGGAACAAAGCCTTTACACGATTTAACAGCAGCTTCGGGTGCTTCATAAGGTCGGGTTTTTTGATTTCTGCATAAACCTGCGAATCGGCGGCCGGAACCGGGATCATCCCCAGCGCCGCCGCGTGGTGCAGCGGGTTATTTTCAGCTTTTTCCTGCCCCCGCGGCACAGGTGGATAATCGGCCTTTCCGGTTTCAGCGGGCTTTTTCTTCAAAACATATGAAAACTGACCAACTCCCCTTTTGCCTTCGATCAGCACCAGGAAATAACTGTCTTCGATGGCCTGCAGCAAATCGGTGCTGCTGCGGACAGGATTGCCGTTTACCCGGCAGATCAGGTCATCTGCGGACAGCCCCGCTTCAGCGGCAGCGCTGCCCCGGATAACATGCATCAACGGCACACCCTCCGTCGCCTGCCCGTATCGTGGCACTGCTTTTTCTTCCCGCATATTGCCAAGCAAAATCAGCATTTCATGGCCCAGCGGCGCAAATATGACACCGGGGACAACTAACAACGGCAGGTATTCTGCGGCAATGGCCATCGCCAGGAGGATGACGCTGTAAAGGGCCAGCCATCTAGCGGAAAAAGCGCTGCGTTCACGCGGGGTTGAGGTCAGCGCAAGATCGGCATAGCCAAGCCCGGCAGCAACGGGAATCAACATATACTGCAAGCTCTGGCCCTCACCGGGCTGCAGGGTCGCTTTTAAGATCGGCCACCACTGCGGCATACTGACCCCGGCAAGCTCCGATTGCATGACCACCGTAACCATTAAAGCCACCAGGGGCAACGGCCAGAAGCGCTGCAGGGAAAAGGCGCCCACAATCGTGCCGTTTTTGCGCTTCAGGTAAAGCGGGCTGCTGCCGAGGTGCCCCCCGAAAAAGATCAGTGCCGCCTCGACCAAGTGCAGAAGGCCGACCAAGACCAGCAGTGCGGGTATATGTATCTGCAGCAGGCTGTCAACAACGCTGTTGGCTGCCAGCCCGGGCGCCTGCGGCACGATCAGGTGGCGAACAGCCAAAACAGCTGTTGCGACAATGCCCCCGGCATAGGAAAAGCAGAGATAACGCGGGTTGATCAAAAGCAGCATCAACGCTACGGGCCATACAAAATAAAGCCCGATCTGTTCCAGGGAAAGGCCTAATAAAAGTAAAACCGCGCTCGCCAAAAGCCCGCCGGGCAGGCCGAGGCCGATCGAAATCAGCACCTGCCGGCCAGTTTTGTTGAGCGGACGGCCAAACAGTTTCACCTCCAGCGCCGCCACCCTCCTGTACTGCATCATGATCAGGAAAAGTACGACCCAGAAGATCGGCGTGAATAACGAAACCAGAAAGGTGGCCAGGAAAATACTGCCAACATCAATAAGGCTCTGCATCGGTTAATCACTGCCTCCGGTAATATTCCTGAGTCCCGGTTTTTTGATCAGTTCCACGGCATAATTCAGCTGTTCATCATTATCCCTGGCTGCCAGGTCAAGCGCCTCCCGCAGTTCGACCCAGGTCAGGTCGTCGAACTTGCCGCTGCCGGGCAGGCCTGAGGCAATCTGAAAATTGGTCAGGGCAATACCGGTTGAAAGATCAAAATATCCGCTCGCTTCCACCGGAAAGCCAATCTGGTCAAGCATCAGCTGCAGCATCTCCACTTCAAGCCCGTAATCGCCCTGCTCCAGGCTTCCCGGGAAAAAGTAATTGTAATAAAGCAGAATCTCGGGCATCTCCACCTCGAAATCCGGCACGATCCCGTTTTCGTGAATGTCATGGCCTGAAGGGGTAAAGTAGCGGGCGATGGTCAGTAAAATGCCGCTGCCGCCGGTCAGGTTGGCCAACTGCTGCACCGAAGCTTTGCCGTAGGTGGTTTTGCCCACCAGGAGGGCGGCATCCCGATCCTGCAGCGCCCCAGCCAACAGCTCGGACGAGCTGGCTGAATCTTCATTGATCAGTACTACAACCGGGTAAGGTTTCTTTACCGCGCTTGAATAGTAAGTATTGTGCACAACTCCGTCCCTGCCTACCAGCCTGACGATCTCCCCTTCAGGCACGAGCAGCTTGGCAATCTCAACAGCCTGATCAACCAAGCCGCCCGGATTGTTGCGCAGGTCCAGTATTAACCCCACCCCGAGGCCGCGCTTTTCCATTTCGTGGAACTGGGAGCGGAATTCATCCGCAGTATGACTGTCAAAACTGCTGATCCGGATATAGCCGAGGCCGTCGTCCAGCATTTCACTAAATACTGTTGCTACTTTTATTTCAGCCCGGTCGACGGTTAATTTAACCGGTTCATCCGCACCCGGCCTTTTAACCAGCATTTCAACAGGCACCCGTGCCGGGCCGCGCAGCAGCTCAACTGCCCGGCTCACCCCCTGGTTAGTCAGCTCGACGCCGTCAGCTTCCAGCAGGAAATCCCCCGGGGCTATGCCGCTCTGCTGGGCCGGAGAATCGGGAAAAACTTCGAAGACTACAATCAAGCCGTTGCTCTCCACGATCCTCACCCCAATGCCGCTGTAAGAGCCTTCAGTGTCGGTCATGAATGCATCAAGTTCCCCGGGGTCGAAAAAGCGGACCTGGGGATCGCCGATGCTGTCAATCATGCCCCTGAGGGCCCCTTCAATCAGTACTTCTTTCTCAACCGGCGAGAAATAATATTCCGTGATGGTATAGAGCGCCTCCTGGACCACCGTCAGCCCCGCGTCAAAATCGCGCCGGGGAGGCTCGTACTTGATCACTGTCGGCTCAGTGCCGGTCCCCTGTCCTGCCCGGCCTGAAGCCAGGTAATATGTCGCCAGGTTGGTACCGATCAGCACCAGCAGGCTGATGATCAGCACCCGCAAGATTAACTTTTTATTGATTTCAACCATCTATGTCAGCTCCCGCAATCAATATTAGATTATACGTTCATTTAAAACAGGGCTACCGGAATTTATCATAACATAAAAAAACCGTCATGGAGACGGGCGTTCCCATAATAAGCCCTCCCCGGGGGAAGGCCTGATCAGGTTTTGTTCAAACTGTTCAATAAAAAAAACTTTAAAAGTAGCTCATCGGGTTGTAGCGGTGATCGTAGCCGCCGCCGGGGTAGCTGCGCACCGAAGGCTTGTTGTATTCCCTGACCTCGAAGTGCAGGTGGACGCCTGTGCTGTAACCGGTTGTTCCGGCGCGGGCGATACGCTGTCCCCGGGTGACCACCTCTCCAACCACGACGGACAGGCTGCTCATGTGCGCATATAGTGTTACAGTACCATTACCGTGATCGATCATCAGGCAGTTGCCATAACCGCCGTTCCAACCGGCAAAGATAACCTGCCCTTCGGCCGCCGCCAGGATGTAATTGGCCGCGCCGTTGTGCGGCGCAATATCGACCCCGCCATGCCAGGCCTGGGCCCCGCTGAACGGGTCGCGGCGCCAGCCGTAATTGGAGCTGATCCAGGTCGGGGGTTCAATCGGCCACTGCAGCGCTCCCTGCAGGCCTGAAAACTTACTGGCTGCTTCGGCGATCAGCTTGCGGATCAGGGCATCAAGCTGCTGCGCCTCACGCTCCAGGTCGTTGATCGCTTTCAGGTTGGCGGCGATTTCAACTTCCAGTGACCCGAGGATCACCACTCTCTCCCCGGCAGCACTCTCCAGCGCCTGCTCATTCTCCGCAACCTGGCGCCGCATATTCTCCAGCTTCGCTTTCTTTAGCTCCAGCTCTTCTTTGCGAGCCTGAATTATGTCGCGCTCCCGCTTAATCTCTTCGATCAGGTCCAGATCGTTGCCGGCTATAGTGCTTAGACTGTGCAGGCGGGTCAGGAAATCCGGAAAGCTGATCGATTCGAAGAGTACTTCGAGGTAAGATACAACACCTTGCTGCTGAATCGCCCGTAAGCGGAGCTTAAGCAGGTCTTCCTGTTTTTTCAGCTGCGCTTCAGCAGCAGCCAGCTCCGCTTCGGCCTGCTCGATATCCTGCCTGACTGCAGCAATTTGCACAGCCAGCTTTTCCTGCTCCAGGCGCAGCTCTTCGACCCTGTATTCCAGTTGCTTTAGCTCTTCTTTAAGCGCTGCCTCGCGGTTCAGGCGCAGTTCGAGGGCGTTTTTCTGATCCCGGCGCCGCTTTTCGATCTCTTCCAGTTCCTGCTGTTTTGCCTTAATTTCTTCGGTTGCCACGGCAAAAACCGGGGCTGCAAGAGAAAAGATCAGCAAAGCCGCACACAGCATGATCACCGCGCGAACCAGGTTCCATCTTTTCATCATGCGAATCCTCCAGACAAGGGGACGTTTCATTCGTCTTCCCTCCGGACATTAGCTGCGCTGCGTTGATGCTTGAACCGTCCAAATAGACACCGCTTATTTCAATTATACCTTCAAAAACCGGCCGATCGAAAAGACGCTGCCCAGAATACCCAGCCCGATACCAAGAGGCAGGAGGTACCTGCCCACTTCAATAATTACTTCCCGCAGGGGAAGCATGCTGATAAAAGCGAGGTTATTGATCGCCACCCAATCCAGGGCATACTGGTACAGGTAATAAAGCGCAACCAGGGGGATAATGGCCCCCACCAATCCCATCAACAGCCCTTCAAGGATAAAGGGCCAGCGTATAAACCAGTTCGTGGCTCCCACATATTTCATAATCGCAATTTCTTTCTTTCGCATCATTACCGTCAGGCCGATAGTATGCGAAATCAGGAAAACTGCCGCTGCCGATAAACCGATCATTAAAGCCAGGCCCAGAAGCTGTAAAACCCTGGCTACTGAAAAAAGGTCCTCAATATAATCCTGACCGTAAAAAACCTCGCTCACGCCGGGGTAGCGCTCAATCTCAGCCGCCAGGGCTGAGATATTTTCCGGTACGGCCGCACGCACCTCGAAGGAGGCCAGGAGCGGGTTATCCAGCTCGGTATCGTAACCCTCGAGCACGCCGCCCAGCTGACGGCGCAAGCGTTCCATATGTTCCTCGCTCGAAACGTAACGGGCTTCAAGCACCCCGGGGTTTTCCTCAAGCTTTTGCCGGAGGCCGGCCACCATAGTGCTGTCGGCCTGATCATCAATGTAAGCAACTATTTCGACCTGCTCTTTGGCCATCCCGGTGATGTGGGCTACATTCAGGCTGAGCAGCATAAAGATCCCCAGCATCAGCAGGGTAACCGCCACCGACCCGGTCGAAGTGACGCACATCCAGCGGTTGCGGAAAAGCCCTTTAAAAGATTCACGCAGCACATAACCAATACCGCTAATGAACATGGGTATAAAACCCTTTCTGTTCATCCCCGACCATCCGCCCACCATCAAGGTAGATAACCCGTTTCTTGAAGAGATTAACGATCTCACGGTTATGAGTGGCCACCAGCACAGTGGTTCCCCGCAGATTGATACTGCGCAGCAGGTTCATAATATCGAGGGTGGTCCCGGGGTCAAGGTTGCCTGTTGGTTCATCGGCCACGATCAACGCCGGCCTGTTTGCCAGGGCCCTGGCTAGGCCTACACGCTGCTGCTCCCCTCCGGAGAGATCGCAGACCTTTGCTTTGGCTTTGTCTTCGAGCCCGACCAGGGTCAGCACCTGGGGCACTCTTTTATGGATTTCCCGCTGGGGAGAGCCGGTGACCATCATCGCAAATGCCACATTGTCATGAACCGTACGGCCTTCAATCAGGCGGAAGTCCTGAAAGACCATACCAATATTACGGCGCAGAAAGGGGAGTTTGCGCTGCGGCAGGCGCCCAACATCGCGGTTAAATACTTTCAGGCTGCCGGTTGAAGGGGTCAGCTCGCGGATAATCAGCTTAAGCAAAGTTGATTTGCCCGCACCGCTCGAGCCGACAAAAAAAGCAAACTCGCCCCGATCGATGAAGAAAGATATGTCGCTGAGGGCGTACAGCCCGTTTTTGCTATATTTCATACACACGTTCTTAGCTTCAATCATCTCAGTCAGCCTTCCCGTGTATTAATCTTTAACCATTTATTAAATATCTTCTCAGTGCAGGAAAAATAATCCTGCTCACTATTTTATTCTATTTTTACTTTTTTTGCAAATCATTGAACGGCGCGTTGGACTTTACCCCTGCTGCATCTTTTGGAAACCCTCGCCGTGAACTTCCGTTGCGTTGCCGATAATGACAAAGGCGTCGGGGTCAATATCCCTGATAATCGCCTTTAAGCTGGCTATCTGCTGACGGGTTACCACACAGAGCAGCACTTCCCTCGCCTGCCCGGTATACCCGCCGTGGCCTTCCAGCCAGGTAACGCCCCGGCCCAGCTCGTAGAGCAGTTTTTCGTTAATCGCCTCACCGTTCCCGGTAATAATGATCACGGACTTGGCCAAACCGAGGCCTTCAAGGATACCGTCCACCACTTTTACGCTTACAAAAAGGGCCACCGCCGCATACATTGCCGCCTCGCTGCCAAAGACAAAGATTGCCGCTGCCAAAACCACAAGATCGCCCCACAGCATTGCCTGGCCGGGTGAAATGCCCCTGGCCTTTGCCAAAATCAGCGAGAGCAGCCCGGTGCCGCCGGTTGACCCACGGTAGCGGAAAACCAGGCCGACCCCCACACCCATCACCACTCCGCCGTAAACCGAAGCCAGCAGCAGATCATCGGTGGCTGCCGGCAGATAGGGTGCAGATAATTCAACTGCAATCGAGAAAAGAAAAGTGCCAAGCAGGCTCTGGATCACTATCCGCGGCCCGAGCACCAGGTAGCCGGCAATAAAAAGCGGTATGTTAAGCAGAATTATAGTCGCGCCTACAGGCAGGCGGAAGAGGTGGTAAAGCACTACGGCCAGGCCGCTGATCCCCCCCGGTGCCAGCATGTTGGGGATCATGAACATATTCATACCTACGGCCAGGATCACCGACCCGACCAGGATGCCTGAAAAATCGATCAGCGCTGTTCTGATGGAAGCACGGCTGGGTTTTTGTATTTTCATCTTTCGCTGCTCCTATTTCTTCAGAGGAATCATCCCGCGCGCTTTCCAGCGCAGGTACGCTTCGATAAATGGATCAAGCAGGCCGTCCATAACCGCCTCGACCTGCCCCACCTCGGTGCCGGTCCTGTGATCCTTAACCAGGGTAAAGGGGTGGAAAGTATAGGTACGGAACTGGCTGCCAAAACCAATTTCACGTTGCTGGCCTCTCTCGGCGTTAATCTCTTCAGCCTGTTCGCGCCGCGCTATCTCAGCCAGGCGAGCCTGCAGCACATGCATCGCCTGCTGGCGGTTGGCATGCTGGGAGCGGTCATTCTGGCAGCTTACGACAGTACCGGTAGGCAGGTGGGTAATGCGCACTGCCGAATCGGTTTTATTCACATGCTGGCCGCCGGCCCCGCTGGCCCTGAAAGTGTCGATCTTCAAGTCTTCCGGGTTAATAACAAAATCTTCTTCTTCAACTTCCGGAATCACGTCGACCGAGGCAAAAGATGTATGACGCCGCTTAGAGGTGTCAAAAGGCGAAATGCGGA
The DNA here is from genome assembly GCA_964389365.1 of uncultured Syntrophomonadaceae bacterium. GTDB lineage: Bacteria > Bacillota > Dethiobacteria > DTU022 > DTU022 > UBA993. The sequence continues at coordinate 45,228 of CAYMDO010000008.1, forward strand.
TCATGCGGTGAACCCCTTTTTCAGCCTGCAGGTAGCCGTATGCAGCATGGCCGCGCACGATAAAGGTGGCGCTTTTAATACCGGCTTCATCGTCGGTTAAAAGATCCACCAGTTCGACCGTGAAGCCTTTCTGCTCGCACCAGCGCATGTACATCCTGAGCAGCATTTCCGCCCAGTCCTGCGACTCAAGCCCTCCGGCGCCGGGATGCAGGGCCACAATCGCATCATTTAAATCATAGCTGCCGCTGAAGAGGGTTTCCAGTTCCAGCTGATCCAGCTTTTCAGCAATCTCGCGCAGGATCGGGTCTGCTTCCCGGACAGCTTCCTGTTCGGCGGCTTCTTCTTCAGCAGCTAGCTCGAGAAAGATTTCCGCCTCCCCGATCAGTTTATCCAGATCCTGCACCGGGCGCACCTGTTCGCGCAGGGCCCCCATTTTTTTCATCTGTTCCTGGGCCCGGGCGCTGTCCTCCCAAAATTCGGGCTTGACCGTTTCCGCTTCCAGGGCTGCCAGATCGTGCAGTTTCAGTTCAAATTCAAAGAGAAACCCTCATTTCTTCCAGCCGCTCCCGGTGGAGGGCCAGTTGTTCAAGATTTTCCTTCAGCATTTGATCACCATCTTTCATAATCTAAAGATCAGCTGCCGCCGCAGCATTTCTTGTACTTTTTGCCGCTGCCGCAGGGGCACGGCTCGTTACGGCCGATCTTCTCCACGCTGGCCGGCTCAGGCCGGGGCGCTCTGCCCCCATGGCCCTCCCCCTCTTCCCGGCGGGCAGCCTGCGGACGGGACTGGGCCGGGGCCGGTCTGCCTGAAGCCTGGCCGCCACTCATAGCCGCTATCCGTGGCTGATAGCCTGTCGCCCCGCTGGTAACAGCTTTGCGCTGCGGGGCAGCTGCCACGTGTGCCCTGTATACGGCCCGCACCACATCGGTTTGCACCTGTTGGATCATATCTTCAAACATATCGGCGCTCTGCAGCCGGTATTCCACGAGCGGGTCGCGCTGGCCAAAAGCCTGCAGGTGGATTTCATGACGCAGTTGGTGCATCACATCGATAAAAAGCATCCAGTGGCGGTCAACAGTTCGCAGCAGCACAACCCGTTCCAGTTCGCGCATTACTTCCGGCGTCAGATCGCTTTCTCGCTGATCATATGCAATGCGGGCTTCCTGCAGCAACAGTTCGCGCAGGTCGTCTTTTTCGCTGTCTTCAAGGTTTTTTACACTCAGCTGACCACGGCGGGAAAACAGGTCCTCAACCTGGCTGTGCAGGGCCCTGGCATTCACGTCATCGAGAAACCCTCTTTCAATGGTAAATTCACCCACCAGGCGGTCAACGATTTCTTCAACCATGTCAAGGACAGGCTCTTTCATGTTTTCACCTTCCAGCACCCTCCGGCGCTGGCTGTATATTATCTCGCGCTGCTGGTTGAGAACATCGTCATAATCAAGCAGGTTGCGCCTGATTTCAAAGTTGCGCGCCTCCACTTTTTTCTGGGCATTTTCAATGCCCCTGCTGACCAGGGGATGATCAATCGGAATATCCTCGTCGAGGCCGAACCGGTCCATCAGCGCGGCGATATTCTCGCCGCCGAAAAGCCGCATCAGGTCGTCTTCCAGCGATACAAAAAACCGGGACGACCCGGGATCGCCCTGGCGGCCGGAACGGCCGCGCAGCTGGTTGTCAATCCTGCGGCTCTCATGCCTTTCAGTGCCTAAAACATGAAGGCCTCCGAGCTTCAGCACTTCTAGGCGCTGGTTTTCGGTCTCTTCTAGGGCCCGCGGGTACAGTTCATCATACTGCCGGTGCCAGTGGGCCTTCGTTTCGGGATCGAGCGCCGAATCCTCCGCCCCAAAATTTTTCAGCAGCCGTTCCCGGACCAGGAATTCAGGGTTACCGCCCAAAATAATATCGGTTCCCCGACCGGCCATATTGGTTGAGATCGTTACCGCGCCGCGACGTCCGGCTTGGGCGATAATATAGGCTTCACGGCTGTGGTTAACCGCATTTAATACTTCATGATCAACTTCCTGCCGCTTTAACATCTTGCTGAGCATTTCAGATTTTTCAACCGAGATAGTTCCCACAAGCACGGGCTGGCCGTGCTCTTTAAGCCTGATAATCTCATCAACAACCGCCTTGAACTTGGCCCGCTCGGTTTTGTAGATCAGATCGGGTTCTTCTTCCCGGATCAACGGCCTGTTGGTGGGGATAGATACTACGTCCATGCCGTAAATCTTACGGAATTCTTCTTCTTCGGTTGCCGCCGTACCGGTCATGCCGGCAATTTTTGCGTACATCCGGAAATAATTCTGGAAGGTTACCGACGCAACTGTACGGGTAGCCGCCTGAACCTCGACACCCTCCTTGGCCTCGATCGCCTGGTGCAGACCATCCGAGTAGCGACGGCCGGGCTGCAGGCGCCCGGTGAACTCGTCGACAATAATCACCCTGCCATCCTGAACTATATAGTCAACGTCGCGCTCAAAAAGTGAGTAAGCTTTGATCAGCTGATCAAAATAGTGGCGGTGCTCGGAGGCAACTTCCGAATCGCGGTCGTCATGATCATCTTCTTCGCCGACCCGGCCATGCCCAAGCCGTAAAAGCTTCAGCAGGCCGGGGTTGATTTTCTCCAGCTCGCGGTACCCTTTGTCTTTAATATCTGCCAGGCGGGTAGCTTCATCGATAATGTAATAGAGCTCTTCGTCGAACTGGTTTAGCCGTTTCTCCGTCATCAAGCGCTGCTTGGTCCGCTCAACCAGCTTTTCGATACCCGGCTCTTTCAGGATCTTTAACAGTTTCTTGTTTTTCGGCGACCCGCGCCTGACCAGCAGCAACCTCTCCGCTGCCGCTTCCTTCTCTTCGGCATCCAAATCCTCGCGGGCGGCAGTCAACAGGTCGTTTGCCAGCCGCCCCTGTTTTTTTATTAACTGCTCAACTTCATTTTTCCAGCGGCCGTAATCTTCCTGCGATTCAACACGGCTGCTGATAATCAGCGGGGTTCGCGCTTCATCAATGAGGATGCTGTCAACTTCGTCAACAATGGCATAGTTAATGTCCCGCTGCACCATCTCTTCCCGGTAGATAACCATGTTGTCGCGCAGGTAATCAAAACCAAGTTCGTTGTTGGTTGCATAGGTGATGTCGCAGGCATAGTTCCTGCGGCGTTCAGCGGGCTCCATCCCCTGCACGATCAGGCCCACGCTCAAACCGAGAAATTCGAAGATCGCACCCATCCATTCGCGGTCCCGGCGGGCAAGGTAATCGTTAACTGTAACAATATGCACACCCCTGCCGTCCAGGGCATTCAGGTATGCAGGCAGGGTGGCCACCAGGGTTTTCCCTTCACCGGTTTTCATCTCGGCAATGCGGCCCTGGTGCAGCACAACAGCACCCAATATTTGGACATCAAATGGCCGGAGGCCAATCTTCCGCTCGGCCGCCTCCCGGACCAGGGCAAATGCCTCCGGCAGCAGGTCGTCCAAACTTTCGCCTTCGGACAGCCGCTTCTTAAACTTTTCCGTCTGGCGGGGAAAATCATCATCTTTGAGATCGGCAGCCCATTCGGCCAGCCCGTTTACCCCAGCTACAACTTTCTCCAGGCGTTTAACTTCCTTTTCGTTTGAATCCCCGAATAAATATTTTATAAATCCAGCCATAGAAAGACCCCTTTCAAGCTCTTCAAGCAAAAAAGAACCCCTGCGGTTCCATAAATTACAGGCTGCACCCCACAAGGGGCAGCCACTGCGCTAATATTATCACCTTAAGCCACCTAAAACAAGGATTTAACAGCGGCCGGCGCCGGCTGCAAGTTCGTCGCAGACAGCCCAGAGGCTGCCGGCGACCAGCGAGTGACCGCCGAGCAAAACCGGTATTTTGCAGTCTGCGGCAGCACGGGTAAATTCGCGCAGCCAGGGGTTCTCCAGCTCTCTCCAACAGCCGAGGTCGGACAAAAAGCGTTCCTCGTCTGAAAGGTCAAGCCGGTAATGATAGAAGAGCACCCGGCTGTCAATAAAGGCACAGCGGGCCACCCGGGCCAGGTAATCAAAAAAAGCCGTGATCCCGGCATGATCAAGCAGCAGCCCCAGCAGCGAGATTACCTCACCGGACCCGATCCGCCCCAGCGATTTCATTCCCCGCTCCTCGGAAAAGACCCTCAGCCTCAGCTTCAGATCGGCATTGAGCCGGGCAATTACCGGCGCCCCCACCCGGCCAATCAGGGCTACATCTTCATACTCGGCGCTCAAAACCGCCTTGGCGGCGATGAGTTTACTGTAATCAAGCTTCAGTTCACCAAGAGCTTCCCTGGTCCGGGGCCCGCCAAAAGGCCCGGCCCCCAACACCAGCAGGTCCGAAGGGGTATCGATATCGAAGAGCAGGCCTAGGGTGTGAGGCATCAGTTCCATCTCAAGATCAAGCTGGTCGCGCAGTGTCAAGGCCAGGCTGTTATCCATCTCCGGCAGCTGCGCCGCCAGAAACCCTTCCGTAACTGTAAAAGCCGTCATATCGGATGATTGGGTATTATTGGTATAAACATAATTATCGCGCTCCATCAGCCTGCAGGCCACCATCTGTAGTTCCTGATGCGTGATCAACGGACAACCAGCGCCGCTGAGGCAAAAAACCCTTTTCAGCCCGTGATCTGAAACGGCACTTTTCAGGGTATCGCCAAAATGAAACTCCTGCGGGCCAATGTCATTAAGAAAAACCTGCGCCCCCAGGAGGGAAGCAGGTTTTTGAAGTTCCGGACGATTGGTATAGAGGTAGTAATCCTTTATTTCGGAAACCCGGGTCAGCTTTTCAAGATTATCCAGCAGGGCGGCCTGCCTCACCCGCGTCATCATCCCTTCCACCGGGGAAAGTGGAGCCGATCCCTCAAAAATAACAGCGCTGACCCCTCTGCTCATCGGTAAAACCTCGTCTCGCTTCCAGCCCGGCGGAGGCTTATTTCTTTATTCGGGCTCGATCAGGCCGTAGTGGCCATCACGGCGCTTGTAGATCACATTTACAGCCTCGCTTTCGGCATTGGAAAAGACGAAAAAGCTGTGGCCCAGCAGATCCATCTGCAAAATAGCTTCATCCACGGTCATCGGTTTCAGGGTAAAGCGCTTGGTCCTGACAACACGCGGCTCTTCGCTGGCCCTCTCCTCGGCTTCCAGGGCCGCATGTTTTTCACTGATTACCCTCACACCGCGCTGGCGCAGCGTCCTGGTCCACCTTGTTTTGTACTTCTTGATCTGGCGATCCAGTTTTTCAACCACCAAATCAATTGAGGCATACATATCGCCGGTAGATTCTTCCGCCCTCAGCATCAGGCCATCTACATTCACAGTCACTTCAACTATATGATCTTCGCGGATAACACTTAAGGCAACCTGCACATCGGTATTATCGTCAAAATGTTTGTCAAGTTTACTCAGCCTTTTTTCCGCGTAATCGATCAGAGCCGGTGTTGCTTCGATATTCTTGCCGCGCACATTAACCCTCATGTTCAACAACCTCCTGTTGATTGATGCAGAACATAACTTACTATCTATTATACACCAGTTTTATATAATTTCCTTCCCGCCGATATTTCTTTAAACGTGCTTCCGCGGCGGGTTATAAGCAACAACAGCCCCGTAAATAATGGCTCCGCCGCGCTTGAGGCAGCCGGCAGCCTCTTTCATTGTTGCCCCGGTAGAAAATATATCATCAATCAACAATATCCTTGTCCCCGCTTCGATCCCGGACGGGCAGGAAAAAGCGCCCCTTACATTTATCACTCTTTCACGGCGTGAAATTTTAGTCTGCGATACGGTTTCCCTGTTTCTAACCAGCAGTTCGGCTGAAGGTACCTGCAGCTCTTTGGCTACCCGGCGGGCCAGCAGGGCGCTCTGGTTAAACCCGCGTTCCTTCTCACGGCTGCGGTGCAGGGGAACCGGCACAACCAGCTGCGGCCGAAAACCGGCTTGCCGCTGCAGCTCCCCGGCCAGCCAGCGGCCCAGCGGATGGGCCAAGCTGCGCCTGCCCCGGTATTTAAGATCGTGCAGCAGGTTCCGCCAGCGCCCCTCGTATAAGCACAGCGCAAACAGCCCCTGCAGCGCGGACCAGGATTGCGAACAGCTGCATACGGGATTGCCCCCGCTCCGGAGATTGCCGCAGTGGGGGCAGACAAACCCAACCGGCCGGGCTGAAGTGTCACATTCAGGGCAAAATGGCCTGGCGGCATCCGGCGGAAGCAGGGCGCGGCAGAGCAAACAGCGTTCGGGGAAAAGCAGCTTCAGGATATTTTCATAAAACAGAGAAACGCCAGAAAGTAATAACCGATCTTCTGCCCGCTGTTTTGTCACTACCGGTTTCCGTCAGCCTGCAGACGCACATCAAGCAGGCTGTAGCGGCTTTCGGCTTTGTTGTTGCGTACAGCGATGGCCAGCGCTTTTTTGCTGCCCACCAGCACGGCCAGTTTCCTGGCCCGCGTGATGCCGGTGTAAAGCAGGTTACGCTGCAGCAGCATGTAATGCTGTGTCAAAACAGGCATAATAATCACCGGGTATTCACTGCCCTGGCTTTTATGTACCGACACTGCATAGGATAAAACCAGCTCATCTGCCTCGGAAAAATCGTAAATCACCGGGCGTGGCTGCAGCAGGTCCCTGAAAGTAACAACCAGTTCGGCTTCCTCCCGGTCGATCGCGGTAATAACACCGATATCGCCGTTATAGACCTCTTTCTGGTAGTTGTTGCGGATCTGCATCACCTTGTCACCCAGGCGGAAAAGGGTGCCCTTGCCGGTGATTTCTACTTTATTGCGGGCCGGCGGATTCAGGGCCTGCTGCAGCAGCAGGTTCAGGCGGTCTACACCGGCTGCCGTTTTGCGCATCGGCGTCAACACCTGGATATCCAACAGCGGATCATAGGGGCCGAAGTTGGGCAGGCGCTCGCGACATAGCTGCACCACTTTGGCGGCTGCCGCTTCTGCATCCTCTTCCAATATAAAGAAAAAGTCTTTATTCTTAACGTTGAGATAGGGCATATCCCCCTGGTTTACACGGTGCGCGTTGACGATAATCATGCTTTCGCGGGCCTGGCGAAAGATATGTTTCAGACGGATACAGGCTACTGCCCCGGAGCTGATCAAATCACGCAGGACATTGCCGGCACCAACCGCCGGCAGCTGATCGACATCACCAACCATGACCAGGCGGCAGCCTGCGGGCAAGGCTTTCAGCAGATTGTACATCAGAAGCAGGTCAACCATCGAAGCCTCATCCACGATCACCACATTGGCTTCGATCGGGTTTTTATCGTTGCGCAAAAAACGAAAGCCTTCACCCTCACTGTAATTGTACTCAAGCAAGCGGTGAATGGTAAAAGCATCGGCCGCGGTGGCCTCGGTGACCCGCTTGGCCGCCCTGCCTGTTGGCGCGGCCAGCAGTACTTTCTGGCGCATCAAGCGAAAGAGGCTGAGCAGCGCTTTTATCGTGGTCGTCTTGCCGGTACCCGGGCCGCCGGTTACCACAAGCACCCCGTTTTCCAGCGCCCCGATTAGTGATTCGAGCTGTTCGGTGTTCAGGTGCCTGTTTTCCTGGCCGACCCTGGCCAGAACCTGCTCAGCTTCGATAGCCGTATAGCGATAGGCCAGCTCGCCAATTTTCTTTAAGAGATAAGCCGTACCCTGCTCGGCCTGGAAGAAAGGGGCATAATAAACAGCGTCCCCTTCACCGCGCGTTTCGCAATAAACCCGCCTCTGCCCGGCCATCAACTGCAGTTCACGTAAAAAAATTTCCTTCTGAAGGCGTTCACCGGTGGTTTCAAGCAGGTCGCGCACCTTCTCCAGAAGCTCTTCGCCGGGCAGGTAGACATGGCCCTGCTCGGCGGCCCTGCTCAAAGTGTAGGTAATTGACGCCTGCACTCTTTCAGGCGCATCTTCGGGCAAACCAAACTGGCGGGCAATTTTATCGGCGGTTTTAAAACCGATGCCGAATACATCTTCAGCCATGCTGTACGGATTCTCTTTGACCTGCCGTACCGTATCGGGGCCGTAGCGGCGGTACAGTCGCATCGCCTGGCCGATACCGACACCGTAACCCTGCAGAAAGACCAGCACGTTCTGAACATCTTTATACTGGCCGTAACTCCTGATGATGCCTGCTGCCTTAACTGTGCCGATGCCCTCGATTTCCTGCAGGCGGTGCGGTTCCCGCTCCAAAACCTCCAGTGTTTTAAGGCCAAAGCGGCCTACAATTTTTTCGGCTGTGACCGGCCCGATACCCTTAATCAAGCCCGATGCAAGGTAGCGCTTCAGGCCGGCTTCGGTTGCCGGCATCAGCCTATCCCACTGTTCGACCGCCAGCTGTCTGCCGTAGCGATTGTGGAGCTGCCAGCTGCCGCAGATCACCAGGTTTTCGCCCTGCTGCAGGGGCGGAAAGTTACCGACGATGGTCATTGTGTTATTGTCGCGCAGACGAAAACTGCCGACAAGGTAGCCGTTGTCTTCGTTGTAAAACCTGATCTTTTCCAGTATGCCTTCATATTTTTCCGGCATGTAACACTGCTCCCCGAAGCGGCTTTTTGCACAGCCAAGGTCTGTTTTACCCGGCGCCGCCGGTCAACCCAAACACCTGTCTGCCCATTTATACCACAAACAACCGCTTAATCCCTGCTGAATGAATATAAAAGCAGCAGGATGCGAAAAGCCCCCGCCCCCTCTTATGGAGGGGGCGGGAGTGATATAGGTTTTCAGACAGGGCGGAATAATACCAAAATTAATTTAGATGCCGTTAATAAATATTTTTTACAGCGCCTCTTTTAACAGTTCAACCTTATCCAACCTTTCCCAGGGCAGGTCAAGCTCAGGCCGCCCGAAGTGGCCATAGGCCGCCAGCTGCTGATAAATGGGACGGCGCAGGTTTAAGTTCTCAATGATCGCCGCCGGGCGCAGGTCAAAATGTTTGCGGATCAATTCTTCAATAACCGCAACGGGAATTTTTTCAGTGCCGAAAGTTTCGACCATCAGTGAAACAGGCTTTGACACCCCGATAGCGTAGGCCACCTGGAACTGGCACTTCGAGGCCAAGCCCGCCGCGACAATATTCTTCGCCACGTGCCTGGCTGCATAAGATGCCGAGCGATCTACCTTGGTCGGGTCCTTGCCGGAAAAGGCCCCTCCGCCGTGCGCGGCATAACCGCCATAAGTATCGACAATTATTTTGCGGCCGGTGAGCCCTGCGTCGCCCTGCGGGCCGCCGACCACAAAACGGCCGGTCGGGTTGATCAGGAACCGCGTTTCCGGCAGCAGCATATCGCCGGGCACAATTTTGGCGATCACCTGCTCTACCAGGTCTTCTTCAATCTGGGCCAGTGTTACGCTGTCACTGTGCTGGGCTGAAATTACGATGGTCTGGACATGCGAGGGCCGTCCATTGCTGTAAGCAATGCTGACCTGGGTTTTCCCATCCGGCCTCAGATATTTTAGCTGCCCGCTCTTGCGCACACGAGCCAGCTGCTGGGCCAGCCTGTGGGCCAGCGAAATCGGCAGCGGCATTAACTCCGGAGTTTCATCGCAGGCAAAACCGAACATCAGCCCCTGGTCGCCGGCGCCTATCAGGTCGTAACCGTTCAAAACATCTTTTCCCCGCACCTCCAAAGCCTGGTCGACTCCCAGGGCAATATCGGGCGACTGTTCGTCTATGGAGCTAAGTACGGCGCAGGTATCGCCATCAAACCCGTACTTGGCCCTCGTATAGCCAATCTCCTTGATCTTGTTACGAACCAACCTGGGGATATCGACATAACAGCTTGTAGTGATCTCGCCGCAAACCAGGACCAGCCCGGTGGTGACCATGGTCTCTGCCGCAACCCTGGCCACCGGATCCTGCTCGATAATGGCGTCGAGAATAGCATCTGAAATCTGGTCGGCCAGCTTATCGGGATGGCCCTCTGTTACCGATTCGGATGTAAAAAGATAATTGTTCTGGTGCATCGTCTGTTCCTCCTTGATCGTGACTTGGGCTGGAAACTGCAAATAAACGCAAAAAACTCTTCTGATTTAATGGTTTAAGGGGTCTTTCCAGCGCCTCTTATCTCCCGGGGTCTGGTGGCCACCCCCGGCCGGGGCTGCCTTCAGGCTGGGCCCGCTGCAGGATAGCAATCACCTCGTCGTCGCCGACCTGCTCAAAATTCCTGTAGAACTGGCCGACAGCGGCAAAATCAACCGGCGCTTCGAGATAAACAAGGGCGCTGACCTCTTTCTTCAGGCGGGCAAAGGTTTCAGGCGGGCCAACCGGAACAGCGAGAGCCAGCTCAGCCGGCCCCTGCTGCCTGATGGAGCCAAGCGCAGCCAGCATGGTATATCCGGTAGCCACGCCGTCATCGACTACGACAACCAGGCGCCCTTCAACTTGCGGCAGCTTCTTTTCACCGCGGTAGAGCTGCAGGCGGCGGGCAATTTCGGTTTGCTCTTTGGCTGCCTCTTTTTTTACATAGTCGGGGAAAACCCCCAGCCGGGAAATCAGTTCATCGTTAAGCATTACCACCCCGTTACTGCCGGTAGCGCCGATGGCCAGTTCGCTCCGGTGGGGGGCCCCAATCTTCCGGGTTATGATCAGGTCAAGTTCGCCGCCCAGCTTGTTGTGAATCTGTTCAGCCACAACAACCCCGCCGCGGGGCACGGCCAGGACCAGCGGGTCACGCCCCTTGTATATTTCAAGTCTTTCTGCAAGCATCTCTCCGGCTTCACGGCGATCTTTAAATAACATATGCATCATCTCCCGTTTTTACTCAGGTTTAAGGTTATTAGCCCGGTTTACAGCCCCAGGCCCTTAAAAAGCCTATGGGCGGCCAAAACTGCCGGTGAATCCGCCGGCAGGCCGAAGAGGGCCTTTGCGTTAAGATCGTATTCGGCAACGCCGGAATCATAAGGTATTTCACCGTATAACTCCAACCCCGTGCTTTCCACCTCCCGGCCCAGCTGTTCGGTATCGCCCTCGCGGCTGCGGCCGATCACCAGTCCCATTCGGGAGACGGATATCTGCACGTTGTCAACAATCTCTTTTACCCTGCCGGCGGAGCGAACACCGCGGGCTGAAGAGTCGCTGGTAACCAACAGCAGGTCAAGCATCGGCAGCAAGCGGCGGCTCAGGTGCTCAAGACCGGCTTCATTATCGATAACCATGTAATCATAACTTTTGCTTAGTTTTTCGAGGTACCCCTTAAGCAGGTCATTGGGGTAACAGTAGCAGCCCGGCCCCTGGGGGTTCCCCATCACCAGCAGATCAAAAGCGTCCTCTTCCACCATTGCCCGCATCAGACGCGATTCGATAAATATATCTTTTGTCATACCTGTGGGCACTGCGTTTGGCTTCTTGGTTTCTTCAATAATAGTACCGATCGTATCATGGACAGTAACGCCCAAAGCCTCGTTTAAGTTGGCGTTGGCGTCGGCATCAACAGCCAGGATGCTTTTGCCCGGGTTACTTTCGATCAGGTAGCGGATCAGCAAGGCTGAAAGAGTTGTTTTTCCGGTACCGCCTTTGCCTGCAACTGCTATACGTTTGGTCATCTACGGTTTGTCCCCTTTCAATTACTGCACCTGTCCATCAGTTTCCTGGCAAAACCGGCTAGAGCCTGCCGGCCAGAACCTCTTCCAGCTGGGCGATTGTGCTGCATGGCCACATTTCAGCCAACTCCGATACCATGACAACGGAGCGGTAGTCGGCCCAGCGATCAGGCGGCAGCGGGTTGAGCCAGATTACCCGCCTGACGCGCTCTTTAATTTTAGCCAGTTCTTTTATCGATTGATCTAGCGCTACAGTTTTCGTATCGCTGACTATGATCAGCGTGGTTTTCATATTGACCCGGTCGGGGTAATCAGTCATCAACCTGCCGAGAGCCCGGCTGATATCAGTTCCCCCGCCCCAGTTGCCGCTGCGCCGGATCACCCTGTCCAGCAGGTTGTTTAAGACTATCTTACCCTTAATCCCGGCATCTAGGTTTTCAAGGTTATCAGAAAAGCTGAAGCAGGAAAGATCCCTGACTGCCTCGTGCAGGCCGTAAAGAAAATGGATAACAAAAGAGCTGTAGCTTTTCATTGACGCCGATACATCACAGAGCAATAAAATCTGCTCCCTGGTGCGCCGTTTCGGCCTGCGCCTGATCTTAAAAAGAAGCCCGCCGTACTGCATGTTGTCGCGAATCGAACGACGGAAGTCCAACGGCCCGCTGCGCGGGCCGCAGCGGCGGCGGCGCAGGATTTTTACAGCCAGCTTCCTGGACAGTCTTTGCATAAGAAGTTCAGCTGCCGGCAGGTCTGAGGCCGCTATGGCGGCAATATCTATTTCGCGCAGGTAATCACCGGCATCCCCGACGCTGCCGGTGCCATCAGCCGCGCCGGAGAATTCTGCGCGGTTGTGTTTTTCAGCATCGCGGTTGCGGCAGTAGCGCAAATGGCTTTTTACTACCGTTTCCAAAACCGGTTTAAAGCGCTGCTCGACATTTTTGCCGTTTTCAGTTTTCTGCATAAACTCTTTCAGCTGACTGCGCTGATCGGCAGAAAGGGAGCTGTACTGCTGCAGTTCCTCGAGGCTCAGCTGCAGTGCCTCGCCCTTGAACCGCAAATCCCGGTTGGCTTCTTCCAACCGTCTCTTAAACTCATACTCCCGGCGGCCGAGCTCTTCTTTGCGCAATAACTGCTCTTCAGGAGTCAGGAAAAATTGATCAAAAACCCTGGTAAATACTGCCTGGTCGCGCCTGCTTTTCACCATTGCAGCCTGCAGGGTTGACTTAAACTGCGCCCGCGATGCGAGGTCAATCAGCTCAAGCGCCTTCAAGGCATCGATCACTTCAGCCGTGCCCACGGGCAGGCCCTCATTGCGAAGCAGGCCGGTAAAAATGGTTAGATTCATCTCAAAGCGGCCAGGCCCCTGTTTGCCTGTCAGCTGCAGCTGCACGCTTCACCGCCACACTTCTTGTCGATTATAGCCTGCTCAATCCCCTCAGGACCGATCTGGACGGCAAACAGCTGTTGGTCAGCCCTGGTTTTAAGCAGCAAATTGAGGGTATCGGTAACGACCTTGCCGTCCAGGTGGCTGCGGTCCAGCGCCTGCAGGGCTCTGGTCCAGTCCAGGGTCTCGGCAATCGAAGGCTTTTTACGCAGGTCCGGCAGACGGCGCAGCCTGGCAACCACCCGGGCGATCTCCCAGGCCAGGCGGTCGGCGATTCCCGGCACCCTGGCTTTGATAATCTCCACCTCTTTTTCAACCGCGGGGAAATCGAGGTATAAATATAGGCAGCGGCGCTTAAGCCCGTCTGAGAGCTCGCGCTCATTATTGCTGGTTAAAACCACTACCGGTATGTTCCTGGCCGGTATCGTGCCCAGCTCCGGAATTGAAACCTGAAAATCGGAGAGCACTTCAAAAAGAAAAGCTTCAAATTCGGGATCGCACTTGTCAACTTCATCGATCAGCAGCACAGCCTGCCTGTCGGCACGGATTGCCCGCAGGAGCGGACGCTCCAGCAGATAGCGGTCGGAGAAGAGGTCCTCTTCACGGATTTCCGCCTCTTCCAGGTTGCGGTTCATCTGGATCTTAAGCAGCTGGCGCTGGTAGTTCCACTCGTAGAGCGCTTTTGTTTCATCCAGACCTTCGTAGCACTGCAGACGGATTAGTTCAGAACCGATGGCCCGGGCCAGCACTTTGCCCATTTCCGTTTTGCCCACTCCCGGCGCCCCTTCAATCAGCAGCGGTTTCTTCAGTTCCAGGGCTAGAAAGACCGTAAGCACGGTTTGCTCTTCACAGATATAGCCGGCCTCTTTAAAACTGTTCCTTAGTTCACCCAGGGATAAACCCATAAATGCCATCATTCCTTCTAGTTGTTTTTCAATTAAAAATGTCTCTTACAATGCCGTTTTAATGATACTACAAAGCAGGGAGGCGGGCAAACAATAAACGCGGGTACTGCCGATATATTTATTGCAATATGATAAAATACAATCGTTCCTGAAGCAATTCCAAAAATGGGAGGTTCTATCGTGAAATATAGCGGTCAGTCGGAAACCGGCAGGATTGAAGCAATTTTGATGAAAAAACCGGAGGCGGCCTGGATCAGCCAGCAGAATACTGACAGCCAGTGGCGGCAGCTTAATTATCCGTCAGCCCCCGATTATGAAAAAGCACTCGACGAATACAGCCGGTTTGCCGCAATTATCGAAAACCATGTCGGGGAGGTGCACTACCTGCCCGAAGACGGCAGTGTCGGCCTCGATTCAATCTACACCCACGACCCGGTGATTATAACCCAAAAAGGGGCCATCCTCTGCAGCATGGGCAAAAAAGAGCGTGTACCGGAACCGCAGGCCGCCGCACGATATCTGCAGGGCATTGGTATGCCGGTAATCGGAGAAATTAAAGCCCCCGGCAGAGTCGAGGGCGGCGATATCGTCTGGTTTGACGATGATACAGTTGCGGTCGGGATTGGCTACCGCACCAACCGCGAAGGGATTGCCCAGCTGCGGAAGCTGACAGAAGGCCTAGTCAGGGAAGTTATAGAGGTGCCGCTGCCGCACGGTAACGGGCCTGCTGAGTGCCTGCACCTGATGTCGATGATCAGCCCGATAGACCGCGACCTGGCCGTGGTCTATTCACCGCTGATGGTGGTACCGTTCCGCGAGCTGCTGATTGAAAAGGGAATCAGGTTTGTCGAGGTGCCGGCTGAAGAATACGACACATTCGGCTGCAACGTGCTGGCGCTGGCCCCGCGCAAATGCGTGATCATCGCCGGCAACCCGAAGACCAAAGCCGGCCTGGAAGAAGCCGGAGCCACCGTGTACGAATACCCGGGCGAGGATGTTTCAATCAAGGGGGGCGGCGGCCCGACCTGCCTCACCCGCCCGCTGCTGCGCACCTGAAATTTGACACAGGACAGTTGAAGCCGATGCCAGCCGGTGCTAAAGATCCGAGTATGCCCTGACCAGCTTCCCCCGGCTTCCAACCTTTTGCCTCTATATATCGAGTCCCCCACCTGCCGGCAGGCGTGATTTTTATCACCACTACTATTACCTTATGCCCAGTTCTTCCTCCCTGGCAGCAATAACCGCCAGCAGTTCTTCGTGCACCCCGCCCGGCAGGGGATCGGGCCGGTGAGTCTCCAGGATCTCCCGTGCCTTCTCATCACATACGGCAGCAAGATCCTTTGCGCCCTTTTCGTTCCAAAACTGCCGCATCCGCCGGTCGATATATAGCGGGCTGGACAGTTTGCGCATATGATGATAAGTATGATCCTCGGCTAAAAAGTGGCCACGCGCGCCTACGCTTTTGATCACGTCAACAGCCAGGGTATCATCGGTAACAGGGATCCCCTCCAGCACCTTCCTGGTCATGGCAATAATCTCGTTATCCATGACCAGCTGGCCGAAACTCATCGTCAGGCCCATCTCAAGCATCCCCCCGCCGTAAATCATATTGGCACCTGCCAGGGCCGGCAACAGGGTGGTGAGTGTCTTTTCATGGCCCGACTGAGCATCGGATAGTTTCGAATCGCCCTACGTGCCCGCCACATAGCTGGGCAGCAGGTACATCTGGGCCAGCTTGGCTACAGCCGCGCTGATCAAGCCAAGCTCCGGGCAGCCAACTGTTGCCGTGGTCTGTTTCAGGTCGATCATCGAAGTCGAACTGCCGTACATTACCGGGGCTCCTTTCCTGGTTAACTGGGCGAGCACAATGCCGCCGAGTACCTCCGCATTGTGGGTAACCAGCGTCCCGGCCAGCGTGACCGGCGAGGTGGCGCCTGCAAGTGCCATCGAGAGTATGTTCTGGGGCAGGTTGGCCCGGGCATATTCGATGATCGGGTCGGCGCAGCCTTCCGAAATGGTTAAAGGGCTCTGTGGGCAGGTGCAGCCGGAGACAATCGGCCGCTCTTTTAACTGTTCACGCCCCCCCGCCACCGCTGCCGCCATTTCGATCAGCAGCTGTGCCGAGCGCTTATCATGACAGGGCTGGGGCACATGCTTGGTTGTATTCGACACCGTAACCTCGTAGTTGTGCAGGCTTTCCATCTCGGGGTGCACGTCGCGGGGGGCAACAGTATTTTCAAGCATGTCGTACTGGTCGAGGGCATCGACCAGGCGGGCCACATCGCCCTTATCCTTCTTGGTCGATTTGCGGTATTCTCCGCTGTACGGATCGATAACCATCACCCCTTCGCCGAAGGGGCAGAAATTGACGCGGCCGCTCTCCAGCACAATATCGTGCTTCGGGTCGCGCCCGGCAAGAAAGACCTTTTTCGGGGCGCTGCCGATCGCTTCCTCCACAATATGGGCCGGTATTTTAACGATCCGGCTGTCCCGATCCACATTGCAACCCCCGCCCTCGTAAATATCTATGGCGTTGTTGCTCTGGACAAAAAGCCCGGTATATTCCAGCACCTCCAGCGTAGCGTCATGGATCATCTCTAAATCCGAATCGGAAAACAGGCTGAGGCTGCAGCCCAAAAAAGAGCTTCTGCCGGCTATCCGGTTTCTTTTCATTTACAATCACCTGCCTTTAACTGGTTATTTTAAGCCGGTCTTCGCTTTAAACCGTTCCACCGAATTGATGCTGATTCCCAGGATCCCTGCAATCCTGATCTTGGCCTCAATGCCTTTTGCCGCCCCGGGTTCGGGCATCGGGTAGCCGATATCGAGGGACTGCCTCAGTTCGCGCATCACCGAGCAATCACCCAGGTCAAACGGCGTTACCCCCAATTTGGCGGCAACATAATCTTTTGCCCGGTCGATCTTCAGGCCGCGGGCCAGCTGCATCCTCAACACCAGATCTCCGGCAGTGCGGATACCGCCCATCCCGACAGCAACTTCCTGTGTAGCCTCGTTGCCGAAAGGATCACCGGAGCCCACCTATAAACCGTCGGCCTTGCCAATCTCGACCAGCGACTTTGCCGCCCGCGATACAGCATCGACCGGCGGCACCGGCGACAAAGGCGTTGCCCCCACGCCCATGCCTACATTGGCATGGACCGGGATAGAAGCCGCTTCAGCACAAGCTTTGACAAAGGTGACCGCCCGTGCCAGGTTCCAGGGAAAAGTCTTATTGCTGTTGGTATTGATCACCGGCCCGAAAATGCTGACCCCGGCTTTCGCAGCCAGCTCGGCCTGCCGGTGGGGATAGAGCCCGGCCAAACGCTGCCCATCAAACTCAAGTTTACCGTGCATGCCAAGAATAAATTCGCCTGCCATACCCATCTCGATCCCCAGGCCGGGGTACTTTTGTTTAATTTCCCTCGCTGCCAGCAGCGCGGCCAGGATATCGGCATCGCCTGAAGCGCCGCAGGTGTCGAGGTTAATGCCGTCGGCGCCGGCAGCATACATACCCCCGGCTATATAGACTATATCCCTGACAGCCAACTCGACAGCTTTTTCCTGCGCCTCCCGCGCCTCCATAATTTTACCAAGCGGCAACAGCTCCGACCAGTTCTCGACCGGGCCGTCAGGTTTGGTGTAGAGGCCCAGGTTGGGCATCGCCCCGTAAAGAACCGGCATAATCGAGTTCACCTGCACATTTTCCATTACCTTGGCTTCATCGTGCAGGATTGCTTTCACCGATTTAAAACTGTAGTCTATGTTGCCCAGGTCAAGCGAGTCGGCCGCGAGCACCTTTTCATGGACCTGGATCGCCGTGGCCCGGTCAAGCGAAATATTAGCCTGGTAGTTAATCTTGAAAGCCCCTGAATCAGAAGAGGTAACAATCTCTTTCCCCCTGACCACACTGGCCACATTAACCGGTGAAGTAACTATCTCAAACAGGTAATCGAGCTCATCGGCATTAAGCTCCGGGATCTTTCCCCGGTCGGCCGCATCGCGAGTGCCGCTTTCAAGCTCATCCTTAATCTCTGCAGCGCTTAAGCGCACCGCTGATCCGTCGCCCATGCGGGTTAAAAATGATTCCAAAACAGCAACACCTCTTTCAGCTATCATGCCCAGACGGCAGCTAAAGTAAACCACTCTAATAATTCATGATCAACTGCCGTTCTCCTCTAACAAAAAAAGATCGGCAGGATGATGTTCAGGCCGGCAAAAGAGGTGGCTGCGGGAAATCCACCCCGGGCAGGGTAATCCTGAGTTTGCAGGAACCTGCCTTGGGCAATAATAACTTGATAACCTTACAGACAGAGTTTTATACGTTCTATACGTTCTATACGTTCTGCTTCAGATTACAAAGAAAGCAGTTACAATGACTATATACAACCGCGTAAAGGCCAGATAACGGATACAGAATTTGCTTTAAGTCTGATGAGCAGAAAGCAGTTTGCAGAATACCACAATGAGGGTGGCGACGAGAAGTGCTTGGATATACGGGATGTGAAGAGGGTCGGTGACAGCAAGGCTCAGGCTATACTTCAGGCTGTCAGCCAATGTGGTGATGCATCCGAGTTTCAGGGATTGCCGCGTGAGAAGAGGGACCGGTATTTGGTTCACTTGAAAGAGAAGGGGTTATCTGTGAGCCAGATCGAAAGATTGACAGGTGTAAACAGGGGAGTTGTACGGAAGGCATAATCGTGTTGTCAAACCCCCGTCCCCCCGGCACGCTTCCCCCCGGCACGCTATTATTCATGCCCTCTTCATCGCATTATTTAATTCATTCTTAAAAGTTTGCCATAAGAAAGGATTCTGACAACTTGCCAGCGAATTGATTAGCTGTTTATACAATCAGTAGGAGGAGGATTTGAGATGATTGGCACAATTGATTTGGTTGTTTTTCTGGTTTATTTTTTAGCTGTCATCATTATTGGTTTTGTCACCTACGGCAAGGTCAAAGGGGGCTCTGATTACGCCCTCGCCGGGCGCTCCCTAGGCTGGCCGGTTACGATCGGCACCCTGGTGGCCACGATGATCGGTTCATCAGCTGCCATGGGCAAAGCAGGAACTGCCTTCGAATATGGCATCGGTATCATGTGGTCTCCGATTGCCATCTTCATTGGCTACATAGTGTTCAGTATTTTCATTGCCCATAAACTACGCCGGGCCAAAGCCTGGACAGTGCCTGATGTCCTCGAAAGACGGTTTGGCAGGGGCGTAAGAAGGCTGTCGGCAATAGTACTAGTTCTAGCTGTAATATCTATTTTTGGCGCCCAGCTGATCGCTATGGGTATTGTATTTCAACTGGCCGGCGAACCAATGGGCATAAACTACCAGCTTGCGATTTTGATTGCCGGCTTTATTTTGGTTCTCTACACAACTTTAGGAGGTCTCTATGCTGTTGCATTTACCGATTTGCTCCAGTTCGGGATCATGATTCCGGTTATTGCCATCGTTCTACCAATCCTGGTTTTCGGCAGCAGCGATATCAGTTTTGCCAACCTGACCAATCAACTGGAACCAAGGATGTTCAACCTCTTCACCGGGGTCCCCTTTACCCTGATCCTCGGCCTGCTTTTTACGTACATTCCGGGTGTAATTATCGATCAATCGATCTGGCAGAGAGTTATGTCCGCCAAAAATGTGCAGGTAGCCCGCTGGAGCCCGGTGATCAGCGGCGCTATCTATTTTTACTTTAGCATTATTGTTGTCTTGATTGGCATGGTCGGTGCGATCCTTTACCCCAATATTGTCGCTGAACAAGGAAATGCCGACGGTATTCTCCCAATGATGATCGCCCACTTCCTCCCCAAAGGAGTTACCGGTTTAGGCCTGACTGCACTTTTTGCCGTTGCCATGTCTACAGCCAGCACCTGTCTTTTGGTTGCCGCTGTTATCGTTGCCAAAGACCTAGTCCCGGCTTTCTCAAAGAAAACATACACTGAAGGCGACGAGCTTCGCATTTCAAGAATCGCATCCGGAGTAATCGGTATTGCCGGGATTATCTTTGCCCTCACCTTCAGCGGCATATTCTGGATCATGCTGATTGCCTATGGTATTTTCGTCTCCGCTCTCTTCTTCCCGGTAATCGCCGCCCTCTTCTGGAAGAAAGCAACGAAAAAAGCGGCCATCATCAGTATAATTGCCAGCACTATTGTAATGGTAGTCTTCCTGGTTATTCCGACTAACCTGGAGGCAGTTATACCGGCCGGGATTACAAGTTTTGTTTTAATGGTTGGAATCAGCCTGGCCACTTACCATAAGGAAGATCTAACCCCGCCTGTATTAAGTGACGAAGAACTGCAAAAGGCAAACAACGAAGCAACGTAGGAGGTGATTTAATCGTGATTATCGATTTTGGCCTAACACCACCGCATCCGGCATTTATGGAGCTGTACCGCAATCCACCCAAGTATCTCGAAGGCTATAAGAATCTCTATGTGTCTCAACTCGATGACCTCTTTGAGCATATTGACAAGCCGGTGGATGATTTCATCGGTTACCTGGATACAGTCGGGGTAACCAAGGCGGTTGTCAAAGCAAAAGATATTGAAACAACTTACCAGCGCAAGGTGAAAAATGAAGTTGTGGCCGGACTTGTTCAGGCCTACCCGGATCGGTTTGTCGGTTTTGCCGGCGTAGATCCATATAAAGGGATGGATGCTGTCCGGGAACTTGAATATGCAGTGCGTGATCTTGGTCTGCGCGGCCTGGCCATGGAACCGTTTGAATACCACTTGCCGGCCAATGATCGCCGCTATTATCCCCTCTACAGCAAGTGTGTGGAACTGAACATCCCGGTAAACCTGCATTGCTCCATTAACTTCTCAACCATGTCGCGTATGGATCATGGCCGACCAATCTATTTAGACGATGTTGCCGTCGACTTTCCGGAGCTGAAAATTGTAGCGATGACATCGGGCTGGCCCTGGGTGAGCGAACTAATCGGTGTAGCCTGGCGCCACCCCAATGTTTATATTGAAATAGCCGCCGTCCGACCGCGCTATTTTGCCATGCCAAACACCGGCTGGGGTGAACTGATGCATTACGGTAATACTGTCATTCAGGATAAAATACTTTATGCTTCCTCGTGGCCACTTCTGCCAATTGAACGAACAATCCAGGAAATCAGGGAACTGCCCTTAAAGGAAGCAGTTGTTGAAAAATGGCTCTATGGAAACGCAGCCCGGTTGCTCGAACTGTAAAGGAGAGATACAACATGAACGATGACAGCATCTACGATTGGACAACAGCGCAGAATTTAAGGCTCCTTCTCGAGCAGGCAGTCGCCAAATACCCGGATAAAGAGCTGCTGACCATTGAGGACGAGGGCACCTACAGCTTTACCAAATTCAAAGAAGAGGTTGACCGCGTCGCCGATGTTTTGACCGGCTCAGGTATAAAAAAAGGAGACCTGGTTGGGGTAATGCTGCCCAATACCCTGCTCTTCCCGGTAACCACTTATGCCTGCTTCTCCTTCGGCGCCGTGATGATTCCGATCAATATCACCTACCGCTCTGAAGACGCACGCTATGTGCTGAACTACACCGAACTGGCCACCCTGGTCACCACAGACCAGCTATACCGCGATACTATCGCTCCGATTAGGGAAGGTTGTCCTCACCTGAAACAGGTGCTGGTTACCGGAGATGCTGGCCGGAACGACCCGACAGTTCTTAACCTTAAAAACCTAGTCAAGGATGAACCTCCTGCACCACCGGCACTTGAGATCAAGGCAACAGATCTGGCCACCATCCTCTTCACCTCCGGCACAACCGGGTACCCGAAAGGGTGCATGCATGATCAAACCTACTGGCTCTACCTGGCCAAAAAAGTAGTTAACTACGCCGGGTTAACCGATCAAGACATTCTCCTCACCGCGCAACCCTTCTATTACATGGATCCGCAGTGGAACCTGGTGGCCTGCTTTATGTCCGGGGCAAAACTGATTATGATGAAAAGGTTTAGCCCCACCCGCTTCTGGGAACACCTGATCAATTACAAGGTAACCTGGTGCAATGCGATCATGGCCAACTTACTGCACCAAACCATGCCTCCCAATATTAAGGAAAAGCACAGCCTGCGCCTGATGGCCTGCACCATCATTCCGACAACGCTTCATCAGGATCTTGAAGAAAAAACCGGCGTTGTCTGGCGGGCAAATTTTGGGATGACGGAAACCGGTTGCGACCTGATGGTGCCAATTGAAGCAGAACATCTTGTCGGCAGCGGTTGTATCGGCAGGGCCGTCTGGGGCCGTGAAGTACGAGTTGTTGATGAAAAAGATCGAGATGTTGAACCCGGTCAGGTCGGAGAAATGCTGCTGCGGGGAAAAGGCATCATGCAGGGCTACTATAAGAACCAGGAAGCAACTGATGAAGCTTTTCGCGGCGGCTGGTTCCATACAGGTGACCTGGTGACCATGGATCAAGACGGCTGGGTCTACTTTAAAGGGCGCAAAAAAGATATGGTCAGGCGCAGCGGTGAGAATATCTCAACTCTTGAAGTTGAAAACATCTTAGTTTCGCACCCGAAAGTTAAGGATACCGCAGTGCTGGCCGTGCCCGATGATGTCCGAGGCGAAGAAGTTAAAGCTTATATCATCCCGGCTAATGGTGAATCGGTTGAAACAATCCCACCACAGGAAATAGCTGAATACTGTGCTGAGCGCCTGGCACCGTTTAAAGTGCCCCGCTATTATGAGTACGTTGATGACATGCCCAGAACTTCTGCTTCAGAAAAAGTGGAAAAATATAAACTGAAAGAACAAAAAGAGGATTTACGTTTAGGCAGTTATGACCGGGTCGATAAAGTCTGGCGTTGATAAATCAAGAAATGCAGCGCTCTGTTTTTGACATCAGGGCGCTGCTAAACCTTAATGTAGAATGCTGGCTAACGAATTTTAATAATGTTGAACAGACAAAAAAGAGCTATAACCACTTAATTAGGGAATAAGTTGATAGATTAATGATCTATCTTGAAATTTCCTTTAAAAATTAAGTGTGCAGAAAATAAAAACTAACAAAATGTGACTGTTGATGCAACACAAAAGAACCGTCCCCTAGTGTTTTTTGTCCCCTAGTGTTTTTTAAAAGAGACTTGATATAATCTTATAGGGTCAACTGCGATTAATTTATAGCTTTGGCCTTTTTGCACCAAATAAGAATTATATGAGCAATGTGCTTCGGAAGGAGCAGGTAGAAATATTGATCGAACAAGCAAGAAAGGTAATAGACTACTTAAAAGAATATACTTTCCAAGGAAATGATAACCTATCTCTATTTCCCACAGATAGCCGCACTATAATTGAGCCAATTGATATAAACGGAGTAAAAGTTAATAAATATATTAATGAATACTGGACTTCAAAACAGCGGCAATCATCTTCAATTCACGAAATATCCTATCGCGCTTGCTTCAAAGCCCAATTGCCGCGATTCTTTATCAGACTTCTAACCGACCCGGGTGATACAGTATACGATCCTTTTAGTGGTCGTGGCACTACCGTTATAGAAGCAGGTATTCTTGGTAGAAAAGTTATTTCTAATGATATCAATCCTATAAGCAAGATTATTATCAGGCCTAGACTATCTAGCCCTGATGCAGAATTGATAGATCTAAGGCTTTCTGAGATTTCATTATATAAAAATATTAAGGCTGACATTGATTTGTCGATGTTTTATCACCCTGAAACTGAAGCGGAGGTAGTATCTATAAAGCAATACCTGGATGGCAGAAACGAAGCCGGGGAAGAAGATGATCTAGACCGTTGGATTAGAATGGTTGCTACAAATCGCTTAACCGGACATTCATCTGGTTTCTTTTCTGTCTATACTTTACCGCCTAATCAAGCTGTTACCCAAGAAAGCCAAATTAAGATTAATATTAAACGTAATCAAAAACCAGACTACCGGAATACAAAAAGGATTATAAAGCGCAAAACAGTAACGCTTTTAAAAAAAATGAAAGAGACGGAAGTTGTTAACTTGAGAAATGCAGCAAAAACTGTCTTGTTTATTGAAAAAGATGCCCGGGAAACAAGTGAAATTGAAACTAACAGCGTAAGCTTAACTGTAACTTCACCTCCTTTTCTTGATATCGTGCAATATTCGCAGGATAATTGGCTGCGCTGCTGGTTTAATAGTATCAATACTGATGCCATAGAGAAAAAAATTACCATGTCCAAGAAAGTTGAAGATTGGGCGGCTGTAATGGGATCAGTATTCGAACAGTTGTACCGAATAACCAAACCAGGAGGTTGGGTAGCATTTGAAGTAGGTGAAGTGAGGAATGGAAAAGTTAATTTAGAGGAATACGTTATACCTTTAGGGTGGCAAGCAGGGTTTAACTGCATCGGTGTAATCATTAACCTTCAGGAATTTACAAAAACATCAAACATCTGGGGTATAAAAAACAACAACTTTGGAACCAATACGAACAGAATAGCGCTTTTTCAAAAGGATAGTTAGGAGTTATGATGGTATGAAGAATGATGAGTATACCATTAAGCCTGAAAATGTAATTAAACAAATGTTGCAACCGGTAAGAGACATACCTTTTAGCCTTGTAATTGAAGCCTTAAGCAGTTTTAAGGTAATCCCTTTTAATCCCACAAGTAAAGAGGATAAGGCACTATTAGATACTTTAATCTCTGTTGCCAATGAAGCAGGCGATGCAGTTAATAGGCTTGGGATAAGAAGAACCCGACCAAACGAGGTTGGTAATGATATTGAGCCATTTGTAAAAGATGCTTTGATAAATAATGGTTATGCAGCTAATATACCCATGACAGCAGATGGTAAAAGAAAAGCTACCGGATACCCTGATATAGAATTTATAGATGAAGTCGGCCGTTACAGCTATTTAGAGTGTAAGACCTATAATATTGAAAATGTTGCTACAACCCAGCGGTCATTTTATTTATCGCCATCTGAAGATTTTAAAGTTACCATAGATGCTTACCATTTTGTTGTTTCTTAGTAACTGCTCAGGCTGATTTTCAGCCATTAAGCATTTCGTTCTTTGAAAACCGAA
>CAYMDO010000009.1:0-69039 GCA_964389365.1 uncultured Syntrophomonadaceae bacterium
AGCCCACAGCGGACTTTCACCGCCAAGCTAACGCCCATGCCGGGCGCACCATAAAAAGGCGCCCCGCTACGGGGCGCCTGCTTTACGGCCGGTTAATGCAATTTAGCGCTCAAAGCTAAAACCTGCAATCTCTTCCCGGAACTGGGCATCAGTGATGCGTTTCATGGCAATGACCACGCCGTCCCAGGTGTCGGTAACCATTAAAGTATCGTCTTTGCCCATATGCAGTTCCGCCGTTCTTTCCCACTCTCCGAGGCCGCGGTGGTAAATCTCGAGGAAGTTGACCTGATCGGTCCTGACAACTCGGTACTGGGTCCGGAACCAGAAGCCTTCCTCGGATACAGCAACGTTTACCATTTCATTAGGCAAAAATTGGAAATATACACTGCTTTCCTCGCTGCCGCCTTTCCATGCCCCGATCAGGGCACTGTCAATAGTTTCTGCAGCTGCAGGGCTGCCGTCATCACGCACCAGCAGCCAGTAACCGGCGCCAAGGGCGGCTATTAAAAGGGCCGCCAAGATAATAACGACCGGAACCAGGTTATTCTTCGCTTTTGGCTTACCGTAGGCCGCCATACCGGGAATGCCCTGTTGGGTTACCGGCTTACGGCGCACTTTCGCCTTCGTCCCGGGTTCACCTTCAGTTCCTTCCCTGACAACAACTGTTTCTACAACTTCAATAACCGACTCGCAATGCCGGCATTTAATCGCCCTGACCGGTACCTCTTCGAGGCAGAATGGACAGGTTTTATAATCATCTGACATTTTTTTACCTCCCAGGTATTTATCAAAAGAACAAACAACCCGGACCAAAAAAGAAGATTTGCCGGACTGCAGGTTTCATTATAACATAACCGGTCAACCCCTTGCACCTTGACTTGCGCCAAAATATTTTTTCGTGTATAATCAGGAACATCAAGCCCGTTGCTAAATATTGAGCTGTTTAGCGGGCTTTATTTTTCGAAAAGGTTTAAAGGAGGAAACGCTATGAACAGGATTAAGACCTTGCTTATATTTGTTTTTGTAATTGCCCTGTCATTTTCACTGGTCGGATGCAAACTGCTGCCCTGGGGAGATTCTGCCGCGGAAGATACGGCAGCGATAGACGCATTGCCCGGGTGGCTGACCCTGGCCCACCGGGCAGAGGCTGCCGAAGAGCCGGAAACGGAGGAAGAAGCTGCTGAAGCGCCAACTCAGGCAGCTGCTGCCCAACCAGCAGCAACCCAGCCTGAGCAGGCCGAACAGCCGGCACAAACCGGCACGCCCCGCTGGCAGCAACCCGGAACGATGGAGTACATCGCCAAAATGCAGCTGGACGAAATGGTAAGTGAGTATAACAGGCTAAAGAACAATAGATATGACGACAACTTTTCTGCAGCTGATAAAAGCAGGTTGGATACCCTGTCAAGGGATATTCCGGAAGTTGCCAAGGGCCTGGGCATTGATCTGAAGCAACACTACGGGATCGACGTAGCCGGCGCAGATTCATCAATGAGCAGCGGTAACTGGTTCCACAATATGGATTCCCCGTCCGGCTGGGGCGATTAACGTACTGCACCGCCCGGGGGACTGCCGCTGATTTAACAGGATCTTTTATTGCCGACCCCTGCTGCGCCTCAGGCATCAGGGGTCGGCTCTCCCTTAAATTCTCAGGCTAGAAAAATTTATTTATTTTGTGCCCGGTAAGCTTAAGCTAACCTTATTACTTTATTCGCGGAGCCGGTAGCAAAATATATTCAGGGAGGACCGCCATGAACAGGAGTAAGGCGTATTTACTGGTCAGCGCTGCAATCGTAACTGCATTTATTTTTTCCGGATGCGGGCTAATCGGCTCTTGGAGCGCGAAGCCAAACGCTGCTGACAGCATTACTGATGAAATACCTGAGTGGCTGACCATTGCCCACCGGGCCCAGGTTTCCGAACAACCGGTAACCGAACCTGATGAAGATATCAGTAACCAGGGTTCTGAAGAGGTTCCATCCGGAAATCAGCCGCCGGCAGCTCAACCACCGGTAAACCAGCCTGCACAGCAGGCCGAACAGCAAACCCCGCCAACCGGGAAGCCAAAATGGCAGCAGCCGGGCACGATGGAGTATATAGCCAAGCTGCGCCTTGATGAGCTGGTTTTCGAATATAAAAAGCTAAACAGGGAAATTGCCGATCTGGAAGCCGAAAGCAACAAAACTGCAGAAGATAAGGCAATATTAACTGAGAAAAAAAAGGTGCGCGAGAGTTTTTACAAGGATACGCTGGCTGAAATTGCAGGCGGGATCGGATTGGACCTCGAAAAAGAATACGGCATTACACCTCCGCCGGCAGTTACTTCGGGAAGCTCAGGATCGACCTGGTTTCACAACTGGGACGAACCACCATCAGGTTACAATAGTCAGTAAATTATAGCGGCCCAAATGATCCGGAGCAGCTTTTTGCCCCTGGTGCAGGTTTCGGCAGGGGCTTTGCTTTGTGCTTCATTGCTTTTCAGGCTTAAGGCGTATAAAATACAATTGAGCAATGGTTGCGCTTTATGCTTCCTGCGGTTTACTTTAGCCAGGCCGGCTTTCTTGGGGGGAGGAACCCGATGCCCCGCTACAAGTTTTTCCTGCTGATCAGCTTTATTATTCTTTTACTCTTTTTTACCATCCGTTCCGCATATCAGACAGGCTGCCCGGCAGACATTGTTGTTCAGCAGGGACAACCTAACTCTCTGCCCGGCTGGCTAACCCGCGCTCACCGCTTGTCAGGCCCCTACGCTTTTGACTACATTCCGCTGGAATTAGATGGTTTAGCTAAACCGGACGGGGATCCGGAAGAACAAGACCCGGTTCCGCCCGCAGGCAGTACCTATATCAACCCCGGCGGCAGCCCTTACCCCCCCGGCAGTTTGGCCGATATGATCTGGCAGCAAAAGCAGCGAGACCAGCGCTACAACGATTGATATTAGAGAGATATTTTATACGGCCGGCGAAGTGACCGGTGAACCTGATCTGTACGGGCTGCAAACAGGCGGCACCATCAGGGTTAGAAGTTATGCTGAAAGATGAAAAACATAAAAAAGGTTTTGGTTACCGGGGCATTGGGTCAGATCGGCACCGAGCTGGTGCCCTACCTGCGCAACCTCTACGGCATTGACAGGGTGATGCTTCAGGAATAATGACCGGTGGTGAAGCTTGCCATATGTGTAATGAAGAGCCTTTTGAGCTGCTTGATGTTACCAGGCCCGCCGAGATTGCCCGGGTAATAAATAAATGCAAGAGTGATACCGTCAATCATCTGGCTTCCCTGCTGTCAGCCACAGGAGAGCGGGATCCACAGGCGCTGTGGGAGATCAACATGAACGGTTTGGTTAACGTCCTTGAAGCGGTAAAAGCGGCCAACCGCTCCCTTTTTTTTCCCGGCTCAATCGCTGAATTCGGGTCGGATGCCCCACGACAAAAAACACCGCAGGATGCCGTTACCCACCCCACTTCAATCTACGGCGTGTCAAAAGTAGCAGGCGATCCGATGTGCAATTACTTATCACTTAAAATATGGCCTTGATGTGCGCGGTTTGCGCTACCCGGGCGTGATTTCAAGCGAAGCCCTCCCCGGCGGCGGCACCACCGGTTATGCCGTACATATATTCCACGCGGCCCCGGAAAAGGGGCGCTACACCTGTTTCATGGAAAAAGACAGTTCAATAGACATGGTTTACATGCCCGACGTGGCGGCCGGATCAGTAAAGCTGATGGAAGCTGATCCCGGTAAACTGAAACACCGAAACGCATATAATGTTTCAGCCATTATAGTTGCCCCGGCGCAGCTGGCTGCAGAAATAAACAAGCAGCTTCCCGGCTTTACTATTGGCTACGAAATTGACGAGGTCAGGCAGGCTATCGCCGATAGCTGGCCCGATTAGCTTGACGACAGCACCGCCCGCGGGGAAGGGGCTGGAGCCCGCGGTATGATCTGCCGGCTATGGTTAAAGATATGCTCGAAGTGATTTCCAGGAAAAACCGTTAAACGGCGCGCCTTTGGAGGAGGAAGAAAAGGCGTCGAAAATAATTTGCAGGACCTGCGGGAGCAATTCGGCGAACTGAAAACAGAAGGCCTCTATAAACATGAGCGGATCATCACCAGCCCACAGTCGGCCAGGATTGCAGTTTCCGGCGGTGAAGAAGTTTTGAATTTTTGCGCCACTAATTACCCGGGGCTTTCCGGTCACCCCGAGGTAATCCGGGCTGCCCGGGAAACCATGGAACAGTGGGGCTACGGCCTCTCTTCGGTGCGCTTTATCTGCGGTACACAACAGATTCACAAAGAGCTGGAAAATAAGGTTTCAGAATTTCTGCGGACCGGGGATACGATCCTTTACGCCGCCTGCTTTGATGCCAACGGCGGAGTCTTTAAACCGCTGTTAGGCAAAGACAGCGCCATTATCTCCGATGAACTGAACCATGCATCGAAATGCTCTCCGAATCGACAGCTCTACCCGAGAAGGTGATGGAAAACGCCAACTACTTCCGCCAGAAATTGCTTGAAGCCGGCCTCACTATCGTTCCCGGGGAAACAGCCATCGTACCGGTTATGCTTTACAGCAAGCCGCTGGCCCTGCAGATGGCTGACCTGATGCTTATGGAAGGTATCTACGTGATCGGGTTTGCCTGCCCGGTAGTACCCGGAGGAAAGGCCCGGCTCAGGGTTCAGCTGTCAGCGGCCCACACGGTGGAAAACCCGGACCTGGCTATTGAAGCATTTATAGCGGGTGTTCGATCACATTCTTCCGGCCTGAAACCGTTCCGGTAGAAGCAACTCATTCAGGATATCCGTTCAGGCACCATGGAGGCAGGCTGCTAAAACAGGTCAAACCACCTGAACCCCGCCCTGATGTCAACCGCGCTTCCCGCTTCAGCCACTATGCTCGTCCCGGCAACAGCCGAAACAGGCTTGCCGACCGAGCTGCTCATCGCCTCCGAACCTGTCTTTGCCGGCGGTGTTCCATCTCGGGCAGGGGCAGGGCCAAAACCGATATCAAAGGCATCATGTGCTCTCTTCCAGAAGGCAGCATCCGAACCTGGGCTTAAGTTGTTCATCGTAAAAGAGTCAGTTATGCTGGCCCGGCCGATTACTGTTAGCTCTTCGTGAATATAACCCCCTGACCAGGGGCTGCTTATATCAATCAATTTTCTTAGTTCTCCGCCTGTCGTGCCGCCCTGCCAGGCAAAACCGGCTTCCGGGTCTTCACCGGCCTGAGCCGAAGCACTGCCGCTAATAAATGAACCGGCGGAAGACAATACTATTATGAAAGCAACCAGGCTAAAAATCGCCCCAAAACGCAGTCTGCTCATTTCAAGCGTCTCCTCCTTCAAACGGTTTAGATCAACTTATCATGGATCATGATTATGATCAACAGCACCTTTTTCACATCGTTCCGCCGGCAGGAATTACATCAAACATTGTGGAAGTTAATAACACCGGTCGGGCACCAAACCTGTTAACTTTCTGCTGTTCAGAAAAGAGTTGATTCAATGACAACGACACTGTTTCGCGATGCCCTGATCGTTACCATGGATGACGAAAGGCGCGTTCTGAAAGGCAGCCTGCTGGTCGAAGGTGAACGGATCAAAGCGGTGGATTCAGCGGATGTAAAGGCTGATCGGGTGATCGACTGCAGGGGCAGTGCGCTTATACCGGGGTTGATCCAGACCCACACCCACCTGGTGCAGGTGCTCTTCAGGGGACAGGCCGACGATTTGGCCCTGCTCGATTGGCTTCGTAAAAAAATCTGGCCGCTGGAAGCAGCCCATGATGTTGAGAGCGTATATTACTCTGCGCTGCTGGGTATTGGCGAACTGCTGCGCGGGGGCACCACCGCCATCGTAGACATGGCTACCGTCAACCACACCGAAGCTGTATTCGAAGCAATCTGTGAAGCCGGGATTCGCGCCACCAGCGGCAAGTGCATGATGGACAGCGGTTCGGATAAACCGGCGGGCTTGTACGAATCAACTGCCGACTCCTTGCAGGTTAGCATTGGCCTGCTGCAAAAATGGCACGGGAAGGGAAACGGCCGCCTGCGCTACGCCTTTAACCCGCGATTTGTGCTTACCTGCAGCGAGGAGCTGCTGCTTGAAATCCGCGACCTGGCCAGGCACTACAACGTGCTGGTCCACAGCCATGCCTCGGAAAACCGCGACGAGATAGCCAAGGTTGAAAAAGCCCTCGGCCGCAGGAATATCAACTACTTTGCCGATATCGGCCTGACCGGCAGCAACCTGATCCTGGCGCACTGTATATGGGTAGATGAAGCGGAGCTGGACATTTTAAAACAAAGCGGCACTACCGTGGCCCACTGCCCTTCATCAAACCTGAAGCTCGGCTCCGGCATCGCCCCGGTGGTCAGGATGCGCGAGCTGGGCATCAACCTCTCACTCGGGGCCGATGGCGCTCCCTGCAACAATAACCTCGACCAGTTTTTAGAGATGCGCCTAGCCGCCCTGATCCAGAAGCCGATACACGGCCCGGCAGCGCTGCCGGCAGAACAGGTTTTTGAAATGGCTACGCGCGGCGGAGCAGCAGCAATGCATCTCTCCGCAGAAACCGGCTCTCTGGAAGCCGGCAAAAAAGCCGATCTTGCACTGGTTGATTTAGGCCGCCCGCACAGCATGCCCTCCGCGGGCAAAAATATTTACAGCCGCCTGGTTTATGAAGCCAAAGCCTCCGACGTCTGTTTGACCATGGTTGACGGGCGGATTCTTTTTGAAAACGGGGAGCTGCAAACTGTCGACGAGGCATCCGTTTTGGCAAACGCCGAAAAAGCCCTTCAGCGGGTGTTGGCCAGGATAACCTGAGATTTCCTGCTCTATTTTCCACCCATCAGCAGGACCATCAGGGCTTTTGACGTGTGCAGGCGGTTTTCGGCCTCATCGTAAACAATCGAGTGCGGGCCGTCTATAACGGCATCGACCACCTCGTTGCCCCGGTCGGCCGGCAGGGCATGCATATAGTAAACATTCTCGTTGCCCATGGCGATTTTTTCTTCCGTGCAAATCCAGTGCTTATTGGCATCCAGCAGCTCGCTGCCCCGTTTGCCTTCCGGATCGCTAACCCAGCTGCCCCAGTTCTTGGGGATCACTACATCTGCGTCCCTGTAAGCAGCCTCCATATCGTTGGTGATTGTCAGCGAGCCTCCGTGTTTTTTGGCGTTGGCCTCGGCCTGCCCGATCACCCAATCAGGCATTTCATAACCCTTCGGGTAAGCCAGCCAGACATCCATCCCGTAGCGGGGGAAGAGCAGCGCCTGCGAAAGAGGCACCGAAATCGGCTTTTTGTGGCTGGTAGCATAAGCCCAGATAATAGAAACTTTTTTCTGCTTCAGATCATCCATCTTCTCCTGCATGGTCATCAGGTCGGCGATAGCCTGCAGCGGGTGATACAGGTCGCACTGCATATTGATCACCGGCACCGTGGAGTTTTCGGCCATTTCCCGCAAATACTTGTTGCCGGTCTCCCAGAAACAGTTTCGGCAGGCGATGGCGTGCCCGTAGCGCGAGAGGATGATTGCCGTATCCTTGGCCACCTCGCCGTGCGAAATCTGCATTGTGCCGGTATCAAGATAGTTGGCGTGGCCGCCCAGCTGGGCGATGCCCGCCTCCATTGAATTCCTTGTCCTGGTCGATTGCTCAAAAAACATTAAAAAGATCGTTTTATTTTCAAGATAGGAAGTGCTGAGGCCCATTGCAAATTTCTTCTTAAGATCGAAAGACACCTCCAGCAGGGTGTCGATTTCTTCTTTCGTCCAATCCTGCAGGGTAATAAAATGCTTGTTCTTAAAACAGGTCTGCATGTGGCTCACTCCTTGATTTTCATAAGTATTTATGACTATATAGAAAAGGGATCGCCGCGTACATGGCGGCCGCCCTGACCAGCTCGCTCTTCCAGGTTTTTTCGTCGGGAGCGTGAGCCTGGTCTTCGTGCCCCGGCCCAAAACCGACACAGGGTATATTATAGAGTCCCATGATCGAAACGCCGTTGGTCGAAAAAGTCCACTTATCAAGCAGGGGCTCGCTGCCAAAAAATCCTTTATATGCTTCAACCAGCGTGAGGACCGCGGGATGATCTTTTTCAATAACCCATGCCGGGAAATATGCTTTAGTCGGGTAAACCAAACTGGTGTAGGACGGGCGGTTATAGTCGTAGAGATCTACAGTGGCCCCGGCGGCCCTGATGGCAGGCAGCTTCTCAATCTGCCTAATGGCCTTTTCCGCCGTTTCACCGCGCGTCAAACGTCGATCGATTGAAATCGAACAGCCGTCAGCCACGGCACAGCGCGAAGGCGAACTGTAGAATATTTCGGAAACGGTCAGCGAACCGGGGCCTAAGAAATCGTCTTCACCCAGGTTTTCGTTCAAAGCCCGCAATTCGGTAAGAATCGGCGCCATCTTGTAAATGGCGTTATCGCCGCGCTCCGGCGCAGAACCGTGGCAGCTCAGGCCCCTTGTTGCCACTTTTATTTCCATCCGGCCGCGTTGTCCAAGGTGGATATTGCAGGAAGTGGGCTCGGTCAGCACTACCATTTCAGGCCGGATTTTACTTTCGCCAATAATATACTGCCAGCAGAGCCCGTCGCAATCTTCTTCCTGAACAGTACCGGTGAGCAGAAGAGTGTAATCACCGCCCAGGCCCAGCTCGTTAATTATTTTTGCGCCGTAAACCATGGCTGCCATGCCGCCCAGCTGATCGGAAACTCCCCGGCCGACAATCACTTCATCATCTTCAAAGCCTGCCAGCGGGTCGTATTCCCAGAGATCGGGATCGCCCACGCCAACATTATCAATGTGGGCATCAAACGCGATCAGGTGGCTGCCCCGGCCGGCATATCCGAGAATATTGCCCATCGCATCCACTTCTATCCGCTCCAGGCCAACCTTCTCCATTTCCTCCCGAATCCTGGCTATCCGCAAGGCCTCGCCGGCGCTTTCAGCCGGTATTGCCGCCATATCCCTTAAAAACTTGGCCATTTCAGCTTTATATGCTTCCGCCCGCCGATAAATCTTTTCAAAATCAGGGTACATTTAGCAGAACCTCCTTCAATACCGGGTGCGGGCAGTTTTCTCAGCCCTGTTCTTCTTCCAGGGCCTTTTCCACGGCTGTAATAATTTTCTGGTAACCGGTGCAGCGGCAGAGATGCCCGGCCAACTCTCTTTTTATTTCATTTCTGGTATAACTCCTGCCGCCTGCCGCTATAGCCGAAGCTGTAACCACGAAACCCGGGGTACAAAACCCGCACTGCACCGCGCCCTCGCCGACGAAGGCTTTTTGCACTTTTGAAAGCTCGCCCCCGGCGGCAAGACCTTCAACGGTTGTAATCACCCTGCCATCGGCCCAGACTCCAAGGTAAAGGCAGGCATTGAGGGGAACTCCGTCAACCATAACAGTGCAGGCCCCGCATTCGCCAACGCCACAGCCTTCCTTGGCGCCGGTCAAATGCAATCTTTCCCTCAGGATTTCAAGGAGTGTTTCCCCGGCACTGATTTCCAGTTCATAGTTCCTGCTGTTTATGGTTACGCTTATTCTTTTATGCACTTTCAACCCCTCCTGCCCGGCCCGCCGCTATTTTCAGTGCCCTGGCCGTCAGCTCGGCAACCAGGTGCTCCCTGTATTCCCGCGAGGCCCTCCACGAGCTCCTGGGGCTGGCATCTTTCAGGGCCAGTCTGCCGGCTTCTGCCAGGACCTCTTCGGTAACAGCCCTGCCCCGGGCATATTCTTCAGCCCTGCCGCAGCGCACCGGTGTAGGCGCGGCAACGCCCAGGCTGATATGCACCTCTTCAAAACACTGCTCTGCAGAAAGCCGGCAGGTAACTGCAACAGCGATCATCGCCAAATCCATCGCCCTGCGCGGCGCAAACTTGATGTAAGCGCCGCTCACCCCGCGGTAACTCTCTTCGTTAATCAATATCGCAGTAATCAGTTCGCCGGGCGCCAAATCCACCCGGCCCGGCCCGCGGTAAAACTCCTGGATCGGGACTAACCTGGCCCGATCTTTCGTTTGAACCCTGAGCCGCGCATCAAGGGCAAAGAGGGTCGGGGCGCTGTCTGCCGAAGGGGCGCCGCTGCAGATGTTGCCGCCAATTGTAGCCACAGCGCGCAGCTGGGGGCCGCCTACCGTCAACGCCACTTCGCTTAAGATCGGCAAATGCCCGGTGATCAGGGGGTCTGCGGCCAGGTCTCTAAAAGTTACCAGCGAGCCGATACTGATAGTATTATCGTCGAGCAGGCTGACTGCTTTCAGAGCTTCAAGTGACCTGATGCTGACCAGGCACACGCTGTTTGCCGGCTCTTCACGCATTCTGACCAAAAGGTCGGTTCCCCCGGCAATAACCCGGTAATCCGGGTGATTTGCCATCAATAAGAGCGCTTCATCCAGCGTTTGTGCTTCAACATAATCCTCCACATGAAACATATCAGCCACCCCCTTTAATCAATCCGGCTGCTTTAAAGTGCTCGAATGCGATCTGTGGCCTGATTGGAATCCGGTTTATGGAGACCCCTGTGGCGGCAAGCAGGGCATTGCGGATAGCCGGGGCAGGTGAAATAACCGGCGGCTCGCCGAGCGACTTATTGCCGTAAGGCGCGGTCGGCTCATAGGTTTCGATAAAATCAAGGCCGATTTCCGGCATGTCCATAATCGTAGGCAGCTTGTAGTCAAGCAGGTTGTTGTTTAGGATTCTCCCGCTATTCTGATCAAAAAGCAGCTCCTCGGAGAGAGCGTAACCGAGAGCCATGCTGACCCCTCCATGAACCTGCCCCTCAGCCAGCTGCCGGTTGATAATCGTTCCGGAATCGTGGACATTGAAGATTTCCAAAACCTCGATTTGTCCGGTCCTGATATCCACCTCGACCGAGGTGAAAGTAACCCCGAAAGATATGGCATTTACTTTAGCGTTAATTGAAACATCACTGGTGATCGGCCGGGCTTCATCGCGATCGTAATAGCTGTGCAGGGCGGCTTCGGCCAGGGGCATGAATACCTGCCCTGAATCCACAGCAACAATATTGGCATCAATAATAGCCAGGGCCGCGGCCGGCTGACCGGTCAGCTCCCCGGCAAGCTTGAGCACCTTTTCCCTTATTTCAAGAGCCGCTTTCTTAACAGCCATCCCGGATATGTAAGTCTGGCGGGAAGCGTAACTGCCGGTGTCAAAAGGGCTGATATCGGTATCCTGGGTTGTAACCACATGCACGCTCCCGACCGGAATACCGATAGATTCGGCCGCCATCTGGGCTAAGACCGTGTCGCTGCCCTGACCGATCTCCGTTGCTCCCAGCTGCAGCTGAATTGAACCGTCCTGGTTGAGGACGATCCTGGCACCCGCCACTTCAAGGCAGGCCGGGTAGGTGCCTGATCCGTAGCTGAAACAGGCCATGCCCAGGCCCTTTCTTTTTACCCCGCCCTGCCTGTTCAAATTTTCAAATTGTACTTTTTTCAGATCCCAGCCGATCAGTTCTTTTCCCCGCTTTATGCACTCCAACAAGCCAAAGCTTAAGATCCGGTTTCCGGAATGCGGGTCGCTGTAGCCAACCTGGTTCAGGTTTTTCAGACGCAGTTCCAGCGGATCGATCCCCATTTCCCGGGCAATATTATCAAGATGCGACTCCAGGGCGAAAGTGATCTGCGGCGAACCGTAAGCGCGCATCGCCCCGGCTACCGGCAAATTGGTGTAAACCGTGCGCGGCGCAAAACAGATTGTATCAAAATGATAAGTATATTTAAACTTGGAGCCTCCCGCCGCAATTACCGAGTGACCATGGGAGGCGTAAGCGCCGGTATTCGAGATAGCGTCAACCTTAATCCCCAACAGCTTGCCTTCGTTGTTAACGGCTGTCTCCAGCTTTATTTTTGTCGAATGCCTGGTCCTGGTGGAGGTCATATATTCTTCCCGGGAAAGTTCCAGTTTAACCGGCCTGCCGCCGACTGCCATAGTCATCGCCGCAACCAGCGGCTCCAGGCAGGCATCCTGCTTACCTCCAAAACCACCGCCGATGTATGGCTTGATGATCCTGATCCGCCCCCAGGGTATGCCCAGGGCCTGTCCGACGATACGGCGGCAAATGTGCGGGATCTGGGTGGAGGAAACAATC
Organism: uncultured Syntrophomonadaceae bacterium; assembly: GCA_964389365.1. Classification (GTDB taxonomy): domain Bacteria; phylum Bacillota; class Dethiobacteria; order DTU022; family DTU022; genus UBA993. The sequence continues at coordinate 12,118 of CAYMDO010000009.1, forward strand.
ACCAGCCGTTCATCGCTGTCAACGTAAGCGTAGGCAACATGGTTTTCAAGGGAGCAGTGCTGCGCGATTGCGGTTTCGAAGGTATTGGAAAATATTAGTTCCGCGTTTTTGGCGATTGCGTTATAGTCGCCAATATTGTAACCGGCAGCGCTGACCAGGTTGCTGCCACGATCCTCGTGCACCAGCGGAGCGCCCTCCTGCAGCGCTGCTTCCGCTGAAAACACCGGTTCCAGCACTTCGTAGTCAACTTCGATCAGTTTTAAGGCTTTTACGGCAGTAAGCTGATCAACAGCCACTACAGCGGCAATTTCATCGCCGACATAACGGGCTTTGGCAGCCAGGATTGTTTTGTCGGCTACATCTCCGCGTGCAGGATCGATCGTATAGGGATGCCCGGCGGTCGGGTAACGGTATTGGGGTACATTTAAATGAGTTAGTACCGCTTCCACGCCGGGCAGTGCCGAAGCCTTCGTCGTGTCTATCGTCCTGACCCGGGCATGGGCGTAGGGACTGCGCAGAACCTTGCCGACCAGCATACCGCTTACAAAATGATCGCCGGCATAACAAGCTTTACCCGTCACCTTGGCCACAGCGTCCAAACGGGGAAAGCTTTTGCCGATACAGCCACCCGCCAAGGCGGATCTTTGTTTCTCTATAATCGTTCCCATAGCTTTGCAGCCAGCTCCCTTGCCAGGGCATTGATTTCCTTTTCGCTGATACCGGTCAGGGACCTGTCGCGCATCAATATGTTACCGGCGACCAGTGTGGTTTCAACCATGCTGCCCGTCATCCCGAAAACCAAATGCCCGTAATAGTTTTCAGCCGTCAGGGGCGTAGGCGGATCATAGTCAGCCACAATCAGGTCGGCCGCCGCTCCCGGAACCAGCTCCCCTGATGATACGGGGAAGAAATTGGCCATGATCTGCGGGTTATTCTCAAACTGCATCAAAGGGACTTCGGCCCAGCCGGCCCTGGGATCTTCCCGGCAGTGCTTCTGCAGGATATGCGCCGTTTTCATGCTTTCGATCATATCAGCGGTCATACCGTCTGTACCCAGGCCGAGCCTCACGCCGTTTTCGAGCATCCTGATCGCCGGCGCGCAGCCCACTGCGTTGTTCATGTTGGATTGCGGATTGTGGGCTGCATTGGTGCCGCTGCGGGCCAGGAGGCCTATTTCGGCATCGCTGATATGCACGCAGTGGGCTGCCAGGGTCTTGGGACCGAGCAAACCGTAACGGTCAAGCCGCTCCACTACGCCAATGCCGTATTTGTTTCGGCAGTGCTCGGCATCTTCGCGGCTCTCAGCCGCATGGATATGAACTCCCGAATCCAGGTCATGGGCAGCCCTGGCGCACTTTTCCATCGAGCCGGGACTGATGGTAAAAGAAGCGTGCATGCCAAAAGTTGCGGTCAGTTCCGCTGATTTTTCTTCACGGCACCGCCTGATAAAAGAAACGTTCTCTTCCAGGCCGGCCTCCATCTTTGATTCCCCGTCCCGGTCGCTTACCTCGTAACAAAGATTAGCCCTGATCCCCACATCGCGGGCGGCCCTGCCAACCTGTTTCAGGCTGCCGGTGATCGCGTTGGGACAGGCAATGTGGTCCAACACCGTTGTCGTGCCATTTTTAATGCAGTCGATAAAAGTAACAAGGGCACTGTAATAAACATCCTCAGTCGTCAGGGCCTGGTCAAGCCTCCACCATAAACGCTCCAGGACCTGGGGGAAACTGGCGGGCGGTTCGCCTTTGAGAGCCATCCCGCGCGCAAAAACGCTGTAGGTGTGGGTGTGGGCGCAGGTAAACCCCGGCATGATCAGCTTGGCTGAACAATCGATAAAATCGGCACCGGGTGCAGCTTTCCGCAATTCTGCCGTATCACCCACCCCGGCAATTATCGGCCCGTCGATCAGGACCGCTCCCCGGTTAATAACCCGGCAGTGCTGACCGAGGGTCAGCACAGTTCCGTTTCCCAATAGCAGCATCATACTGCACTACCTCTTTTCCTTTCAGCGCCTTCAGGATTTTATCTTTCGTAGCCGGAAGCTCGCTGATCCAAACCCCGACTGCGTCATGGATGGCATTGATAATTGCCGGGGCGGTCGGGTTAAGCGGCAGTTCGCCCATGCCCTTGGCTCCGTACGGACCCTCCGCTGCTTCTTCAACCAATATGATATCCATATCCGGCACATCAGTTATTTTCGGCAGCCGTAGCTTTTTAAAGCTGTCGGTTACCGGAAAACCGTTTTCCAGGATAAACTCTTCGCTCAGACCGTAACCGAGGCCCATCGCTACTGCGCCTTCGATCTGGCAGCGGCAGTTCTGCGGATGGATCGCTCTGCCCAAATCCTGGGCTGCAATAATTTTCAATACTTTTACTGTGCCCTCCTGCTGATCGACTTCGACCACCGCCGCCTGGACCGCGTAACAGTAGGCAAAATGCACATTATACTGCTCAAGTGCGATACCGTCTTCATGATCGGCCCTTTCCCGCAGAGGGTAAGTTAGAGGGGCGGTATAGAGATATGACCCGCTGAGGGTGAGCCCCAGCTGTGCAGCAGCCGCGGCAATTTCCCTGAACGGGATAAACCTGTTGTTTCCATTCCCGGTTACAGCGCTCACTCCACCGCTCTGCGGCCTGTATTGCCCTCCCCTGACCTTAAAACCCTGAAGCAGGCAGCGTTCAAAAACTGCCATAAACTCCCGGGCCGCTCCCATAACAGCGTACCCGGAAATATAGGTCTGACGCGAGGCGGTAGTAACTCCCCCTGCCGGCGTCAGCCCGGTATCGTTTGAAACAACAATAAAATCCTCATAAATAAGACCTGTTTCGCCAGCTGCCACCTGGGCCAGCAGAGTATCAGAACCCTGCCCCATATCGGCAGCGCCAACTTTAAGCAAAAGCTTACCCTGACGATCTATCTCGATGGCCGCAGCGGCCTGGTCAACCTTACCGGCCCCGAGGCCGACATTCTTGTAGGCGCCGGCGATCCCGGCCCCGACCTTGCTGCCAGGCGCCGACTTCTTAGGCAGCTGCCTCAGGTATTCCTGCAGCGCTTTTTCGACGGCAGCAAGCGCCTGCTGGTAGCCGCAGTCAGCGGCAACCACCTGTCCGGTTATCGTTGTTTTGCCCGGGGCCAGGCCGTTGATCCTGCGCAGCTCAAATGGGTCAATCTTCAAGGCTTCTGCCAGCCTGTCCATCTGCAGCTCGGAGCCAAAAGCAACCTGTGTGGTGCCGAAGCCCCTGAAAGCCCCTGCCGGCGGGTGGTTGGTGTAAACCCCATATGAGTCGGTTTTAACATTGGGGATGTCATAAGGTCCTGCTGCTGTTATTCCGGCACGGAAGACCACCGGTTTGCTGAGCGACTCGTAAGCCCCTGCATCCAGCATGACCCTGGCCTCAATGGCCGTGATCCTGCCATCTATGGTTGCCCCGTGTTTATAGTACATTTTCGCCGGGTGCCGTTTGGTCGATACGGCCAGCGATTCGCCGCGGGTCAAGGTCATCTTAACCGGCCGGCCGGTCAGGTAGGCGCCGAGGGCACAGTGGATCTGTACCGTCGGCTCTTCCTTGCCGCCAAATGCCCCGCCGGCAGGGGTATAAATAACCCGCACTTTGTTAACAGGCAGCTTCAGGCTTTCAGCAATCATATCGCGAAAAGCAAAGGAACCCTGACTGGCAGTCCAAACAGTAACTGCCCCGTCATCTTCCAACCGGGCCAGGGCTGATTCCGGCTCGAGGTAAGCATGTTCAACCATCGGGGTGCTGTACTCACCTTCAATGATCACATCGGCAGCGGCAAACGCTTTTTCCGTATCGCCCCTGCGTACGGATATATGCTGTACCAGGTTGCCGCCGGGGTGCAAGGCCGGCACGCTTTCGCGCATTCCAACATCCGCAGCGAAAATACCAGGCAGCTCATCATAATCGACATCAATCAACGACAGGCCGGCCTGCGCCGCTGCTTCACTTTCAGCCAGGATTAACGCCACCGCTTCGCCGCTGTACCTGACCCGGCCATCAGCAAGAACCGGCTGGTGGGGGTTAAGGAGGCCAAACCCATTACGGCCAGGGATATCAGCAGCCGTCAGAATTCTGACCACCCCGGGTGCAGAGAGAGCTCTCTGCGGATCAATCCTCTTAATCCTGGCAGACGGGTAACGGCTGAGCAGCAGTTTCCCGTAAATCATATTTTCGAATGTCAGATCGTCGGCATAGATAGGTTTACCGGTTACCTTGGGCAGGGCGTCTTTGCGGGGCGGGGAACTGCCAATGCCCGCTTCAAGAGCCGGTCCACCGGCTGCAGTCACGGCAACCGGAGAAGCCGCTTCACCCCTGATAATTGCAGCGGCAAGCTTTACCGCCCTAATGATCGCTGCGTAGCCAGTACAGCGGCAATAGTTATGCCGCAAAGCTTCTTTAATCTCTGCTTCTGTCGGGCAAAGGTTCACATCAAGGAGCGCCTTGGCACTCATGATCATACCGGGGGTGCAAAACCCGCACTGCACTGCGCCTTCGCTGATGAAAGCTTCCTGCAGAGGATGCAGGCGGTCTCCAACCGTTAAATTTTCGATAGTTTCGATCTCGCTGCCGCCCAGCCTGTCTAGCTTTAAAAGGCAGGCCCGCCTAACCCGGCCATTTACGATAACCGTGCAGCTGCCGCAGTGGCCCTTATTACAGCCGTTCTTGGTTCCCATTAAACCGAGACGATCCCTTAAATATGGCAACAGGGTTAACTCACCGGAATACCCGGTTTGGTACATCACGCCGTTAACCCGAAAAGTGATCTTTTCAGCCATGAGATTCACCTATTAAAGATTATTCTAATAAAACCGGCATATTCCTGCCACAGGAATATTTTGCCCGTTCTTTCACTTTAATCACCGGGCAGGAATTCTTGTTGCAAACTCGAAATATGGTCGGTAAGCAATCCAGCCGTCGTATAAAGCGGAAGGGAGTTTTACCGATGAGCGACCGGATGAGAACAATCCCTTTTGGAAAGCTGGTAAACTGGATACTTGAGGAATACCGGCGAGAAAAAACGATATTTGGCATATCGGAAAAAGCATTTTATAGGACAACTGTAGAAAAGGCGCTCTATATTCATGGCGAGAAGCTGGGCAGCCCCATCGGCCCTGCAGCTGGCCCCCATACCCAGCTGGCTCAAAACCTGGCTGCCGCCTACCTTTGCGGTGGCCGCTATTTTGAGCTGAAGACCGTACAGGTTCTTGACTGCCTCAATTTTGCCAAGCCCTGCATAAATGCCGCTGACGAAGGTTATAACACTGAATGGTCCACCGAACTTTCGATCGAAGAAGCGCTCAGTGAATATATCAAGGGCTGGTTTCTCCTTCATCTTTTGGCCGGGGAGCTATTTGATCTGGAGCAGCGCGACTTTGTATTCAACATGAGCATCGGCTATAACCTGGAAGGGATCCGTTCGGCAAAGGTAGATCGTTTTATCGAGGGGATGAAAAATGCCTCTTCAACAGAGACCTTTAACCAGTGCCGGGCAGTGCTGCATAAAGAAGCAGGCCGCTTTAATAAGATTTCCGGCCATTACGTTGACAGCATCAACCCGCAAATTTGCCAATCGGTCGCCTTATCCACCATGCACGGCTGCCCGCCGTCTGAAATAGAGGCGATCAGCAAGCACCTGTTGCTTGAAAAGAGGTTGCATACTACGGTGAAGCTGAACCCTACCCTGCTGGGCTATGATTTTGTGCGCAGCACCCTGGACCGGATGGGCTACGGCTACATCAGGCTAACCGAAGAAACTTTTACAAAGGACCTGCAGTACAGCGATGCGCTGCCGCTGCTCGATCGGCTGATTTCCCTGGCCGCTGAAAGCAATCTTGAGTTTGCAGTAAAAGTGTCGAACACGCTGCCGGTCATGGTAGCCCGCGCTGAATTGCCTGGGGAACAGATGTACCTTTCCGGCAGACCGCTTTACGCTTTAACCATCAGCCTTGCCGAGCGTTTGGCGGGTGATTTTGGAGACAAGCTGAAAATTTCTTTTTCCGGCGGTGCCGACCGGACCAATACCGCAGCCATTCTGGAAACCGGTATTTCACCGGTAACCATGGTCACAACCCTGCTAAAACCAAGTGGTTACCGACGCTTACAGAAGCTGGCGGAAATTGCCGGACAGGTGGAAGGCAGGGGGGCTGCCGATGGAATTAACCTGGACCGTTTGAAAACAGCCGCCGCTGCCGCAGTTGATGCGCCCGCCTACCGAAAAAAAGAAACAGGTGCCGTTCAGAAACCCGCCGGGGAGCTCCCTCTCTTTGACTGCAGGGGTTCGTGCGGCATCTGCGTAGCAGTCTGCCCGAACAGGGCGAATGTAACCGTTTCTGTCCGGGGCGCTAATTTTAAATTTGAGCGCCAGATCCTGCACTTAGACGGAAGCTGCAATGAATGCGGCAACTGTGCTACCTTTTGCCCGGAAATAGGCAGGCCTTACCTGGAAAAGCCAACTCTTTTCCGCGATCATGCTGACTTCGAAGCCAGCAGCAACAGCGGTTTTGTGATCATTGGCGACGGGTTTGGGGCTTATACCAGAGTAAGGGTTAAAGATCGTATTTTTGTTTTGCCACCCGGGCATAGTGAAAAAGAAGCCCCGGCGGTTTGCGATCCGGCTTTTATTCAGCTGCTTGGGGCCTTCCACGATAATTATTTATATTTATGCTAACCCGAATGGGTAAAATGAGAGGTGGCTGAAATCATGGAGCAAGCCATAAAATGGGTCGAAAAAACTGCACGGTTGGTTCCGGGTCATCCGGAAGCAGGCACGCTCGATTTTGTAAACCAGGCTGCTGCAGGGGAGACCCGTGCCTTTATTAAAAGTTTCCCTCAATATGAGGTAACGCCCCTTAAAGCGCTGACAGAACTGGCAGCCTATCTGAATGTTGCCGGAATCTACGTCAAAGATGAATCCTTCCGATTCGGCCTTAACTCTTTTAAGGTCCTGGGAGGCGGCCACGCAGTTGGCCGTTACCTGCTCAAACGCCTCGGGAAACAGCAGAGCAGCTTTTCATACGAGGAGCTAAAATCTCCGGAAATAAGGACAAAGCTGGGGGAGATAACTTTTACATCAGCCACCGACGGCAATCACGGCCGCGGGGTGGCCTGGGCTGCCCGGCAGCTTGGACACCGGGCAGTAATCAATATGCCGAAGGGTTCATCACCAATCCGTCTGGCCCATATAACAGCAACCGGTGCTGAAGGCTATATTACTGCTGTGAATTATGATGAAACGGTTAGGCTGACTGCAGAAAAAGCCAGGCAGGAAGGCTGGGTGGTGGTTCAGGATACCGCCTGGGAAGGGTATGAAGAGATTCCGGCCTGGGTTATGCAGGGATACACAGTGATGGCAGACGAAGCGCTGGAACAGCTGAACCAGTTGAGGGTCGGGCGACCGACCCATATCTTTATCCAGGCCGGGGTCGGCTCGCTGGCCGCAGCAGTACTCGGTTACTACGCCTCCCGCTTCGCAGATCAAAGGCCTGTAAATATTATAATCGAACCGGATAAAGCCGACTGCTTTTACCGCTCCGCCCTGGCCGGCGATGGAAAACCGCGGAATGTCACCGGTGACATGGATACAGTCATGGCCGGGCTGGCCTGCGGAGAACCTAACCCGAAAGCCTGGAAAATACTTAAGTATATTACCGACATCTATTTCTCGTGCCCTGACTATGTTGCAGCTACCGGCATGCGTATTTTGGGCAACCCCTTAAGCGGTGACCCGGCCGTTGTATCCGGCGAATCAGGTGCAGTAACTACAGGGTTACTATACGATCTGCTGCTGAACGATAAACTTAAGGAAGCAAGGGAAAAGCTAAAGCTGGGGCAGGATTCAAAGATCTTGCTCTTCAGCACCGAGGGAGATACCGATCCAATAATGTACCGCCGGATTGTCTGGCAAGGCGCTTACCAGCACCCCTGATTCCTCCTCTATCCGAACTGCCTGCCAACAGAAAGAACAGGGGCGACTGAAGAAACGCATCTAGGTCGGCCTGCTTTACGGTTCCGGTACCCATAAGAGCGTCTCAGTCGGCAGCGCGCTGCGGCGGCCCGGGTATTCCGGTAACGAGGAAGATCTCTGCTTACGAATTATTTCCTTAATGAGCCACAAATAATAAAGATGCTAAAGCACACATTTTGAGTTTTAACACCATTTTTTCATTTTTATTCCTAAAGACATGTCACATCCTTACAGCACAAAAAAAATCAAAAAAATTGACAAATTAAATAGAATATTATAGAATATAGCTTGTAATGACAGGATAACATAATGAAGGGATGTATTGAATGGAAAGTAAAAATAGTAGCAGATATATCGACAAGAATAGTATTATTCCTTATTATCACCAGTTAAAAGAACAACTAAAATTTTATTTTGAAGAAAATAATTTAAATGAAGGCGATCAGATTCCCTCAGAAGCTGAACTTTGTCGGTCTTATGGTGTTAGTCGGACGGTAGTACGGCAGGCAATTACTGATCTGTTTAATGAAGGTTTGCTTTTCCGTCAGAAGGGAAAGGGTACTTTTATTGCAAGACCAAAAATTATTGGCAGTCTGATGCAGAATTTGAATGGTTTTTATAAAGATATGATGGTTAAGGAGTTTAAAACAAGATCTGAGATCCTTGACTTTTCAATAGTTGATGCACCTAAAAAGATCGCTAACAGGCTCCAGCGTGAAGTGGGAGAGAAATTATTTAAAATAGATCGACTCCGCTATGTCAACGATGAACCAATTGTTTGTGTTATTTCTTACATCCCCTACAGTCTTTGCCCCGAACTTATCAATGAAGACCTCGCCAATCAGTCACTCTACGCAGTCATGGAAGAAAAGTTTAACTTAAAAATTGCCTCTAGTCGCCGGTCTATAGAGGCGGTAGGGGCGACAGAGGAAATTGCTGTTCTGATGGATATAGAATACTGCGCACCGGTATTTTTGCTAAAAAGCATTAGTTATCTAGATAACGGAATGCCGGTTGAATATTATGAAGCCAGGCACCGGGGCGATCGAATCGGCTTCGAGGTCGAGATAATAAACCAAAAAAATTCCAATCACCATGATAGTGCCGATCTGAGTTTTCAGGTAATGAACCTATCTGATCATAAGCAAGTATAGAGGAAGCAACACTTTGCTGAAATCGCGAAGGGGGTGTTTGATGAATAATTGACAGGCAGGTAAGAGTTTGGGTACAAGGAAGTTTGTTAGGCAGCAAGAATTATAAAGAGGAGGAACATGGCGTGAACAGAAAGTTCAATATTTTAATGCTGATTTTTGTTGTTACGATATTTGGGCTTCTCATTATTGGCTGTGCACCGGATACCCCTGCAGAACCACCGGTTGACGAAGATGAGGCGGTTTTGGAAAAAATCGTTATCGGTTGGACTCCACCTGACATAACCGGAGTTTTTAAGACGGCAACCGAATACTTCGAGCTGGCTGCTGAAGATGCCGGTAAGTATGGCATAGAAGTCGAAGTGATATCACGTTCTCCGGCTACCCATGTTGCCTTTGCAGACCAGGTAGCCATTATCGAAGATTATATCACTATGGGTGTCGATGTAATTGCTATTTCGCCCATTGAGGTGGAAGTAGTCAAGCCGGCGCTCCAGCAGGCTAACGCGGCGGGGATCCCCATAATTATGGTCAACCTTTTAGAGCCAATTGCTGATGTGGATATCGCCTGCTATATCGGGTTCGACAACTTTGATGGCGCAGCCATCACAGCCTATTCGATGGTAGATTACTTCGGCGGACCTGGAGTCTTAGGTGAGGGCGAAAAAGTTGATGTAACGCCCGAAACTTATCTTGACCTGGCTTGGTGGGAAAGCATTTATGCTGATGCTGATCCTGCAGCGCTGAATCTTGAGGCTCGGGGAGCGATCATCGAAGGTGTGGCCGGAGGCTTTTTCTCCGTTACCCGTGTAGAAGGCTTCCGCTCAGTAATAGACAAGTTTCCAGGTATCGTTGAAGTTATGGAGCCCATTCCAGCTGACTGGAACAGGGAAAAGGGTATCGCAGCTGCGGAGGACATTTTGGCCGCCAACCCTAAAGGAACCCTGGATTGGATCTGGGCTGCCTCTAACGAAATGGGCATGGGAGCCAGGCTTGCCTGTGAAACAGCAGGCAGGACCGAAGTAGTTGTCTTTACAAATGATGTTACACCGGAATCAGTTCTTGAGTTTATCAATAAGGATCGCATAGTCGCAGAAACTACACACGGTTTTCCCGATTGGGGATGGTTTGGAACCAAGTATGCTGTTATGTTGGCGCTCGGTTTGGATGTGCCGCAGTTTGAAGATATTCGGCCACGTACTGCTTACAAAGACAACAGCCATATGTTCTACCCAGAACCAGTTTTGCCACCTATTGATTGGGAAGAAATTCTAGTAAATGCAGGAGTGAAGTAACCAGCGGTAATAGGGGGGGGGGTAATGCCCCCCCTATATACTACCTGCCTCTCAGCCTTCAGCTGAGTTTAGCAGCACATTAATATATGGCTAGCGATATTAAATTTCCAAACTTAATATGGCAATTATAGCCAACAATGATGTTGTCTGGCATTGTGGTAAAAGTAAGCAGCTAACCTTTAGTATGTTCACGTAAAGGAGAGTCGATTATGGCTCAACCACCGCTACTCGAGCTAAAGAACTTAAATAAGAGCTACCCGGGCGTCCAAGCTTTGAAGGATGTAGATCTTGAGCTTAATTCCGGCGAAGTGCACTTTTTGCTGGGTGAAAATGGAGCCGGTAAATCTACCTTAATGAAAATTCTAAGCGGTTCGGTACAAAAAGATAGTGGCAAGATTTTGCTGGAAGGAATTCCTATCGAAATTAATAGTCCGGCCGATTCGCGGCAACATAGGATTGCCATGGTTTACCAAGAGCTGAGTCTACTGCCGTCTCTAACCGTGGCAGAAAACATTTTTCTGGGAGAGCTTCCCCAAAAGGGCTGGAGTAAAATAATTGACTGGAAAAGAATAAACCGGGAAACATTGGCAGCGCTGGAAACTGTTGGTTTGCATATATTACCACAGAGATTGGTTAAAGACCTTTCTGTTGGTGAGAAACAACTGGTAGAGATTGCCAAAGCAGTCTCGCGAAAAGCGAGGATCTTGCTGCTTGATGAACCGACCTCTGCGTTGTCAGGAGAAGAATCTGAAAAACTTTTCGCGTTAATAAAAGATTTAAAGGAAAAAGGTATTGCCATCCTCTATATCTCTCACCGTCTGGCTGAAGTGCCAACTATAGCCCAGCGGGTTACCGTTCTTCGCGATGGTGAGAAGGTGGGGTCTTTTCTTGTTGGCAATGTTGAAGAAAAAGATTTAATCAGAATGATGGTAGGCCGGGAAATTGAAGAAAAATTTCCGAAAGAAAAAATAATAATTGGCAAGCCCTTGCTCGAGCTATTTAACCTTAACTTAAAAAACCGATTAAAGGATATAAATCTTACAGTGAACCAAGGCGAAGTAGTCGGTGTTTTCGGGTTAATGGGGGCAGGGCGGACCTCGCTGGCCAATGCCCTGTTTGGCATTGAAAAACCAGACAGTGGGACAATCAAGGTTAATGGCTCTGATGTCAGCATTAATAACCCCTGGGATGCAATCTGTGCTGGTTTCGGCTACATCACGGAAGATCGCCGTGGCAGTTTGGCCCCACGCATGAGTATAGCGGCTAATATCACTTTGCCCAATCTTAAATGCCTCTTATCTTGGGGCTTTTTGAGTTTGTTTAAAGAAAAGCTTTTGGTTCAAAACTATGTTGACGAATTGAAGATTGCCACTCCGAGCTTGCAGCAGCTCTGCGAGTGCCTAAGTGGGGGGAACCAGCAAAAGGTAGTACTGGCGCGTTGGATTTGCGCGAGCTCTAAGATTTTACTTCTGGATGAACCAACTAGAGGCATAGATGTTGGCTCAAAAGTTGAAGTGTACCGCTTAATGGGGCAGTTGGCAAAAGAGTATGCGGCCATTTTGATGTTCAGCTCGGAGCTCCCTGAAGTAATGGCAGTCAGCGATCGCATTCTGGTAATGTGTGAAGGAAAAATTGTAGCTTCTTTCAATCAAAATGAGACTACCCCTGATGAAATCATGTTATACGCTACCGGTAGGAGGAAAAAGTGTGGATAAAAACAAGCTATCTCAAGATTCAGTTTTGCAGGAAAAGATAAAAGTAAAACTTACCGCAACAGACTATTTACGAAAAGCTATAGCCATGAGCGGGCCAATTATAGCCCTGGCCATGCTGATGACTTATTTTAGCCTAGCAACGCCTTACTTTGCCACAGGCGGAAATATAATTAATATCGCCCGTCAATCTTCCATAAACATTATGTTAGCTACCGGTCAGAGCCTTGTTATTCTATCAGGCGGAATTGATCTGTCGGTTGGGGCGGTAATGGCTCTGGCCGCATCTGTTTCAACTGTTGCCATGACCTACTATGGTTTTAATGTTTGGATTGGCATGTTTCTCAGTATAGCAGTAGGATCTTTCGCGGGATTCATCAACGGATTGGTTATAGCCAAAGGTAAGGTGCCGGATTTTATAGCTACTCTCGGCATGATGACTGTAGCCCGAGGTGTGGCCTTACTTGTAACCGGCGGCCTTCCTGTACCGTCCCATCGCATTGCCCACGAAATTAGAGCACATATCCCCGACCAATTATTATGGCTTGGAGGAGGCAAGCTTCTTGGTATACCAACCGCACTTCTGGTAGCAATTGGTATCGTCCTTCTTGGTTGGTTTATCACACGTTATACGAGACTGGGCCGTTCATTATTTGCTGTGGGCGGGAACAAAGAAGCGGCCCGAGTATCCGGGATAAACATTGATCGTACTAAAATAGCTGTCTACACTATATCTGGAGCTTTTGCCGGGATTGCTGCACTGGTCTTAACAGGACGCATGAACTCGGCAAACGCACTAATGGGAGAAGGAGCAGAGCTGCAGTCGATTGCAGCTGTGGTTATCGGCGGTTCTAATCTATATGGTGGAGAAGGCGGTGTGGGAGGCACCCTGGTTGGAGCCCTTATCATGGGTGTCTTGAATAATGGTTTAAACCTGATCGATGTTTCTGCATTCTGGCAGAGAGTTATACTAGGTTCAGTGCTTATAATCGTTGTGATCTTTGATCAATGGCGCCGCCGTCGCCTTGCTGTAACCCACTAATTAACAGCAGCATATTGTAACTAAGCTAAATTAATAGGGAGGTTCCGTTATGAATTTTAGTGGCAAAGCAGTTATTGTTACCGGTAGTGGAGAAGGTATTGGCCGTGCGGCTGCGATTGCTTTTGCCCAAAAAGGAGCCCGTGTAGCGATAGCTGACGCTGCACCTCTGAAGGGAAAAGAAACTGTTGCTCTAATAAAAAGCAGCATTGGCGAGGCTATATATTTTAAAGTTGACATATCCGATACTGGCAGTGTTAGGCAAATGGTCCGTGATGTAAAAAAAACTTTCGGCACTATTGATATCCTTGTCAATAATGCCGGCATACATGCCCGGGGAGATGTAGTGGAAACTTCTGAAGATACCTGGGATAAGATTATGGCCGTGAACCTGAAAGGAGTTTACCTTTGTTTGCATCATGTGGTTCCGGTAATGATTGAAAAAGGCAGTGGAACAATAGTTAACGTTGCTTCGGAAGCGGGAATGATTGGCATAAAAGGACAGGTGGCCTATAACGCATCCAAGGCAGGTGTAATTTCTCTTACACAAAGCACGGCCGTTGATTTTGCTGCCAGAGGGATCAGAGTAAATGCAGTTTCGCCTGGAACAACAGAAACCCCTTTGGTCTCGAAAATATTGGATGAAGCAGACGACCCGGAAGAAATCCGCAAGAGACTTGAAGAATGTCGTCCTTTAAACAGGCTTGGAAAAATGGATGAAATTGCTGCTGCGATATTGGCAATGGCATCAGATGAATTAGGTTATGCCACAGGGTCTGTTCTGACAATTGATGGAGGTTATACCGCTCAGTAATCCGAGAAATAATCGGTTTGCTTCTCGCTGGAGGGATTGAGTATGTTCAACTATGCTGTAAGTAACTGGATCTTTGGTGGAGAAGAACTGGAGACGACCTGCATGCGCCTGCATCGTTTTGGGTATACCGCTATAGAATTAGTAGGCGAGCCTGAACGATACAAACCGGATCTGGTAAAAGAGCTAACCTTTAAATATAACTTAAAAGTCTCCTCTGTTTTAAGCTGGTGTCTTTGGCCTTTGGAAGACCGGGATCTGGCACATACAAATCATGAATATCGCGCAAAAGCAATTGCTTATATTATGCGCAATGTGGATCTGGCTGCTGAAGTTGGTGCACCGGTTGTGATTGTAATTCCCGCACCCTCAGGCAGACCGGCTCCACACCGGAATCCGACCTCAGCGGCAGACTGGCAAAAGGCAGCGAAGGAAGAATGGGAGCTGGCGGTTATTTCTGTCCGAGAAACTGCTATTTACGCACAGGCGAAAAATATATCAATAGCTGTCGAGCCGATCAATCGGTTCGAGACTTTTCTTGTAAACCGAGTAGACCAAGGATTAAATTTTATTAAAGAAGTAGGTTTGGAGAATGTTAAACTTCACCTGGATACTTTTCATATGAATATTGAAGATTCGCATATGGGCGAAGCCATATTGAAAGCCGGATCACTTTTAACAAGCATGCACCTGTCTGATAGCAACAGGTGTGCTATTGGGCGGGGGCATATTAATTTCAAAGAAATTTTAAAAGCTTTGGCTGATATAAAATTTCAGGGATCATTAATCCTGGAGCCTCTTCCTCTTCATCCCAATCCATTCGTTGCTGCCGACCTTGAGGAATATCGTTCAGCATGGGATAGCGATATTGAAAGCAGCATCAATGTGCTTAGGAAATTGGAATCGTGCTGCGGATGAAATGAACGATTAGGAGGAATTTAATGTTTAGTGGAGCATACTTGCAGAAAATCTTGCGGATAAATCTTACTAATGAGCAATATACCGAAGAAGTCGTGCCAGATGAACTTTACCGCAGTTACCTTGGTGGGCGGGGAGTCGCGGCATACTACTACTACCGGGAGCTAAGCGCTAATACCGACCCTCTATCTGAGGATAATAAGCTTATCTTTTTCACTGGCTCCCTGACCGGATTACAGCTTCCCTCAACCACAAAGTTTCAGTGTGCCACCCGCTCTCCGGAAACGGGTGTCTACCTGTGCAGCAACAGCGGTGGAGAAGTTGGCCCTTATTTAAAACGCCGGGGTTATGACGGCCTGATAATTGAAGGGCGGGCAAAACGTCTGCTCTATCTGGCGATCAGTCCGGAAGGGATTGAATTTAAGGATGCTGCCGGGATGAAACAACTTAAGACCAGTGAAACGATAAAAACAGTCCGCGAACAATTAGGGCAACATCGGGCGGCTGTAATGGTTGCCGGTCCGGCTGCATTTAATGGAGTCCGGTATGCTAATATTATGGTTAAAGACCGGAGTTTTGGCCGCGGTGGAGCAGGTGCGGTGATGGCTTCAAAGAATTTAAAAGCAGTAGCAGTCAGCCCCTCTGGCGAAATTCCGGTAGCTGATGCTAAACGAATAAAGGCCATTAACACAGAAGCTATAATTAAAGCTAAAGAAGACAAGCGCGATCATAACCTCTATGGCACCAACCAGTACACCGAAATTATAAACGAGCTGGGCTGTTACTCTGTTAAAAATTTTACCACGGGTACTCTGGAAGGGTACGAGACCCTCAGCAAAGATTATGTGACTGAGCATTACAAAGAAAAAAGTATTGCCTGTTTCCGTTGTCCGGTGGCCTGTGCCCAACTATGTGCAGTTAAAGATAGCGGCCCCTACCAAGGGGTGCGCTCCGATCCTGAGTATGAAACAGTTGGAACCCTGGGCGGAGTGTGCGGTGTAACCGACTTTGCTGCGGTTATTGCCGGCAACTACCTCTGTGACGAGTACGGTATAGATACGATGACAGTTGGCGATATTATTGGTTATGCCATGGAATGTTTTGAAACCGGCCTGTTTAACCTTGAAGATACCGGTGGCCTCGAACTTCGTTTCGGCAATGGAGATGCTATGGTCGAAATGATCAGGCATATTGGTGAAGGCATAGGTTTCGGAGCAGTCTTGGGCAAAGGCTTTCGTCTGCTGGCTCAAGATTATCCCCAAACAGCCAAGAATATGATGCATGTCAAGTGGATGCCTTTTGCTGCTTATGAACCGCGTGGCTTTTATGGAATGGCTTTAGCCTATGGCACCTCCAGCCGGGGGGCCTGTCACAACGTTGGAGGTTGGACCATTCGCGATGAACTGCTTATAAAAAAATACGATCGATTTGCCCTCCATGGGAAAGGCGAACTGGTCAAGCGGCTTCAGGACACGAGGGCTTACATTGACTGCCTGGGTATTTGTACGGTTGTCCGCAGCGCCCTCGGTTTTACCGATACTCCGGAAGGAGACGTGCTCCAAGCTGCAACAGGGGTAAACTTTACGCCGGAGCTGATAAAGATCGGCGAAAGGATAAATACGCTGGAGCGTATGATCCTGGTTAGGGAGGGTATTAGTCGCGAAAACGACTATCCCCCGGAAAGGATTTTAACCGAACCGCTTCCCGAAGGGCCGGCCAAGGATAAAATATTAACCAGGGAAATGTATGATATCATGCTTGACGAATATTACCGCCTGAGACTCTGGGATGAAAACGGAAAACCTACAGAAAAAGGACTCAAAGCCCAGGAGGTTTTGTTTTGATTGATATTTCGGTAAAATATACCGGTCTGATCAGGAGTATAGCCGTCAGCAGCGAAGAGAAATGGACGGTTAAAGATGAGGCCACCTTGGAAGAACTGCTGGTGGCAGTTGCATCAAAATATCACGTAAAGTTAGATGACAGTGCTAAGTTTATTGTTGTCTATAACGACCATGGTATCAGCTTTGATCAGTGGTCCGAACAGGTTCTCCAAAATAACGACAAGGTGCTTATCCTGCCATCAATTTCGGGAGGTTAACAATGGTTAAAAACTCAGTACTGATTACCTCTCGCTCTTTCGCCCAGTTGGACAATGGGCCGTTAATTTATCTGCAGGAAGCAGGCTGCCTCATAGAGCGAAATAAGAAACAGTTGCACTACAGCGAAGAAGAAATGGCAGAAGCCATATCAGGCATTGATGGGCTGCTTGTAGGCCTTGATCCTGTTACAGAAAAAGTACTGGCAGCCGCGCCGAGGCTTAAGGTGGTATCCAAGTATGGTGCCGGATTAGACAACATCGACCTGGATGCGGCCACACATTACGGAGTTGTTGTTACCAATACCCCCGGAGCAAATACCGAAGCGGTAGCCGACCTTACATATGGATTGATGTTAGCGGTCGGCAGGCGTATTGTCGAAGCGCACGAATCAGTCAGGGCAGGATCATGGGAGTCATTTTTAGGGGTAGATTTATGGGGTAAAACCCTGGGCATTATTGGCACGGGCCGTATCGGCAGGGCAATAGCTTATAGAGCCAGGGGTTTTAACATGCAGATTCTTTCCTACGACTGTAATCCTGATCACGGTTGGGCTGAAAACTGTGGTGCCAGCTATGTTAGCCTGATAGACTTAATGCGGCAAAGCGATTATGTAACGGTGCACCTGCCCTTAACGGAAGAAACCAGGGGCTTAATTGGAAGTGACCTGTTAAAGCTGATGAAACCATCAGCCATACTGGTTAATACTTCCAGGGGCGGAATCGTAGATGAAACAGCTCTGGTAGATATACTTAGACAGGATAAAATATTCGGAGCTGCTTTGGATGTTTATAGTATAGAGCCGCTTGAAAACAAAGATATCTTATCTTCACCGAGGCTTATAACTACCCCCCACATCAGTGCACACAGCAGCGGCTCCCTTCTCAAAATGGGTATGATGGCAGCAGACAACCTGGTCCGGGTACTACAAAATCAGCGGCCAGAGCATGTGGCAAATCCAGCAGTATACAAAACAATCAAGGAAGGTGACCGTGGTGAAGGCAAATGATCTGGTCGGAGTCGGTGTAATCGGAACCGGGCGGGCCGGTATGGTGCATATAGCAAACTTTGCTGAAAATGTGCCTCGCGCCCGTTTGGTTGCAGTATGCGATCTTAACGAAAAAAGTGTGCAGGAAGCTGCCCTTAAATGGAATGCAGATTCATACACAAGCCCTGAAGAATTCTTAAAACACCCTTCACTTGATGCTGTGGTTATCGCCACGCCAACCTTTGCGCATGCAGCACTGGTTATCGCGGCTGCAGAAGCGAAAAAAGCTATTCTTTGCGAGAAGCCCTTAACTATCACAGAAGAAGAAGCAGGGGATATGGATAAGGCGGTAAAGCAAAACGGGGTACCCTTTGTGATGGGTTTCATGCGCCGTTTTGATCAAAGTTTTCTTCGTGCCCGGGAGATGGTTGAAAGAGGTGACATAGGCGAACCGTTGATGGTTAAGTCAACAGGAAAGGGACCGGGTCTGCCTCCCTCTTGGAACCTCGATATTGAAAAAAGTAATGGCATGTTGGCCGAAGTAAACAGTCATGACTTTGATTGTGTGCGTTTTTTAACCGGCGAAGAATACAAATGGGTGTTTGCCACAGCTCTTAACAATAAATGCCCCGATTATAAGGCGGAGTACCCCCAATTTTACGATACTGCTATTGTCACTTTCGGCATGTCCGGTAAAATTATTGGCACTATCGACGGGGCCTGCCCGGCCGACTATGGCTATGATGCCAGGGTCGAAATTCAGGGTGCTGATGGTGTTCTTTTCATCGGTGATCTGGCCAAAAAAGGGATTGTGATTGGCCGCAAGGGCAAAGGTGTGGCAGAAGAGATAGTTGATAGCTGGCGCTCGCTTTTTCGTGAGGCCTATCTGGCTGAAGATCGGTGCCTTGTCGATTGTGTGTTAAAGGGTATAGAATCGCCTTCGACCCTAACAGATGGTTGGCAGGCGTTAAAGGCGGTTCGTGCTGCAAACCGTTCGATCCGCAGCGGGCAGGTAGTAGAAGTATGAACGCAGCAGCAGAAAAAATGACAGCAGCAGTATACCGTGACGGGACAATTGAAATTAAAAAAATCCCACGTCCACACCCGGGAGAAAACGAATTGGTCATAAAGGTCGAAGCTGCAGCTATATGTGCTACTGACCTGAAGATATGGAAAAGGGGGCACCGCAATATTGCCGCCGGTAGTGCGGCTGTTCTGGGGCATGAAGTGGTTGGCAAGGTGTTTGAGGTTGGCTCAAAGATCGACAAAACCTGGTTGGGGAAAAGAGTAGTAATTCCACCCAATGTGGGTTGCGGTGCATGCCCGGCCTGTGAGGTGGGGTGGGATAGTTATTGTCCCGATTACAAAGCCTATGGCGTCGGGCTGCCAGGTAGTTTTGCCGAATACATGTTGGTCGGGGCTATGTCAGCCGGATCGGGGCAATTGATCTCTGTTGCGGATCATATCCCTACAAAAGTTGCTGTGCTGGCCGAAGCTGCATCCTGCTGCTACCGCGGTTTGCTTGATTGTGACTTGCAGCCTGAAGAAAAAGTATTGGTCTTGGGAGCAGGCCCAATGGGCATTCTTAGTATCATAGCCGCCGAAGCAATGGGTGCGTCAACTATTATAAGTGCTGATCTCCTTGAAGAACGACGAAATACAAGCAAAAAGTTTGGCGCCGTATATACCCTGAATCCGGCAGTTGATCACTTTGAAGAAGCGGTGAAAGAAGTAAGCGGTGGCTGGGGTGTTGATGTGGTTATGGTCACTGCTCCATTCGCAGGAGCACAACGCCAGGGCATCATGGCCGCTGCAGTGGGTGGTCGGATTAATCTTTTTGCCGGGCTTTCTCCGGACGATCGATTTGATGATTTCCCCTCAAACCTCGTTCACTACCGTGGCTTGAAAGTTTTGGGCAGTACGGGGGCCACTTCGCAAGTGATGCAGGCAGTGGTAAATTTGATGGCCGAAGGGCACCTGGCGTTGCTGCAACAGGCGGTTACGGCAGTTTATGCATTGGAAGATATGGTTAAGGCATTAGAAATGGCCGGAAGTGGTAGGGAAATTAAGGTTATGGTAGTGCCTGACAGTAAGATGATAGTTTAGCGAATTATTTCCTGATTACATTAGGAGAGGATCAATGATGGGCGAGACTTATTTGCTTGGGATTGACCTGGGAACAATGGGAACTAAGGCAGCTCTATACAATCTGGAAGGAAAAGCCCTAGCAGAAGCTTACGAGGAATCTATACTGCGCTACCCGCGAATAGGCTGGGTGGAACAGGATTTTGAAGAGATTTATAGTTCGGCAGTTAATTGTATTAAAGAAGTTTTAGAAAAAAGCGGCATCGAAAGTGGTGCCGTGGCGGCTCTTGCATTCAGCAGTCAAATGTCAGGTATAGGGATGATTGATCGGGATTGGGCGCCCGCAGCCCATTATGACAGCTGGCTCGATACTCGCTGTGAATCAGCTTTCCCCCTCATGGAGCCTTACTGCCATGATTTTACAGCAAACAGTGGTTGCCCACCTACCTATGCTCATGCAGCAAAAATTATCTGGTGGAAGAATAACCAGCCGGAAGTATTTAAAAATGCAGCACGATTTGTTGTTCCGCTCGCCTATGTTGCCGGCAAGATGGCCGGATTGAAGGCCGATGAAGCCTATATTGATCTCACTTGCCTGCATTTTTCAGGATTCAGCAATACCGGAGAGCAGAAGTGGTCACAGGAGTTGCTTAACAAGTTTGAAATACCCGAAGAGAAAATGCCACGAATTATATCTCCGACAGAGGTTATCGGAAAAGTCAACCGTGAAGCGGCCCGTGCAACCGGTTTAAAAGAAGGCACACCTATTGCTGCCGGTGCAGGGGATCAAGCGGCAGCATCTCTTGGCGCAGGAGTGGTCGAGCCGGGTGATGTTTTTGACAGTGCCGGAACCGCTTCTGTTTTTTCAGTCTGTGTTAATAGCTTTTTGCCTGACGTCCGGAATAAAGTTGTTCTGGCCACTCATGGTGTCATACCCGGTACTTACTATGCCTTGTCATTTATTAATGGAGGCGGCCTAAATTTAAGATGGTTCCGTGATACTTTTGGTCTCCAGGAGAAGAATGAGGCTGCGGCGGCCAAAAAAGAAGTTTACCAGATCTTTGATCAAATGGCTGCTCAATCTCCGGCAGGTTCGGGCGGCACAATATTTATTCCCCATTTGCAGGGCAGAGTAGTTCCGCCGGACGCTTCATTAAGAGGGCTCTGGGTTGGTTTTACCTGGTCTCATGACCGTGGCCACCTTTTCCGGGCGATGATGGAAGGGGTCGCTTATGAGTATGCATACTATCTGCAGATAGAAAAAGAGCTTCACCCGGATCTCGAGTGCCGGGAGGTAAGGGCGATCGGTGGTGGTGCATCAAGCGATCTATGGAATCAAATTAAAAGTGATGTTTTAGACATACCATATTGTCGAATTAACCGATCGGAAGTTGGCACCTGGGGCTGTGCCATGATTGCCGGCAAAGCAGTAGGTATTTTTAACGACTTAAAGACAATTTCCAAGGAAGCCACACAGATTAGCCATCGCCTTGAACCGCGCTCTCATTACACCGGATTTTATCGACCCTATGTTGACATTTACAGGCAGATAATTGAAGGGTATGCCGATATATTTGATGGCTTAAGTGAGCTGCCTTTGGAGTAATTAGTAACAAATTAAGCAGCTAAAAAAGAAGAAAGGGGTTACAAATGCTTGCCAAGGTAAAAATATTTAACCGTATTTTTAATGCCGGTATTATTGCTGTTATCAGGGCTGATTCAATGGAACAGGCGCTGGCGACAACAGAAGCGGTACGAAATGGCGGCGTAGATATTATTGAAATCACCCTGACTGTTCCAGGTGCTTTGGGTGTAATTGAAGAGTTAACAAAGACATACCGCAACAATGAAATACTGATCGGTGCCGGAACGGTACTGGATTCCGAAACTGCCCGCATCTCTCTATTGGCAGGAGCTGAATTTGTTGTCAGCCCCTTTCTGAATCACGATGTGCTAAGACTTTGCAATCGCTACCAGAAAATTTGCATGCCTGGTTGTATGACTGTAACAGAGATTGTTTCTGCTCTTGAAGCCGGGGCGGACTTAATTAAACTCTTTCCCGGAAGTTTTTTTGACCCCTCAATAATTAAGACCTTGAAAGGACCTTTGCCCCAAGCTGAATTTGTTCCTACCGGGGGAGTTAACCTCGACAATGTTCAGGATTGGATTTATAACGGATGTATAGCAGTTGGGGTTGGTGGAGAACTGACCAAAGGGGCTGCTGAAGGTGACTACCGAAGAGTTACAGAAACCGCCCGCCAATTTGTCGAAAAAATACGGACAGTACGTCCTTTACAAGCGTAGTATAGCCAGGAGGCTTGTGAGACGATGAAATATGCTGTTAGCAGTTGGATCTATGGAGGCGAGAGCTTAGAGCATGTTTTTGACCGGTTAGCTAGGTATGGATACGATGCTGTTGAATTGGAAGGCGAACCGGATAAGTACGCAGTAAAAGAAGTTCTAGAGCTAAGTCGCCGGTACTGCCTCTCAATATCCGGAATTGCCGGGATGTATCCATGGCCAACCGAGGAGAGGGATCTGGCTTCACCAGATCCAGAGGTAAGGAAAAGAGCAGTGCAATATTTGCATTCCTGCATAGAATTTGCTCATGATCTGGCTGCACCGTTGGTAATTGTGGTGCCATCTGCGGTGGGAAAAACCATGCCTTTACCGATCTTTAATGGAGAAAAGGATATATCAGCATGGGATGAAACAGTTGAGAGGGAGTGGGCATATGCGCAGGATTCAGTTGGTAAATGTTGTGAGGCTGCCCGTGAAAAAGGAATAATTTTGGCAGTTGAGCCGATTAACCGCTATGAAACCTTCCTTATCAATACCTGCCGCCAAGGCTTGCAGTTTATATCATCATTCGGCGAAAAAACAGTAAGACTTCATCTTGATACATTTCATATGAATATTGAGGAAATAAACCAGAAACAGGCCATCCTAGAAGCAGGAGAACTTCTGGCCAATCTTCACGTGGCCGACAGTAATCGACAGGCGGTTGGGAGAGGGCATATTGATTTTGCCGGAGTAGTCAGCAGCCTTAAAGAGATAAATTATGCAGGAGTACTTTCTTTGGAACCACTGCCGCCAGTTCCTAATCCTTATGTGGCCATGAAACTGGATCGCTACAAAGCAATGCGAGACGAGATTGCCCGTGAAAGTATTGAAACGTTGAAGATAATAGATGCACAATAGATTACGCAACAGCCGATTATTAAGGGATTAATTAGGCCGAGAGGAGGTTTTGCCATGAAAGAAAACAAAATTATGGACCCTTTTTATGTGGAGATTAGCTGTGAAAATGGAAGCGTATCGTCGCCGGCAAGGTTAATCAGACGTCGGTTAAGTGATTTAGCCGGTCTGTTTTATGATCAGGATGCTTATAATCGTGCTTTGGCAGACGATGATCCAATTCTCTATGAAGTATATGAGGTCAGGGTGCCGGAAGAAGAAGGCCATCTTTTATCATGCACAACAGTGATCTATCCGGGCAAAGTTGGAAAAGAGTATTACTTTACCAAAGGGCATTTTCATGTTCTGGAAAACAGGGCTGAAATATATACATGTTTGCGCGGGCAAGGCTACCTTTTGATGACTACTAGGTCTGGTAATAGCCATAGTATAGCTATGAAGCCTGGAGTTTCTGCCTATATACCACCATACTGGTCGCATCGTACTTTAAACTGTGGAGAAGAGCCCTTTATTTTTTATGGTGTATGGCCGGGAGATGCCGGTCATGATTATGAAAGTATAGTTGAGCAAGAGTTTCCTCTTCGTGTTTTAGAAGAAAATGGTAAACCGGTTATCAAAACTTCATAACCGTTGATGTTGATATTTAAGCAATTTAATACCTATTAATGGGAGTATATATTAGGGCTTCCTGAATGAAAGCCTAATTAAAATGGTTATCGACGTCAGAAACGTTGGCCCGGCCCCGCTGCTTGCTGCCCTAGGCAGGGAACCGGGCATTGTCGAGAGCATCAACACCCGCCTTCCTGCCACCTGCGATTTGGCCGAAGAGCTGATTGTAAAAGCTGTCCGTAAAGATAACTGGTTTAACCTTGGCCAGCCGGCAGAAGGCAAAGATAATGCTAACTACCGGCTAACCGAATACTTAGAGCAGCTAGATGATAAAAGTTATCGTTTCCTGGTCGTTTACTCTTCCACCCTTGATCAACGCAAACTAAAAAACCGGACAACCGGGTCAAGGATGAGCAAAAAGGGCTGGAAAAAGAGATCGCCACTCTTGGAGCCAAGCAGTTCGTTTGCCAGCCTGATGCCGAGGCAGCCCTTGACTGCTTTATTATAGAACACAAAGGCGGCTTGCTTAAGATAGCTGGCACGGTAGCGTTAGTCGAGATCCCTGAAATAAAGAAAAGTTTTGAACCAACGGCCAAGAAGGCGCTCGATCTGTTTGCCGCGATTAAGGCTGTTTGGCTAAATGACGGCACATCCATCGAGCGTCAGTTGCCAAAGCGTTACCGGGAATTGACCATGGTGCTCAAGATGGCCGGTTTTGATTTTGATATCTTTACTTCACCTCCGTAGTGGTAGTTAATATAAATAGGACAAAGAAAACAGTTGTTGGTAAGTGCAAGGGTGCGGAAAATCAGATATTAACAGTTCTTGCATTCGCCCAAATATCCTCCCCAAAAAATGTACCAAACTAATATCAAAAGGGGTTCCGGGCAAATTTACCATGAAGTAAATGCTCCAAAACCCCTTATTTTACTGGTGCGCCCGGCAGGATTTGAACCTGCGGCCTCCTGATTCGTAGTCAGTTACTCTATCCGGACTGAGCTACGGGCGCATGTGGCGGAGAGAGAGGGATTTGAACCCTCGAAGCAGGCTTTTACCCACTTAATCGCTTAGCAGGCGACCGCCTTCGACCTCTCGGCCATCTCTCCGTATACCTGTATCTTATGGCGGAGGGGGTGGGATTCGAACCCACGGCCCTTTCGGGTCACTAGTTTTCAAGACTAGCTCCTTAAACCGCTCGGACACCCCTCCTAAGAAGGCTTAATTGGCAAGTTAAAGTATAGCAAAGGGAAAAACCTGTGTCAATTTTGTTTTTACCCGCCGGTGATCTTTTCCCGCCCGTTGAAATAAGGGCGCAGCGCTTCCGGTATAACAACAGTGCCGTCTTGCAGCTGGTAATTTTCCAAGATGGCAGCTACAGTCCTTCCGACAGCCACCCCTGAACCATTTAGCGTATGGACAAACAGTGCCTTTTTGCCCTGTTCCGGCCGGTACCTGATGCCTGCACGGCGGGCCTGAAAGTCGGTAAAGTTGCTGCACGAAGATATTTCCCTGTAAGTATTGTAAGACGGCAGCCAAACTTCAAGGTCGTATTTCTTGGCCGGGGCAAAGCCTAAATCACCGCTGCACATCAGCATTACACGGTAAGGCAGGCCGAGCAGCTGCAAAACCTTCTCGGCATCATTGGTCAGTTTTTCAAGTTCATCAAACGAGTCTTCCGGCTTGACAAATTTCACTAGCTCAACTTTGTTAAACTGGTGCTGACGAATCAGCCCGCGCGTGTCCCGGCCGTGAGCTCCGGCTTCGGCCCTAAAGCAGGCGCTGTAAGCGGCATACTTGAGCGGCAGCTGCTCAACATCAAGGATCTCGTCGCGGTGCAGGTTGGTTACCGGCACCTCGGCTGTCGGGATTAAATAATAGTCGGTTCCTTCAACCCGGAAAGCATCGTCTGCAAACTTCGGCAGCTGGCCGGTGCTGGTCATACTGGCGGCATTAACAAGGAAGGGAGGAAATACCTCGCGATAACCGTGATCGGTTGTGTGCAGATCAAGCATAAAAGAGATTAGCGCCCGTTCCAGCCTGGCTCCGTCGCCATGGTAAAGGGCAAAGCGGCTGCCGGTAATTTTTCCGGCTCTCGGAAAATCGATGATCCCGAGAAAAGACCCTAAATCCCAGTGAGCCAGCGGCGCAAAGCCAAACTGCGGCTGTTCGCCCCAGCGGCGCACCTCGACATTATCTTCTTCGTCTTTGCCTCGCGGCACCGAATCATCGGGGATATTCGGCAGCCCCAGGAGCTGCGTCTCCATCTCGCTGTCGATCAGGCGCAATTTTTCATCAAGATCTTTAATCCGGGATGAAACATCGCGCATCTCGTCTTTCTTCTGCTGCATGGCGGCATTGCCGGCGCCTGCTTTTCCGATCTCCTTTGATACACGGTTGCGAATCTGTTTTAGCTCTTCCGTTTCTTTCAGCAGGTCACGTCTTATTTCGTCGTAGCTTAATATTTTATCAAGATCGCCGGCTTCGCCTTTATCGATCATGGCCTGACGAACTAGTCCAGGGTTTTCACGGACAAATTTCAGGTCCAGCAATTTAATTCCCCCTTACCATGCCCCCTCGCACACACAAAGAGGACCCTTTTTTTACATCTCTTCCGGCGCTTCGATGCCGAGCAGGGCCAGGCCGTTGGCAATAACCTGCCGGGCAGCCCCGATCAGCAGCAAGCGTCCGTGCTGAAGATCCCCCTCGCTGGCCAGGACCGGGCAGTTATGGTAAAAACGGTTAAACTCCCGGGCTACATCGACCAGGTAGCGGGCTAAAATTGAGGGGCGGTAAACTTCAGCCGCGGCGATAATCTTCTCCGGCAATATAGCCAAAGCCTTAATCAGTGTTACTTCTTCCTCTTTAACCAGCACAGAAGCTGCCTGATCGTTCCAATACCCGTAGTCAGGGTCGGTTTTCCGGAGGATACTGCAGATGCGGGCGTGAGCGTATTGAATATAGGCGGCAGTTTCTCCGGTAAAATCGAGAACTTTATCCCAGTCAAACTCAATGTTCTTTATCCGGTCATTGCTTAAATCGCCAAAACGGACCGCTCCCAGGCCAACCGCGATTGCGGCCCGCTCTTTATCGGAGAGGTTAGGATTTTTCTCTTCGATTATTTCCCGGGCCATAGAGATGGAGCGCTTCAATACCTCGTCCAGCAGGATAATCTTGCCGGCACGGGTCGACATGCGCCCTTCCTTGAACCGGATCAGGCCAAAGGGGACATGAACGCAATCTTTAGCCCACTCAAAGCCCATCAGTTCCAATACTTTGAACAGTTGTTGAAAATGAAGGATCTGCTCAGCCCCTACGACATACAAAGAGAGTGCAAAATCGAAAGTCTTTTTGCGGTAGATGGCGGCAGCCAGGTCACGGGTTATATATAGGGTTGCCCCGTCTTTCTTGCGCAGCATAACCGGCGGCAGGCCGTAAGGCTCAAGATCGATGATCAGCGCGCCTTCGCTTTCTTTTGTAATACCCTTCTCCTGAACCAGTTCGATTACGTCATCCAGCATTTTGTTGTAATGGCTTTCGCCGTGACAATGTTCAAATTGAATCCCCAGCAGATCGTAAATCAACGCATAGTTCTCGAGGCTTAGGCGACGGAAGCGGGTCCAGTAATCAACAGCTTCCCGATCATCTTCCTCCAGTTTTTTAAACCAGGCCCGTGCTTCATCTTCCAGAGTTGGATCTTCATCGGCAAGGTGATGAAAATTTACATATAGGCGGTACAGGTAATCCACCGGGTCTGATTCCAGCTGATCTTCCTCCCCCCAGCGCCGGTAAGCGACTATCAGCTTGCCGAACTGGGTTCCCCAGTCGCCAAGGTGGTTGATGCCGATACTATGATAGCCGAGGGCCCTGTAAATCAGGTAAAGGGCATGCCCGATCACCGTTGAGCGAATATGCCCCACGCCAAAGGGCTTGGCGATATTCGGTGACGAATAATCGATCGGCACGCAACGGCCTTTGCCGATATCGCAGTGCCCAAACTTATTTCCCTCCTGCCAGATTTGTCGAAGCACTTCACGCCCGTAAGCTTCCGGGGCGATAAAAAAGTTGAGATACGGGCCTCCGGCAGATGCCCTGTTCCAATACAACCCTTCCATACCGGCCAATTTCGCCGCCAGTTCTTCTGAAATCCGGGCCGGTGCTTTTTTTAATGTTTTTGCCAAAGCAAAACAGGGGAGGGCCAGATCCCCAAAACCGGGATCCGGTGGAATTTCAAGCAGGCTTTCGATTTCGGCCGGTTCAAGTGAAACATAAGTGGAGAGGAGGAGGCCGACTTCTTCTTTTAGCTTCTGCATAGCTGTCTCCTTGACGCATTTTAAATTATTTTAGCTTATAGGACGGCGGTTGACAATCGGTTCAGGCAATCGAAGGTTTTAAAACTCAGGGTTAATATAGCTTGGCTGTCGGTAAAAACGACCCAGGGCCGGGTAACCGGCGGGCGGGGTCCAGGGTTCGCCGTTTACCAGGATGTCTGCCCGTTGAACCCGGCTATTCTTGAAAGCTGTAAGAAATATTGAATCGAGGAAGAGAGCGATTTGCTGAATCTCTTTTTCCGTGGCATCTCCTTTAAACATCTTTCTGAATGCCTTGTTAAAATTTATCTGAAGTTGTTCGCTGGTCTCTCTCAATTCAAGGACAGCCAGGTCGCCGGGGATAATTGCGATTGTTGTGCGGGCCGAACGTATAGCCTGCCCGAGCAACTCTTTTAGATCCGCTGTAGCAAATTCGCTGTCAGCCATATCCTTAATGGCCAGATAGTAGCGGTTGCCGCTGATCAAGGGGACATACAGCGGTTTTTGCCACCGGTGAGCTTTTATTGGCTGCTCGAGCTTAAGTTGACCAAACTGCTCGAGCAGATTTTCTCCGCTTACCAGCAGGATCTCTTCCACTCCCGGGCTGGAGCTGACGGTATAGATCAGCGAGTTAAAAGCATTCAAACTTTGAGCTTCGCCATTTTGAACCAGGAATTCAGGAGAAAGATCAAGCGTCAGGCTGCCGGTGGCCGGCTCGTAAGATGATGTAATCCGGGCTTCCTTGTTGTGAATGGTTCGGTAAAGGGCGCTCCCCCGCGCCGGACCGCGCACCAGTTCATCCAGCGCAGCCTGCAGGGGATTATCAGTACGGCTGACGGCCCGGGTTACCGGCACTAGGTTTCCGCTTTCATCGTTAAAAAATAGAGTCACCATAGTCTCTTCGGATGAAATTCCGGCTGAAACCGGGCTGTAAAGGGGCGCAGTGGAAACTTCGTTCCCGTTTATGGCGATCTGTGCCTTTAAATCGACCAGGTCTATATACCCGTCGTCTCCACCAATCACAGCCAGTGTTGGATGCCCAGAAACTAGCAAGTGCTCAACACGCATGGCAACTTCCCAGTTATTTATTTCCAGCCCGTCGTGATCAAATATTTTCATCTGCGTGTAATCTTCTTTATAATGGCGCCAGGAACTGGTAAGGATATGCCTGCCATCAGCAGTAAAAGCAAACAGTGAGCCGTCTTCGATATTTTTCACCCAGAGCAGGTCTTCGGCCAGGTCGAAGTAAAAAAAGTTATCGCCTATATCTTCCCTGATGCCGTAAACCAAAATCCGGTTATAGTTCTGGGGGTTAAATAAAACCGTTTGCGGTTTGATGGGCAAACCGGTACTCCACAGTTCGTAGCCCAGAGCGTCATAAACTATAAGCCTGTTTTCCTGAATCGCGGCAATCCGGCTGTCATGCCTAGAAACAGCTGCCAGCACCTGGTTGCTCTTTGTCCACAACTCGCGGCCATCAAGGCTTACCGAATAAACCTGCGGTATCCCCTGCTCAAGCGCAGTATAGTATAGGTTGGTCTGTTCCAAATATTCGCTGGAAAGGTGGAGGTTTATAATCGGGCCGGTCTCAATTGTCCACCGCAGCTCACCTGACTGGTTGTACAGTTCAAGGTACAGATGGCCCTGTTCTTCATTCGATCGGTAAGCGGCTACCCAGACCCCGTTGGGGGAGATAGCCAGCAGCTCAACCGGGTCGCCTTCATCGTCCCAGGAAAACTGCTGATCGGTCGTAGTGTAATGCAGCCTGCCGCCGGAAGTCCCTACAACTGCATATTTCCCGCAGGAAGATAGTTTTGCCTGCAGCGGTACGGTAGCAAAAATCTTGTCCCAAAGCAATTTGCGCTCACGGTCAAGCAAACTGACTTTATTATTGTCGGCGCTGAATAAAATGGCGGTCAAGTTATGGTCGATGCTCAGGTCGTAAAGCTTAACGCGGGTAAACCAGAGATCGTATAGATCCCCTGCCGGGTTCTGCGTCAGGGGGTCAACCGGCATGCTCCTGCTTTCAGCAGGAAGAAAAAGCTGCAGGGAAAATAGAGTTAGCCCGGCCAGGAAAAAAAGCCCGGCCAGGACTACTATATAATAATAGGGTTGAACCCGCTTCATTCATCTCACCTCCGCCAAAAGCCAGAGCATAACAATTTTAACACAGCAGAAATCAAGGTTATTAAGAAATTGTTTATAAATAATTAAGATTCGGTAACATTTGTAGCGCTAATCAGGGGCAGTGCAAACATAAAGCTACTCCCGGCACCTCCTTCACTTTCAACCCAGACTCTGCCGCCGTGCTTGGCTATAATCTCACTGACTATAGCCAGCCCCAGGCCGGTCCCGCCGCCTTCCCGGGTTCTGGCTCTGTCAACCCTGAAGAACCTTTCGAAGATATAGCTTAAATCTTCTTCCGGTATTCCACATCCGGTATCTGTAATTGAGGTTACAGCTTCATTTTCGATCTGCTCAAGCGAAACAGTAACCGTTCCCCCGGGCGGTGTATAATTCAGGGCATTATCAAGCAGGTTCTTGATCACCTGGCGCAGCTGCAGTTGGGTTCCGCTGACTATCAGCTCTTCAGCCGGCAAGTCAGCCAGCAGATCCAGACCGGCCTGGGCAAAACGGTATTGATTTTCGCCGATCACTTCCTGCAGGAAATCGCCTAGGTCTAAATACTGGTGCTCAATATTGTTTTTCTCCAGCTTCGAAAGTTCAAGCAAGTCATTTACCAGGGCAATCAGCCGATCCAGCTCGCCATCAAGATCTGCAGTAAACTCTTTGCGCTGCCCGGGTTCCATTTCGTGCTCTTTCAGGGCTTTGGTAAGAAGGCTCATCGTTGCCAGGGGGGTTTTGACCTCATGGGCAACATCGGCGGCAAATTTTTTAAGATTGCCGGTATAATAATTTAGCTTGCGGGCCATTACATTAAACTGCTCTGCCAGGCGGCCTATTTCATCCCCGGAATATACCCCGATCTGTTGTTCCAGTTTTCCCTCAGCCATTTTCTTAACCGCCTGGGTCAACTCCTCCAGAGGCCCGGTAAACCGGCGGGCCAAAATGATCGATCCTCCCCCGACAATAGCCATCGCCAACAGGGTGGCTAAAAACAGGTACCTGCGAATATCATAGAGCGTGCGATAAATTTCTTCGAGCGATGCTGAAAGAAAGACAGCCCCGACCAGGTTACCATCAGCATCTTTAACCGGCACTGCCAGCTGTAGGATATCGTGGTTGACTGTTTCACTGTAGGCAATGCTGTGGCTTGCTTCTCCACCGAGTGTTTTGTGCAGGTCTTCTTGATCCAGGACCTGGTTCAGCATCCCCCCTACCCGCAGCGAATCCCCCACAACGATTCCCTGGCTGTCTGTAAAAATAACCCTGGCCTGTGACTGGCGGCTCATATTCTCTGCCAGTGCGCTCAGGCGCACTGAATCAACCTGGCCGCGTATTTGCCCAACAACAAAATCAGCGGCAAGATAAGCAGAGCGTTCGAGGGTAACCGTAAAATTTTTCATATGATAGCGTTCGAGAGTACTGTAAAGAAAAACACTGATGATAATCATTACCGCCAGGATAATAATCAGAAAGTAAGCAGTCAGGCGAAACCGAATGCCGTAAAACCGGGCCATTAACTTTCCTCCCTGATCTTATAACCCGTACCCCAGACGGTTAGGATCAGGTTCGGATTGCCTGGATCCTGTTCCAGTTTTTCCCGCAAATGCCTGATGTGGACATCCACCGTCCGGACATCGCCATAATAATCATAACCCCAGACCTGCTCTAACAGCTGTTCACGGGAGTAAACATTACCCGCGTTGGCCACCAGGAAACTTAATAAGGCAAACTCTTTTGAGGTGAGGCTGATCTCCCTGCCGTCGAGGCGCACGCGGTGTTGCAGCAAATCCACGTGAAGGCTGCCGATCTGGGCAGTCTTTTTTATTTCTTCTTCGCGGAAAAGGCTTCGCCTGAGGATCGCCTTTATTCTTGCCACCAGCTCCCGTGAGTTAAAGGGCTTCGTCAGGTAATCGTCGGCGCCCAATTCCAGGCCAAGCACTTTATCTATATCTTCGCCACGTGCTGTCAGCATAATGATCGGCACATCGGTTTTTTTCCGGATCCGGCGGCAGACTTCAAACCCGTCAACCAGAGGCAGCATTAAGTCCAGCACCACTATATCCGGCTTCAGGCCAAAAACTTTATTGAGCGCCTCTTCACCATCATAAGCCTGTTCAACCCTAAAACCTTCCTTTTCAAGATTAAAAGCCAGAGCTTTAACCAGGGTTTTTTCATCGTCAACCACCAAAACCAGCTCATTGCTCATCAGCCAACGCCTCCCTGATTATGCCGGATGGTAATATCTCATGATCTCCTTAAAATCAGCCCATACATCTTTCTTTTTGCCCGGATCGCGCAGGAGAGCCGCCGGATGAAAGGTGGCAATCATACGCCTGCCATCTACCTGGTGCCATTGTCCCCTGCTGCGGGTAATTGTCGCTTTACTGTCAAGCAGGGTTCTCAAAGCGAGGGCCCCCAGGCAGACAATAATTTCCGGGTTAATCAGTTCTACCTGTTTGCGCAAGTAAGGCAGGCATGAATACACTTCCTGCTGCATCGGCTGGCGGTTTCCGGGAGGGCGGCATTTAACTACATTTGCGATGTAGAGATCGCGGCGACTGATAGAAGCCGCATCAAGGATCCGGTCAAGCAGTTGGCCGGCTTTCCCCACGAAGGGGATACCGATCCTGTCTTCATCTGCGCCCGGACCTTCGCCAATAAGCATCAGGCGGGCTTTCGGGTTTCCGTCACCGAAGACAACCCGGCTGCAGCCGTTGCGCAAAACACAGCGGTTGCAAGCCAGGCAATCAGCTTTTAACTGATCCAGCAAAACATCCGGTCCGAGCTCACGGCCCCCCTGTGTTTTCTGCCCGCCCCCTGCCGCATTCGCCAGGTCGAAGATCGTTTGCTGTCGGTCAGTAATCTCAATCACCTGCGCAGTAATCGCTTATCGGATGCTGCCTTTCCGGCAGCCATTCTAACAATGGTTTCAACGTAAACAAGGAATTTTCCTGCCCTGGCTGGCCCTGATGCCGGAGTGGGAGTTTGGCAATAATTTGAATCAACCGATCACTCGGGTGGAGCAAACAACAGCAGCTGTCGGTTTTGATGCCGCTCCACTGCCAGGGCCAGGAGCCGGTCAACGAGGTCCCTGTATATTAAACCGCTTGCTTCAAACATTTTCGGGTACATGCTGATACTTGTAAAACCCGGAAGCGTATTGATTTCATTTAATATTACGCTCAGGTCGCTTCTCCGGATGAAAAAGTCAACCCGGGCAAGGCCGGAGGCCTCAACTGCCTGAAAAGCGCGCACCGCGTAATCCTTAATCCGGTTTTCAAGCTCCGGGCCGAGTTCTACGGGCACTACCAGGCCGGACCGATCATCTATATATTTTGCCCGGTAATCATAGAAATCGTTACAGGGTATAACTTCCCCGGGCCTTGAAGCGATTGCTGCATTATTGCCGATAACACCGCACTCAATTTCACGGCCATTAACGTATTGTTCAATGAGCAGTTTGTGGTCATAAAGCAGGGCCTCCCCTACAGCTGCATTCAGTTCTTCAGGGCTGAATGCCTTTGATATACCGACACTCGACCCCAGGTTTGAAGGTTTAACAAACGCCGGATAACCGAGTTCTTCCCGGACCCGGTCAAGCCACCTATCCTGCCCGCTCAGCCACTGTTCCCTGTACATAACCAGATAAGGCGTTACGGGAAGCCCTGCTTCCCGGAAAAGAACTTTCATCACCGCCTTATCCATGCCGGTGCTGGAAGCAAGCACACCTGAACCGACATAGGGCAATCCGGCCATTTCGAATAGTCCCTGGATTGTCCCGTCTTCGCCAAAAGTACCGTGCAAAACCGGGAAAGCCAGATCAATCGCTTCAAAACTCCAGGAATCCGACATTCCCGGATTTTTTACCAGAAGCCCGGGCGCTGTTGGATCGGTCACAAAGACAACCGGACCGGCTTTTTCAGGCCGGCGATTTTCCCACAGTGACAACCAGGCATCAGGGCCGGTTAACCACGAACCATCCCTGGTTATGCCGACCGGTACAATTTCATATTTGTCCTGATCGATGGCTCCCATAATTGAGGAAGCCGAACGCAGGGACACAACATGCTCCCCGGAGCGCCCCCCGAAAATCACCGCAACCCTTTTCCTGTTCGTCACATAATCAACTCCGTGCACAGGCAAAATATGATCTAGCGGATTTCTACAGATTATAGCATACTAAAACTAAAAGGATAACATAACGTTATTATTTATGTTCTTGCCGGCATTGCTTTATAGTATAATCAGCATCAGCGCCTAGATCATCATTTCAGAAAGCGAGGTATTTCCCTGTATGCGACCGGCAGCAGTCATTCTTGGAGCAAACTTCTATACCGCCCTCGGAGCAATCCGCAGCCTCGGCCGGAGAGGAGTAGAGGTTTATGCCTTAGACTATCATTTTCCAACCGCATATGCATTGGCATCCCGTTACGTTAAAAAGAAGGTCCGCTGTCCCGATGTCAACCAGGACGAGCAGGGATTGGTTGATTTCCTGATCGAATTCGGCCGCGGTTTCCAGGATAAACCGGTATTAATGGCAACCGGCGACAGCTACGCTCTTATGGTTTCCAGGAATGCCGGCCTGCTGGCAGAATATTATCTCTTCCCGGCCCTGCCGGAAGGGCTGCTTGAGCAGATCATCGATAAGAAAGGTTTACACGATCTGGCTGAAAAACACCGCCTGCAGGTACCTAAAACCTGTATTGTCGGCCCTCAGACCAACGCGGATGAGGTAGCCGAAAACATGCCCTACCCCTGTATCATTAAACCCGCGTTATCCCACAAGTTTGTCAAAGTATTCAGGAAGAAATGCCTCTTTGCAACCAACCGCAAAGAGCTCTTGGCTGCCCTCAGCACTGCGCTTGAGAGCAAACTGGAAGTGATGGTACAGGAGGTGATACCCGGTTTTGACGACCAGATGTATGTATATGATATTTATGTGAACAAAGAGGGAAGGGCCACGCACAGCCTGACCGCCCAAAAACTGCGCCAGTTTCCGATCAATTTCGGTTCTTCAACTCTGACCCACCATTTGCACGATGAAAAACTGGCAGCCATCGGCCTCGATTATATGAAACGTTTAAATTACAGGGGCTATGGTGAAATAGAGTTCAAGAAACACCCGCAAACAGGCAATTTTTATTTAATTGAAATTAACGCGCGGCTCAGCACATTAAATATTCTCTTTGACAAATGCGGAGTTGAGTTTACATATGCCATGTACTGCGATCTGATCAGGGAACCGATCCCTGATTATCATTTAACTGAAGATCAACCCTGGGTCTTTTGGCATGCCTATGAAGATCTGATCAGCGTGATATCCTATATAAAAACAGGGCAACTTACCTTTTTCCAGGTTATCCGCCCCTGGTTATCGCACCACAAAGCGCATGCGATCATGGCCATTGACGACCCGCTGCCTCTTTTTGCCTTTGCCCGTGTAATCATAAGCAAAGCAACCGCCAAGATCCGGCGGACTGTTGTCGGCAGAAACTGGGGCCGATTGCCCGGTTTTTGAATCGGGTAGGAGGCTGGCCCTTAGATGATTGGCAACCATCTCCCGTTTTTTATTATATCCCGGTTTTTTAGCTTTCTTCGACTTTGGCAGCCTTGGCTGCAGCAATCACCTGCTCGGCCACCTGATGAGGCACTTCTTCGTAATGTGAAAAAGCCATGCTGAAGAAGCCCCTTCCCTGGGTCATTGAGCGCAAATCGATCGAGTATTTAAACATCTCTGCCAGCGGCACCTGGGCCCTGATTTTCTGCAGGCCGGCATCGGGTTCCATCCCCTGGATTCGGCCCCGTTTACTGTTCAGATCGCCCATAATATCGCCCATATAAGATTCCGGCACAACAACTTCAACATTTAAGATCGGCTCGAGCAGAACCGGGTTAGCCTGCTCCATGCCTTTTTTAAAAGCTTGCCCGGCAGCAATTTTAAAAGCCATTTCTGAGGAATCAACAGTGTGATAGGAGCCGTCAACCAGCTTGACCACAACATCGACAACTGGGTATCCGGCAACAACGCCTTCATCCATCGCCTCGCGCACACCCTTTTCTACAGCAGGGATATACTGCCTGGGTACAGCGCCGCCAAATATTTTATCTTCGAATACCAAGCCCAGGCCGGTCTCGGCCGGTTCCATTTCAATGAAGACATGACCGAACTGCCCCCGCCCGCCGGATTGTTTTTTATGTTTACCCTCAACCCTGGATTGGCCTTTAATCGTTTCCTTGTAAGGGACTTTCGGGGTGGTAAAGTCAACTTCGACTCCGAATTTCTGGGCCAGCCGACTGACTATAATCTCTAGGTGCAACTCGCCAAGTCCGGAGATCACAGTTTGCTTGGTTTCAGCCTTGCGTTCTAGGCGGAAGGTAGGATCTTCTTCCAGGAAACGTGAAAGCCCGCTCATCACCTTATCTTCGTCACCCTTGGTTTTCGGCACAACCGCAAAAGAGATTACCGGCTCGGGAAAAGCTAATGGCGGAAAAACGATCGGCTTACTGCGATCACACAGGGTATCGCCGGTAGCAGTTTCCTGCAGTTTGGCAACACAGGCTATATCGCCGGTCACCACCTCTTCCATGGTAATCTGGTTTTTGCCGCGCATTGAAAATACCTGGCCGAAACGCTCGGCGGTATCTTTGGTTGAGTTGTAAATCTGGCTGTCCGGCTTCACTGTTCCTGAGTAGACCCTGAAATAGTTGATCCTTCCCACGTAAGGGTCGGCCAGGGTTTTAAATACGAATGCGGATAGGGGCTCTTCCGGGCTTGGTCTACGGCTGGCTTCTTCTCCGTTTCCCGGAAGGTGCCCTTTCAGCTCCTGCTGGTCCAGAGGAGAAGGCAGGTACTTTTTAATCAGGTTCAGCAAAGGTTGTGCCCCAAAATTTTTCGTAGAGGCAGCACAAAGAACCGGTACTATTTTGCCGTTCAGGACGCCCTGCCTCAGGCCGCGGTTAACCTCGTCATCACTCAATGTTTCGCCTTCCAGGTATTTCTCCAACAGGCTGTCGTCTGCCTCGGCAACCGACTCGACCAGTTTTTCCCTTAAAGATAACGCCTGTTCGCTCAAGTCAGCCGGAATCTCCTCTTCGGTAACTTTCATCCCGTCACCGGAGAAGATCAGCGCTTTCTGCTTAATCAGGTCGACGACACCTTTAAAATTTGATTCCTTTCCAATCGGCATCTGCAGCGGCGCCACATTCAGGCCAAAATGGGTTCGAAGTTGTTCAAGGGTTTTATCAAAGTCGGCATTTTCACGATCAAGCTTATTGATAACCACCAGG
Organism: uncultured Syntrophomonadaceae bacterium; assembly: GCA_964389365.1. GTDB lineage: Bacteria > Bacillota > Dethiobacteria > DTU022 > DTU022 > UBA993. Next base: position 49,728 of record CAYMDO010000009.1, read on the forward strand.
CGGGGCAGCTTAAAGTCATTGGCATAACTCCATACCTTTTCAGTCCCAACCTCTACACCGGATACTGCACAAACTACAGTGATCACGCTATCTGCAACCCGCAAGGCCCCCAGGACATCACCGATAAAATCAAAGTAACCGGGGGTATCAAGCAGATTGACTTTGATGCCGTCCCACTCCAGGGGAGCGAGGCCGACGTTGATCGTGACCTGTTTCTTGATTTCGTCGGGATCAAAATCGGTAGTAGTGTTGCCTGCTTCGATCTTGCCCTGCCGGTTAACCGCCCCTGAGGAAAAAAGCAGCGCTTCTGTAAGTGAAGTCTTGCCGGCACCGCCGTGAGAGATTAATGCCACATTGCGAATATTTTCGCTGCTGTACTTCTTCATGCATCTGCCTCCTTAACTTACCCGACCGCGAAACAGTACCGGGTTGCCTATTAATAACCGCTAACACCCTATCATTATCGCCTAAAAAAAGCAAATGAACAACAACCTTTTAACCCAGGCGCGCTTTCACATATTCAACCAGGCCTCCGCAGGCTATCAATTCCCGCATGAACGGGGGAAAGGGCGCTGACTGGTAAACATCGCCATTCTGCAGGTTTGTGATCAGCCCCAGTTCCAGGTCCACTTTCAGGCGATCCCGGCCTGTTTTTAATGCGGTAAGATCGGCATCACACTCAAGGATCGGCAGCCCGATATTAATCGCATTGCGGTAAAAAATGCGGGCAAAGCTGCGGGCCACCACACAGGAAATTCCGGCCCCCCTGATTGCCAGCGGTGCATGTTCGCGAGAGCTGCCGCAGCCGAAGTTGCTGCCGGCAACGATCAGATCGCCCGCCCTGACCAGCTGCGGAAACTCCGGCCAAATATCCTCCATCAGGTGCCCGGCCAGATCTTCCGGCACCGCAGTGTTGAGGTAACGGGCAGCGATGATCGCGTCAGTATCTATATTGTCGCCAAAAATCCAAACTCTGCCTTGTATGGTCATCAACATACCTCCTCCGGGTGGACTATCCTGCCGGCGACGGCCGAAGCAGCAGCTACTGCCGGGTTGCAAAGATAAACTTCGCTCCCCGGATGCCCCATTCTCCCTACAAAATTGCGGTTGGTCGTCGAGAGGGCCTTTTCGCCTCTAGCCAGAATCCCCATATGGCCCCCAAGGCAGGGGCCGCAAGTAGGGGTGCTAACTGCAGCCTCGGCATCAACAAATATTTTCAGCAGCCCTTCCTCAAGGGCTGTGCTGAAAATATTTTGCGTGGCAGGAATCACCAGCAGCCTGACTTTTGAATTAACCTTTTTTCCTTTCAGGACTGAAGCTGCTGCCCTTAAATCTTCAATACGTCCATTGGTGCATGAACCGATAACCACCTGATCCAAATAGATATTTTTTGCCTCAGAGACCGGAAACACATTATCAGGCGAAGGAGGGAAAGCAACCTGCGGTTCCAGGCCGGAGACATCATAGCTGAAGACTTTTTCATAAGCCGCGTCGGAATCACTGTATACCGGAACGTAGGGACGGTCAACCCTGTTTTTCAGATAGTCAAAAGTGATCCGGTCGGGCTGAACATAACCACACTTTCCGCCGGCTTCGATCGCCATATTGGCCATAGTCAGCCTGCTGTCCATCGATAAGCCGTCGATTACGGGGCCGGCAAATTCCATCGCCCGGTAGCGTGCACCTTCAACCCCGATCTGGCCGATTGTAAATAGGATCAGGTCTTTTCCGCTAACCCATGGAGCGAGCTTCCCGGAAAACTCAAAACGCATGGTCGCCGGTACTTTAAACCAGGTTTCGCCGATTGCCATTGCCGCTGCCAGGTCAGTACTGCCGACACCGGTGGCAAAGGCACCGAGCGCCCCGTACGTACAGGTATGTGAATCGGCTCCGATAATCACCGCACCGGGCCAGACCAGCCCCTTTTCGGGGAGCAGGGCGTGCTCGATGCCCATTCTTCCAACATCGTAGAAATGCCTGATCCCATGCTGATCGGCAAAACGGCGGATAATCCGGACCTGTTCTGCAGAGGCAATATCTTTACTCGGGGTAAAATGATCGGGTACCAGGACTATCAATTCAGGGTCAAAAACCTGATCAAGCCCGAAACGCTCGAACTCCCTGATTGCCACCGGAGCTGTTACATCATTGCCTAAGGCCAGATCAACCTTAACCATGACCAGATCGCCAGGCGTTACCTTCTCCCGGCCGGCTTTCGCCGCCAGGATCTTCTCCACCATTGTTGAACCGTATTGCCGGGCCTGTACTGTGTTCATATGCTTTCCTCTTTCTGTAAGTAGCTAGATCATTCCAAGATACAAAAACTGTGTAAACCTGATTGAAATAATTACGCTTCCCGGGTTGTTTTCGCTCCCCGTAGCAAAGCAACTTTGCCTGTGCGAACAATCTCCCTGATCCCAAAGTGGTCAAGCATCATTTTTATTGCCTCCAGCTTGTCTTCGGTTCCGGTTACCTCAATAATCATTGAGTCGGGCGAGACATCAACCACCTTGCCCCTGAAAGTCTCAACAATTTGCTGGATATCGCTGCGATTTCCGGTCTCGGCCCTGACCTTGATCAACATCAGTTCCCGCATAACCGATGGTTCTTTTGACAGATTGCTGACTTTCAGCACGTTGATCAGCTTATGCAGCTGTTTCATCACCTGTTCAATAACCGGATCGTTGCCCTCAACTGTGATTGTCATGCGGGCCACGCCGGGTGTGACTGTTTCCCCGACAGCAATGTTCTCAATATTAAACCCGCGCCTGCTGAACAAACCAGATATCCTTGTCAGGGCGCCGGCTTTATTTTCTACAAGTATGGCCAGAACATGTTTCATTGGAAGTCACCCCCGGTGATTATTTGATTGATCGGGTGGTTTGGTGCCACCATCGGGAAAACATTTTCCTCCGGATTGACCAAACAGTCGATCAAAACCGGGCCCTTCGTCCTGAAAGCTTCTTCGAACGCCCGTGTTGCTTCTGCTTCTGTAGCCACCCGTACAGCCCTCAACCCGTAAGCTTCCGCAACCTTGACAAAATCCGGGCTTTCGGCCAGCATCGTATGAGAGTAACGCTTTTCGTAGAAGAACTCCTGCCACTGCCGGACCATACCCAGGGAACCGTTATTGATCAAAGCGATAGTCAGATCAAAGTTATGGTTGACCACGGTGGCCAACTCCTGAATATTCATCTGAAAACTGCCATCACCGGTGATGCAGATCACCCGCCGACCGGGAGCTGCAAGTCGGGCGCCGATTGCGGCAGGAAAACCGTAGCCCATAGTTCCCAGTCCACCGGAAGTTAAAAATCTTTTCGGGCCACGAATAATAAAATGCTGGGCCGTCCACATCTGGTGCTGCCCCACGTCAGTAGCGACGATGGCATCAGGTTCGGCAAGCCGGCTGAGTTCCCTGATCACAAATTGCGGCAACAGGCTGCTTTTTGCATTCCTGGAACCGGTCGATGTCGGGTATTTTGCCTGCCAGTTTTCAATCTGTTTCAGCCATTTGACGGTATTGCCGGGCTTTAATTTGCGAAGCAGATCCTCCAAAACCAGGCGCGCGTCACCGACTATCGGTATATCAATATTGACGTTTTTGCCGATTTCGGCCGGATCGATATCAATGTGAATGATCCTCGCCTTTTCGGCAAAGCTTTCAAGTTTGCCTGTAACCCGGTCATCAAATCGCACCCCTGCAGCGATGATCAAATCGGTTTCAGTCAGGGCATAGTTTGCGGTTACGCTGCCATGCATACCGGGCATCCCGAGGAAAAGGTTGCTGTCGCCCGGAAAGGCGCCGAGCCCCATCAACGAAAGGATAACCGGAATTCTAGCTTTTTCGGCCAGCTCTCCCAAGGCCTGGTCCGCGCAGGACCTGATCAGCCCGCCTCCCCCAAAGATCACCGGTTTTCGCGCATCGCGAATCGCCTTGACCGCCCGGTTAATCTGGCCAGCGTGCCCGGAATAGGTTGGATTGTAGCCGGCAACATGACACTTCTGGTTATATTCAAAAGAAGCTTCCTCATCGAAAATATCTTTTGGAATATCGATCAGCACCGGGCCCTGCCTCCCGGTAGAAGCAATATAAAAGGCCTCGCTTAAGACAGAAGGCAGTTCTTTAATATTTTTTACGAGGTAATTATGCTTGGTAATCGGCAGGGTAATCCCAGTAATGTCAGCTTCCTGGAAAGCATCGGTACCGATAAACCGGCTTGCCACCTGACCGGTGATCAATACAAGAGGGACTGAATCCATGTAGGCATTGGCTATCCCGGTGACCAGGTTGGTCGCACCCGGCCCCGAGGTTGCAAAAACCACCCCCGGCTTGCCGGTTACCCTCGCATAACCGTCAGCCGCGTGCACAGCCGCCTGTTCGTGCCTAACAAGAAGGTGTTTCAAAGATAAGTCATAAAGCTGGTTATAAAGTGGGAGAACTGCCCCTCCAGGAAAACCGAAGATCTGGTCGACCCCTTCAATTTCCAGGGCCTTCATGATCATCGCCGCGCCTTTGACCATTTTTTCCTTCATATTATTCACCCTTCATTTCAACAACTTAGCGATCCAGTACCGCGCCTGAAGCCGCCGAAGAAACCAAAGCGGCGTAACGCTTCATGTAGCCGTGTGCAATTTTTGGTGCAGGTTTTATCAGCGCCTTCAGGCGTTGTTCGAGTTCTTCTTGCACCACCAGCAGATCAAGCCTGCGATTCGGAATATCAATGGCAATACGGTCTCCCTCTTCCACTAGGGCAATTGGCCCGCCGGCTGCCGCCTCGGGGGAAATATGGCCGATCGAAGCGCCACGGGTAGCCCCTGAAAAACGGCCGTCAGTAATCAGCGCTACTTCTTCATCCAGGCCCATTCCGGCCAGTGCCGCAGTGGGGGCCAGCATTTCACGCATCCCGGGCCCCCCACGCGGGCCCTCATAGCGGATTACCACGACGCTGCCGGGTTTAACTGAGCCGCGGCCGATAGCTTCGACCGCCGCATCCTCGCTGTCAAAAACCCTTGCCGTTCCTTCAAAACGCTGCATTTTCCCGGAAACAGCTCCCTGCTTGACCACGCCGCCATCAGGGGCCAGATTGCCGAACATAACAGCTAGGCCGCCTTTACTGCGATACGGTTCTTTTACCGTGCGGATTACCTGACAGTCATTTATAGACTGGTTGGCTAAGTTCTCCGCCACCGTCCTGCCGGTAACGGTAATCAGTTCACCGTCGAGCAGCTTTGCATCTAAAAGCTCTTTCATTACCGCGCCGACCCCTCCGGCTCGGTGCAGGTCTTCAATCCGGTCCGGCCCGGCCGGGCTTAAAAGGCAAAGCTGCGGCGTATTTGCGCTGATCTCGTTAATACGGTTAAGATCAAGCCGGTAACCTCTCTCGTGGGCAATAGCCGTTAAGTGCAGCAGGGTGTTGGTGGAACAGCCCAAGGCCATATCCACTGCAAGGGCGTTTTCAAATGCTTTTTGGGTCATAATCTGCCCGGCAGTTGTCTTACTGCGCACCAAATCCATTATTTTTATCCCGGCTTCCTTGGCCAGGATCAGCCTCTCGGCACTAACTGCCGGAATTGTCCCGTTGCCGGGCAAAGCCAGGCCGAGCGCTTCGGCCATGCAATTCATTGAGTTTGCCGTAAACATCCCGGCACAGGAGCCGCAGCCGGGACAGGCTTTTGCTTCAATATCTGCCAAATCGGCTTCAGTAATCCGGCCGGCTTTTAATGCGCCGACAGCTTCAAAAACTGTACTTAAATCTATCTTCTGGCCCTGACGCAGGCCGGCCAGCATCGGCCCCCCGGAAACCAGGACTGCGGGCAGGTCGAGCCTTGCTGCAGCCATCATCATCCCCGGCGTTATTTTGTCGCAGTTGGAAATCAGGACAAGGGCATCAAAACAATGAGCTTCGGCCATCAATTCCACGCTGTCGGCCACCACTTCCCGGCTGGCCAGCGAATAGTGCATACCGGCGTGATTCATGGCTATCCCGTCACAGATACCGATTGTTGCAAACTCGATCGGTGTCCCGCCGTTTATCCGCACGCCCGCTTTAACAGCCTCGGCGATCTGCCTCAGCTGTGTATGCCCTGGAACAATTTCATTTGCCGAGTTAACAATGCCAATTAAAGGCCGCTCCAGCTCGGCGGGGTGAAAACCGGAAGCCTTGAACAGCGAACGATGCGGAGCGCGGTCGGCTCCTCGTAAAACTTTATGGCTGCGCATAACAAACCTCCTCATCCAAACCCGACAGGTTCGGTTATTTAATAACTGCTAATTTAGCGGAGTCCCCTCGCGCCGGGTCAGTTCCCTGAACAGCTTAATCAACCGCCTGGTGATCGGCCCCGGTTTACCGCTGCCAATCAACCGCTGGTCAACGTCGATCACCGGGATCACTTCGGCGGCAGTTCCGGTAAGGAAACATTCTTCAGATACATACAGGTCATGACGGGTAAACGGCACCTCTCTTAAAGGAATCCCTTCCCCGGCGGCCAGTTCGATGATTGCCGCGCGGGTAATCCCTTCCAGGATCCCGAGATAGGCGGGCGGAGTCAGCAGCTCTCCACGGCGATAAATAAATATATTATCACCTGTGCCTTCGCAAACGTAGCCCTGGTTGGTCAGCATCAGTGCTTCGAGTACCCCGGCCCTGTTGGCTTCGATCTTGGCATGAATATTATTGAGGTAGTTAAGGGATTTGATCTTCGGTTCCAGGGCTTCAGCGATATTCTGGCGGGTTGCCACCGTGATCACTTCCAGCCCTTTTTCGTAAAGCTCCTCCGGGTAAAGGGTAATCTTGTCTGCAATGATAAATACCTGGGCCTGCTTGCACTTGCGCGGGTCCATTCCCAAATCTCCGACACCCCTGGTCACCACCAAGCGAATATAGGCATCGCGCAGTTTGTTGGCATTAACCGTATCAACAACCGCTTTTATCATCTCTTCCCGGCTCAGGGGGATTGCCAGCATAATCGAATGGGCTGACTCGTACAGCCTCCTGACGTGCTCTACCAGCCGGAATACCCTTCCGCTATAAGCCCTTATTCCTTCAAAAACCCCGTCTCCGTAAAGTAATCCGTGATCAAAAACTGAGATTACAGCCTCTTCATCCGGAACTATTTTGCCATTCAGGTAAATTAACCTGCCCACAAAATATCACCCCTTTACAAAAGGTATTTAATAGTATAAAAATACCCCTCGCCCAAAGGGGCGAAGGGAATTCCTCCGCGGTACCACCCTTTTTACTGCTCTCTGTCAGCAAAGAGATAGTGCACTCTACGATTTTGATAACGGTATCAACCCGGCCCGGTTTACTCAGCATTTCAACAGGACAGCTCCGGACCGACCTTCAGTACCTGGCTTTACCGGTTTTCAGCTGCCCCGGCTCTCTGCAAAAGCTGGTTGCTTACTCCTGTCCTTCATGGCCATTGCTTTAAAGATTGATTATAATTATAGCTTCACAGCCCTTTGGTGTCAACCGATAGCAGGCATTTTTAACAATATGCTCCGCAACCCTAAAATTGCCTTGACCGATAAGTTAGCTAGACCGGGTAGCCTGAATAGTCGTCATCTCCGGAGAGCAGCCGCTCGTCAATGTCATATAGGTTCTCCGGTTGCAGTTCCCCGGAATGAGCGCCCATTGGCCTGGCGATATTTACCGCCCTGCCGTCCCTGCAGCTGCTGGTCAGCTCGAGCGGGGGCAGTTCCCCGCTCCGCCTTTTAAAGAATTCGAGGGCCACATTGGGGAAGATAACATAAGAAAGAAGATCTTCTTCCTGTTCCAGGTATGGTTGAATTTCACGGCGGGCTTCCTCGAGCTGGGGTGGCAGCTGATCAGCCGGCCTGCCCCTGATCGGCTCTTCACCTTTCAGCACCTTTGCCAGCAGGTCAGCATTAATCGCTCCTGGAGGCCGGCCATACAGGCCGCGCAGGTAATTTTTTATTTCAGTCGATACCATCTTGTAACGTTCTCCGGTTAAAACGTTAACTACCGCCTGGGTGCCGACTATCTGGCTGCTGGGGGTAACGAGCGGTGGGCAGCCAAGATCTTCCCGGACCCGGGGCACCTCTTCTAGAACATCCTGCAACAGGTGAGTCGCCTTCTGTTCGGCAAGCTGTGAGGCAAGGTTGGAGATCATTCCTCCGGGTATCTGGTAACTGAGAACATTGGTATCAACCCCCAACACTTCCCGGGGGATATCATAGCTGCAGCTGATCTCTTTAAAATGCTCACTGATTTTTGACAGCAGCTGCAGATCGAGGCCGGTATCAAAAGCTGTGCCTTTCAATGCTGCAACAAGGCTGTCCGTAGCCGGTTGGCTAGCACCCATCGCCAGGGCGGCATTGGCCGTATCGACTACATCAACTCCGGCTTCGACAGCTTTCAGGTAAGCCATCGATGCCATGCCGCTGGTGTAGTGACAGTGAAGCTGTACCGGAAGACCCACATCGTCCTTCAGGCGACTGACAAGATCAAATGCATCATAGGGGGCAATCAGGCCGGCCATGTCCTTAATACAAACCGAATCGGCACCCAGCGCTTTCAGTTCATGCCCCACTTTCACGAAGTAGTCATTGCTGTGGAAGGGACTGATCGTATAACTGATCGTCCCCTGAGCATGGGCCCCTTCCCGCTTGGTAAAATGGATGGCCTGCTCCAGATTGCGCAGGTCATTTAAAGCATCAAAGATACGGATAATGTCGATACCGTTGGCAACTGCCTTTTTTACAAACTCTTCCAGCACATCGTCCGGGTAGTGGCGGTAACCTACAATGTTCTGCCCGCGCAGCAGCATCTGCAGTTTGGTTTTTCTAAACCCTTTACGCAACTGCCGCAGCCGCTCCCAGGGATCTTCATCGAGGAAGCGCATACATGCATCAAAAGTCGCCCCGCCCCATACTTCAAGGGAATGGTAACCGACCTGATCCATTAGCTCGACCACCGGAAGCATTTCGATCAGCCTCATCCTGGTTGCCAGCAGCGACTGGTGGGCATCACGCAAAGAAGTATCGGTAATCCCAACTTTTCTCTTCTTCGGCATCATCCGAACTTCTCCTTTCTTAACCCTGCTCAGCGTCAAGGCCTACCAAGTTTACAACCCGGTCATTTTCATCCAACCTGATCAGGGTTACGCCGCGGGCATAGCGTCCCATCAGTGAAACCTGCTCAATGGGCTGCCGGTTAACAACACCGTTCGCAGTTACAATTATAAATTCTTCAAAAGATCTTTTCAGCACGATAAAGATCGAGAGCGGCCCGCTCTGCGGGGTTGTTTTTATGCCGATCATTCCTTTGCCGCCGCGGCGGTGCAGGGCAAATTCACCGGCTGCCACCCTTTTGCCAAACCCGTTTTCTGAAGCCAGCAGCAGCTGGTGTTCCGCTGTTACGAGATCCGCGCCAACCACCCGGTCTTGAGCGCCAAGGGAGACCGCTTTAACGCCCCTGGCCGTCCTGCCCATCGACCTCACTTGCCCTTCCGGAAAACGGACGAATAGTCCGGCGGTTGTCCCGACAATAACTTCCTTTTTACCGTCGGTGAGCTTTACGGCAATCAGATCGTCATCCTCCAGCAGGGTTAAGGCATTCAGCCCTGTTTTGCGTGTATTTTTATAGTCCGATAGGGGGGTCTTCTTAATCAGGCCCCGTGCCGTTACCATCAGCAGGAACCGGTCTTCAATAAATTCGGAAATCGAGAGCGTTGCCGTAATATACTCTTTTTCATCAAGCGACAACAAGTTCACCAAAGCCGTCCCACGCGACTGCCGGCCCGATTCAGGCACTTCATATGTCTGAAGCAGGTAAACTTTACCACGGTTGCTGAAACAAAGCAGCTTATCATGGGTGGAGGCTACCAGGCACTGTGCGACGACATCATTTTCGCGTGTTTGAATGCCCTTTACGCCCCGTCCTCCACGGTGCTGGCTGTGGTAAGTGGTTAGCGGCAAACGTTTAATATAACCGCGGTCGGTAAGGGTGATCACCACATCTTCCTGCAAGATCAGATCGGTCAGCGCCGTTTCACCCTCGTCGGCAACTATCTGGGTGCGCCGCCGGTCCCCGTGCTTATCCCGGATCTCCGTCAATTCATCGGCAATGATCTGCAGTACCAGGGATTCACTTTCAAGCACCTTTTTTAAATAGGCAATTTTCTCCAGCAACTGCCCGCGTTCTTCCACCAATTTTGATATTTCCAGCCGGGTAAGGCGCTGAAGGCGCATGTCGAGAATAGCCTGGGCCTGCTTTTCCGAAAGGGCCAGCAGATCCATCAACCCGGTACGGGCAGCCTGGACATCCTGCGAAGCCCGGATCAGGGTTATCACCTCTTCCAGCCGATCAAGGGCTGTAAGCAGCCCTTCAACTATATGCATCCGCTCTTCCGCCCGTTTTAAATCAAACTGGGAACGGCGCCGGATAATCTCTTTCTGGTGCTCAAGGTAATAGGCCAATATCTGCTTTAAATTCAAAACCCGCGGCTGACCGTCTACCAGGGCCAGCATGATAATCCCAAATGTCTGCTGAAGAGGGGTAAATTTATAAAGCTGGTTGATTATTACCTGTGATTGGAAATCGCGCTTAACTTCCATCACAATCCGCACCCCGGAACGGTCCGACTCATCGCGCAGATCGGTGATGCCTTCAATTTTCCGTTCCTTTACCAGTTCGGCAATTTTTTCAACCAGGCGCGCCTTGTTTTGCTGATAGGGCATCTCGGTTATAACAATTTGTTCCCGGTTTTTATCCCGCTCTTCAACATGAACCAGACCGCGAACCTTGACAATGCCCCGTCCAGTCTGGTAGGCAGCGATGATTCCCTCGTGGCCGACGATCTGGCCGCCGGTAGGAAAGTCAGGGCCCTGGATATGGCGCATAATGTCACGCACCGAGGCATCCGGGCGAACAATGATGAATTTGATAGCATCGATCAGTTCGCCAAGGTTGTGCGGAGGGATATTGGTAGCCATCCCGACAGCAATCCCGGAAGACCCGTTAGCCAGAAGATTCGGGAAACGGGAAGGCAAAACAACAGGCTCCTCCAGGCTCTCGTCAAAGTTGGGCCTGAAATCAACAGTCTCTTTTTGCAAATCGGTCAGCAGCTCACCGGCAATAGGTGAGAGCCTTGCCTCAGTGTAACGCATTGCTGCCGCCGAGTCCCCGTCAAGGGAACCGAAGTTTCCGTGCCCGTCAACCAGGGGGTAACGGGTAGAAAAATCCTGGGCCATCCGCACCAGGGTGTCATAAAGGGCAACATCGCCGTGGGGATGGTATTTGCCAAGCACTTCACCGACAATACGGGCTGCCTTGCGGTGTGGCTTGTCATGAGTGGAACCCATTTCGGACATGGCATACAGAATCCGCCGGTGCACCGGTTTAAGGCCATCGCGCACATCAGGCAGGGCCCGGCTGACAATAACACTCATGGCGTAATCGAGGAACGAAACTTTCACCTCGTCATAAATATTAACCGGTACTACGCTGTCCCTGTGGGCCATCTTTTCTCCTTTACACGGCTCTGAAGTAAATCATTTTTCTATCATTCAAGTAAGTTTATCATGAAGAAGCAACCGGCGAAACGCCCTGATCGCCTGTAAACAAATGCCGCAGGGCTTACCCGGCTCCGATTCTCAGCTCTTCTTTTTACGGGCTTGTTTTTTTTCTACTTTATGTTTTAAGACCTGTTCGACATCTTTTTTTGAGCCCGGCACCATTTGCCACGACTCTGAGCGTTTTCGTTTTCCGCGCTGAATGGCGATCGTCAGTACATCCTTTGTCCAGCGGTAGGATTCCACTTCAGCCCAAACCCAAAACCCGCGTGCCGTTGATATACCCTTCTCGCGAAAAGAAGGGCGTTCGATCTCCCTCGCTATTACCACCAGAAGCAGCGCCACGTAAAAGAAAACGTAGGTATACGGGCCCAGCAGCATCGGATCATCCGGAAACCGGTTTCTCATCTCAAAACGCACCAACAGGTAGGATGTACCGGCAAGAATCAGGATCAATATAAGGGAATCGGCATGAAACCGGCTGAGAAGCACCCGGTTCAGCTTTATCACCACCGGGCCCAGCTTACGATGCCGGTAATACAGATAGCCAAACACAATCATAAAAAGAACAAAATATGGAAATATCAGCCTAAGCAGCATATTTGAAACCCTCCAGTTAGATATCCAAATTCTGGACCAGGCGGGCATTATCTTCAATAAATTTTCGCCGCGGTTCCACTTGATCGCCCATCAGGACCCCGAAGATATGGTCGGCCTGAATCGCGTCTACCAGCTCGATGCGCTTGATGATCCTTGTATCAGGGTTCATTGTCGTCTCCCACAACTGGTCGGGGTTCATCTCTCCCAGACCCTTATACCGCTGGATCTGGACCCCGCCATTGCGCGACCATTCATTAAGCAGCTTGTCCAGCTCTTCCTCCCGAAAAAGGTAGGCCTCCTGTTTGCCTTTCTTTACTTTATAAAGTGGCGGCTGGGCGATGTAAACAAAACCGCTGTCAATCAACTGGTGCATGAAGCGATAGAAAAAGGTCAACAACAGAACCCTGATATGTGAGCCGTCGACATCGGCATCAGTCATGATCACTATCTTCTGGTAACGTGCTTTGCCAATCTCAAACTCGCTTTCAATTCCGGTTCCCAGCGCGGTAATCAGGGTTCGGATCTCTTCGTTGCCGAGAATTTTATCCAACCGTGCCTTCTCGACATTGATGATCTTGCCCCGCAGTGGTAAAATGGCCTGAAAACGGCGATCCCGCCCCTGCTTGGCCGACCCGCCGGCAGAGTCGCCTTCGACCAGGAACAGCTCGCTCTCCGCCGGGTCTTTGGATGTGCAGTCGGCCAGCTTGCCCGGCAGGCTGGATACTTCGAGGGCATTTTTGCGCCTGGTCAGCTCACGGGCCTTGCGTGCCGCTTCCCTTGCCCTTGAGGCCCGGATCGATTTTTCAATAATTCTCCGCGTAATCGCCGGGTTTTGTTCTAGAAACGCTTCAATCCCCTCATAGGCTATACTGTCCACCACGCTGCGCATTTCACTGTTGCCAAGCTTGGTTTTTGTCTGGCCTTCAAACTGGGCATCCATCAGCTTCACGCTGAGCACGGCAGTTAAACCTTCCCTGATATCCTCGCCGGAGAGATTGCCTTCATTGTCCTTCAGGATGCTCAATTTGCGGGCATAATCATTGATCAGGCGGGTCAGGGATACTTTAAAGCCGTATTCATGGGTACCACCTTCATGGGTATGAATATTATTGGCATAGGAGTAGATCACTTCGTTGTATCCATTGTGGTACTGCATGGCCAGCTCTACCTCAAAGCCACCGGCGGATTTATTGATGTAGATCGGCTTTTTGGGTACGGTTTCCTTGCCCTGGTTCAAGTAAGCCACATACTGCATGATGCCGCCATCGTATTTAAATTTTTCTTCCCTGCTGCTGCGCTGATCTTTAAAAACTATCTTTGTTCCCTTATTTAAGAAAGCTAACTCGCGCAGGCGCTGAATAATAACTTCATTTTCAAAATCGACCTTCTCAAAAATCTCTTTATCCGGCAGAAATGTAATTTTTGTGCCGGTTTTATTGACGGCACCGTGCTCCTTGATCGGTGTGGCTTTTTTACCCCTGGCATAACGCTGGCTGTATATATTGCCCTCCCTGTAAACCTCGACCTCAAGCCATTCAGACAGCGCATTAACCACCGATACGCCAACACCGTGGAGACCGCCTGCCACTTTATAGCTGTTGCTGCCGAATTTGCCGCCGGCATGAAGAGTGGTCAGCACGACCTCGACCGCCGGTTTCTTTTCCAGGGGATGGTTTTCAACGGGAATCCCGCGGCCATCGTCGATAACCGTTACACTGCCGTCAGTATTGATGGTCACCTTGATCTGCCGGCAGTAACCGGCCAATACTTCATCAATGCTGTTGTCCACGACTTCAAAAACCAGGTGATGCAGCCCCCGGCTGGAAGTAGAGCCGATATACATACTGGGCCTGCGCCTTACTGCTTCAAGGCCTTCCAGCACCTGGATATGTTCTGCGTTGTAGTCAAGATTATTGCTGCCTTGTTTCTCAGGCATGATTCACCCCATTGCTTGTTGATAAGAGCTGATCTATTATAGCATTTCTGCGGACGTGCAGCCTGCAGGGCACAGTTTGTTATATTTTTCGCTGCGGCCGGCCAGGGTGAGGGGGGAGATCGGGGCTGAGAATATTTCCCGGTCAGTGACGATTATTGATTGACTTCGCCCTTTGCCAGCCTTAAGCTCACTAACATTTTGCTGCCATATCCTGTCCGTGCCTGCCGGATTACCGCTTAAAACAAGGTCATGATTAAAAATGCCGATCAATTCCCTCTTAAATATAATCCGGCCATTCCCTGTGTGAATATACACCTGCTTTACTCTCCCTTCCTAACCGCAACCGACACCGCTTTGCCTGAAAAGGGCGGTTCTTCCCCTGCGCAACCCTCTAACCATTCTGTTCGATACTGTGATCCGCCGGATTGATTGAAAAAAATATATCCTTTACTACCACCGCTCCCGCTTCCCTGTTAAGCTGAGAGATCAACTGGGGCTTAAGCATCGTCAGGTGATATGCCCAAACAGAATCTTTGACCAGAACTTTCAGCCTGCCCCTGCTGATTGAATCTGCCTTCGTAACCTCACAGAGAGGCGGACCGACCAGATCCGTCCATTTTTCTACAATCATAAACTGCAGATAGCCCTGCCAAAGATTATATTTTCTGAGCATCTGTTCAAGAACCGGGCCCATTCTATTCAATGCCGATCATTCCCCGCTGGATGATAAATTTTTTACAGGAATCAGCCAGCCCTGACGGCAGCTGTTCCAGGGGAGCAGCTGAGGTTAAAAAGCACTGGCTGTTGATACCGGACAGAAAACCGAGCAGCTGTTCTTTGCGGTGGCTGTCAAATTCAGAAAAAACATCATCAAGCAAAAGTATCGGCCAGCTGCCGTTTTTATTAAAAAAAATATTTATTTCGGCCATCCTGAGCGCCAGCGCAGCAGTTCTTTTCTGCCCCTGGGAAGAATATTTCCTGGAATCACTCCCGTTTATACAAATACAAATATCGTCCAAATGGGGGCCGATAATGGTTGCCTGTTTCCTGAGTTCCGGTTCCCTCGCCTTTAGCAGCGCTTCGCGAAATTGCAGCTCCAGGTCTTGGCTGTTTTCTTCGCAGGCAAACGAACAGCGATAATCTAGGAACATCTCTTCCTGCGCGCCAGTCATTTCGGAAAAGAAGGGGGCGGCTTCTTTACCCAATTTTTGAACCAGCTCTTTTCTGAACCTGATCAACGCCGAACCATGTGCAACCAGAACATCATCCCATGGTTCAATTAACTTTTCAATTTCCCTGCGGCTTCTCTTCTCTTTCAACAGTTTATTACGCTGCATCAGAACCCGGTGATAGGCGCGCATTTCAAGAAAATAAGCTTGGTTCAGCCTTGAAGATTCCAGGTTAATGTAGCGCCGCCGGATGGCAGGGCCTTCCCTGATCAACAGCAGATCGTCAGGGCTAAAAACAACAACCGGAAACTGCTGAAGGTGATCGAAGCGGCTTCTTTGATCATTATCCAGGATCACTTTTAACTGCTTTTCGCTGTAGTTGATCTGTAGTAGATTTTTTAAGCCATCCCTGGCAAATTGCCCCTTTATCAAAAAGCGATCTTCCGGGAAACCTGCCAGTTCATGATCGCGGTTTGCCCGGAATGATCGTGTGACCGAGAGAAAATAAACCGCCTCAAGCAAGTTTGTTTTTCCATGTCCGTTTTTACCGCTGATAACATTTAAGCGCGGATGAAAATTAACCTGCTCATGCCTGTAATTGCGAAAGTTTTTTAAAAGCAGGCTCTCGAGGTAAAACAAACTTTTTCGCTCCCGGCCTTTCAATTAAATTTTTTAATCGGTAAAGCAAGGTATAGATAGTCTTGCCTGCCGGGCAGCCTGAATATAAGAGGTCCGCCTTCGCCGTGAAAATCTATGCTTAACTGGTCCTCATCCAGCTGTTTGAGCAGGTCTAGGATGTAGCGTGAGTTTACATAAAGCTCAAGCAGATCCCCTTCCCT
Source organism: uncultured Syntrophomonadaceae bacterium (assembly GCA_964389365.1). Classification (GTDB taxonomy): domain Bacteria; phylum Bacillota; class Dethiobacteria; order DTU022; family DTU022; genus UBA993. The sequence goes on from CAYMDO010000009.1 coordinate 65,808, forward strand.
CGTCACCGGCAGGATCTCTTCCATCCTGCCCTCCTGGCCGCTTGCCATAATTTTTAATTCTTCTTCCCCGATTGCCAGCTGAATAGCCTGATTTTTACCTTCGGCCAGTAAATTAGCCCTTGCCACAGTTTCCTCCAACAATTTGCGGTCTATGTTTATCCTAGTTTTATATTCTTTTGGAATTACACCGCTTACATCCGGGTATTTTTCTTCCAAGAGCCTTGTGGCAATATAAACCCCACCAAAAGTGAATGATAAAATACTTTTGCCAAATTTAATCTCTACCGGCAGCTGGCTGTCACTGATAATCCTTATAATTTCCCTCAACGTCCTTGCCGGTACCAACAACCTAAACATGTGGCCTTCCCATTGTTCGTTAATGTTTTTTTTAACAGCAAGCCGATAAGTATCTGACGCTGTAAACGTAAGCATCCCTCCTTCGAGCGATACCAACACCCCATTAAAGGCCGGTCTTGTTTCTTCTGAAGAAGCTGCGAACAAAACCATGCGCAGCATTTTTTTCAGCAAGCCCTGTTCAACTTTGATTCCTTGCTCTACGTTGTCTTCATGGCCCAGTGAAAGTGGAAAATCATCGGGATCCGATCCAAATAAGTGAAATTGAGCCTGGCCGCCCAGTATCTCAACCCTCTTATTTTCCCAGTTGACATTGATTGTTACTTCAGGAGTTGGAAAATACCTTACTATATCAACAATTTTAGGTGGCAGCAGTATTTTTCCGCTATCCTTTCCGCTGTAATCCATGGTAACACTGATGTACATCTCAAGGTTCGTGGCCGAGATGATCAGGGAACCGGGTTTTACATCAAACAATAGATTATTGATCGCAGGCATGGTTGACCTGGTGGGAAGGATTTTCTCGACAATCTCTAAAGTGTTTTTTAATTCAACCGAATCTAATTTTAAATGCACCTTAAAACCTCCCGATCAATAAATATTTTTTAACAGGCAAAGATTTTATAACTGTTTTTTTATATATACGGTAGTGGTAGTAAGTGGTGTTAATAATGTGGATAGAAAAAATAGTGTCATTCTACCCGCTAAAAATTTAATATTCTATAAAAGGGCAGCCATTATAGCCTGTTAAAAGAAAGTTTATAAACTGTTCACCGACCGTATTAAAATGTTATTAACAAAAAAAAGGAGGCGGAATAAAAGTTATAAACAACTTGATCAGGAGTTATCCAGAATATTATTCCTGATTAATTCAATACGATTCTTAAGATCATTATTTTTATTAATCAGCCGGTCTATTTTTTTAAAAGCATGAAGCACAGTTGTATGATCCCTTCCACCAAATTCTTCACCGACCTTGGGCAGGGAAAGATCCGTTAACATGCGGCATAAATACATAGCAACCTGCCTGGTAAAAGCAATATCCTGAGTTCTTTTTTTAGATAAAAGATCGTCGGGAGTAAGGTTAAAGTTATTAGCAGTCTGGCTGATGATTGTAGAAACGGTAATATTTTTTTGACGGGTGTTAATTATATCCTGCAGTGCTGTTTCAGTCAGTTCAATAGTAACGGGAGATTTATAAAGAGAGGCATAAGCAACGATTCTGATCAAGGCTCCTTCAAGTTCGCGTATGTTGGTGTGGACTTTTCCGGCTATATACTGGATCACCTGGTCCGGCATCTCTATGCCGTCGGAATTTGCTTTTTTCTTTAAAATAGCAGTTCTTGTTTCAAGGTCGGGAGGTTGAAGATCTGTAATTAAACCCCATTCAAACCTGGAGCGAAGACGATCTTCCAGGGTTGGAATTTCCCTGGGAGGTCGATCACTGGAGATAACAATCTGTTTGTTGTTTTCATGCAGGGCATTAAAAGTATGAAAAAATTCCTCCTGTGTTTGTTCCTTGCCGGCTAGAAACTGGATATCGTCTATCAGCAAAACATCCATGTAACGGTATTTGTTACGGAAATCAAGGGTTTTATTGTCACGGATGGCATTGATAAATTCATTTGTGAATTTTTCTGATGAGAGATAGTAAACCCTGTTGAAGCCGTGATTGATCAGGGTGTACTGGCCGATGGCGTGCAGAAGGTGTGTTTTGCCGAGGCCCACTCCACCGTAAATAAAAAGGGGGTTATAAGCACGGGCCGGACTCTCTGCAACGGCAAGTGAAGCAGCATGAGAAAGACGGTTGCATACTCCGACAACAAATGTATTAAAAGTGTAACGAGGGTTAAAATTCGATATAATCTTATGGTTGTGGCCGTTAAATAAATATCCGTTATTTTCCGGTGCGGGAATACTGTGAGCATAGGTGTCTCCGGCAGTTACCAACTGTGGCCCGGCACATTCATCTTCCGGCTGAAAATGAGAGGCAATGATAAAATTAACCTGGTGATAGTCCGTTGTTACTACTTTTAAGGCGTTTTGAATCTGCTGCCGGAAGCGGGTTTCGAACCATTGTTTTGTAAAATCATTTGGAACCTCGATAACCAGGCAGTTGTTATCCAGAGACACAGGCTTGGTCAGTTTAAACCAGGTTTCAAAACTGGGCTTGTTAACATCTTTACTCAACTCTTCAAGGGTGAGCTGCCAGATTTCATTAAGCTGACTATTCATTTATTACCTCTCCAAAAAAGAAAAAGGAATGGTTATTAACAAAATGCCAAGTTATCAACAAAAGCTGTGGATAAGACAGGATGCCGGCGAAAAAACGATGCCCCGCAAAGTACATATTAACAGATTGGCAGCTGGGCTGTAAAGCTTCCGCTGTGCAAAAAAAGAAGATCAGGCCCTGTAAAACGACAGGCATTCCGTAAATGAAATAGAATAATGCCTTTAAAGGCAGTTAAAGTAAGGGTTTTTTTCAACAAGACATAGATTACCTAAATTCACAAATATTGTCTTGATATTCGATCTAGTCGATCGGTTTGGAATATAACAACATTGATGCAATAAAAAGGAAATCCGCACCTCTTTGTCTAAATTTAAAGTTAGACCCATAAACTCGACAAAAGGGCGGATTTCCAGTGAAGCAAAGAGCTTTTCAGCTCATAGCATATGTTAACAAAGTCTACGCCTTAAATCAACAGCTTGGCGCAATAAAAGACGGGCGAATTAACCCGCAGATTGAGCTCTTTGAAATACTAACCATTATCCTGGCCGGTTTACTGTCCGGGATATTGAGCTTCAACCATTTAGAAGGATTTTTAAAAAACGGCTATTTCCGCAAGCTTACGGGCAGTAATGAACGAAGAGGTAG
>CAYMDO010000010.1:0-64371 GCA_964389365.1 uncultured Syntrophomonadaceae bacterium
AATTTTAGCCCTAAACGCTAATATTAGCAGGGCTTAATGAGATTTGTGACTATGAATTTACTGCAAAACTAGGGAGCCGGTTAAAAGAAAGCTTAGGCTTTTGGGAGACCGGAAAGCACAGCTCGGATAAAGAGTAGCTTGCCGAAGGTTGAGGGAATGTTATCTGTAGGGGTGACGGAAGCTCAGCTGTAGATGGTAAAGTGAAGGGATTCCGGCGAAATGTTAAAAGGCCTGTTGGGACCTGGTTTATTTATGTATTTATTATTTGTAACTTATATGCAATACCATAACCCTTTTTCAAATTGACAATATTTCAGCCGAAATGCTATAATTTCAATTATAAAAACTTATTTATTGAGCTGCATATAACACGGCGAGTGTTAAGGCTTGCAGTGAAAAAATATTGAGGTTACAGCTAAGGACCTGGTAATGCATAATCATACAGCGCTGATTGAAGCCATCTTAGAACGTCACCATCATGAACCATCAAACCTGATTATGGTGCTTCAGGATTTACAAGCAGAGTGTGGGTACCTGCCGGAAAAAGCACTCGACAGGGTATCAGTGTTATTAAAAGTACCAAAATCAATGGTATATTCTGTAGCCACTTTCTACAAGTCTTTTGCACTTACACCACTCGGAAAACATAAAATTGATATTTGTGAAGGCACCGCCTGTCATATCAGGGGTGCTTCTGTTTTAATGAACCACGCCAGCGATCAGCTAAAGATCGGAGCCGGAGAAACTACTGAAGACGGAAAATTTACCTTGAATTCAGTTTACTGTGTGGGTGCTTGCGCAATGGCACCAGTGGTCATTATTGACGGGGCTTATCATGGCAGCATTACAGCTGCCCAGTTGTCACAGAAAATAAAAAAATGCTGTTCAGCAGATGCAGATGCTGCTTTATCGGAGGAAGAGCGATTTGAGCAGACTGAAATAGCTAAAAAAGTATTTTCACCTGTGGATTACGAGCAGCTCAGAAGCTCTATCTTAGAAAACATAGATCCGGAAAAAACAACCGTATTGGTATGCGCTGGAACCGGATGCCTGGCTAAGGGGAGCCTGATGGTAGCTGAAGCTTTTCAGAAGAAACTGGAGCTGACTGAGTTAAACACTACGGTTAAGTTGGGTGTCAAAAAGGTTGGCTGCCAGGGGTTTTGCGAAAAAGGCCCACTGGTGATAGTTTATCCGGAGAAGATCTTTTATAACAACGTTGCACCAGAAGATGTACCCCGAATTATTGAAGAAACACTGATCGGAAAGAAGCCGGTTGAGAAACTGCTATACCACGATGCCGGCTCGAATCAAAGGTTGATGATATATGATCAGATTCCGTTTTTTGCCGGTCAACAACGTCTGGCCTTACGTAATGTAGGTACGGTTAATCCTCTTGACATTAGTGATTACATTGCTCAGGGAGGTTACGGGGCACTCCTGAAAGCGCTTTATAGCTTTTCTCCCGATGAAGTGATTTCGGAGGTTGAAAAGTCAGGCTTACGAGGCAGGGGTGGTGGAGGTTTCCCTACAGGCCGTAAATGGCGAACTTCCGCTTTGGTCGATGCTGATATCCGCTATGTTATATGCAATGGTGATGAAGGAGACCCGGGTGCGTTTATGGACCGGAGCATCATGGAGGGCGATCCCCATGCGGTACTCGAAGGAATGATCATCTGTGCCTATGCTGTTCAAGCCAGCTTTGGCTATATCTACGTAAGAGAAGAATATCCACGGGCCCTTAAACATCTCCAGATTGCGCTAAACGATGCTCGCAGAGCCGGCTTTCTCGGCCGGAATATCTGTGGTACAGACTTTCATTTTAATATCAGTATTAGCCGTGGTACCGGTGCTTTTGTTTGTGGTGAATCAACGGCTTTGATGCAATCAATCGAAGGCAAAGTCGGTGAACCGCGTGCTAAATATATCCGCTCAGCTGAACGGGGCCTTCATGATAAGCCTACAGTTCTTAACAACGTTGAAACTTTTGTTAATGTACCTCTGATTATTGAACATGGCGCAGATTGGTTTTCGGCCACCGGAACCCCCCAGAGTACGGGAACAAAGGTGTTTTCAGTTGTCGGTAAGGTAAAAAATACCGGTCTTGTAGAAGTACCGATGGGGATAACGCTGCATCAAGTAATTTTCGAGATCTGTGGCGGAATCCTGGGTGATAAAGAATTTAAAGCAGTACAAACCGGGGGCCCCTCCGGTGGTTGCCTGCCTGCAGAGAAATTAAACTTAAAGGTTGATTTTGACACATTAACTGAAGAGGGATCGATGATGGGCTCCGGCGGTATGATTGTTATGGATGAAGATACCTGTATGGTCGATGTGGCCCGCTACTTTACTGATTTTTTAAGCCAGGAGTCCTGTGGTAAATGTGCTGCATGCCGGTTGGGTCTTAATCAGCTTCATGAAATCCTGGAAAGAATCTGCGCCGGCAAGGGAGAGCCTGTAGATTTGGAGCGTGTAGAAAAGTTGCTGAAAGTACTTGAAACCGGTTCGCTTTGCGGGTTAGGAAAATCAGCGCCAAACCCGGTGCGTAGTACGCTAAAACACTTTCGCGATGAATATGTAGCTCATATCGAAGAAAAAAGATGTCCGGCTGGTGTTTGCCGGAGCTTAATATCTTTTATAATTGCTGAAACATGTACCGGCTGCCGTCGCTGTGCCAGGCTTTGTCCGCAGCAGGCGATCAGTGGCAAAAGGGAAGAACAACATCTGATTAACCAGGAACTATGTAACCAGTGCGGGCTGTGCAAAGCCACCTGTAACTTCGCTTCGATCGAGGTTAAGCCGCGTACAGCGGAAAAGGTCATTTAGATAATGAAAAATTAACATGAAATCGCAAATACCCGGAGATGTTACTGATGAATGATATAATAACTATTACGGCTGACGGCCGTATTATCGAAACCGAAAGCCGGAAGATGCTGCTTGAGATTTTGCATGATAACGGCATCTATGTTCCAACATTGTGTCATCACCCGTCGTTAGTTCCCAGCGGCTCCTGCCGGCTCTGTGTTGTTGAAGTCAGTAAAAGCAAATGGCAGGGAGAGTCGCGTGTAGTTACCTCCTGCCTTTTTCCGGCCGAAGATGGATTAATTGTATCCACCCGCTCAGCAAGGGTGCTTGAAACAAGAAGAGCCCTCTTGGAGCTCTACCTTGCTTGTTGTCCCGAATCGGAACAGATTAAAGAGTTGGCCCGATTTGAGGGGATTGACAAGACAACTTTTTTTTTACATGACGCAAAAAATAAGTGCATAATGTGTGGACTCTGTGCCCGGACATGCCAAGATTTAGGTCCTGGCGCCATAGCCACCCTTCGTCGTGGAATTGACAAGAAAATCGGGCCGAGCCTTTCAGATACGGCTGAGGCTTGCACGGGTTGCCGTACTTGTGCTTATATATGCCCCACCGGCGCTATTCCCATGGAACAGGCAGATCAAAAATTATTAATATGGAACCGCGAATTTACAATCCCTATTTGCACCGTTGACCCGGACTTCTGTCGCGGTTGTGGTATCTGCGAAGAAGCGTGTCCTTTTTTGATACCCCGGGTTACCCCGGGCATAGATGATAGTTTGGTAGCCAGAATATCACCAACCACCTGTGTTGGCTGTGGCATCTGTGCTGGTGCATGCCCAACGGGAGCAATAACTCAGAAAGAAGATCCCGCTCTCACTAATTTGCCTGCTGACCTTATTAACCGAAGCTTGAAGGGCAAACACGTGGTTTTTTCCTGCCCCAGATCCCCATTACCTGAAAGCACAGACGAGCTGATAAGGGTTAGCTGTATCGGCAGGGTAGGTATTGATATGTTAATGTTTTGTTTGGCTGCCGGTGCTTCGGGAATTGGTATGATGTGCCGCGACCGCTCATCCTGTCCGTACAGGCAGGGTGGCGATCTAGGTGAAGAACGGGTTTTAATTGCACGTGAGCTTGCCAGATATTGCGGGATATCCGATGAACGCATCGCTTTGCTTAAACCTTGTCCCGGACAAACTGGACCGGAATTGGTATGGCGCAACTATAAAGATCAGGCTAAACATCTTCGTGCTCAATTATCAAGCGCCATTCCACGTGATCTAATCACTGAAACCGGTATGGATCAAGCTCTAAAGAATGTGCGATGGTTAAAAGAGCAGCCTGAGCTGGGAAGTATAATATCTCAGGAACTGGTAAAAGCTACAGGCAATTCCCCTGGTTTTAATTACGCTTACCTACCGGAACTTCACTTATTGTTTAAACTGCTGTTGAAAGAACCTGTAATACTTGAAATGCTTAATTCAGCGGCCAGAACGGATGATCTGGATAAGCTTGAATGTCTTTTAAAGCAGGGAGAACAATTTACTTTCAGGCTTAAACCTGAACTTCAACAGCAGTTGCGTGAGTACCACAAAAACAACGGTGATTTAATATGCACATCGGTAGCGGAATATTTGCAGTACTCGCTTCTTATGCGCCCGGGTGCCTGGCTTTTTTCGACTGCCGCACGCCCTGGCTTTAAAATAAAAGCCTCAGCCGATGGAGAAGTAGGAAATGCCAGTATTGAGCCGCCGCTACAGCGGATTAATAAACACCCGATTTTGGAACCACTTTCTTCTCCCGATACGGAATTTTCATTTAATGGGAAGAAAATCATGGCCCGCAAAGGCGAGTCGCTTTCTTCTGCATTATATGCTACCGGAATTCATATATTCGGTCATCATTATCGAGATGGCGGTGCTCAGGGAATTTATTGTGCAAATGGGCAATGTTCGCAGTGCATGGTCATCGTCAAAGGCAAGCCGGTGAAAGGATGTATGACTCCTGTGGAAGAGGGGCTTGAAGTATTTAGTGTTGAAGGTTTGCCTGAGCTGCATGATCTGCCGCCGGAAGAAGCAGTAATTCCAAATACCTTAGAATTTGATGTTGATGTATTGATTATCGGCGGAGGGCCGGCCGGGATAAGCGCTGCAATTGAACTCGGTAATATTGGTATTAACACCTTAATAATCGATGACAAGCATGATCTTGGCGGCAAACTAAGCCTGCAAACCCATAATTTTTTTGGTTCGGTAAAAGATTGTTATGCCGGAGAACGCGGTATCCATATCGGCAAAATACTAACCAGTGCACTGAAGCGTTTGCCTGCAGTCAATATTTGGTACAATTCTACTGTTGTAGGGGTTTTTAGTGACGGTTTGTTTGGCGTATCCGGTAAAGGGAGCTTTCGGCTGGTGCGGGCTAAAAGAGTTCTCTTTTCAACCGGAGCCCGAGAAAAAAGCCTGGTTATACCCGGGGCCGATCTTCCGGGTGTCTATGGTGCCGGAGCTTTTCAGACACTGGTTAACCGCGATCTTATTCGCTGTGCTGAAAAATTATTTATCGTTGGTGGCGGTAATGTCGGCTTAATTGGTGCTTATCATGCACTGCAAGCCGGTATTGATGTAGTAGGTTTGGTTGAAGCATTGCCTCGCTGCGGCGGGTACAAAGTTCATGAAGATAAGATTAAACGGCTTGGTGTACCTGTTTGGACCTCCCATACTGTTCTAAGCATCGAAGGCAAGGAAGAGGTAGAGCGTGTAATAGTGGCTGCAGTCGATGATCAATTTAAGCCGCTAGCCGGCACCGAGCGATCATTTGCGGTAGATACGGTCCTGATCGCCGTCGGTTTAAGCCCTGTTGACGAGCTGTTATTTAAGGCCCGCGAATATGGTATAAATTGTTATGCTGCAGGTGATGCCGAGGAGATAGCTGAAGCTTCAGCTGCAATATTTTCCGGTAAGATTACCGGCCGCAGGATCGCCCAGGAAATGGGTAAAGATCTGCCAGTGCCCAGCAACTGGGAAGATTTTGGCGAATTGCTTAAACACCGCCCCGGAGAGAGTAAGCTATTTTTGCCGAAGGCTCAAAATGCTCCGGTTTATCCACTGATTCGCTGTATGCAGGAAATACCCTGTAACCCCTGTACTGAAGCATGCCCTAACAGCTGTATTTCGATGCCGGGTTCAATACTGGATTTACCCGAATTCGACGGTGAATGCATAGGTTGTGGCCAATGTGTTTTAGCCTGTCCGGGCCTGGCCATCAACCTGGTAATTGAAGATTATGATCCCAACAAGAACAAAGCCCTGTTGATGATACCCTACGAATTTGTCAACGAAAAGATCCCTATGGCTCGTACAGTAACTACAACCGATATGGATGGCAATATTGTCGGTGAAGGACGTGTAATTGCCTACCGTGAGCGTGATTTTCAATACAGCCGAAGGTTGTTGCTGCTCGAAGTACCTGAAAAAGACAAGCTGATAGTGGCCGGTTTTATGATTCGTGAAATTGAAGAGGGAACTCCGGTGACCTTCTTTGATAAAGACTTGCATGATCCGGTAGTATGTCGCTGTGAGAGGGTTCGCAAAAGCGAAATTGTTACTGCGATTCGGGATGGCGTCCGCGATATGAATCAGCTAAAAGCCATAGTACGGTCAGGACTGGGCGGTTGTAACGGAAAAACCTGTACAGATCTGATATTGGGGATTTACCGTGAGGAAGGAGTTAAACCGGACGAAATAATTAAGCTTACCCACCGGCCGCTGGTTGCCGAGGTACACCTCGGCGACTTTATTGCCGATCAGGCGGAGGAACCACAGTAATGGCGCTGAAAAAAATATACGATGCTATTGTTGTCGGAGCGGGAAGTGTAGGCAACCCGACAGCTTATCAATTAGCTAAAGCCGGTTTGAAGGTCCTGGTAATTGACCGTCGTTCAGCTGTTGGACAGGGCGAAAATAAAACTGCAATCGGCGGCGTAAGGGCTACGCATTCGGATCCCGGCAAGATTAGCATCGGTAAGGAAAGCATACGTATTTTTTCTACCTGGGAAGAGGAATACGGCTTTAATATTGACTGGAAGCCTGGCGGATATTGCTTTCCCGTTTACGATGAGAAAACCGAAGAGACCCTGACTTCATTGTTACCGGTTCAAAAGAAATACGGACTGAAAATTGACTGGGTTGGCCCGGGTGAGATTAAAGAGATTATCCCGGGCATCAACCCTGTTGATTTACGCGGTGGTATTTATTCTCCGGATGACGGACAGGTATCCTCGATTTTGGCTCCCGTTGCTTTTCAACGCGAAGCGATGCGCTGCGGTGCCGAATATCACTTAAATGAGAAAGTTAACGGGTATTTACGCGAAGGTGATAGGATAACCGGAGTAAATACTGACAGGGGCAGTTACCATTCTGGCTGGGTTGTGCTTGCAGCAGGCGCAGATGCTGCCGAACACAGTCCGCTATTGGGAGTCGATATTCCGGTGATTCCTGATTCACATGAAGCTGGTATATCAGCGCCGATTGGACATTTCCTGGCACCCTTGGTCGTTGATTTACGGCCAGGCCCTGAAGGAAAAACAGCAAACTTCTATTTTGGACAAAATAAAGAGGGGCAAATTATATTCTGCTATACTCCCAGGGATTTGTTTATCGGTACTAACAGGGAGAACATATCCGAGTTTCTGCCGGTGCTGGCTGCGAGGATGGTTGCTTTGATCCCGAAACTTAAAAACCTGTTGATACGCCGGATCTGGCGTGGCTGTTATCCGATGACCCCGGATGGTATTCCGATAATTGATTATGCCCCTGGCCTGGAAGGGATTATTTTAGCTGTTGGCATGTGCGGGCAGGGTTTGATGCTTGGCCCGGGAGTGGGTAAAAATATTACCTCAATGATTGTTGACAACCAGCCCTGTATTTCAGAAGAGGCCCAGGCTTGTTTCAATTGCGACCGGGATATTTATCAATCAAAGGAAGCACTGAAATAAATGCTTATACACCCCATGACATGCAGGAAGGTAAGCTATGAAGCGTGACTTGTATCTGGTAATTGACATTGGGGGTACAAAAATTCTCCTGGTTTTATTTGATAAAGCCGGGAATATAGTAGAGCGAAAGAAATTGCGTACTCCGGAAAAATCTCTTCCGGATGAACTGGTCAGCTATATTGTTGATTCTTTAAACGAAATGGAAAAGGAATCTCTGTCAGCGTCGGTTGAGGATATCATAGCCGTTGGTATTTGTTTTGCTGGTTTTGTAGAACACCGCAAAAAAATAGTTCACCAGGCGCCAAACCTGGGCTGGGAGGGACCGGTGCCCCTGGCTGACCTATTTGAAAAGAGACTTAAACGATCGGTGCTTATTGAAAATGATGCCAACGCAGCAGTGATCGGTGAAGTTTGCTACGGGGCTGCCCGTAACCGGCAAGACGTTGTTTATGTAACTTTTAGCACCGGAATCGGGTGTGGACTTTATCTTGATGGAAGATTATACAGGGGGAGTTTTGGGTTTGCCGGCGAAATTGGCCATGCGAAAATATTTGGGAACGGACGGTTTTGTAACTGTGGCGGCGAAAACTGCCTGGAAGCATGGGCTTCCGGAAACGGCATCGTTAAGAGCGCGTCTGAACTTTGGGAACCTGCAGATCTGGGATATGAACGATTTACGACAGCTGCTGTCTTTAATGAAGCAGCAACCGGAAACCAACCGGCGAAGCAGGTTCTCAATGAGGCTGTCACAGCGTTAGGTATTGGATTGGCGAATCTGCTCAACACCTTTAACCCTTCGAGCCTAGTGATAGGCGGAGGTATTATTGAAGCTCATCCCGAATTAGTGGTTGAGTTGGAAACAGTTATCTTTAATAACTGTATTCTTCCGGTTGTTGAGATCAGTACACCCGAAGTGGTGCAGGCTGCACTGGGCGCAGATTCAGGTGTTTGGGGTATCTACGCTTTATTAAAAGAACAGGACTATGCAGATGATGGAAAACATTGAACCCTTTGAGTCGATATACGGCCTTTTCGAGATGCTGGTTACCCGCTACGGTGCTGTGGGTATAGCGGCAGCTATGTTTGCAGAAAGCGCAGGAGTACCATTTGCATCGGCGATAGTTCTCCTAACTGCCGGAAGCATGATTTTACGCGGCAGTGTTTCATTCTGGTCAATTTTCTGGGCTTCGACTATCGGTATTACACTGGGGAGTATAGTCAGTTACCTGATTGGGATGGTCGGAAGTGTGGTAGGGCGCAGATTGCGTTTTAATAATGATAATCAGCAAGCTGCCAGATCCGGTAATCGCCGCACATCGCGTTTTTGGCAGCTTTGGAAACAGTACGGATACTTCTCAATTTTTATGGCCCAGTTATGGGGTTTCACCCGTACTTTTATTTCATTTCCGGCTGGTGCCATGCACATGAACTTTTATATTTTTATTGCTTATACTTTCCTGGGAGGAATGCTCTTCAGCCTGATCGCCATCGGCAGCAGCCTGGTATTGACTCATAGTATGGGTTTGACGCTTCGGTTACTAAGGACGATATATAGTTCATCGCCATGGCTCCTCATGCTCTCCCTAACATTATTTGGCATCGCTATAATATTTCTGCTCTATTGGAAAAAGAAAATTACAATTGACAGAGAAAAAAATGAGGGCAGTGATGCTGAAAGAAGTATTTATAAAGCCGAGGATTAAGTTATAATGAAGTAACGAATAGAAATACCTTGACAACCAGTTCAGATTTGATACATGTTGCGGTAGACTGTGGCAGAAAGGTCAGCCTGGAAGATGGGAAAAGCAAGATTCAGCTTAAAAGTTTATAATGAACGCTGCAAAGATTGCGGAATTTGTTTCGCTTTTTGCCCGCAGGAGAACTTACGGCCGAGTGAAGTTGGCAGCCCTGAGCTGATCGATCCTGAAGCTTGTACTGGCTGTAAGCTTTGTGAATATCTTTGCCCGGATTTTGCATTACAGGTTCAAAAAGAAGGAAACGATGCTTTACAGGAAGAGAACAGGTGAGTGGACAAAAATGAGTAAAATATTCAGGTTCCTGGATGGCATTGCCGACCGGATATGTGCCGTACTTGGAGCAGTAGGGCTTTCACAGTTTCCGCAATTTTTTGGACAATATTTACAGAGGTTAGGCGGTCATTTAAACGAAGCCGGAAAAATTTACGAGCAGTACCAAAAAGCAGCTGCTGATGCAGGGCTTACACTAGAAGAATATGTAAAGGAACATTTAAGTTCATCGAGTGAAGTATTTATTTCTTCAGGCCGGGTAATTGAAAACCTGGTTGACCGTTATAATGCGCTGGAACAATCATATTTAGCTCTTTCTGGTTCAAACATCTACAACCGTTGGTATGTATTTATAAAAGAAGTCGACTGGGAAATTGCCGCAGGAACCTGGAATAACTTTATTCCGGGGATTCCGACTACTATAGAAGGCCTATCTTATGCTATTGCCGGATTACTTGCAGGTTGGGGCATATATGCTGTTTTTAAAGCTTTTATTACATATCCATTCAGGCTAAAGCCGGTAAAAATAAATCGCTCCGGCTGACCGGAACAGTCGTTCAGGAGAAAAACATTGTCAAATAATGATAATTCCGGTGTACCGCATGAATCCAGCGGCTGCGATAACGGTAAAAAAGGAGTAATCATAACATTTGGCTGCCAGATGAACGAGCACGATTCTGAAGTAATCTCTGCGCAGCTGAAATCAATCGGTTACTGCCTGACAGCATCAATTAAAGAAGCCGATTTGGTTGTTATCAATACATGTGCAGTTCGCAAAAAACCGGAAGACAAGGTTTCTTCACTGCTCGGAAAGCTTCAGGAATTTAAAAAGGAAAAGTCCGATTTAATTATTGCGGTTACCGGGTGTATGACGCAGCAGGAAGACCTTGCACTTTACATCAGAGACCGTTTTCACCATGTAGATTTAATCCTCGGCACTCACGCCCTGCCGCGATTTTTATCACTTATAACCATGGTCCGAGAGCATAAAGGCAGAATTGTCGACATCACTGATGATTATCCGGATCGTGAAGGATTACCCGTCGCTCACAACAGCTCTTTTAAGGCTTGGCTACCGGTTATTTACGGCTGCAATAATTTCTGTTCATATTGTGTCGTTCCATACGTTCGAGGCAGGGAAAGAAGCCGGGCGCTTATAGATATTCTCGCTGAAGCTAAAGATCTGGCTGCAAAAGGCTATATCGAAATAACCCTGCTTGGGCAAAATGTAAATTCATACGGGCAAGACCTGGCTGAAAATGTTGATTTTCCTGATTTACTTCATGCCCTGAATGACATCAGCGGATTAAAACGGATTCGGTTTATGACTTCTCATCCTAAAGATCTCTCCGATCGATTAATCGATGTTGTCAAAAAAGGTGAAAATATTTGCAAACACTTTCATCTACCGGTACAATCGGGTAGCAATAAAATCCTCGATAAGATGAATCGAAGCTATACACGCGAACATTATATTAACCTACTGAATAAAATCAGGGCTGTTATTCCTGGTGTGGCGATAACGTCTGATTTGATTGTCGGTTTTCCCGGTGAAGAGGAAAGCGATTTTTTAGATACCCTGTCGCTTGTCGAAGCAGCCAGATTTGACAACGCATTTTCTTTCCTTTATTCACCACGGAAGAAAACGGCGGCGTCGATGCTGCCCGATCAACTGAGCGCAAAAACAAAAAATGAAAGACTAAAACGTCTGAATGACATTCAATACCGAATCAGCAAAGAAGTCAATGGGTTGCTGCTGAACCAGGTTGTTGAAGTTCTTGTTGATGGCCCGAGCAAAAATGACCCGGCATTTTACACCGGCAGAACAGAGTCAAATAAGCTGGTTCATATTAATGCCGACCGGGATTTGACCGGCAAAATAATTACCGTCAGGGTCACAGAAGTAAAAACCTGGAATTTACATGGCGAAATGACCGAGGTGAAACCGTGAGCCGCAGCAGCCCGATGATGGAACAGTATAAGAGTATAAAAAAGTGTCATCCCGACAAACTGCTGATGTTCCAGGTCGGTGATTTTTATGAGCTTTTTTTCGAAGATGCTGAAATTGCAGCACGTGAAATGGATATCGTTCTTACCTCCAGGGATGGGAGTAGTGAAAATCCGGTTCCACTTGCCGGTGTACCAATCCATGCGGCCGATACATATTTAAACAAACTGTTAGGGAAAGGTTTTAAGGTAGTGATCTGTGATCAGGTAGAAGACGCTTTCCAATCAAAAGGGCTGGTGCGGCGGGAAGTAACCAGAATCTTAACACCGGGAACAATTTACGAGTCGGAGTTGCTCGATGAAAGTAAAAACAACTACTTGGCTGTTATAGTTTGCGACGGAAAAAACAGCTGCGGATTGGCTGTAGTTGATGTTTCAACAGGAGAGTTTCACATTACAGAACAAAGTGGTGCTGAAGCCTGGCCATCAATTTTAGATGACATTAAACGCTTTCAACCTTCTGAAATAGTTTGCTCTACAAAAGAAATGGAAGAATATTGCATAAGTGAACTGGCAGTTGGCAGAAACGATCTTATCACCAGGTTAAAAGTTATACCTGGCATTGATACTGCTAAACGTGTTTTAAACGACAGTTACAATGTACGGATATCTGAGCTGCTGCAAACAGAACAGTATCCCCAGGCAACAATTGCTGCAGGGACAGCCCTGGTTTACCTGCAGGAACTAATGCAGATACCGGCTATAAGCAAGCATTTTCGTATACCGAAGCTTTACTTCAGCAAAACGTCAATGCTGATTGACAACATAACCAGTAAAAATTTAGAGCTGACCGAAACTATTGGCAGTGGTAGCAAAAAAGGAAGTCTGCTTGGAGTAATTGATCACTGCCAGACCGGTATGGGGCGACGATTATTAAAACGCAGGCTTGAACAACCGCTTCTTGACCTGGTGCAGATTAACGCCAGGCACGACAGTGTCGAAGAACTGCTTATTAAACCGCTTGTTAGGAGGGAAATCAGGCTCATATTGAACCGGTTTTTCGACCTCGAACGTTTTTGCGGACGCCTTGCTTACAAAAAAGTCACTCCCCGCGATTTAACAGCCCTGAAAAAAAGTTTAAAATCCTGCGAGACGTTGAAAGATACACTGCAGCAGCTGGAAGCCCGGGATTTGTTCGACCTGGCTCTACGGATGCCAAATTTTACCACCTTGATTACTCTTATTGACAGCGCCCTGCATGAAGAACCGCCGGTATCTATGAAAGAGGGTGGTATTTTCAGGGATGGCTATAAAGCTGAACTTGACCAATTGAAGCAGATCAGCCGTGAGGGCGGCAATATGCTGCTGGATTTCGAAAAACAGGAACGAAGCCGAACCGGGATAAAATCACTGAAAGTCGGTTATAATCGCAATTTTGGATACTATATCGAGGTAACCAAAGCTAATCTTGAACTTGTTCCGCCGCAGTATTATCGTAAACAGACTTTGGTTGGTGCTGAACGTTATACAACCGATGAGCTGCATTCTATCGATGAACAGCTGACCGGGGCCCGTGAAAAAATTTTAATACTGGAGCAAAGGCTGTTTGAAGAGCTGGTCGAAATGGTTGGGCAATGGATGCCACAGCTGCTCGCAGCCTCTGAAGTGTTGGCCGAACTTGACTTCCGGCAGGGGTTGGCTGAAACTGCGGAACTTAACAACTACTGCCGACCACAGATAAATAACGAGAAAAAAATACAGATGGATGAATGCCGCCATCCTGTAGTAGAACAGTTGGCGTTTGAGCATTTTGTACCAAATGATGTTACCGCTGACCACGATCACTTTATTCTGCTGATTACCGGACCCAATATGGCAGGTAAAAGCACATATATACGCAGTGTGGCACTCGCTGCAATCCTAGGGCAAATAGGCAGTTTTGTTCCGGCCACTGCGGCTCGTCTTCCGCTTTTTGATCGGATATTTGCACGTGTCGGAGCCAGCGACGATCTGAGCAGGGGCCGCAGCACCTTTATGGTCGAAATGATCGAAACTTCAGCTATCTTAAAAGAGGCCGGCAGAAACAGCCTTATTATTCTAGACGAAATTGGCCGGGGAACCAGCACATACGATGGGATGAGCATTGCCCGCGCTGTACTGGAATATATCAGCGCAAAAATTTCTGCCATTACTCTCTTTTCTACCCATTATCATGAGCTGACCAGGCTGGAAGGTGAGCTGGCCGGGGTAAAAAATTATAATATGGCGGTAAAAGAAAAAGAGAAAGAGGTAATCTTCTTGCGGCAGGTGCTGCCCGGTAAAGCTGATAAGAGTTACGGTATCAATGTCGCCCGCCTTGCCGGGTTGCCGGTCGAAGTTTTGATGCGGGCAGAAGCTGTACTGGCTGAGCTGGAGCACGCCGCCTCCACAGCTGCTGAACAACAGCTAAGTCTGCTGCCGGTAATCTCAAGTCGTCTGAACGAGAATAATAACCCGGCTAAAGATGTAATAAACAAATTAAAGGAATACGATCTTAACCGGATGACTCCTTTGGACTCGCTGAAAGCGCTATACGAAGCGCAACAAGAATTGCTTGATCTCGAAGATTAGCTAATAAAACGCGCGGAGAGAAATTATTATTTATGTCCATTAAACTGCTCAGTAAGGATACAGCTGAAAAAATTGCCGCCGGAGAAGTGATCGAAAATCCGGCTTCGGTTATTAAAGAGTTAGTTGAAAATGCGCTCGATGCCGGGGCTGGAAAAATTGAGGTTTTAATAACCGGTGGAGGCAGGGAATTGATTATAGTCACCGATGATGGCGAGGGGATCAGGCAGGATGAAGTAGCTTTAGCATTTCAACGTTTTGCTACCAGTAAGCTGGCAGTTATCGATGACCTCGATCAATTGGCCAGTCTCGGCTTCAGAGGCGAGGCGCTGCCCAGTATTGCAACTGTTTCTAAACTGGAGATGATCACCAGGCCGAAGGTTGCTATAGGTGCTGCGAGAATTGTCCTTGAAGGGGGAGTAGTAACCCAGTTTGAAGAAACCGGCGCCCCTCATGGGACAAAAGTTATTGTAAGAGATCTTTTTTATAACACCCCAGGCCGCAAAAAATTCCTCAGAGCCCCGACTGTTGAAACTTCTCGGATCAGTTCGCTGCTTACCGCTATGGCTCTGGCTCACCCGGATAGATCTTTCAGCTTTCGGAGCAATGGCCGCAGCCTGTTGAAAACAACCGGTGACGGTAAACTGCTGCATGTCTTTGGATTCCTCTACGGGTATGATATTGCTTCCGCGATGCTTGAGCTTAACGCAGGATTATTAACAGGAGAAAAAGGTATTATGGTGAGTGGCTGTATTTCAGCTCCTTACTGCAACCGTTCGTCGAGAAAATGGATAACCGTAATCGTAAACGGGCGAGTTGTAAATAACCCGCAGCTTGTATCGGCATTAATCCGCGCTTATGGTGAACAACTGCCGCAAAAGCGTTTTCCGCTTGCTGTAATCAACCTGAGGGTCAGCCCTGGTTTGATCGATGTCAATGTCCACCCGGCAAAAACAGAAATACGCTTTCTTGATACAGAGTCCGCGAAGCGAACGGTTTACAACGCGGTAAAAATTTCTTTACAAAACCTGTCTAATTCGCCGGAATGGCCGGAAAACCGCTTTTTAACGCCGCAACGCAAACCAACTGAACGTTACAGTCAACCCGGCGTTGATCTGCAGAATAGCAACCTATGGCAAAACCCAAACGCAGAAAGCGTGCCGATGGTTCAGGAATCTAAACAACCATTGCATGATTTTTTGGAGCAGGGCTGGAAAGGATACCCAATAATTTCCGATACGGAGTGCAGAGGACTTGATTCCGGAGCAACATGTAAGGCTGAAACAGCACGCTACACATTAATCGGCCAGTATCTAAACAGTTATATTATTGTTCAGCAAGGAGAAGATCTTATTTTGATCGACCAGCATGCTGCGCATGAACGCCTGATCTACAATCGTTTGAAAGACACCCTGATCAACGCTTTACAGGCGGATGCATTGCAGCTGACAATTCCATACACTCTAAATATCCCGGTATTTTGGCGTGAACAGTTGCCCGGTCTTTTACCATGCCTGAAATCTTGCGGAATAGATCTGGAACCTGTCGATCATGATTGCTATGCTGTTCGCGCAGTACCCCTGATCTTTAATGAACCGCTGCGGGATTATGAAATTGTTGATCTGCTGGAAAAGCTGATCAACGGGGAAGAAAGAGAAGAAGTTAACCGGCACGATGCTTTGCTTAAAACTGTAGCATGCCATCGTTCGGTTAAAGCAATGCAACTGCTTAAACGTGAAGAAATGACTGCACTGCTTGATGAATGGTTTGAAACTGATGCAGCCGGTTACTGCCCCCACGGGCGGCCAATATTGATTAGGTTTGAGCGCAGGCAACTGGAAAAAAGCTTTTTGCGCAGGAGCTCTTTTACTAATGACTGAAAGTAACCGGATTCCGAAAATACCGTTGTTGGTAATTGCCGGCCCCACGGCTATTGGAAAATCAGAACTGGCCATGCTTATTGCCGGGGCTCTGAAGACTGAAATAATAAGCGCTGACTCGGCGCAAGTCTATCGTTTTATGAATATCGGCACTGCTAAACCTACAACAGAGGAAAGGATGCGGATCAAACACCACCTGATTGACCTGGTTGATCCTGATCATCCTTATAGTGTTGCCGATTACCAGCAAGCAGCTTACCGGATCATTGACAAGCTGTGGTCGGAGAAAAAGCTGCCGCTTATGGTTGGAGGAACCGGTTTATACATCCGGGCTGTCTTAAACGCTTATGCTTTTGGTGACCGAAGCCCTGACCCGGTAACTAGAAAAAACTTTGAACAGGAAGTACTGGAACATGGTTTAAATTTTCTTTACCAAAAACTTCAAGGTTTGGATCCGGAAACTTCCAGGAAAATTCATCCCAATGATCAAAAGAGAATAATTCGTGCCCTCGAAGTATATAGCCTCGAAGGGAAGCCTATTTCAGAACAGGTCAGAAAGACCGGAATAAGCGGACATCCTTATAATACTGTTATTTTTGGTCTTAACATGGATCGGATTGCCCTGCACGAGCGAATTGAAACAAGAGTTGAGAAGATGCTCACATCGGGTTTCCTGGAAGAGGTTTGCGGTCTGATAGAAAGAGGCTACAACAAAACAGACCCGGGTATGCAGATCCTCGGTTACAGGCAGCTGTTAACTTATTTGGCAGGAGATGCCAGGTGGGACGATACGGTAGCCAAGATTAAGCAGGAAACAAGAAACCTGGCTAAACGACAGTTAACATGGTTTCGCCGGGAGAATGATATAAACTGGATTGACGTTTATGATAGCACGGCTGTGGAGGTTATTGCAGAAAATATTTGCAATATAGTGAAGGATTTAGTGCCTTAACGGGCGAATATAATCCCCTGAAGAAAGAGATAAGAAGGGAGCCCGATCGATGAAAGGCATGATCAATTTACAGGATACTTTTCTTAACCAGGCTCGCAAAGAAAATATGTTGACAACGGTTTTTTTGATCAACGGATACCAGATCAAAGGAGTCGTCCGCAGTTTTGACAACTTTACGCTGCTCCTAGACGTTGAAGGTAAGCAGCAGCTTGTCTATAAACATGCGATATCAACAATTATACCGGCACGCAACATAAATTTGCGAAACGTTGAAATCGAAGCTGCAGAAGAAGAAGCTGCCGAAGCGGCTACCGAGTAGATTATTTAATTTATACAAGCAGGAAGGCATCATCGTGGTGTCCTTCCTGCTTTATTATAGCTCAGTAAGGGTGGGAGGATATAATCGAAACACCATCAGCCGAAAAAGCAATTATCGCCGGACTAAATCTGGGTCAGAGTGACGACAAACTGGAAAGATCCCTGGATGAACTAACCCTATTGGCTTATACTGCCGGCGCTGAGGTAGTAGCTCGCTTAATACAGGCAAAAACTGCTCCGGACAATGCCTATTATCTCGGTAAGGGAAAAGCTGAAGAATTGGCTAATTTGATCGGGCACTACGACGCCAACATGGTAATATTTGACAATGAGCTAAGCCCGACCCAGATTAGAAATCTTGATCGTACTCTTAATGTAAAAGTTATTGATCGTACTGCTCTGATTTTAGATATTTTTGCACGCCGAGCGCTTTCAAAAGAAGGTAAATTACAGGTTGAACTGGCCCAGTTGCAATATATGCTACCGCGGTTGATCGGGTTGGGGAAGCAGCTTTCTCGACTGGGCGGGGGAATTGGTACCAGGGGTCCGGGGGAAACACAACTAGAGGTTGATCGACGGGTAATCCGCCGGAAAATCAGTGAACTAAAAAATGAAATAATTGCTTTGCGGAAACACAGGAAGCTTCATCGCCAGCGACGCCTTCGAAATCGCTGTTTCGTAATCAGCCTTGTCGGTTATACGAATGCCGGTAAATCAACTCTTCTTAATGCCCTGACCGGTTCTGCATTATATACAGAAGATAGGCTTTTTGCAACTCTTGATCCAGCTGTCAGGCGAGGAAAAATGGAGGGAGGTACGGAAGTATTATTTACCGATACGGTTGGGTTTATTGAAAAGCTGCCTAAACAGCTGGTGACAGCTTTCCAGGCTACCCTGGAAGAAATAGCGGCCGGAGATCTGCTGCTTCATGTCGTTGATTTAAGCCATCCTGATTATCAGAATCAGATTGCTATAGTGCACGAGCACCTGCAAAAAATTGATCCCGGTTTTATCGAAAGAGAGCAACTGATTTTCAACAAGACTGATCTGGTAGAATATAGTTGCGATTTTACCGGCCTGCTGCGAGAGTTTCCGGATGCTCTGTTTATTTCGGCAATCAGAAAAACTGGTTTTGATCTGCTAAATGTACGGATCAAATACTTCATGAGCAGGCAAAAACAGCTGATCAGGGTTGCACTGCCATACAGTGCAGGAAAGCTTTTAGCTGAAATCAAGGATCAGGGAGAAATCAAATCAATAAAGTACAATGAGGAAGCGATTATAGTTGAAACAGCTGTGGACGGGGGACTTGCAGCCCAGCTAAGTAAATACCGAAATGGGGATTAATCAGAGCTTCCGAAAAAGTGCAACAACCTTACCCAGTATTTCTACATCACTGA
This sequence comes from uncultured Syntrophomonadaceae bacterium, assembly GCA_964389365.1. Lineage (GTDB taxonomy): Bacteria > Bacillota > Dethiobacteria > DTU022 > DTU022 > UBA993. The sequence continues at coordinate 18,936 of CAYMDO010000010.1, forward strand.
CCAGTATCGGCGGATATCCTCTGTTTTCGGGCTGCAGCCTAAAACCGCCATTCTCGCGGAAAAACCGCTTAATCGTTGCTTCATCATCAATTAAGGCGGCAACTATTTCTCCGTTTTCAGCAGAAACCTGCTGTCGCACTATAACGTAATCTCCATCAAATATACCGGCATCAATCATGCTGTCGCCGGCAACCTCTAAAACAAAGCAGTTTTCGCCAACTGAAAGGTGATCTGGAATGGGGAAATACCCTTCACGGTTTTCGTCGGCCAGGACAGGCATTCCGGCGGCAACGCGACCGATCAAAGGCGCGAATGAACATTTTAACCCCGGTTCGCCTTCCGGACTGACCAGCAGCTTTATAGCCCTCGGTTTTGTTGCCACGCGCATAATGTAGCCCTTTTCTTCAAGCAGGTCCAGGTACCCGTGAACTGTGGCGGTTGAACTAATGCCTAATGCTTTACCAATTTCCCGTACCGAGGGGGGGTAGTTGCAGCGGGCAACTTCCTGTTCTATAAATTGAAGGACTCGACGCTGTTTATCGGTTAAAGGCTCCATTCCGCCACCGCCAGTTCTTTTTGTTTGAAAATTATATCACAACTCCCAGGATGAAGCAAACTTTTGTTTGCCTTTTTACGGAAAATGTTCAGATAACAAAACATTTAGCTATATCCATTCAGGCGCAGCAGTTTATTCAGACCGTTGAGGTAAGCTTTTACACTGGCCTCGATAATGTCGGTACTGGTACCGCGGCCGGTAATCTTACGATCCTGGTAAGCCATTTCCACCTGAACTTCACCAAGAGCATCACGGCCCTGGGTGACGGCATCGATCTTGTATTTTTCCAGCCCGATACTCAGTCCGGTAATTTTGTTGATAGCATTATAGGCGGCATCGATTGGGCCGGAGCCGATGGCAACTTCTTCAATCAGGCTTTCGTCATCTTTTTTAAGGCGAATGACTGCCGATGGAATACTTTTACTTCCACTTACAGTTTGCAGGTAATCGAGTTTATACCGCGGCTCTACCAATGAGAGATGATCCAGTATTAGTGCCTCAAGATCCTCGGGATAAACCTCCTTTTTGCGATCAGCCAGGTTTAGGAAGTGCTGATAGATTTCATCAAGCTGATTGCGATTCAGGGAGAAACCTAATTTTTTTAGCTGGTCCATTACCGCATGGCGTCCGGACCGGGCGGTCAGGCACATTTGAGCAGCTTTACCGCCGATTAATGCGGCATCAATAATTTCGTATGTTTCTTTGTTTTTAAGAACTCCGTCCTGGTGGATGCCGGATGAATGGGCAAAAGCATTTAATCCAACTATGGCTTTATTGACAGGTATAGTTATACCGGTCAACTTGCTGACTAACCTGCTTGTCCTGTAGATTTCTTCGTAGTTTATATCGGCGTAATAGGGGAAATAGTTACCGCGAATCCGCAAAGCAACCGCTATTTCTTCCAGCGCGGCATTGCCGGCTCGTTCTCCGATACCGTTGATGTTGCATTCGATCTGACGGGCGCCGTTCCTCACTGCCTCCAGGGAGTTTGCAACGGCAAGTCCCAGATCATTGTGGCAGTGGACACTGATTATTGCTTTGTCAATACCCTTTACATTTTCCCTGATCCGCCTGATCTGGGCCCCGAATTCTTCCGGCACCGCATAACCAACTGTATCAGGTATGTTAATAACAGTTGCTCCGGCCCTGATTACAGCCTCCAGGAGCCGGTAAAGATATTCATCTCGGGCCCTGGTAGCATCTTCGGGGGAATACTCTATATCAGGACAATACTGCCTGGCATATTTAACTGCTTCAACAGCCTGTTCCAGTAAGATTTCGGGATCCTTTTTCAGCTTATGCTCCATATGAATATCCGAAGCACCTAAAAATACATGCAACCGAGGCTTCACGGCATTCTTAATTGCTTCCCAGGCGGCATCGATGTCTCCCTGAACGGCCCTGGCCAGGGCACAGATGGTAGGTCCCTTTACCTGATTGGCAATAGCCTGGACGGCTTTCAGTTCACCGGGAGATGAGATTGGAAAACCAGCTTCGATAATATCAACACCAAGGCGGGCAAGCTGACGGGCCACTTCCAGTTTTTCTTCGAAATTAAGACGGGCGCCCGGGGTCTGTTCACCGTCACGAAGTGTACTGTCAAAAAGATAGATCTTTTCTGCTGGTACGGTTTCTTTATCAGTTTTGATCATCATTAACCCTCCTGTGTCAGTAATAAAAAGTTATATCACTCAAATAAAAAAAGCTTTCGTCTAAGAGACGAAAGCTGATGTTCGCGGTACCACTCTTTTTGGCAGCAAAACAACTACCGCCCACTCTTTTTGATAACGGAAGTTTCCGGCCAGGCCTAATCTTATCATCACGACTAATTTCGGTTGGCGGCTTGCGGGGGAGTTCACAGCAGTCAGCAATACCGTCTTTCACCATAAGCACGGCTCTCTGGAATGTTACATGCTGTTACTGATCCCGTTCATAGCCTTTTATTTATGCAGCAACTTGTCTGTAAGGTTACCGAATATCATTCAATTTGTCAATAGTAAAACATTGATAAAGCCGACGGCCTGCAAGCTATTTATTTACAAGTTGCCTTTATTGCCGAATACAGATATAATTCTAATACAGCAATATATAATACCGTATATGTTATTTTAAGTACTTTTTAGTGATTATTGGAGGAGTAAGCGCATGCAGCATCGAAAACGTGAACCGCAGGTTCTCAGTAAAAGCGAACAGCTAAGCTTGCTCAAACAACCGAACCCAAAAGCACCAACAGGATTGCGCAATTTGTGCCTGATCAGTTTAATGTTAAAAACAGGTATTAAGGCAACTGAGGTGATTAGCCTTTGCGAACAGGGTATTGATTGGGAAAATAGGCGATTATTGATTATGGAAAGCGGAGGGGCCAAGGAACGCTGTATCCCAATCAATGATGCGGAATTAAACCTGCTCAAAAGCTGGCGCCGCATCAAGCCTGGTTCCGGTAGCCTTTTCTTTACAACATTAAAAGGTGAACCGCTGCAAGATCGCTACCTGCGCGAAATGATCAAACGTTATGCCAGAAAGGCCGGGATTAAAAAAGATGTTTACCCGCATCTGCTGCGAGTAACATTTGCCCTGGATTTCTTAAATGAAACCCGCGATATAGACCACCTGCAGGAAGTTTTGGGGCATAAAGATCAGTCCACAACCCACCAGTACGTGAGGCAATACTTTATCGAGTACTCAGGATTAAAAGAACATCGGAGCACTGACCATGAAGTATTTGCTGATATAATCCGACAACAGGAAAGCAAGAAAAAGCGCGGCAGTGCTTACGAAGAAAATATACCATATATTACCATTGAGGCAGAGGAGGGGTTTCAGGAAAGACGTTCAATTCCGGCCATGAAATGCTGCCGGTGCAGCTTCATTTTACGTTATCAGGGGAATTGCCCGCAGTGTGGTACAACATTCCGGACAATCCTGAAACACTGGGGAAAATCGCTGTGAAGAATAATTTAATAGAGAGTATCTCAAGAACGGTCCTGGAGGAAGCCGTTTTCTGTTTAACTGCTATTACTTCCGATAATATATCTTATGTAAACTAATAACTATTTATAGGCTAAAGGTAGCTGAAAAACTTCCGGTGTTATTGCAAGTAAACCATATTTGTTCATTATATTTCGCTCGAAGCAGAAATTTTATTAAACTAGTATAATAATAAGCGGGCTATGGCTGGTGAAAATTTTTTGGAGGCTCTTTTTTTTATGGCCAGACAACGATTAAAGCTACTCGGCATATCGATGCTTTTTTTTCTTGCCCTCCTTCTTTCTTCCTGTGCACCCAACCCTGTTTTACCGGATGATGTAAATGAACAGCCTGACTTGAACCTTAGTACGGAGCTGCCAGATGAGCCTGAACTACCCGGGGCTTCTGCCGGTGCTGCAGATTCAGAACCAATCTTAAAAAGTTTACGCATTGGCCTTTACAATGGAGTCGGTGCATGGGATATAAACGTAACCGCGTTGCAGAACTTTTTTAACAAGCATGAACTTACGTACGAGTTAATTAATGAAAATGATGTTGCTTCATTATATTTAAGGGATTATTATGACTTAATTTGGTTTCCAGGCGGTTTTGCCGGAGAATACCGTTATGCAATAAATGATCATGATCCGCTTATCGAATTTGTTAACCGGGGTGGTTATTATGTTGGCAGCTGCGCCGGAGCTTATTTTGCTGCTGACATATTAAGCTGGCAGGGTGATGAAAAAAAAGACTATGACTATCCGTTAAACTTTTTTTTGGGAACAGCCGCAGGTCCGATGGTTGGTGAACTTAATTGGGGTGATGAAGCATTGCTGCTTTTAAGCCGTGAAAACTCAGTTAACGCCGGGTTTGGGCCGGTGCTGCCGGTTTACTATTTTGACGGGCCATATTTTGCAGCTTTTCCTGAAACCGACTACTTAATCCTGGCTCGCTATGAAAAAAACAATCTGCCCGCAGTAATTGCCGGACACTATGGTGAAGGAAAGTACCTGCTTTTCGGGCCTCACCCCGAACTAGGCGGGATTAACATACAGAGCGGTGATTATGACCTGGAAGGTGGTACTAATGCCCAATGGGATTGGCTTTTGGCGATTCTTTACTGGTTCGGAAACTGGTAACCGGTCAAGTGTATGCTATAATTTATTCAGTAGAAATATTAAAATGAAAGGTATTTTTTTGCAATGAAAAGAGTCCAATTCCTATTTTTGATCATAGTAGTTACCCTTTTGTTTTTTATAATCGGGATCACTGCCGGTGCTATATATCCGCCGGAAGTGCTGTTTAGCCAAGGCAGGGAACAAAATATCAGTATAAACGAGGAATCTGTAGATAGCGTTCCTGAAGAAGAACTTGAGCCCGATTTAAGAACTATTAAACTGGTTGCGGCAGGAAATATTTTTCCCCACACCCCCCAGATTGAACAAGCCCATATCGGTGACGGGAAATATGATTTCAGGCCGAGTTTTGAATATATTGCCCCTTTCTTTAAGAGAGGCGACATTGCCGTGGCTGACCTAGAAACATCTCAGGCCGGCCCTGATATCTCTTATGCGGGCACCCGGGGCTACACCGGATTCCCTCTTTTCAATTCTCCCCAGGAGCTATCAGTTGCTCTCCATGAGGCTGGAATTGATTTGATGACCCTGGCCAACAACCACGCCCTTGATCGCGGGTATGATGGCCTCCTGGCTACGTTGGATCACCTGTCCAGCATCGGTATAATAACTTTTGGCGCTTATAAAAGCCAGGAGGAAAGAGATCAGATTTTGATTGTGGAACACGATGGTATATCGATTGCTTTCATCGGCTATACATTTAGCACTAACGGGATCCCGGTCCCGGAAGGATATGAATATTGTATTAATTATTCACCAGGTTTTGACGATTTAACTGCTATTAAAGCGGATATACACAGGGCCAAAAGTATTGGAGCTGATCTAGTCGCGGTATTTACTCACTGGGGTGAAGATGAATATAACCAAGAGCCACAACCGCAGCGTTTGCGCGAAGTGGCCGCGGAACTGGCAGAAACAGGAGCCGATTTAATCATTGGTGGCCATCCAAAGTTTGTACAGCCGTTGGAATGGTTTTTTAACGTACGCCCCGACGGCTCGGAAAGGGCTACCCTGGCAATCTATTCCCAGGGCACTTTACTTTCCAACCAGCATTATCCGGCTAATGTATCTCCAAGGGTAGAGTATCACCTGTTGCTGGACATTGATCTGACAAAGAATATGGAAAGTGGTGAGACCTGGATCAGTAATGTAAATTATGAAATAACCTGGATCCATCGTCTCTGGCGTCACCGTATCCTCCCCCTCTCTAATGTCTTTGCCGGCGATCCAGCCTCTTTTAACCTTACAGCTGTACAAATTGAAGAGCTACACCGGTGGCATGAGAAAACCGTTGAAGCTGCTGAGGCATATGGTTACAGCGAAGATAAGGTTAAGGCAATGGCTTTGGCCGATCAGATGCGCGAAAAAGCACACTAAACCTAAAGTACGGTAAAGGATGGCCCATTCTGCTATGAAAATAGGTGTCTTTACAGACAGTTATCGTCCTTATACCAGCGGTGTTGTCAGATCGATTGATCTTTTTGCCGGGGAATTTACCCGGCGTGGACATGAAGTGTATATTTTTGGACCCGATTACCCACTTTCCAATCCGCCAAAAGAAGATAAGGTATTTCGTTTTGCTGCTCTCCCGGCCCCAACGATGCCTGATTTTTCAATACCTTTGCCGATTTCCGCCAGTTTTAGCCGCACTATCAGGAAGCTGGGCCTTGATGTTATCCATGTCCACTCCCCCTTTATTTTGGGCAGCCTGGGCGCCAGAGCCGCCAGGAGGCACCGTTTACCCCTGGTTTTTACTTTCCATACCCTCTACGATCAATATGTGCATTACATACCGTTTGTTAAAGAGGCATCGCGTCAAATTGTACAGCTAATCAGCCGTGATTTTTGTAATCGCTGCAATATGGTTATCGCTCCATCACAGCTGGTAGTAAATTACCTGCGCCGTATCGGGGTTGAGACGCAGATCACCAATATCCCAACCGGGATAGAACTTGATGAGTTTATGGATTTAAATCCGGTATGGCTGAAAGAAAATTTTGCTATTAGTGAGCATAAGACGATCCTTCTCTTTGTTGGACGGCTGGGTAAGGAGAAAAATGTTTCCTTCCTGTTAAAATCATTCCTGGAGATCCATCGTAACCAACCGGAAACCCATTTGGTTTTAGTCGGCAAGGGCCCGCAGGAAACAACGCTAAAAAAATTTTGCAGAAACAACGGCCTGAATGATTCTGTTACTTTTACCGGGGTCTTACCGAGGCAGTTGATAGTCCATTGCTATGCCAGTGCTGATCTTTTTGTTTTTCCTTCCGTTACTGAAACACAGGGTCTGGTAATCGGCGAAGCTAAAGCTGCGGGCTTGCCTGTAGTTGCTGTTCGGGCATTCGGACCGGCAGAAATTGTCGCTCACAATGTAGATGGGTTTTTAACCGATCCAACGATTGCTGCTTTTACCGAAGCCGTGTTAACTCTGCTTGCAGATTCGCAGCTGCGTAAAAAAATGGGCGAAACAGCTGTAAGCAACGCCCAAAGCATTTCCTCAGTACGTTGTGCCGGACAAATGCTGGAGGTCTATGAAGATTTGATTGCCAATAAAAGGTTTGCGCCACGCCGTTTCGATCACTATATTGATCGTTTCAGGTTTTTGGATTTTTAACCGGATAAGCACAATTTTATATTAGAATACAGTGTTTTATCAGAAGGAGTGTATTAATTGTTTAACCTGATCACTGGGCTGGTCCTGATTGCGATTTTTTTTATTTTGTTCTTGATGTTGAAAAGTGGTTATAAAAAGGACAAGTAACCGGTTTGAATAGCCACCAATTTGCAGCAAAATTCCGGTTTTAGCTCAGTGTTGTGAATCTATAATTGCTGCGGCCCTGTTTAACCTGCTGGTGTTTCTTTCCCGCCCAATCAGCTCCATAATTTCATATAATCCGGGGCCTCCTCCCAATCCGGTAACAGCAAGCCGAACCGGTTGGATTACTTTTCCGGGGGAAACTTCACTATTAACACAGTACTCGCCAACCAGACTCTCAATGGATTGACGGTCGAATGTTTTTAGTTCAAGCAGGAGACCGGCTATATCGCGTAAATATCTAGTGGCGTCTTTATTTTGCATGACTTTGCCCAAGACTTTCTGGTCATACGAAAAATCATCCTGGTAAAAATAGGCAGATAGATCGGCAAGTTCTGCAAGCGTTTTTGCCCTTTCCCGGACCAGCGCAATTACCTTGGAAAAGTATTGAAGATCTTCTACGCTTGATGAATCCGGCATTAAACCGCGTTTAACGAAAAAGGGAAGTGCCGCAGCAATTAGCTTTTCTATGTCGTAACCGCGAATATAATTTCCGTTCATCCAGGTTAGCTTCTCCGTATCGTAAACTGCCGCTGTTTTACCTACTTTACCCAAACTGAAATTTTCAATCAGCTGGGATAGGTTATATAAATCGCTGACCCCTTCGCCAGTTCCCGGAGACCAACCGAGTAAAGCCATATAATTGATCAGGGCATCGGGGAGAAACCCGAGACTGCGAAATTCTTCCACAGATGTTGCCCCATGGCGCTTGCTTAGCTTGCTGCGGTCAGGGGCCAAAATCATCGATACATGAGCAAATGCCGGCAACTGGTAGCCCAGGGCCTGGGCACAAAGGATTTGACGGGGAGTATTGGATAAGTGCTCTTCTGCCCTGATCACATGACTGATTTTTAGTTGAAGATCGTCAACAATACTGGCAAAATTGTAGGTTGGCTGACCATTGGATTTTAGGATTATGAAGTCGTCTATGCCGAGGTTATCAAAACTGACTTCTCCCCGGATTAGATCGTTTACGACAGTTATACCTTCGTCAGGTGTGAGTAACCTGATCACCGGCAAAAAACCTTCTTTTTGCCTCATCGCTTCCGTTTCCTGAGAAAGATTACGGCAGGTTCCGGGGTAAAAGTAAGTCCGGTTTTCTTTTCGGGCAAGCTCCCGTCCCGCGGCAAGTTCATCTATGCTGCAATAGCAGCGGTAAGCTTTTTTCTCTGTAACCAGCCGGTTAGCTTCGCTTAAGTATTCACTGGCTCTTTGTGACTGGTAATATGGCCCTTCATCCCACTCAAGCCCGATCCACTTCAATGCTTCCATTAACATATCGATATATATTTTTTTCGATCGTTCCAGATCGGTATCGTCGATACGCAGCACAAAAGAGCCACCGTTGCGCCGGGCAAATAAGTAATTAAATAATGCAGTCCTCGCTCCTCCGATATGAAGTTCTCCGGTGGGACTGGGCGCAAACCTAACCCTGACGTCTGTCACTTCAGCCTCCAAGTATCATTTTAAAATTGAAAGCAGGATTCCAGCTGCTACAGCAGAGCCTATTACGCCGGCTACATTGGGGCCCATAGCATGCATAAGCAGGTAATTGTTTGGATTTTCCTCTTTTCCAACGGTTTGGGACACTCTGGCCGCCATAGGAACGGCAGAAACCCCGGCCGAACCGATCAAGGGATTAATTTTTCCCTTGGTAACAGTATATAGCAGTTTGCCCATTAAAACTCCCCCTGCAGTTCCAAAAGCAAAAGCGCTTAAACCGAGTACGATAATCTTGATGGTTGCAGGGGTAAGGAAATATGCTGCAGACGCTTTGGCTCCCACTGTTAAGCCGAGAAAAATTACTACAATGTTATTAAGCTCATTTTGCGCTCCCTTGCTCAACCTGTCGGTAACGCCAGTTTCTCGGAGCAAGTTGCCAAACATTAACATGCCAAGTAGCGGAATGGCCGCAGGAAGTAAGAGGCCGGTGAGGATGATCACAATAATCGGAAACAAAACCTTCTCAGTTTTTGAAACCTCTCTCAACTGTTCCATAACCACAGTACGTTCATTTTTTGTAGTCAACAGCCGCATAATTGGTGGTTGAATAATTGGCACCAGGGCCATGTATGAATAAGCGGCTATTGCTATTGAACCCAGCAGCTCCGGAGCAAGTTTATTGGCAAGAAATATTGCGGTCGGACCGTCAGCCCCGCCGATTATGCCGATCGCACCTGATTGTTGGGCTGAAAAACCCAAGAAATACGCACCGATAAAAGTCAGGAATATCCCAAGCTGTGCTGCAGCACCGAGCAACAAGGTAATAGGGTTGGCAATCAGCGGGCCGAAATCGGTCATTGCTCCGACGCCTAAAAAAACAAGTGGCGGGAAAATACCAAGCTCAAGGCCCTTTGCCAAATAAAAAAATAAGCCCCCAAGCACTCCATTTACTTCCGGCTGCATCAGGCCGCCCAAGGGTAAATTTACCAAAAGGATGCCAAAGCTGATCGGCACCAACAGAAGAGGCTCGTATTTTTTCGCTATCCCTAAGTACAATAAAAAGCAAGCAATGACGACCATAATAGCTTCGTTCAGCTGTATGTTGTAAAACCCTGTATACTTTATAAACTCCAATAGCAAATCACTCAAAGTGGAACCACCCCCTTCAGTTGATAAAATAAAAAATTCATACTACGACAAAATGATCAGGGGATCTCCACTGTTTACCGTATCTCCTTTTTTTACCAGTATTTCTTTAACGGTTCCGGCCTGGGGAGCGGTAAGCTCGTTTTCCATCTTCATCGCTTCAAGAATAATTAAAACATCGCCTTCAAACGCCTGATCGCCAACATCAACTTTAACATCAAGCACTGAACCGGGCATTGGCGCCTTAACTGTGCAATCGCCTTCAACAGCGGGATTAAAAGTGGGTTTTTCAAAGACAGCACTTTTTGCCTTCTGTTGCGGCGCTGCCGAAACGGTCTTAGCGGTTGATATATTTGCAGAAGCTATTGATACATGAGGTTGATTTTGCTGAACAGCTGCTGAACTTTCAGCTGATACCTCTTCCACTTCAACCAGATATTCTTTACCTTCTACCGTGACTTTAAATTTTTTCACTTTACTTGTTCCTCCTGGTGGTTTCCAATTCTGCTTTTGTTTCCATCAAGTGACGACGACCGGTAATTTGCCAGCTGTTCATTCCGCTACAACTTGCCGGTTGTGCAGTAATTTTAATTCCGGCGGTTTTAACTGTTGATCCGTTGCTTCTTAAATAACTGTAAACAGCAGCTGTTATCACTGCAGTTAAAACTCTGTTATCAGTATCTATTTGATGGCCGGAAAGGCTTATTGCGGCAGATTCGTTTTTTAAATCCTTGATTTCTTCTTTGTTAAACAGGCGGCTAAAAACAGCCAGTATGCCGTATAGCAGAAACAGGGTTACCATAACTACCGAAAAACCGACGACTGTAACCTGGAGCGCAAAATCGAATTTGTCCATCTACTACATAATCCCTCCGTGCCCAGCATATCTATGATTGTAGCATTTAATAGTGGATCTGAAAAGCACAATCATATATTCACCCATTTTCGTGTACCCTTTTTATGTCTTTCAACTGCATTAAGTAAGCATGATCTATCGCCCTTTCAACAGGATAGGGAGAATGCAAATCCGTTGAACCGTGGAAATCAGAACCACCGGTAATCGCAAGTTTTAGCTCTGTTGCCAGTTGCAGTGCCTGACGAACCTGTCTGCTGTTATGATCGGGATGAAAAATTTCGACCCCCATCAAACCTAAAGGTATAAGCGTTTTCAGGATAGCCAGCCCCTGATCACCAGGGTGTGCAAAAACAGGGACAGCCTGGCAATCAACCAACATTTTTATTGTTTCAGGCAGGCTAAATGTTTTGCGCATTACATAGGCAGTTTTTTTAAATCCAAGATATTGGTTAAATGCTTCGTCAACTGAATGTACATATTTTTTGCGAAGCATTAAACGGGCCAAATGCATCCTGCCGGGGGCAGCCTGGCCTGCTTCTGTGAGCACTTCCGGAATAGTTATATTAATACCTGCCATTTTCAACAAGTTAATTGTCTTTTCCATTCTGATAAACCGCTGCTCGCGAAGTTCGGCTAATTTTTCTTCCATCTGCATCATATTCACAGGATAATAGCCGAGGATGTGGAACTCACTGGTTTCCTCAACAACGCTGATCTCTATTCCTGGCACAAATTCTAATCTAACTTCTTCAGCAGCCTGTGCAGCTTCATCCAGACCGGCAATAGTATCGTGGTCAGTAAGTGCAAATGCTTCCAGACCGGCAGCGGCCAGTTTCTGCGCGAGCTGCGTTGGCGTGAATAGTCCGTCTGAACAGCTGCTATGCAGGTGTAAATCTATCTTTTTGTTATTAATGTTCAATTTAACTCAACCCGTCGATTATTGATAATGAATCATGCAATCCGGAAAAATGATCACAAAAAAACACCCTCGATACTTATTCATGAGGGCGCTTGAAGAAACGGCTTTTAGATAATTGAAATTTAGCGAGGCTCGATAATTAACTTGATAGCCGTCCTTTCCTCGCCGTCAATTTCAATGTCCGTAAAGGCTGGTATGCAAATCAGGTCTATGCCACCTGGTGCGACAAAGCCTCTTGCAATAGCTACGGCCTTTACTGCCTGGTTCAATGCTCCCGCTCCGATTGTTTGAATTTCTGCATTTCCTTTTTCGCGTAAAACACCGGCCAGTGCTCCTGCTACAGAATTTGGGCTAGATTTTGCTGAGACCTTTAATACATCCATTATTAAATGCCCCCTTTGCGGATATACCTAACCTATTCTGTTTTTTTGCAAAAAGTCCTGCCAGAATTATATAAACAATTCAATATGAGCAGATTTATTTTAAAGCGCTGATTCTTTCAATAGTTTTCGACCTTCCATTTATATTATCTACCTCAATCAGTACGGCATTAAAAAGAACCCTGCCTTTACTAATTGAAAATCGTTGCGGCAGGTTTGTTAGAAACATTTGCACCGGTTCGTGCCTGTCAACACCTAAAACCGAGTCATACAATCCGACCATTCCGACATCAGTTATATAGGCAGTGCCTTTTGTTAATATGCGTTCATCAGCTGTTTGAACATGGCTATGTGTCCCAATAACAGCGCTCACCCTGCCGTTTAGATACCAACCCATGGCCTGTTTTTCGGATGTTGCTTCTGCATGAAAATCTACCAGAATAATTTTGGTCTGGTCTTTAAGGGCTTCAATTTCGCGGTCAGCGGCTCTGAAGGGACAGTCCACGGCCTGCATAAATACCCTGCCCATCAAGTTGATTACCGCTACCTTATGCTTTCCATTGTTCACTCGGAGAAGCAGCGAACCACGACCAGGGGTTGTTTCAACTGGATAATTTGCCGGCCTTAACATTCGCTCTTCAATATCTATAAAATTCAAGACATCTTTTTGATCCCAGATATGGTTACCCCCAGTTATCAGATCAACGCCGTATTTACGAATTTCATGGAATGCTTTTTCTGTAATGCCTGCTCCGCCAGCAGTATTTTCTCCATTGGCAATCACCAAATCAGGTTTTAATTGTTTTTTTAGCTCTGGCAAATAATCCTGTAAATATTGCCTGCCCGGTTTTCCAACCAGGTCCCCGATGAAAAGTATCCGCAATATATTCACTCCGTTTCCAGCGTCAAGCAATGAGATCTTCGGTCTAGTTGAACAAAAAGTGCCCTTTCCAGGCACTTTCTGCAATACCTTTCGGGTTTGTTCGGCTAACTAGTTTATCTTGCATAGTCAACCGCCCTGGTTTCCCTTATCACGGTAACCTTAATCTGGCCGGGATATTCTAAATCACTTTCGATCTTTTTAACGATATCCCTGGCTACCTGTATCGAAGCATAATCATCGATTTGATCAGGTTTTACCATGATCCTGATTTCACGTCCAGCATGAATTGCATAGGCCTTATCTACACCTTCAAAAGATTCGGCAATATTCTCAAGATTTTCCAGTCTCTTGATATAAGCCTCAAGCGTCTCCCGCCTGGCCCCCGGACGAACAGCTGAAATGGCATCGGCTGATTGAATCAATACAGCTTCCAGCGTGTTAAATTCGGTGTCGCCATGGTGTGCCGCAATAGCATTGACTACAGAATCGGATTCCTTATACTTCTTCGCAGTTTCTGCCCCGATAAAAACATGGGAGCCTTCTGTTTCATGGTCTATAGCTTTGCCGATATCGTGCAGTAAACCAGCCCGTTTGGCAAAGTTTACATCCAATCCCAGTTCAGCAGCCATAATGCCGGCTAAATGAGCTACTTCAATAGAATGCTGAAGCACGTTTTGACCGTAACTTGTCCTGAAACGCAGTTTGCCCAACAGGAAAACTATTTCAGGATGGAGCCCATGCACTCTCGTTTCAAAGGTTGCTCGTTCCCCTTCGTCTTTGATCTGTGTTTCCACTTCTTTACGGGTTTTTTCAACAATCTCTTCAATTCTGGCCGGATGAATTCGGCCATCGCTCACCAGTTTTTCCAGGGCAAGTCGGGCTACTTCCCGGCGAATCGGGTCGAAGCCGGAAATAATGACAGCTTCCGGAGTATCATCAATAATAAGGTCAATCCCTGTAAGCGTTTCCAGCGCCCTAATATTGCGTCCTTCGCGGCCGATTATGCGCCCTTTCATTTCATCGTTTGGCAGCGACACAACAGATACGGTCGATTCTGAAACATGATCGGCAGCGCAACGTTGAATAGCCAAGGTAACAACTTCTCGGGCTTTTTTGTTTCCGTCAGCCTTAGCCTGGTTCTCCATATCCCTGACCATAATCAGCATCTCGTGGTTTATCTCTTCCCTGACACGCTGCAATAACAGCTCTTTGGCATCATCAGAAGACATCCCGGAAACCCTTTCCAGTTCATTCAACTGCTTCTGCAGCAACTGATCAAGTCTTTCCTGAAAAACCTTCGTTTCTTCTTCCTTTTTCTTTAGGTCCTCTTCTTTACGTTCTACATTAGTAATTTTTCGATCGAGATTTTCTTCTTTTTGCATGAGTCGGCGCTCCATACGCTGAATTTCAGCACGCCTTTCCCTGGTTTCACGTTCAAGTTCATTGCGCAGCCGATGTGTTTCTTCTTTTGCTTCAAGTTGCTTCTCCCGTTTTAAAGCATTAGCTTCATGATCGGCTTCTTCAAGTATTTTCATTGCTGCAGTTTCAGCAGAAGAAATTTTTGCCTCGGCAATCATTTTTCTGAACAAATAACCGCCTCCTAGGCCGATTAACAAGGATGCGGCAATTATCAGTAAAATATTTAACATTTAGCTTCACCTCCGTTTCAGTTTACTGAAAGTATTATATCTGTTTAAAAAAACAAGCTGTGTTCAGAACACAGCTTCCAGAGAAAGATTGGAAAAGGGTATGCAAAACCCTTTATCCAAAGATGTTATATTTTTTATGATCAACCCGCGGTATCGCCAGATACCAGGCTTTCTCTTGTCAGTTATGCTCAGTACTAAGCAAAATTTATACTTTTCCTTAAATTATTGTAGCTTTAATCACTTACCCTGTCAAGAAAGTAATTATCGCCGGCAAATACTGTTTTGCGGCAGTTATTCGCCAAAGCCGTGTGCTTTTAGTGCTGACAAGATAAGCCGATCGCGAAAACCTCGACGTTGCAGGAATGCTGCCTGGCGAACCAGCCATTTTTGATCAATAACCCCGTTTGCAGGCATTCGTTTCTCAAGCAAAACATCGATTGCCCTCAGTTCTTCCTGTTCGTCGTTTTCAGCGGTCAGTAATTCATCGATTGTCCTTTTATCGAGCCCTTTATTGGCCAGCTCATGCTTAATCCGCTTTGGACCAATAAAACGGGCTTTTCGATAACTGATGAAATCTCGGGTGAAGGATTCATCGTTGAAATAGCCCATTTCCTGCAAACCTTTGATTGCTTTACTGATCTCTCTTTCAGTATAGCCTTTGCGAGCCAGATAAGCAGCCGCTTCGCTGCATGTCCTGGCCCGGTAAGACAGGTAGCGAAAAAGCATAGAGCGGGCTTTCCAAACCCTTTCACCCTGTTCCGGCATAAAAAATGCTTATTCCTCCTGCTTTCTGCGTTCAGTTGCCACCTCGTTAGGTGGCAGTGGAAGACCTGCCGCTTCCCTAATTTTTCGCTCAATTTCATCGCGCATCTGTGGGTTGTCTTTCAAAAAATCCCTTACATTTTCCCGTCCCTGACCAAGCCTTTCATCACCGTAAGAATACCACGCTCCACTCTTGTTAATAACCTTATGATCGATACCCATGTCGATCAGAGAACCTTCTTTGGAGATACCGGTTCCGTACAAAATATCAAATTCTGCCATCTTAAATGGCGGGGCAACTTTATTCTTAACCACTTTGACCCTTGTCCGGTTGCCGATTATCTGGTCGGAACCGAGTTTTAATGACTCAATCCTTCGCACATCCAACCTGACCGAAGAATAAAACTTTAATGCTCTGCCACCCGGGGTTACTTCAGGGTTTCCGAACATAACTCCAACCTTTTCCCTGATCTGGTTTATAAATATGGCACAGGTCCGCGATTTGCTGATCACTCCCGATAACTTGCGCAACGCCTGTGACATAAGCCTGGCCTGCAGTCCTACATGGGAATCGCCCATCTCGCCTTCAATTTCAGCCCTGGGCACTAGTGCTGCTACAGAGTCGATCACAAGGACATCAATCGCCCCGCTACGAACCAGTGCTTCGGCAATTTCCAGCGCCTGCTCTCCGGTGTCTGGTTGAGATACCAGCAGCTCATCGAGATTTACACCCAGGTTGGTTGCATAGAGAGGATCAAGGGCATGTTCTGCATCAATAAAAGCCGCATAACCGCCTTTTTTTTGTGCTTCAGCGATAATATGAAGCGCTACAGTTGTCTTACCGGATGATTCCGGCCCGAATATCTCTACAACCCTACCCCGTGGCACTCCACCGATACCTAACGCAGCATCAAGGGCGAGGCTGCCGGTTGGAATTGTTGCTATTTCGTAATTTACATCCTGGCCCAGTTTCATTACCGAACCTTTGCCAAACTGTTTTTCAATCTGCAATAAGGCAACTTCCAATGCTTTTTCTTTTTCCAACTGGATATCCTCCTCTAGGTTATTAATCGCCTATTTCAACTAATTTGGGTTATTTCCTGCCATTTGCTTCATTCAATTTGGCATTTTAAGAGCCGTTTCAGCCAGAGGGTAGTAATTGGCCCCGCTTGTTGTCAGGCGGCTTTCAAAGAGCACCAGCTTCAATACTTTTTCTGCGCAAGTGCTGAACTCATTGGCTTCGGTTATAAAGCGCCTGATCAGAGTTTCATCGGCTGGGTAACGCATGCGGCCAAGTGTAAGGTGTGGTTTATACAGCCTTTTTTCAGTTAAAAAGCCCAAACCTTCAAGCCTGTAATCAAGCGCTTTTTTAATGTTTTGCAGCGAACCCTCTCCTTCGTTAACTCCAATCCACAGGACCCTTGCTTTTGCAGGATTTGGAAACACACCGCAACCGCCCAGTTTCAGGGAAAATGGGCGGGTTTTTTCGGCAACACTTTCAAGCACATTTTGAAGTTGGCTGATATATTTTTCATCGGTATCGCCAAGAAACGAAAGAGTTATATGCAGCCCATGCGGTTTGACCCAGCGGATACCCGGCAGAAAGCTTGCCATCCGGTGTTGGATAGTTTCTAATTCATGTTTTTGAGCCGGGGATAAATCGCAGGCGAAGAACAATCGCATACGAAAGCCCTCCTCAATTCTCATTGATCATTTTTACCAATCAAAATTGAACGCAGCAGGCTCAGCGCGATCTGAACTGATCTTTCTTTTACTGCCTGCCTGCCACCACCAAAAGAATATTCACGGGTTAGTACTTTTGTCTGGTCTGCAACGGCAATATAAACCAGGCCTACCGGTTTTCCGCTTTGATCACTGCCCGGCCCGGCCAGCCCGGTAATACCGATGCCATAGTCGCTGTAAAACCGTTCCCGTACTGCTTTTGCCATGGAAACTGCAGTTTTTTCGCTAATAACTCCATCTGTGTGTAGCTGTTCCGGGGAAAGGCCGAGCATATTAACCTTGGATTCAATACTGTAAGCTACTATTCCGCCCTTAAAGTATTCTGAGCTGCCGGCGGCGCCAGTAATCCTGTCAGAAAGATGTCCTCCGCTGCAGGATTCAGCGACCGCAAGTGTTTTATTTTTGCCGTGAAGTAAAACCCCTACAGCTTCTTCCAGGGTCTCATCATCCGACCCGAATACCGCATCACCGAGAATCTGCCTGATTAATGCTTCTTCTTCCGCTAACAAGGATTCAGCTTCCTGGAATGTCCCGCTGGCTTTTATCTGCAAATCAATCTCGAATCCGCGGGATACATACGAAATAGGGCTAAAACGCCAGAGACCGCTAGATTTTATAATTTCTTCAAGCCTAGATTCGCCTATACCTACACACTTGAGGGTTTTTATAAGGCTTATAGTACCGCCCGTCAATTTCTTAATTTGCGGTAAAACACTTTTTTCAAACATATGCTGCATTTCATTCGGCGGCCCCGGCAGGATAACTATTATATGATCGTGATCTTCGATAAGCGAACCGGGTGCTGTACCACGTTCATTTTCTAAAAATATACTACCTTCAATGCCCATCGCTTGCTTCCGGTTATTGGGCGGCATGATTATCCCGCGCGCTGCAAAATAATTTTCCATTTTTTCAAGCCAGGTTTTGTTCAATATAAGCTCGCGTTTCAGGTAGGAAGCTACGGCTTCCCGTGTCAAATCATCTTCAGTCGGGCCGAGGCCTCCGGTTATGATTACCAGAGTACTTTCTGAAAGCGCATTATCAAGGGTTTTTTTTATGATCTGAACCTGATCGGCTATCACTGCAACTTCCCTGACTGCTATCCCGCAAACGTGAAGACGCCTGGCCAGGTATCCGCTGTTACTATTTTCGATTAGCCCGGTAAGCAGCTCGTTGCCTACACAAATAATGTCGGCTGTCACTTTATTTCTCCTTGTCAAAAGGCAGGTCCTTCAGGGTTTGCAGGTTAACCGCCAATAGTTTATATGGTTGTGCAGCTATGATCTTAGCCATAACCAGGTCCCCGGCAGTTAACTTTGTTTTAGTATAAATAATTATACCGCCATCAACTTCGGGCGCCTCTTTTACCGTCCTGCCACTAAAAAAGCGGTCTTTTCCGTTTAACCTATGATCTATCATTACAATTTCGCTTTTTCCAACTCTTACCTTGTTTTTGGCATAACTAATTTGTTGCTGCACCAACATCAACTGATGTCGACGTTTTTTAACAACCCGAAGCGGTGTCGATGCGCTGATCTTTGCAGCGACAGTCCCTTTTTGCCTGGAATAAATAAAAGCACCGAGATGTTCAAATCCCTGACCCCGGATAAACGATATAAGTTCGCTAAATTCTCCGGTTTTTTCTCCTGGATACCCGACCATACAGGTTGTTCTCAGGGTTAGATCAGGTATCCTGGCCCGTAAGGCCGCAATCAGTCGCTCCAGCTCTTTCTGATCATAATGGCGCCCCATAGAACGTAATATCCTGCTGCTGGCATGTTGGATCGGAATATCCAAATAATTGCAAATGCGCGGCTCTTCAGCTATTAAATCGATAAGCTCATCAGTAATTCTTGAAGGGTAAGTATACATAATGCGAAGCCAAAACTTATAATCTAGTTTTAGTATTTCTTTCAGCAAACCGTAAAGATCGGGAAAATTATGACGATCGCTGCCATAAGCAGTCGTATCCTGAGCAATTAGTATTATTTCCTTTGCTCCGTTGGATAAAAAATAAGCAATTTCATTGATGATATCCTTTGGTTCCCTGCTGCGGTAAGGCCCCCTGATTTGCGGAATTAAACAGTAATTGCAGCAGTTGCTACAGCCTTCGGCAATTTTAATATTGACTGAATGTGATACAGTAGTTAATACCCTGTTAGTCATTTCATAATAATTTTCACAGGCGGCTTTTTTAATCGCCACACGTCTTTTTTTTAGCAGCATGGTGATGAACTTTTCAAGATGCTGATAACTGTGGGCCCCAATCGCCCCATCTATTTCCGGTAATTTATTGATAATTTCGGTACCAATAACTTCTACCAGGCAACCGGCCGCAAAAATGAGCGGCCTTTTGGCTTTAGTTACAGTGTTCAGCCTTAACAGTGTGTTTATTGATTCTCTTTGAGCGCTTTCAATAAAGCTGCAGGTATTAACCATGATCAAATCGGCACTGCCAGGATCCTCTGTCAGGGTAACACCAAGTTCACAAAGTGTTCCTAAAGCGCTTTCTGTATCGATCCTGTTTTTGCTGCAGCCCAGTGATATTGCAGCCAGCTTCAACCCCTTAAAAGGCTCATATAAAGGTCTTTCGTAACACTCATCTCTTTTGGTCAAATATATACTCCCTGCAGATTAGTCTTTATGCAAGTATTCATCTGTTATCCTGGACACTTCATCAACAGTTATTAATACTTCCCTTGGTTTACTGCCTTCAAAGGGGCCGACTATTCCTTTACGCTCCAGATCATCTATCAGCCTGGCTGCCCTGGTATAACCAATTCTGAAACGCCTTTGCAATAGTGAAATTGATGCTTGTCCTGTCCTAACCACTAAATCGACTGCTTCCGGGAAAAGCTTGTCTTCGGTTTCATGGTCACCTTCGGCAGTATGTTCTAGGAATGCAAATGCCGTTTCGCCTCCTATATGGCCCTGTTCCCTTATAAAATCTGTTACTTTTTTAGCTTCTATTTCGCTGATGTATGCACCCTGTACGCGTAAAGGCTTAACTGTCCCTACCGGGTAATAAAGCATATCACCGCGCCCCAAAAGTTTCTCTGCCCCGGACATGTCGAGAATCGTTCTGGAATCAACCTGTGATGAAACGGTAAAAGCAATCCTTGATGTAATGTTGGCTTTGATAATACCGGTCAGAACGTCGACAGAAGGCCTCTGGGTTGCTACTATTAAATGAATCCCAGCAGCTCTTGACATCTGAGCTAACCTGGCAATTGAATCCTCAACTTCGCCTGGTGAAACGAGCATCAGATCAGCCAGTTCATCGATGACTACCACTATATAGGGCAGCTTTTCTAGATTTTCTTCCTTGATAACCATTTCATGGTAAGCGTTGATATCCCGGATCCCAAGTTGGGCGAAAAGATCGTAACGCCTGCCCATTTCCCTGACCATGTTTTTCAGGGCCAGGGCAGCTTTACGCGGGTCGGTCAACACGGGCATCAACAGCTGAGGAATACCGTTGTAAACGCTAAGTTCCACAACTTTTGGGTCTATCATCATAAACCTGACCTGTTCAGGACCGGTTTTATAAAGCATACTGGTGATAATCGTGTTAAGGCAGACACTCTTGCCGGCTCCGGTTGCGCCAGCGATCAGTAAATGTGGCATTTTTGTTAGATCGGCTATGATCGGAACGCCGGTAATATCTTTACCAAGTCCAACCGTAAGCGGAGATACACTATTTGAAAAACCCGCAGTTTCCATTACTTCACGCAGGTGCACTAGGGCAATGCTGTTATTCGGGACCTCGATTCCTAGTGCTGCCTTACCCGGGATCGGTGCTTCTATCCTGACCAGCGGCGCTGCAAGGTTTAAAGCCAAATCATCTGCCAGGCTAATAAAACGGCTGACTTTAACTCCGACTTCCGGCTGGACCTCGAACCTGGTTACGGTTGGACCGGTTTGAACATGAACCACCCTGGCTTTTACGCCAAAACTAAGCAGGGTGTCTTCCAGTTTACGGGCTCTTTCTTTGCTGTTTTTTTGCTTCAGCTGATCTCCATTGCCGCCCGGGAGTGAAAGAAGGTCAAATGAAGGCAGCTGATAATCTTTTCTGTTTTTCTCATCGTTTTTCAGTCTGGCTGTTTTTTTCGGCTCAACATGATTATCTGCATCCGGGTAAAGAATACGTGGCTGATATTCATAAGCAACGGCGTTCTTCTCTGTATCGCAATAACTTTCTGTTAACCATTTTGATCCACCAGGCTGATTAAAAGCAGAGACAGGTTCTGCCGGGTCAACATATGATTCATTTACTGCCTGACCTGAAGCTGTAACGGCGATTCTTTCTTCCCTTGCCGTTTTACAGTTTGCACTATACAGCATGACCTGTTTTACGAAGACACTGATCAACCCCTTAATAAGCCGGAAAAGACCTGAAAATAAATTTTTAACCGTATTCAATATTGTAAAAAAAGCGAGAATGACCTTTTTAATCGAGAGTTTAAGGGTTAGCATCAACGCCACAATAGCCAGGGCACCGCCTATAAGCAAACTACCGGTCTGCCCGAAAAGATACAAAGCTGTTGAAGCAACCAAAGTACCTGTCAGGCCCCCGCCATTACCATCCAGCCCTAAGGCGATACCGAATCTAAAAAGTTCAGAGGAAGATTCGAACGGAAGAAAAGCAACCAGTTCAGCAAGATGAAACCAACCGGCAAAAAGTAGTGCCAGCATTATGAGACCGAAAAGGCTGTTTCCCGTTTTTATGCGACCTTTTGGCAATAAGTACTGCAAAGCATAAAAAGCAATAAAAACGGGAATGAATATTGCAGCTTTTCCGGCCAGAACCTTCAGGGCATAGTTGATAATTTGCCCTACTCCGCCTGTATCTTCCTGATGTAACAGTCCAAAGGAGGCGTATGCAGCAAAGGCAATCAGCAGTATACTCTTAACTTGCCTAAGTATATCGCGGCTTACTTTTTTTCTTTTTAAACTGGTTTTCTTTTTCCTGGCCACGATAAGAGCCCGCCTTTTATTTTTTGGGCTATTTATTAGAGTATAAAACATTTGTTCGCTTTAGTAAAGTAAATAACCTGTTCTTTTAGGCAATTAAATAATTAGCGAAAATATAATTACCAGCAGCCCGATTGACCAGCAATAGAAAGCGAAGTAATAAAATTTGCTGCCGGATAGCATCTTAATAAATATTTTAATCGCAAATATGCCGGACAGAAATGCTATGAATGTCCCAACCGCATAGTTTAAGAGCATCGTGTTTTCTAATCCCGATGCAAGCAGCCCTTTTGCTTCCACCACAGTGGCTCCGAAGATTATCGGTACAGAAAGCATAAAAGAATAACGGACAGCGGCATCGCGATTAAGGCCCCTCCACAGGGAAGCCAGGATTGTAGTTCCTGAGCGCGAAATACCGGGAATGATCGCAAAAGCCTGTAATAAACCGATTAATACGGCATCAAGCGGTTTCATAGCGGATGTATTTTTCTGTCCCTGTGGAACAAACTTTATCAAGAAAATGATCAATCCGGTTACCAGCAACATTAAACCGACAGCCAGGGGCGATCCGAAGAGCTGTTCAATATATTTTCCAAACCACAGTCCAAGCATACCGGTTACAGCAGCGCCCAGGATCAGCATTATCAGTAAGTGCAGCTGGTACTGATCACGGCAGAATTTAAACAGGTTGGAAAAATCTCTTCCAAAAACAAAAAAAACCGACAAGAGTGTTCCAAAATGCAGCATTACTTCCAGGGTAACCCCGGGTTCGTTTAACCCAAGTAAATCCTGAAATAGTACCAGGTGCCCAGAACTGCTGACCGGTAAAAACTCGGTGAGCCCTTGAATCAACCCAAGCAGTGCTGCGTCAAATAACGACATCATACCTAACCTCCGAAAACTACAGGCATTGCTTGTTTCTCAAGGGTAAAATGCATAGTATTGCCAAACAGTATTTCCCCTTCCATGTGCAAAGGGCATTGTTCGCTTAAATGTAGGGTAATTTCCTGTGAACGGTACAGGGCAGCCTCCTTCAGCGTAACATGCTTTCCACTGAATACTTTTGGGAAATGATAAGCCAGGGCTATGTTGTTCATCCGGTCTAACACACAAATATCAAGCAGCCCATCATCCTGGACAGCATCGGGAAGGATCATCATTCCCCCGCCGTATGTACGACCGATGCCAACTGCGACTAGCATCGGTTTTTGGCTGAACTTCATGCCATCGCCCAGTTCAATCTCCATTTCGATGGGGCGATAAGTGAGCAGTGTTTCAAAAACGGCATAAATATACGCCGAAACTCCATTTAAAGGTTTTATTCCCCGATTGACCCTCAAGGCTACCGTGGCGTCAAAACCGACCCCGACAGAGTTAATAAAATGGCGGTCCAGTACCTTACCCAAATCAATTTTCTTAATTGCCGCTTTCTCAAGCACTCTGCAAGCAGCTTCTGTTTCTTTTGGCATATTTACACTTAAAGCAAAGTCATTACCTTTACCGCCATGGATTACCGCTAAAGCAGCCCCACTGCCGACAATGCCGTTTAGTACTTCATTAACCGTACCGTCACCGCCGGCAGCAACTACAATGTTAAATCCTTCTTCAGCTGCCCTGCGTGCAGCGCTGATTGCATCCTCACGTCCACTGGTCTGGTAAATTTCATAATCCAGATTTGCTTTTTGAAAGTATTTTTCTATGTCCGGCATCATCGATTTGGCTCTCCCGCCACCGGCAATCGGGTTTACGATAAATTTATAACGATTCATCACGACCACTCCTTAGCTTTGCTGAATTTAAGTAGCTTTAATAATCCAAAGATCAAAAAAGGAGAACTAACAGTCCTCCTTAATTAATATCTGCTAATTAGATCAAGTCGTTTCCCTTGGGCGGCACATCGATGATAATTGGCATGATCATCGGACGGCGTCCGGTATGTTCGTAAAAAAATGAAGACGCCGCATCGCGGATTCTCGACTTAACCTTATTCCACTCCTGCAGTTCACCGTTATTTATCTTGTTGATGGCCCGCATCAAAGTATCTTTAGCGCTTTCGATCAGATCCACAGATTCACGGACATAAACAAACCCGCGTGTGATTATCTCCGGCCCGGCCAGCAAGGTGCCGTTTCCCTGATCAACTGCCAAAACAATAATTACAATCCCATCTTCGGATAGAATCTGCCGATCCCGGATTACCACTTCCCCTACATCGCCAACCCCAAAACCATCAACCAGGATCCGACCTGCCGGTACAGAGCCTGAGATCCGGCCCCGGTCTGAGGCAAATTCCATGACAGTTCCGGGTTTTACCAAAAATACGTTTTCTTCGGGAATACCCAACTTCTGGGCAATTTTTGAGCATGCTGCCATATGCCTGAATTCTCCATGCACCGGGATCAGGTACTTTGGCTGCAGAAGGTTAATCATCAGCTTTATTTCTTCTTCACTGCCATGTCCCGATACATGAACACCTGATATGGGACCGTAAATAACATCAGCCTTTAACTGAAAGAGATTGTTTACGATCCGGGCAACCAGTTTTTCGTTGCCGGGAATCGGATTGGCGGCAATAATGACCGTATCGCCGGGTTGTACTGAAACCTGACGGTGCTCTGATTGGGAAATTCTGGTCAAAGCAGACATCGGTTCGCCCTGGCTTCCGGTAGTAATTAAGGCCATCTTTTCCGGCTTTGTTTCCTTAACCTTATCAAGATCAATCATTACACCATCCGGAATTTTAAGGTAACCTAATTCGGTCGCAATTTCCACGGAATTGACAATGCTCCTTCCGACTACGCACACTTTGCGATCGTAGCGAACTGCAGCATCAATTACCTGCTGAATGCGGTGGATGTTAGAAGCGAAAGTAGCAAGGATGATCCGGCTTTGTGAGATACGGAATATTTCATTTATATTGTTGCCAACTTCTTTTTCAGAAAGGGTATAACCGGGACGATCAGCATTGGTCGAGTCAAGTAATGCGGCAATCACCCCTTTCCGTCCCAGTTCGGCTAGTTTGGGGTAATCAGTTATTCTGCCATCTACCGGAGTTTGATCAAATTTAAAATCGCCTGTGTGTATGATTATTCCAGCCGGTGTTTCAACAGCAATTCCAACTGAGTCAGGTATACTATGATTGGTTCTGAAAAAAGAAAGTTTAAAGTTTTCAGAAAGATTTAAGGTATTATCCGGATCAATTTCTATCATGCGTGGTTTTATTTCCGGGTATTCTCTCAGTTTTGCCTCCAACAATCCAAGGGTAAGGCGTGTGCCATAAACCGGCATATCTAATTCATCGAGAATAAACGGCAGAGCTCCGATATGGTCTTCATGACCATGTGTTAACACAACCCCTAAAATATTAAAGTCACCCTCAATTAGAAATGAAATATCGGGAATTACGATATCAACACCCAGCATTGATTCATCGGGGAACTTCAAGCCGGCATCGATGATCAAACATTCTGCGCCGTATTGCAGGGCAAACATATTTTTGCCGATTTCACCGACACCACCAAGGGGAATCAGTTTAAGGGCATTATTATTTTTATTTCGCTTTGACAAAATGTTCCTCCATAACGCTTGTATGCTGTGATTGAACAAACATATAACTTTTTAATTAATCATAAACTCAGCCTGTATGGCCAAATCCTCCGCTGTCCCGGACAGTCAACGGTAATTCTTCTTTCTCTTCAACAGCTGCCCGGATCACCGGAGTAACCACCATTTGGGCGATACGATCACCGCGCCTGATTATAAAATCACATCGGCCAAAATTTATGAGGATTACTTTAATTTCACCGCGGTAATCGGAATCAACCGTTCCCGGAGCATTTAAAACACCAATCCCATACTTAACTGCCAAGCCGCTGCGCGGCCTGATTTGCAGCTCAAACCCCAACGGCACAGCCACACTCAACCCGGTAGGAATCAGGTTCCATTCGCCCGGTTTAATAGTCGTTTTTGCATCAACGGCCGCAAATAGATCCAATCCTGAAGCTCCATCGGTCATATACGTTGGCAGGGGCAGATCCTTTGCTTCTGCAGTTCGTTTTACTAATATTTTTACGGTGCCCCAGTCGATGACAGCACCTCCGAAACAGTTTAAAATAAAAGTTGCAATTAACTGCGATTTGAACGGGAACGGTCACTGCGTCCACCCCGGTCCCTGCTGCCTCTGTCACTTTTATCTTTGTCGCTTAAACCTTCCGGCCTTGGAAGCAGGGCTTTCCGTGACAGATTAATCCGTCCTTTTTCATCAATATCGGTAACTTTAACTTCGATTATATCTCCCAGCTTAACTACGTCTTCTGTTTTTTCTACCCGGTGATGAGCCAAATGTGAAATGTGCAGGAGGCCTTCTTTTCCCGGCAGAAGTTCGACAAAAGCACCATATCTTTCAACCCTGGTCACTTTTCCGTTATAGATTTCGCCCGCTTCCACATCTTTCACCAGGTTTTCAATCATCTGCATCGCTTGTTTACCATTTTCAGGGTTAACCGCGGCAATAAAAACCCTGCCGTCCGGTTCTATATCAATGCCAACACCCGTTTCAGCAATAATTTTATTAATCATTCTGCCTCCGGGTCCGATAACATCACGGATTTTATCGACGGCAATCTGGAGCTTGATCATCCGGGGGGCATTTGGAGAGAGTTCTGGACGTGGCTGCGAAATGGTTTCATTCATTCTGCCCAAAATATGGCGGTAACCCTGTTCAGCTCTTTCCAAGGCTTTCTTAAAAATTTCACTGGAGATTCCTTTGATTTTAATATCCATCTGGATTGCAGTAATGCCCTCTTCGGTTCCGGCTACTTTAAAATCCATATCGCCAAGGAAATCTTCCACACCCTGAATATCTGAGAGAATTTCAACCCGATCGCCATCTTTGATCAGTCCCATTGCGATACCGGCAACAGCCCTTTTTAATGGAACGCCGGTATCCATCATCGACATCGATCCTGAGCAAACACTGCCCATGGATGTTGAACCATTAGATTCAAGCACTTCAGAAACAAGTCGAATCGTATAAGGAAATTCATCTTCTGAAGGAACAACCGGCTCAAGCGCTCTTTCAGCCAGGGCACCATGGCCAATCTCCCGGCGACCTGGGCCACGCATAAATCCGGTTTCACCGACGCTGAAAGGCGGAAAATTATAGTGATGGATGAACCTCTTGGAATCCTCAAGCCCCAGACCATCCAAAATCTGGACATCCCGTAATGCTGACAGGGTGCAGACATTCATAACCTGGGTTTGGCCGCGGGTGAAAATTGCAGAACCGTGAGTCCGTGGCAGAACTGATATTTCGCAACTAATCGGCCGGATTTCATGCGGGTTGCGCCCGTCGGCGCGCAAACCTTTTTCTAGTATTAATTCCCGGAGAGTTTCTTTTAAGATTTTTTCAAATATTTTCTTCAAGTCGGCCTCATGATCCGGATAATCTTCCAAAAAATCAGCAACCAAGACTGCCTTAATATTTGCAAGGATGATTTCGCGCTCCTGCTTATCGGCGATTTGAAAAGCACTTTCAATTTTGTTTTTTACCAGCGGCTCAACTTTTTCGTATAGGTCCTGTGGCAGTTCCTGCAGTGGAACCTGCATTTTCGGGACACCTGCTTCGATGGCCATCTGCTCCTGCAGAGCTACCAATTCCTTAATTTGTTCATGCCCGGCTTCAATACAGTATAAAACTTCTTCCCTGCTTATTTCTTTTGAACCAGCTTCAACCATCATTACTGCATCCTTGGTACCGGCCAGCATCAGGTGTAGATTCGATTTCTCGGTTTCTTCCTGGTTAGGGTTAATAACCGGTTTTCCATCAACCAGTCCGACAATAACAGCGCCGACAGGCCCTTCAAAGGGAATCTTTGATATGGAAAGTGCGGCCGAAGCTCCAATAATTGAGAGCGGTTCAGGCGGACAATCCTGGTCCATTGAAAGGACAGTGGCAACTATATGGACAGAGTTGTGGAAACCTCCTGGAAACAAAGGACGCAGTGAACGGTCTGTCAGGCGGCAGCCAAGAATGGCCCTCTCGGTTGGGCGCCCCTCTCTTTTTATAAAACCGCCCGGTATTCGACCAACAGCGTAAAGCCTTTCTTCATAGTCGACAGTCATCGGGAAAAAGTCGATCCCCTCCCTTGCCTCATCAGCAACTGTCGCTGTAACCAAAACTACCGTGTCCCCGTATTTCATCAATACAGCCCCGCTGGCCTGCTTGGCAAGGCGTCCGGTTTCCATAGTTAATTTCCGTCCCTGCAATTCCATTGTATATGTGTGCATCTGCTCTGTTTCTCCTCTCAACTCTCAGGGTTGTTCTAATAGCGAACACGGGGGCTTTCCCCCGTGTTCGCTAATTCGTTACTTTCTTAAGCCAAGTTTGGTAAGAATTGCATGGTAACGCTCCGGCGAGCGATCGCGGAGGTAATTTAATAAACCCCTCCTGCGTCCCACCATTTTCAGCAAGCCTCGCTGAGAATGAAAATCCTTTTTGTGCATTTTCAGGTGGTCTGTTAGATAATTGATCCTCTCGGTCAAAAGAGCAATCTGGACCTCAGGTGAACCTGTATCGCCATCATGTCTTTTGTGCAGATCGATGATCTCCTGTTTCCGTTCATTGTTTAGCATATTTAATGCCTCCCTTTTTTTAATCGCCACCGGCCAAGTACAGCGTCGGGAAATCGTCATACCTAGCCCGCGGTTCACATTGCTATGATCTTAGCACACAGCATCCTGCTTGTAAAGAACGACCGCTGCCGATATTTTCCATTTGGTATTTTTCTATCAGGCTCTGGCCGCTCTTGATATCCTGACCAACCTGCGCTTTTAATTTTTCCGGGGATAAAAACTCTTTCGTTTCTCTAAGCTTTTCTAAAAAACTAAGCCGTATTGTCTGGCCATAAATATAATCGCTGAAGCCTAAAATATGAGTTTCTATAAAACGGTTGTCATCAACCTTAAAAGTCGGTATTGAACCAACATTAGTAACTCCATAGAGCACTTCTCCCCTTACCTTGCTGACAGCGGTAAAGTAAACACCATGACCGGGCCATAGCAGTGATGCGCTGGCAACCAGGTTGGCAGTCGGATAGATAAACTTATTACCGACACCACGTCCATGTATTACGGTTCCTTCCCGGAAAAAGTAATA
This sequence comes from uncultured Syntrophomonadaceae bacterium, assembly GCA_964389365.1. GTDB lineage: Bacteria > Bacillota > Dethiobacteria > DTU022 > DTU022 > UBA993. Next base: position 48,321 of record CAYMDO010000010.1, read on the forward strand.
ATTTAGATAATTAGCCGCTTCTTTTACTGCACCGTCAACTATCAAATCCCTGATCAGTGAGCTACTTACCTTATTATTGTTGTAGGTTATCAAAGACTGAGTCGCGATGTAAAAACCGGCCTTCCTGCCCCACTGTTCAAGTTGCGCCGCAGTTCCTTTTCCGTGTTTGCCAAAACGATAATTCTCTCCAATATAAACCCCTTTTACTTTCAGTTTATCAATCAATACCTGATTTACAAATTCTAATGGCTCAAGAGCAGCAAATGCGGGGGTAAAAGGCTCTATAATCATGTAATCTATATTTAATTCCTGTATAATCTCAGCCCGATCTGCCAAATCAGTCAATAAGGTGACAGGCTTTCCGGGCCTTAAAGCATTGATTGGATGTGGGTTTAAGATCAGGACAGCGCTGCAGCCTTTTTCAGCTTTAGCTTTTTTTTCGACTGCCCGGAGAATAGCCTGATGTCCGCGATGGACCCCGTCAAAATTACCGAGTGCAATATACAATGGCTTATCTAGTTGAGGTAGTTTGTTGATGCCATTTATAATCTCCAAAACAAAGTCATCCTCTATTCAGTATTATCAGTAAAGCAGGAATTTCAAAGTTTTAAGACGGTATCCGCTGCCGTCATCTGCGGTTGCCCTGGCCAAAGCTCTGAATTGCCCGGCTTGATCATAGATTCTGATTGCCGTCACCGGCACATTGTTCCCGGGACAGCCAGGGTTGTTTATTAACACTTCCCGGCCCTGCCTCAAATGTTCGGTCTGTTTTTCATCAAGATCAACCCGGGGCAGATGGGCAACAGCTGAATCAATTGGTAATATCTTCTGCCCGTAGCAGTTTACTTTAACTAACCTGGCAAAATCATCGGTAGTCATGGCTTCATTTACCGTATATGCCCCAACTGACAATCGCTGCAGTGCTGACAGGTGTGCCCCGCAGCCGATTGCCTGGCCAAGGTCAAAAGCCAGGGTTCTTATAAATGTTCCTCTCGAACAGGAAATATCAAGCACAAGTTGTGGGGCTCTGACTCTAGAAAATGTTACTACGTTAATGTTATATATTTCGACCAACCTGCTTTTCCTAGGCACTGTGCTGCCTTCCCTGGCCCACCGATATAACGGTTTTCCCAGATATTTAACAGCTGAATACATAGGTGGCAGCTGTTGCTGGATCCCGGTAAAAGAATATATTATTTTTCCCAATTTGTCCCATTCCAGTGAAGGCACCGGATTCTCAGCAACCACCTGACCGTCGGCATCGCCGGTGTCAGTAACTACACCAAAAGTAAGCGCCGCCCTGTAACATTTTGGCTGTTCGATAATATATTCAACCAGGCGGGTAGCTTTGCCAAGACAAACAGGCAGGACTCCGGTAGCCATCGGGTCCAGGGTCCCTGTATGGCCGGCTTTCACTCCCGGAAGCAGTGTCCTTAAGCACTGCACTTCATGGTGAGAGGTAACTCCGGCACTTTTGTTTATCACAATTATACCGCTAATCAATTTATTTCCTCGACAGGCAGCTCTGCGAGCATTGCAAAAGCTTCTTCCAGCACTTTACTCTTTACAGCCTCAAAACTGCCATGCATACGGCAGCCGGCAGCCCTGACATGACCACCGCCGTTTAGTTTACCGGCTAAAAGACTGACATCAAGGCGCTTCGATCGAAATCCGACTTTGACTTCATCTTCCATCTCAACAAAAAAAAGTATGCCCAACTCTATCCCTTCGATATTTCTGGTGTAATTGACAATGCCGTCAAGATCATCTGTTGAAGCGCCGCTTCGTATCATGATATCTTTGCTGATTGTCATGATGGCTACAGTTCGATCCCGATACATTTCCAGGGTGGACAGTGCTTCTTTTAATAATATGTAGAAAGAAAGCGGCCGCTCATCAAAAATCTTCTGTGATAAAGAACCGGGACTAATGCCGGTCTGCAGTAATTTTGCAATTACGGCATGGGTGTGTGGTGTGGTGTTATCGTACTTAAATGAACCGGTATCGGTCGAAATGGCAACATATAATGCTTCGGCCAGATCCGGGTCTAGCTCCAATTGAAATAGATTGATAAGGCTGAAAATTATTTCTCCTGTGGCTGACGCAGACGGGTCAATATAGTTTAAAGTTCCAAACTGCTGATTAGTTACATGGTGGTCTATATTAATCAGTACCGAACTTTTCAATACCTTTTCTTTAAAAATACCAAGGCGATCGGCATCGCTGCTGTCAAGAACAATTACCGTATAAGACGTATCGAATATTGTTTCGTCGTTACTGATTAGTGCAGCACCTCTTAAAAAACTATATTTTAGCGGTATACGCCCGGGTGCAAACATCTTTACATTCTTACCAATTAACCGTAATATTTGCCCCATTGCCAAGAGGGAACCAACACTGTCTCCATCCGGTAGTATATGCGATATAAGGTTAAAATTATCTTTTATGGTGATTAGTTCAATTATCCTCTTCCAATCGTTCATCTTCGCCGCCTGTTTCTTCCTTCAGAGATCTGATAACCCGCTCAATATGCGCTCCGTATTCAAGTGAATTATCCATATAAAAACTAATCTCAGGTGTATATCTGAGCCTGATCCGCCGCCCGATCTCTCCCCGAATAAAACCTGAAGCCCTGATTAACGTCTGCAGAGTTTCTTCCTTTTCTGCTACGCTGCCAAAAATACTTACATAGATCGATGCATAGCGTAAATCCTTGGAAAGCTCAACATCAGTGATACTGGTTAATCCTGCTACGCGTGGATCTTTTATATCTGAGGCGATTATTGAGCTTATGACTTTTTTCATCTGCTCGGCAACCCGCCTGATCCTATTTTCAGACACTAAATTAACCTCCGTTTAATAAACCACCTACTACATGGAGCTGAATCACCTGGCAACCTGTTCCACGGTATAAGCTTCGACAATATCGCCTTCGTGCAGATCGTTAAAGTTTTCAATAAGAATCCCGCATTCGTAACCGGTTAGAACCTCTTTTACGTCATCTTTAAACCGTTTCAGTGAATCAATTCTTCCGTTTTCAAGGATTACCGTTCCATCGCGAATCACCCTGATCATAGCGTTGCGGCTAATTTTTCCATCAAGAACGTATGAACCGGCAATACTGCCTACGCGGGACACCTTGAAAAGCTGTCGGACTTCTGCTTGACCCTGAATCACTTCTTTCATGATTGGTTTCAACATACCGCTGACAGCTGCCTTGATATCTTCGATCGCTTCATAGATAACCCGGTATAGCCTGATGTCAACATGATCCTGCACAGACAGTTTTCGCGCGTTATTATCCGGCCTGATATTAAAACCGATTACAATGGCATTTGATGCCGCTGCCAACATAACATCTGATTCGCTGATAGCGCCGACACCCGTATGGATGATTTTTATCTGCACCTCGTCCAAGCTAAGTTTGTAAAGTGCATCCTGCAACGCTTCGACTGAACCATGAACATCGCCTTTCAGAATCAAGTTAAGATCTTTTACTTCACCTTCCTGAATTTGTTTGAAAAGATCTTCTAAGGTCACCCGTTGGACATGCCTGGTAGCTTCTTTCAGTTTAACTGTTCTTTTTGCGGCAACCTGCCGGGCAACCCGATCATCGCTTACAACCTGAAATAAATCTCCGGCCTGTGGTACATCGCTTAACCCGACTATTTCCACCGGAGTCGAAGGACCTGCGCTTTTTACTCTTTCTCCGCGGTCATTTTGCATTGCCCTAACTTTACCGGCGATGGGGCCACATATAATCGGGTCGCCAATCCTTAATGTTCCGTCTTGGACAAGCACTGTAGCTACAGGGCCCCGTCCCCGGTCGAGTTTGGCTTCGATAACAGTTCCTCTGCCAGATCGCTCCGGGCTGGCCTTCAACTCCGCGACTTCGGAAAGCAGCAAAATCATTTCCAGCAATTCTTCCAAGCCATCGCCGCGAATGGCGCTGACCGGAACAAATATTGTATCTCCGCCCCACTCTTCCGCTACCAACCCGTGCTCCGACAGCTGCTGTTTTACCCGATCCGGGTTGGCATTCGGCTTATCTATTTTATTGATGGCAACCAGAACCGGAACACGCGCCGCTTTTGCATGATTGATCGCTTCTATAGTCTGAGGCATTACACCGTCATCTGCAGCAACCACTAAAACAGCGATATCGGTAACCTGGGCTCCCCTCGCGCGCATGGCAGTAAACGCCTCGTGGCCGGGAGTATCAAGAAATACCACTTTTTTATCATTTATCTTAACCTGATAAGCACCAATATGCTGTGTTATCCCGCCAAACTCACCGGCAGTAACATTGGCGTTACGAATTGCGTCAAGCAGTGATGTTTTGCCGTGATCTACGTGTCCGAGCACGGTAACTACCGGTTTGCGTAATATTTCTTTCTTCTGGTCATCACCTGCCATAGTCAGTAGCTCTTCTTCAACAGGATCTTCAATATATTCAAAATCATAACCATATTCCTCCGCTACAAGTTCAACGGTATCGGGCGAAAGTATTTGGTTCATGCTGGCCATTACCCCCATATCCATCAGATAACTGATTAATTGCGAAGGGGTAACCTCAACACTACCGGCAAGTTCACTAACGGTAATCTGTCCTTCAAGTTTTAGCTTTGACCGTTTTTCTTTTTGCAGAGCAGCTCTTCTTTCTTCCTGAAGAGCTTTTCTTGTTTTGCGGACCGGTGCAGGTTGCTCTCCCGGCTGCTTTTTCTCCGCCGTTTTGCCTGCCTCTGTTGCTTTTTCAGGCTGTACCGCTTCTTTAATAATTTTTTCAGGCTTGTCAGATACTGCTTTAACCGGTTCATGGGGAGGTTTCTCCTTTGATTGCCCGGTTAAAACATCCATAACCCTTTTTGCTTCATCGTCTGTCAGTGTACTCATATGGTTGTTAACCTTAATATCCATACTTTCCATGACATCGATCAATTTTTTGCTTGTTGTACCTAACTCTTTTGCCAGCTCGTAAACCCTGACTTTAGACATTAAAACACCTCCATCGAGAAAGCCCTCCTCGGTATCAAGCCTTTAACCCGTTATCTCCCCGTAGCAGGGCATTAATTTCGTCTGTTAACTCTGCAGATATAGGCAAATCAAAACTTCCTTCTATTCTTTTGCCTTTAACTGCTTTCCTGAAACATTCTTCAGTGGGGCAAATGTAAGCCCCTCTTCCGGCTTTTTTTCCGGTTAAATCCAATACGACCTGTTGCCCGGGAGTTTTGACGATCCGAACCAGCTCTTTTTTAGGTTTCTGCTCCCGACAACCGACACAGATCCGCATTGGTATTTTCCTTTTTTTAATCATCAGCGCTCAATTCCTCCACGGTTTCATCTTCGTGGCTGAATTCATCTTTCCTCTTTATGCCCTTTGTTGCCGCTTTTGATTTTTTGTTACTTTTTTTCGGTTTACCCTCATTTTTTTCAAATATAACTTCCCCGGTTTTAATAGAATCAGCTCCAGCTGCACTATAGAATTCTTCCGGCCGGCCTGTTTCAGCATTTACGCTAGTTTTATCGGTGTCTATATTCGGCACAGACAGATCGTCAGCTTCTTTGGCGTCTGGGTTTGCCAACCCAATCGCTGAAAGACTTTTTTCGGTAAACTGAGTTTCACTGGAAATATCTATTTTCCAACCAGTTATTTTTGCTGATAACCTTGCATTCTGGCCTTCTTTACCGATGGCCAGAGAAAGTTGAGTGTCAGGGACAACAACAGTCGCCATCTTCAGTTCAGAATTCAGGATTACAGATGAAACCTTGGCCGGACTTAAGGCATTGGCGATATATTCTTCCGATTCCTCACTCCACTTGATTATGTCAATTTTTTCGCCTTTTAATTCATTGCTGATTGCCTGCACCCTGCTCCCTTTCGGACCGACACAGGCTCCAACCGGATCGATATCTTTGTTGTAAGAGAAAACTGCCAATTTTGAACGATAACCTGCTTCACGGGCTGTTGCTTTTATTTCAACGATGCCTTCGTAAATTTCTGGTACTTCCATTTCAAAAAGCCGCTTTAAAAAGCCGGTATGTGTCCGTGAAACAATGATCTGCGGGCCCTTGGTTGTCTTTTTTACGTCAACTATAAAAGTTTTAACCCTCTCACCCTGACGGTACCTTTCATGTGGAATTTGCTCTTCAACAGGCAGTACTGCTTCAGTGCGGCCCAGATCGATAATTACATTTCGTTGTTCGAAGCGGCGGACAAGGCCGGTTATTATCTCCTCTGTCCGATCAACGAAGTTTTCATAGATGAGATCCCGCTCTGCTTCGCGGATTCTTTGAATGACTACCTGCTTGGCAGTCTGCGCAGCGATGCGGCCGAACTCGTGTGGAGTAACCTCCATTTCTACGACATCGCCGATTTGACAACGAGGATCATAAACTCTTGCTTCGTATAAGCTTACTTCCTGTTGTTCTGATTCTACCTGTTCTACAACCTTCAGTTGAGAAAATACTTTAATCTCACCGGTATCCCGGTCGATATTGACCCTGACTGCTGGCGCAGACTGAAAATTGCGCTTATAGGCTGATATGAGAGCCACCTCGAGGGCTTCAAACAATATTTCCTTACCAATCCCTTTTTCTTTTTCAAGTGATTCTAACGCAGCAAATAGTTCCTTATTCATTTTTCCCGGTCCAAACCTCCTTTCATTATTTAGTTTTTGCACTTCTATTATTTGGCTTCCTAAACCAAAGCTTTGCTTTTTTAATCTTTTCATAAGTGATAGCGGCTATATTTCCATCTTCTTTATCCAGAATAATCCCGTTTTCATCAGCTTCTCTTAATATTCCGGCAGCCTTGCTAGAACCATCTACCTCTTCGTTCAAAGTAACCTTAACCGGTTCGCCTTTAAATTTTGCATAGTGAGCCGGTTTGGTAAGGGGGCGTTCCAGCCCCGGTGACGCAACTTCGAGCAGGTATGCATGGGATAGTGGATCATGGAGGTCGAGCAACCCGGATACGGCCCTGCTAATTTCTTCGCAATCATCTATCGTTACAGGGTCTTTACCGTCTATGACCAAGAATACTTTACCCTGCCGCCCGGAATAGTAATCAAGATCCAAAAGCTCAAGCCCCTTGCTTTCCACTAGTGGCTCAATCAGCTCAATTAAAAGATTTCTTGTTTCCTCCCTGTTCACCATGTTCCCTCCATTGCCAAAAAAACCCAAGTAACATGAAAGAGTGGGAGAACCCACCCTTCGCTCAGAACCTTCCATCGATATTAATTTATCACAAAGCAAGCCACAAAGCAATAGTCAGGGCCAGTTTAAACAAAGCTATCCGGGATTTCGATTACTTTTGTTCCACCACACTATCAACAACATAGCGTGCAATTTCCCAGTACATTTTTGCCCTAGCTGATACACCTCTCCAAAACCCGAGTTTTTCCTCTTTCATCACATGTGACAGCAACGGCAGCTGTACTAGCTCACAAGCTAGATCATGATCTTCAATATATCGCTGCAAAGCAACCTCAATACCAAAACGGGAGAGTTCAAGGTCAGAGATATTTTCCAGGACTTCGCGTTTCATTGCACGTTGTCCGGATAAAAATGGAGCTACTTTCTGGGCTATATCTGTAACCGGCCGCCCTTTTTTAAACAAGCCTGTAGACATTTCTACCCTGCCGGAGATCACAGGCTGCAGTAAAAGTTTAATATGTTCCTCTTTCAATCCGATCAGATCTGCATCAAGAATTAAAATTATCTCGCCGCTGCTGTATTCCAAGCCGATCTTGATGGCTCCCCCCTTACCACGGTTATCTAACAGTTCAATAACCCTTGCCTTGTCAAATGCTGTAGCCACACTGGCCGTATTATCTTCAGAACCATCGCTGATAACAAGAATTTCATTAATCAACGGCGAAACCGTAAGAGTATCGAGAACCGTGCCGATATTGTTCTCTTCGTTATATGCAGGGATAATTGCTGTTACAGACATTGTTATCTTTCCGTTTCAGGTTTTCTAAATAGCAGCTGCTCAGCATCAAGTTCTGCTTTAAACACATCGATTAAATGATCCAGTTTGACAGTTTTCACAACTTTCCCTTTTTTGAATATTAGTCCATGTTTTTTCCCGGCACAAATCCCAAGATCTGCTTCCCGGGCTTCTCCCGGCCCGTTGACTGCACAACCCATAACCGCTATGCGCAGCGGAATACTGAAATTGGAAATGATAGCCTCTATATTTTTTATGAGTTGAACCAGATCTGTTTCACATCGGCCACAGGTAGGGCAGGAAATTAATTCAGGTTTAAAGACCCTTAACCCCAGAGCCTGCAGTATTTCGCGTGCAACTTTGATCTCTTCTACCGGATCAGCAGTCAGCGAAACCCTCAAGGTATCTCCAATACCTTCAGCAAGCAGAGTTCCGATCCCGATCGCTGACTTAATCGTACCGGTTGCCTGGGGTCCGGCCTCGGTAACCCCCACGTGGAGGGGATATGCTGACTGTGCAGCGAAGAGTCGGTTGACCTGTATAGTAGTTAATACTGAAGAAGCTTTAAGTGAAACCACTATCTGTGAAAAATTGTTCTTTTCAAGCAGGTCAATATAAGCAAGTGCCGATTCGAGTATGGCCCTGGCAGGATCCTGCCGGTACATGCTGATTAGCTTTTTTTCAATGGAACCCGCATTAACGCCTATCCGTATTGGAATCCCTGCAGCTTCAGCTTTTTTTGCCACTTCAATAAAATGTGCATTACTTCCAATGTTACCGGGATTGATTCTTATTTTTGCAGCGCCGCTGTCAATAGAAGCCATTGCTAATTGATAATCGAAATGAATATCAGCAATTACCGGCAAAACGCTCTGGCGAACTATCTTCTTCAGCGCAGCAACCGCACCAATATCAGGTATGGCAACTCTGACCAGCTCGCAACCCGCAGACTCCAGTTCCTTAATCTGGTTAAGGGTTGACGCTACATCGGTGGTTTTCGTATTTGTCATTGACTGGATGGAAATTGGCGAATCACCGCCGATTGCAACACGGCCAATCATTATTTTCCTGGTTTTTTTCCGTTCCGGTAGATTCAAAACGAAGAACCCTCCAGTATTGTTAATTACCCGGTATTATATCCCAGCGTATAAGATCCTGATAGGTAACAAAAAGTATTAGCAAAATCAGAAGTGCGAACCCGATAAAATGTATGACCCCTTCCTTTTCGGGATCAATCCGCTTTCCTCTTAAGCCTTCAATGATCAGGAATAATAACCGCCCACCGTCAAGCGCCGGAATCGGCAAGAGATTCATAAAACCTAAACTAATATTGATCAAAGCTGTTAAAAGTAAAAGATTGACTATGCCGGTTTGCGCTACCTCACCGATTACGAAAATAATCCCTACCGGACCAGCCACATCAAGGGGAGCTTTACCTGTAATAACTTGAATTATCGAAGATATTATCATATAAAATCTTTGAAAGCTGATCCTAAGTGATTCGAAAAAGCGATACTTTTGGATCGGTGGCGTTATCCCGATCATTCCACGTCCGGTTTCATTATCAATTTCCGTTTGCAGCAAAACCGGAAACTCGGAATCATCCCTGGCGATTAAAAGTTTTATTTCTGATGCGGGTTTTTCAGAAATATAGTCTAAAACATCTTCCCAGCTTTTTACTACCTGCCCGTCAATTGATGTAATTACATCTCCTTCTTGCAAACCGGCGTTTTCTGCCGGCATATCCTCGATAACCTGGCCTATCATCCCGCTGTCTGTAACAGGAACCCCAATCAGAAAAAAGAATATAACGAAAAAAATCGCAACAGAAAGGATTAAGTTCATACCCGCCCCGGCCAACAGGACTATCGCCCGGCTTATAATCGGCTTATTCTGAAAACTATCTGGCTCATCGGCCTCATCGGGGTTTTCTCCGAGCATCCGACAGAATCCACCCAGAGGAAAAATCCGTAGTGAATAATCAATCTTTTCTTTTGTCCACCCAATGACTTTTGGGCCAAAGCCGATAGCCAGTTCAAGCACCCTGATCCCCATCAGGCGGGCGACAAAATAATGACCAAGTTCATGAACAAGTATAAATAAACCAAATATCAGCACTGAAGCAATAATAGTTTGCATGTTAAACCACCCTCCCCCGGAACACTGTCCCTGTTTCCAGGGCTTTTTTACGTGCCCAGCGATCAGCGGCAATGATATCAGGTATTTCCGGTATCTTTATATTATCATGTAATCGCATTACTTTTTCAACCAAAAGTGGTATGTCGGTGAAAAGCAGCTTGTTAGATAGAAATAGTTCTACGGCCACTTCATTAGCGCCATTGAGAACCGCCGGCATTGTTCCGCCGGCTTCAGCTGCCCGGTAGGCCAACATTAAGGAAGGAAACTTATCATGATCGGGCTCAGCAAATGTGAGTGTCGAACCATACGGATTATAGCTATTAACCTGGCCTCTTTGACGTTCAGGAAAAGTAAGAGCGTACTGGATAGGTGTGCGCATGTCAGGAAGTCCCATTTGTGCTATTATCGAACCATCTATATACTCCACCATCGAATGTACAATACTCTGACGGTGAATAACAACTTTAATCTGGTTGAGATTCAGACCAAAAAGCCATTTCGCCTCTATTGCTTCCAATCCCTTATTCATCATAGTCGCCGAATCGATTGTGATCTTTGAACCCATTTGCCAGTTAGGGTGTTTAAGGGCATCCTGCGGAGTTACCTTTTGCAGCTCTGTCAACTGCATCCCGAAAAACGGGCCTCCGGATGCAGTCAAGTAAATTCTGGCAATTTCCTGATGGTTTTTTGCAGTCCAACATTGTTTGATCGCTGAATGTTCACTGTCAATGGGAAAAATACGTTCGCTGTCGAGTAACCCGAGACGATGCAATATTTCCCCACCGATTACTATCGATTCTTTGTTGGCAAGAGCTACTGTCTTACCGTTATTTAATGCGGCTACGAGTGGTTCAAAACCACTGAATCCGACCTGTGCTAATACAACCAGGTCAGCAGAAGGCCAACTAGCGGCTGTTAGTTGCCCCTCCAGACCCTTTCCATACAGGCCCTGTTTATCTTTTACTATTTCTTTTAATTTTTCAAGGCTGTCTTCATTTTCAAGCGCGGCAAAATCAGGCTTATATTTTCTGATCTGTTCTGCCAACAGCTTGTAATTGCTGCCGGCGGCAAGCGCCACTACCCTGTAGTCCTCTCCAAGTTCATCGACAACTTCAAGTGTTTGGGTTCCAATTGAGCCTGTTGAGCCCAAAAGGGAAATTTTTTTTACCATTTGACACCTTTAAAATTGTCCAGCAACAGGAAAAAATAATAAATAAAAGGAGCAGTAAACAGCAAACTGTCAAACCGATCGAGAATCCCCCCGTGTCCGGGAATCAACGCCCCGGAATCTTTTACGTTAAGCTGCCTTTTCAGAGCCGATTCAAGCAGATCTCCCAACTGAGCAAAAACCGCAACCCCCAGGCCTATAAGTAAAGCTTGCAGCGGTTTCAATGGTAGAAAAGCAGGGAACAGGATTGAGGTCGAAAACATTATTGCAGTTAAACCGAGAAGGCCGGCCAGTGAACCTTCCACTGATTTGTTTGGGCTTATCAGCGGGGCAAATTTATGAACGCCCCATTTAGTGCCGATGAAATAAGCAATTGTATCGTGGAGCCAGACACTGAAAAGCAGAAGATAGGTATAAAATGCTCCATCCGGTAACATTCTCAACAACAGCATATAACCTCCAAAACCGCCCAAATAAATGATGCCCCAAAGTATAATGGCCGCTTCAGAAATGCTAAATTTATCCATATATAACAAAGAACGCATATATAAAAATGAAAAAAGCACGATAAAAAATGGATAAACCAAAGCTAACTGCTGAAAATAAGCAATAAAAATAAAGAAAGTTACACCGGTATAACCAAAAAGTACCGGCAGGTTATAAGATTTGATCCTAAATATCCTGCAGAATTCAAAGATCCCTATATTTACTATTACCAACAGCAGTAAAGCATACCAGATTCCGCCAAAATGGACTGCTGTGAGAACAACCGGAATACCTACTAGTGCAGATAAGACTCGCAAATAAAGCATTTAATCACCTTTTTTTGTTTCAGATGCCGCCAAAACGACGCTTTCGCTGTTGAAATTCAATTACCGCTTTATACAGTTCCGCTTTGTTAAAATCCGGCCAGTAAACTTCAGTAAAATATAATTCGCTGTAGGCAAGCTGCCATAACAGGAAATTACTAATCCTCTGTTCTCCGCTGGTTCTGATCAACAGGTCTGGATCCGGCAGATCAGCGGTGTAAAGATACGATGCAAGTATTTTTTCTGTAACTCTCTTCTTTACCTTACCCGCCGCGGCATCTGCAACTAGATGGTTCACTGCAACAAGCATTTCGGCCCGCGAACCATAGTTCAGGGCAAAATTTAAAATCATGCCGCTGTTGCCCTTAGTTGCCGCTGCCCCTTTATCAATAACCTTTAATACACGCCGCGGCAATTTTTTCCGATCCCCAATCATCCGGACCTGTACATTTCTGCGAATCAGCTCAGGCAATTCGCTCTCAAAATACTGTTCGGGCAGGCTCATCAGGTAGCTTACTTCCCACTCGGGCCTCTGCCAGTTTTCGGTTGAAAAAGCAAATAGTGTTAGTGCTTTTATCCCCAGCGAATTACAGTTTCGTACGGTATCGCGCACTGTTTCCACGCCCTGCCGGTGTCCTTCGCTTCTTGGCAGTCCACGTTCGGTTGCCCATCGTCCGTTTCCATCCATGATAATGGCCACATGCCCTGGGATTTTCTGCGGGTCAATAAGATCCGGCGGTTGTACTGACCTATCGCTTGTTGTCATTATAATTTCACCACTGGTCAATAATAAAGGCTCTCTCGTGCAAACCATAAGAGAGCCGCAGCCTGACATGAAAAAATACAAAATTACACTTCCATCATTTCTTTTTCTTTAGCCGATGTAATATCATCGATATCATCAACCCTCTTGTCGGTAATCTCCTGAATACTATCCTGAGCACGGTGCCGCTCATCTTCGGTTATATCACTTGATTTTTCAAGTTTTTTAATTTCCTCGTTAGCTTCCCTGCGGATATTACGGATGCTTACCTTACATTCCTCTGCCTTCTTGCGCACTAACTTTACAAGTTCTTTCCGCCTTTCTTCGGTCAGCTGGGGGATGGCTAGACGAATTACGCTGCCGTCGTTCGTAGGCGTTAATCCTAAATCAGATTTCAGAATCGCTTTTTCCACTTCACCGAGCGATTGCTTATCCCAGGGCTGAATAACTAACAGCCGCGATTCCGGTGCAGATACGCCAGCCATCTGGTTGAGAGGTGTCATTGTACCATAATAATCTACTTCAATCCGATCAAGCAGGGCCGGGGTAGCCCTGCCAGCTCGCAAAGTAGCCAGTTCACGCTGAAAAGCACCGATTACTTTTTCCATACGCTCTTCTGCCTCGCTATAAACCAAATCTAACATAAATCAATCACCCCTGATTGTTGTTCCAATATTTTCACCCATAATTACTTTCTTGATGTTTCCTAGATTAAGGCCGAATACTATAATCCTGATCTTATTGTCCATACAAAGCGAAGCAGCAGTTGAATCCATAACTCCCAGACCCTGGTTGATAACCTCAATATAGCTTAATTCTTTAAATCGCTTGGCATACGTGTTGGTCAACGGATCAGAATCGTAAACGGCGTCTACTTTGCCTTTTGCAAGAAGGATTACTTCCGCTTCAATTTCAGCCGCTCTTAAAGCAGCTGTAGTGTCTGTCGAAAAGTAGGGGTTTCCTGTACCTCCGGCAAAAATCACTACCCGTCCCTTTTCCAAATGGCGCAGGGCGCGACGCCTGATATAAGGCTCTGCTACCTGCTGCATTTCAAGAGCTGTTTGAACCCTGGTATCAACCCCGTGCCTCTCTAAAGCGTCCTGCAGGGACAAAGAGTTGATAACAGTTGCCAGCATACCCATGTAATCGGCAGTAGCCCGATCCATACCTTTGTTACCAGCCTGTGCGCCCCGCCAAATATTTCCGCCACCGACAACTATCGCTATTTGAACATTACATTCAATAACCTCTTTAATTTGCAGTGCTATACTTTCGATTATCTCCTGATCGATCCCGAAGCCCTGTTCTCCGGCCATCGCTTCGCCGCTTAGTTTGATTACAACCCTTTTATATGCAGGTTTTTCCAATCTGCACCTCCAGCCTTTCATTTATTCGACAAATGATAATATTCTACCTTCATAAACGCTAAATATTTTGCCTTAAGCAAAAAACATTAAGTAAAAAAGAACACTTTTCAGTGTTCTTTTTGTCATTAGCTGCAGTTTGCAGGCTCATCATCGAGCCCTTCACCGATTTCAAAACGGGTAAAGCGCCTGATTACAATGTTCTCTCCGATTTTTGCAATCATCGATGTTAATAAGTCACTGATTGTCTGATCTTCATCTTTAACAAAAACCTGTTGCAGAAGGCAATTATCACGATAATATTTTTCCAGGCGTCCTTCGATTATTCTATCAATTACTTTTTCCGGTTTGCCTTCATTTAACGCCTGGGCTTTGATTATCTGACGTTCTTTGTCGAGAATAGTATCCGGTACTTCATCTTTGTTCAGGTAGGAAGGATTCGTTGCGGCTACTTGCAGGCATAGGTTACGAACAAATCCACGGAATTCTTCATTACGGGCCACAAAGTCAGTTTCGCAGTTAACCTCCAACAACACGCCGATTTTGCCTCCCATGTGGATGTAAGAATCAATTACACCCTGGTTGGCTGCTCTGCCCGAACGGCGTGCGGCAGCAGCAAGGCCTTTTTCCCTCAGGATGTCTACTGCTTTTTCTTCGTTACCTTCAGCTTCAGTCAGCGCTTTTTTACAATCCATCATACCGGCGCCCGTTTTTTCACGCAGGGCTTTTACGATTTTTGCATCGATATGCATCTATTTACACTCTCCCGTCACCCATTTTTCTTATTTGTCTTCCTGGTCTCCGATTTCTGTATCTTCTTCGGCAGCTGCAAAAATAGGTTGTTCAATCATTGTTTCCTCTTTTTCCGGTAATTCCCCGGGAGCAGCTTCTTCGTCAAAATCCGGTTTTTCATCACCGGTTTCTGACGGTTGTTTTTCAACCTCAAGAGCTTCACTGATCTGCTTCCCTTCCAGGACCGCATCGGCAATCACCGAAGTAATCAGCTTAACAGCCCTGATTGCATCATCATTGCCAGGGATCAGGTAATCAACCTCATCCGGATCACAGTTTGTATCAAGAATAGCAATTACCGGAATATCCAGTTTTCTGGCTTCCGCAACGGCAATTCTTTCTTTCCTCGGGTCGACAACATAAATTGCATCAGGGATCTTTTTCATTTCGCGAATACCACGCAGGAATTTTAGCAACCTCTCTTTTTCATTGCGCAGATTCAGAACTTCTTTTTTGGTCAACCGCTCAAATGTGCCATCCACTTCCATCCGATCCAGTTCGATCATCCACTCAATCCGTCGGCGGATTGTGTTGAAGTTAGTGAGCATCCCGCCAAGCCAGCGGTGATTCACATAGTGTGCCCCGCAGCGTTCAGCCTCGGCCCGAATCGATTCCTGTGCCTGTTTCTTTGTGCCGACAAAAATAATATTACCCCCGTCTGCGGTTAAATCGCGCACAAAGTTGTAGGTGATATCCATCAGTTTGACTGTTTTTTGCAGATCAATAATGTAGATCCCGTTGCGCTCAGTAAAAATGTAGGGCTTCATCTTCGGATTCCAACGCCGGGTTTGATGCCCGAAATGGACACCCGCTTCTAAAAGTTGTTTCATACCTACTTTGGCCAAAATAATTCCTCCTTTGTTTTTACCGCCGCCCACTTCATCGTCGATTCCCAGCTTTACGCCAACAGAAATTCGGCTTATCAGGCGTGAGTATTAGAATTTGCCAGAGGTAGTATAGCATAGTTACCTGCCGACCGCAATTGAAAAACTGCAAATTCCAGGCATTCAGCAAATACTTTTTAAAAAACTCTCCAAATCCATTAATTTGCCGAACTTGGAGTTA
>CAYMDO010000011.1:0-58515 GCA_964389365.1 uncultured Syntrophomonadaceae bacterium
AGCCCACAGCGGACTTTCACCGCCAAGCTAACGCCCATGCCGGGCGCACCAAAAAAAGCGGCTTTGTTGCCGCCTTTTTTATCAAGGTTGGCCTTTTTAACCGGACATCAAAATTTTTATTAATCGTATAAGCAGTTGTGATGCGGCAAGCTGTAAGTACATAGCTCGCCGGCTTCAAAAAAGAGGTTCATTTCACGCTCGGCGCTGGCAGTTGAATCTGAAGCATGAACTATATTTTTACCCATAAATACTGCAAAATCACCACGTATAGTACCCGGATCTGCTTTTTTCGGATCGGTTGTTCCGATCATCGTGCGTACGGCTTCAACCACATCATCACCTTCAAGGATCATCGCTGCAACCGGCCCCGAGGTGATAAACTCAATCAAGCCATTATAAAAAGGTTTACCTTTGTGCTCTTCATAATGCCGGGCCGCTATTTCCGGGCTTATTTGCATCAGTTTCATTGCCACAATCTTTAAACCTTTGCTTTCTAAACGGCTGATTACCGTACCGATCAAAGCACGCTTGACGCCATCAGGTTTAACCATTAAAAACGTTCGTTCCCTTTTTTCCATACCTGTTCCCTTTCAATTGCGTTAATAAATCGTGATCAGATTTTCATTGTCAATAATCCTGGTTTCAGCATTCAACCGGTCCCTTATATTTTTCGGCAACGCAAATATGCTCCTGGCAGTTTCACTGTCGAAATAGCGCAAACTAAGGGAACGCTCTTTGATTAAAAGATCAAGGGCCTCTCCCTCAGGCATCCGTAGCT
Source organism: uncultured Syntrophomonadaceae bacterium (assembly GCA_964389365.1). GTDB lineage: Bacteria > Bacillota > Dethiobacteria > DTU022 > DTU022 > UBA993. The sequence continues at coordinate 779 of CAYMDO010000011.1, forward strand.
CTTCAGCGGCAGCAACGATAAAGCCCCACTCTGTATTAAAAGATGGGACAAATGCGCGGTAAGGTAAGGCAAAAGGCATAACCTGCCTGACTGTGTTATAGATAGCGGCGTGCGCTTCGATAAAAGGCAAACAGCAATCGCCGGCCTGCATGGCATATGATCCTCCGGCGGCTAAACGTTTACCAATCAGCTCAAAATATTGTTTTGTAAAAAGTTTCAAAGCAGGCCCGGCTTCTACCGGTTCCGGCACATCACTTATAATCACATCAAATACCATGTCCGTATCTTCCAGATATTGACAGGCATCCATGTAAAGCAGCTCAACTCGCTGATCTTCAAAACTGCCCTGGTGCCAGCTGTGTAAAAATTCACGGCATATCGCAACCACTTCCTGATCAAGATCAACCATCACCAATTTTTCAACTGACGGGTGGCGCAAAATTTCCCTTAAAGTAGCCCCTTCCCCGCCTCCGGTTACCAGAACGTGCCGGGGCGCAGGGCAAGCCAGCATAGCCGGATGGACCAGCGCCTCGTGATAAATATACTCGTCATGCTGTGCCGACTGGATTTTTCCATCGAGAATCAAGATTCGCCCAAAACTATCAGTATCAGCTATCTCGACCTGCTGGTACTGGGTGCGCATACTTGTTAAGAAATTACGGACGCCTATCATATGGGCCGTACCGGGCGAAGTATGTTCAATAAACCATTTATGTAGCTCAGCAGGCATTGACTATACCCCCCTGACAGCTATTCACTAGTAATTAGCCGCTGTTTTATGTTCAAGGTCAACATCAAAGATTCCGCGCTTTATTTCGCGCGCCGACATGTTCCGGGCTGAAAACGCTTGTTTCAAATAGTTGCAGGACACCCATGGATTAACGGTTTGACCACAGGTGAAAACGTCAACCGCCGCGTAGCCATATTCGGGCCATGTATGAATAGCCAGATGTGACTCGGATATAACAACTACGCCGCTGACGCCCTGAGGACTGAACTGGTGAAAGACAGTTTCTCTAACTTCAGCCCCAGCTTCAATGGCGGCTGCCACCATGCTCTCCTTGATTAGATCAAGGTTGCATAGGATTTCCTGCGGGCAGCCGTAAAACTCAGCCAAGATATGACGGCCTAAAGCGCTCATCTTTAATACCTCCTTGTTAGAAAATTTTATCAGATGAAAAGCGTCATGATACATTGTAACAAAGTTTTTCCAAATGTCAATGAGCGGCGGGTAAGCTTAATGTGCTGAACATGCATAAGCACACGGGCTCGGTTTGACCAAATTTAACAGTTATAATTGCGAAATGGAAGCATTACAGATAGAATGAAAGAAAGAACCGCAGATTAGACCTCCTACCCTGAAAGGTTAAACTATGCATGAACTTAACTATTTATTCAACCCAAAGCAGATAGCCGTAATCGGCGCTTCACATTCACCGCATAAAATCGGTTTCGCCATTCTCGACAACATCATCAGGAGCGGTTACAGAGGTGAAGTTTTTCCTGTCAACCCCCGGGAAACAGAGATAAATGGACTTAAATGCTACAGCAGTATATTAAACATCGGCAAACAGGTTGAACAGGCTGTAATTTCCGTGCCGGCAGCAAAAGTAACCCAGGTTGCGCGTGAATGTGGTGAATCGGGGGTTAAAGGTTTAGTGGTTATTACCGCAGGGTTTAAAGAAGTAGGGCTTGAAGGCCATAAGCTAGAGCAGGAACTGCTTACAATCTGCAAAGATTACGGGATGAGAATGCTCGGCCCTAACTGTGTTGGATTGATGAATACCCACTCACCGATCAATGCTTCTTTCGCTAATGGTTTCCCAAACCGGGGCAATATTTCTTTTATCTCACAAAGCGGAGCCATGCTAGTTTCCATTCTGGACTGGAGCTTTGAAATGGGTCTTGGGTTTTCCAGCTTCATCAGCCTTGGCAATAAAGCAGACCTGAACGAGGTTGATTTTATTGAAAGCTGTGCCGGTGATTCCCAAACCAGTGTGATCCTATGTTACATTGAAGATGTTACTGACGGAAACCGTTTTATTAAAGCCTGTTCTGATGCTGCCCGAAAAAAACCGATTGTAATACTAAAATCCGGCACCAGTACTGCAGGAGCCCAGGCAGCCAGTTCGCATACCGGAGCTTTGGCCGGCAGTGATCGGGCATACGATGCTGCTTTTAAACAATGCGGAGTATTAAGGGCAGAAAGCATGAACGACCTTTTTGACTTGGCTCGTGCCTTTTCTGCACAACCACTACCCCGGCAAGCCCGGGTGGCCATTGTGACCAATGCCGGTGGACCGGCCATTGTTACTACTGATGCCGTAGAAAAAAACGGCCTGAAAATGGCTCGTTTTACCAAAGAAACTATCGCACAACTACGCGATAACCTGCCGCCTGCAGCAAATATTTACAACCCGGTGGATCTAATCGGCGACGCGCGTAATGACCGTTACCGCTTTGCATTAGACACAGTCCTGCAGGATAAAAATGTTGACAGCGCACTTGTCCTGCTCTGCCCGGCAGCAATTACAGAGCCGGAGGAAACTGCCAGAACAATTGTAGACTTAAGCCGGCATTACGCAGAAAAACCGGTAATGGCAGTTTACATGGGTGGCAAATTACTGCAGGAGGGCAAAAACTACCTTACTGACAACGGAGTACCGGCATTTACTTTTCCCGAACCTGCAATTCGCGCTTTAAAAGGAATGTTCGACTATAGCGGTTACAAAAACAGCCCTACTGCCCCCGAACCGGTAAAGCTGGCCAATATAAACCGGGAAACAGCTGAAAAAGTAATCAACGAAGTTTTAGCAGATCACCGGGTTGTCCTGCTGGGCCACGAAGCATCGACTGTGATGGCAGCATACGGGATTCCTGTTAGCTGCAGTTACTTGGCAAAAACTGAGGAAAACGCAGCTGAAATTGCTGCCACCTTGGGGTTTCCGGTTGCCCTTAAAATTTCTTCTCCACGGATAGTACATAAAACTGATGTCGGGGGTGTCGAGATCGGCCTGCACAGCCAAGCCGAAGTCCGCCGGGCGTATAACCGGATCATGGAAAAGGTTCGATACTTTATGCCTGACGCACCAGTTTACGGTGTTGAGGTCCAAAACATGGTTGAGGACGGGATTGAAATGATCATTGGCATGTCAAGAGACATACAGTTCGGGCCGCTCATCGTGTTTGGCCTTGGCGGTATCTATGTCAACCTGCTGGAAGAAGTAACTTTCAGACTTGCTCCAGCGTTAGTAACCCGTGATGCGGTAGAAAAAATGATTGCTGAAACAAAAGCCTACACTTTACTAAAGGGTTACCGGGGCAAAAAACCGGCTGATATAGATGCACTCACTGATTCAATATTGAGGACTGCCAGGCTGGTATGCGACCTGAACCGGATTACAGAAATGGATATTAACCCGATCCGTGTTCACACGAAGGGCACTACCGCACTTGATGTTAAGATTACCATTGAAGGGGAAGATCATTAACAACGAGGTGATTTAAATGAAAGCGCTTTATTTCTCAGGGAAGGCCGGCGGCGGGAAAACAGCAACAGCTCTCGGTGTTGCCTTGAAACTTAAAAAAGAAGGTTTAAAAGTATCCTATTTTAAACCGATCGGTTTTCGCAAAGGGGCAGTCAAAAAAGATGATGATGACGTTATTCTTATGCGGGAGATACTTGAACTGCCTTTTTCCTGCCATACAATTGCACCGGTGACTGTTAATGATCAATACCTGACTGCTCATTTTCTAAAAGAGCTGCCGGATTTGCTGACCCGGATTACCGACGCTTACCGGGACTGTCATGCGGGTTACGACCTGGTGCTGATCGATGGCAGTATTGAACCTTTTGTCGGCGCTAACCACGGGTTGGATGATTTTTCTCTGGCCGCCACTCTTGAATCCGCTGTATTACCGGTTATCAGGGCTGATAATGATTTTCAGCTGGACGAAAACCTTCTCTACCTTGATCTCTGGCATACCGGGCAGATCCAGGTAATCGGCTGCATTATTAACAATGTAAACCAGGCCCAGTGGAATAAAAGCAGCAGTACCTACCGGAGTATTATTGAAGGGAAAGGTTTTCCTGTTCTCGGAGTAATTCCACGCCGGATTGAAATATCATCACCGACAGTTGCTGAATTTTATAATGCGCTTCACGGCGAGCTGCTGGCAGCCCCGGACAACCTTAATCGTCTGGTCGAAGAAGTGATCATCGGCACGATGACTATCGAAAGCGCCCTTGGTTATTTAAGAAGGGCACCAAATAAAGCGCTGATCACCGGTGGCGATCGCAGCGACATGGCTCTTACCGCTCTTGAAACCAGCACTTCGGTTATCATCTTTACAGGTGGCCTTTACCCGGATGTTCGTGTTCTTTCACAAGCTGAAGAAAAAGGCGTACCGGTAATATTGGTCCATGAAGACACCTACTCAACGGTAGAAAACCTTCAGAATGTCTATCGCAGTATTCATCCTCAAAATAAAGAAGCAATAGCGCTCGTGCAGGAAACTATGGAAGAACATGTTAACTGGAGACCGATAATGGAGTATGTAAAAGGTTAAAACTAATTTTCCTTTTTACTTGTTTTCATAACGGACGATCTTATTCTCCCACGTTCTGATCATGATGTAGTCTTTGCCGCTGCTGACCAGGTATTCGGGAAGCATTGGTGTTTTGCCGCGACCAAGCGGGGCGTTGACAACGAAAGTTGGAACAGCGAGGCCGGAAGTGTAGCCGCGCAGTTTTTCCATGATCTCGATCCCTTCCTCAACCTTGGTTCGGAAATGCGTTGTGCCCCGGACAGCCTTGGCATGAAAGATATAATAAGGTTTTACCATTATTCTCAATAAATCCTGGTTTAGCTTCCGGATCACAAAGGGATCATTGTTAACCCCTTTTAACAACACTGTCTGGTTACCGAGATTTGCCCCTGTCTTAGCTAATTTATAGCAGGCGTCCCGGGCCCGCGGGGTTACCTCCTGCGGATGGTTAAAGTGTGTATTCACATACAGCGGCAAATGTTCAGACAGGATTCGGCACAATTCGTCATCAATGCGCTGCGGCATTGTCACCGGGGTCCTGGTTCCAAACCTTTTAATCTCCACATGAGGTATCGTGTCCAGTTCTGCCAGCAACCATGCTATAGTTTTATTATCGATCATAAAGCAGTCGCCGCCGGTTAAAAGCACATCCCTGATTTCACGGTTGTGGTTAATATATTCCATTGCTTCTTCCAACTCAGCCTTTGGAGTAGCCAGATCATGCTCACCGATCGCGCGGCGCCTCTGACAGTGCCTGCAGTACATACCACACTGGTTTGTAACTTTGATAATCAGGCGATCAGCGTAACGGCGGGTCACTGCCGGAACCGGTGATGTATACTCTTCAGCCATTGGATCTTCGTAGCCATCATAGTCCAGGTATTCATGAATTGATGGCACGCATTGTTTCTTCACCGGATCATTCACGTCATCCGGATCGATAAGGCTAAGGTAATAGGGCGAAATAGCCCAACGGTATTTTGACCCTGTTTTTTCTATTTCATCTAGTTCTTCTTCGCCAATCGGCAAGAGCTCCTTTAAAACAGCGGTGTCTGTAATCCTGTTTTTCAACTGCCATCTCCAGTTTTCCCAGTCTTCATCGCTAGCTTTAAAAAAGTCCTTGATTTTAGCTTGATTTTCCAGGATCTGAGGCCACCGGCCAAAACCGGTCGGAATTATCTTTACGGCTTCCCGGTAATCGGCAATATTGCCCCTTAAAACCTCAGCCCGGAAAAATGACTTTTGCTGCTTCTCATGCAGGGTTTCTTCAGCCACTCCTAATATTACCTCTCTTTTTTGTTTCAGGTGGTCTCTAATAGTATACAGGGCTACATTTTGGCTGTCAAAAAAGAAGGCTTCCCGTTTTTCAGCTAAAGGGAAACCTTCTATTATTATCTGATGCCGGCCTTACTTAGGGCAGCAAATCCCAAAAACCTGATTTATGCTTGCCGTCCCGTATTTCTGTTGTATCCCAGACCTCGGCGTAACCATCCACCCGTATTTGATCTTTCAGGTAGCCGGGGATTTCAAGAATTCGCTTGGTTGTTCCCCCGGTGTTGCCAAAATGGTTGGTCATCTTCAGGTAATTACCGTAAGAGCTCTGGCTGGAAACAATATCGTGGCTGATAAAACCGGTTTCACCCGGATTCATCTCCACTCCGGTTGACATCTCCACACGCTGCTTCGGCAGCTTAATTACCGACATAATCAGTAACTTCTCATCTTCGGCAGCATCAAGGGCTGTGGTTCCGGTCATATAAGCCTGAAGACCTAACGCGGTAATGCGATATACTTCTGCAGCTGGATTGCGCTTTTTGAATTCCACTTCAGTCACATAATGCGAACCGCTGGATGAACCTATCCCTTCAATCAGAAAATATGCCCCTCCGCCATGCAATTTAAAATCTATTTTTCTTTCATGGAATATATCGCCTATGTACCTGAAATGCATGCTTGAGTAGCGGTAATGGCTAACATCATCTTTAGGGGCCGGCATAACTGCCAAAGCCGACCCGGCAAAAACCAGTATTGCCAGCGTTATTAATAAGAAGTTATAAATAAACCTACTTTTCACTGCTAGGGCACACCCTTTCTGAAGATAAACCTTAATCTAAACTTGGCCTGAAGCATCTCTTCCCTTTAAAAATATTTTGGTCGGAGCGACTGGATTTGAACCAGCGACCTCTTGACCCCCAGTCAAGCGCGCTGCCAAGCTGCGCCACGCCCCGATCTTGACACATCATTTTCAGCGAAATGACGGCATTTAATTTCTATGTCATTTTAATTCAACAGGCAATAAAAGTCAATATGATGGTCGGTTTAAGAAAAAGGGTTGAATTACCGGTTAGATCTTAAAATAACTGAAGAGTTGGCCGAAGTTAAGACCGGCAATATTTTTTGTGCTGTAGCAGCTGTAAAGCTGGCGGTTGCCTTCTTCCAAATGTGAAGATTTTATACCGTGCGAGATGGAGAGAAAAGTTTCGATATAAGCTGCGAGCTGATCACAGGCCCGGATCAATTCACCGTCCAAGGGGGAGTAACTGTTATGGTTATAGAGCTCACCAATTTCGTGAGCCTGGACAATTTTAACCGCTCCATGATCAATAATCTTGTTGGAAAATTCATTTTCAGTGAAATAGCGCAGTTCGAAATGCCAGGTTGCCGGCAGCAGGGGAAAGACTCGCTCTTCAAGCTGGCGATATTCAATATCTTTAATTAGCTCTTCTATGCCGGCTACCGAGCGCTTGACCGGTGAAACAATATCCCGGGTCAGCACTTCCGGCAGATCATGAAAAAGGCTTGCAAAATAGTTATTGTAAATTCGTTTCGGGCAGGCCTCGATCTCAACCGAGCAGAAATAACTCATCATCGCCACAATTAGCATATGACCCATTACCGAGGTCTTAGGCACGCGCGGCGACTGCGCCCAACGCTGTTGAAAACGCAGCTGGCCGACCAAGTCAAGAAAATTTGCCGTTTTTTTGCCCAGGGTCAGCTTTTGGACTCCGGCTAAATCATAATGTTCCTCGATCTGGTTTTCGATAGCTGCCTTAGTGTCATTTAACCCGTAGAGCCCCTCGTTCAAGCGATAGATGATTGCAAATTCCCAGTTGGTTGCCAGGTAATGTGCTGCTTTAAGAATTCTTTTTTCCAGGCTGTTAGCCGCGTGATCAAAAAAGTATTCTTCCATTGCAGTTACCAGGTCTTTTTTAAAGTCGGTGATCTTGTCTTTTAATTGATCAATTACCCAACGGTTTAATTGATCTCCTTTTTCAGCCATCAGTTTATAGTAAATCGGCGGTTTTATGTCGGTCAGGACTATGCGGTGCAAAAACTCAAAAAGCCCTCCCTCGATCAGCAAAGGCCAGTCAATACCAGCACCATGGTCGGCTTCCTCAATCTTGGCCAGAACATAGGCATAAACCATTTTATGTGACTGTTTATCAAGCTCAGTAAAGTGTTCGAAACGGATGTGATCGTTCCAGCGCTGGATACTGGCCGCTTCGAACAACAGCTCAAGCAGCTCTTTCCTGATCATCGTTGAACACCGCCTTTTTAAAATGCTTCTGCTGTAATATCTTTTTTTTAGTTCCTGGAACCAAACGTCAGTTTTGACTCAGTGCCGTTCAGCAGCCGTTTAATATTTGCCTGGTGGCGAACCACAACCAATGCTGCGGCGGCCAAACCAAAAATAATATATGAAAGATCAAACCCGAATAACCAGAAAAATAAGGGCACCACTAGCGATCCAAGTATTGAAGCCAGTGAAACATAACGGGTTAACGCCAAGATGATGATGGCAACGATAATCAGTGTCAAAGCTACCCAACCGGATAGTGCAAACAACACCCCGATTGCCGTAGCAGCCGCCTTACCTCCCTTAAACCTTAGGAAAATCGGAAAACTATGCCCCAGCATTACAAAGATCCCGGCGGCCAATGGCAGCATAGAACTGCTGGTAACAGCTTCAGCCCAAAAAACAACCATATAGCCTTTCAGCATGTCGAGAATAAAGACTGTTAGCGCCAGCTTCCAACCCATTACCCTTAAAACATTGGTTGCCCCAATATTGCCACTGCCATGTTTACGGATATCCGTTTTTCCAACCAGTTTAGCAAAAATATAGCCAAAAGGGATGGATCCGATCAGGTAAGACAGAATTAAAATAACTGTAGCCAAAAACTAATCACCTCTGCGCTGACGTTTCTTAAATTTAATTATGATCGGGGTTCCCTTGAAACCAAAGGATTCCCGCAACCTATTTTCAAGGTAGCGTTTATAAGAAAAGTGAATCAAATCCGGTTCATTTGCAAAAACCACAAATGTCGGCGGTTTAACTTCCGGCTGAGTCATGTAGAACAGTCTGACCTTCTTGCCTTTTACTGCGGGAGGAGGGTTCACCGCCACCACATCCTCCAGCAGCTCATTTATAAGCGAAGTGCTAATACGTTTGTGTTGTTCTTGCCAGGTTTGCAATATCAGGGGGTATAGCTGATTAAGCTTCCAGCCGGTCAAAGCCGAAAGAAAAACCTGGTGGGCATAAGGCACAAAACTAAATTGGCGCCTGATCAAATCAAGGTATTCCGCACGCGCATGCTCGGTACTCCGGGCTATATCCCACTTGTTAACAACCAGGACTAAACCCCGCCCGGCCTGATCGACATAACCGGCCAAACGTTGATCCTGATCAGTAACCCCTTCCACCCCATCAAGCAATAACAGGGCCAGATCGGCTCTCTGCACCGCTTTCAATGAGCGCAGAATACTGTAATACTCTACCGCTTCTTTAACTTTACTCTTGCGCCGGATCCCGGCTGTATCTATTAACAGGTAGGGCTGTTCTGCATATTCAAAGTAAGTGTCTATGGCATCTCTGGTAGTTCCCGGAATCTCGCTGACGATAACTCTTTCTTCACCAAGCAGCTTGTTTATCAGTGATGATTTTCCGACATTGGGCCTGCCGATAACCGCTACTTTTACCGTATCCGGCCGATATTGATCTTCATCCTGACTTGTAGCCGAAGGCAGCAAGCTTAAGATTAGATCCAGCAATTCTCCAATGCCTTTGCCATGCGAAGCTGAGATCGTCAGCGGTTCGCCAAAACCCAGGCTGTAAAACCCATATTTTGACGCTTCCTGTCCATAAATATCAATCTTGTTGACCACCGGTATAACCTGCTTGCCGCTGCGCCTGAGCATCAAACCGATTTCCTCATCAAGCGCTGTTAAGCCTTGCCGGCCATCGAGCAAAAATATTATCAGGTTAGCTTCATCCACCGCTAGTTCAACCTGCCGCCGGACTAAAACCGATATGCGATCTGCGCTATCAAAAGTTACACCGCCGGTATCAATAATAACCAGTTCCCGTCCACTCCATTCAGCAATTCCATAAAGACGGTCCCTGGTAACCCCGGGTACTTTTTCCTCGATAGCGGTCCGGGCTGTCGTCAAACGGTTAAAAAGCGTTGATTTGCCAACATTCGGTCTGCCAACTATAGCTATAATATTACTCACAGAAATTCTCCCCTAAGGTTCCGGCCGATGATTTTAGGATAGATATTCGCTTAATGTATCAATTAGCTCAAGAGGCCCTTTTACAGCTTTCAGCGGAACATTCAAATTAGCCTCGACTTCTTCAATAGTTAAGTTATCAAGGAATAGGTCGCCGCCCTCCCGTAAAAGATTATTCGCGATAAAAACCAGATCTCCCTTTTCTTCTTCCTCCAGCGCTTTTAGCAAATCCCTCCCGGTAAGCAATCCGGAAACAGTTACCTGCTTTCCAAAAAAGTGATTCTTGGCAATAACCAGGTTTACTGAAAGACCCTCGATCTGTTTCAGGCTGGTGGTCAGCTTTTCTAAGATGGATGCGGCAGCATTACCGGTAACTATGGTTATTGCCAATTCCCGGCTGAAATAACTTATTTTCGGTAGTTTTTCTATCATTTGCTCAAGCTCTTCCAGAAAAAGCCTTGCCAGGCCGACCCCATTTTCTAGCTGCGGGTAACCTTCATAAGCATCATCCGAAGGATAATCAAAAGAGGCCAGGTTATAAAATTCGTCAGCCAAATAAATAAAACGACTGGCACGGTCGGATAAAAACTTATCCTGCACTGCTTCTATTTGTTTGATCAAAATACGCGCTTCATCCGCACCGAAACCTCTGAGCGCATGGTTCCAGGAGCGGTGTCTGGTCAAACCTACAGGCACTAAGGCCACGCTTAAAATATATTCACCCAGGGAAGCCAGATCCGAGATCGATCTTTCCAGCTCGGAGCCAGTATTAAGACCGGGGCAAAGCACCAGCTGGCAGTGAAATTTAATGCCGGCTCGAACCAGCCGCTTTAAGTTAGAAAGGCCTTTCCCAGCCAGCTTTGAACCCATCATCCTTATGCGCAGATCAGGGTTAGTGCTATGTACAGAAACATAGAGCGGGCTCATCTGCAGTCTGATAATCCGCTTCAGGTCATTTTCCCTGACCCGGTTTAGGGTAATATAATTTCCATATAAAAATGAAAGCCGGTAATCATCATCTTTAATATATAAAGCACTGCGCAACCCCTGCGGGTTTTGATCGACAAAGCAAAAAATACACTGGTTGGGACAGCTCTGCAACCGGTTGATGGTCAGCGGTTTAAAGCGTAAACCCAGGCTGCTGCCGGCAGATTTTCGGATTCTAATTCTATTGAGCCGGCCGTCATCCCGGACCAATAATAATACCAGCTGATCATCAGTTTCAAGAATCCTGTAATCAATCAGGTCTCCAATTTTTCGGTTATCTATACGAAGCAGCTTCCAACCAGCCCTGATACCGGCCCTGTAAGCAGGTGAGCCGGGTGCAACATAATCAATTAAGTGTCCTTTATCCAGGTGCTGCCCAGGCATCGCTTGCCTTCTCTCCTTCATACGTATTATGAACAGCGTGCATAATAGTCCGGGTCAGAGCCCCGTCATTCCAACCATTCGCCGGACGATTTCCTGATATACGCACAAAGGCGCCTAAAAAAGCACGGTTACCATCATCCACTACCATTTAACAGGCAATGTTTTAAGAAATTTGCAAAGTTTCAGCCCTGACTGTCTCGGTCGCATGCAGGACCATTTATACGGTAACATAGGAGAAAATATTGGCACAAATACGTCCATTGAAGTTATATTTGCAGACAAATTTAAAACTATCCAGGCACGCAGGATTTTTAAGGGCTACCGGTTGTGAACCTACTGCCATTGGCAAAGATAATTTTCCGGCGATAGTTACCAGGTTGGCATTAATCGTCCGGGTCAGGCCATTACCGCCAGTGTTCGTATTTATTAAAAGGGGCGAACAGCGCATTCGCCCCAAATATCCGGGCTTTTATTCCTGGCCGTCTTCAGCTTCCCCTACTTCGGGTATTGCCAGCGTTTTGCTGTTCATCTCTTTAGTACGCGGAGTGCCATTACTAAAAAGGTCGCCGAAAAGATCACCCAGGGTAACGTTCCCGCTTTCCGAGCTGTTGAGAACATTATTATCAACATTTGGTACAGCTCCTCCGGCTTCGGTGACGCTGAGACTGATCCGTTTGTTTTTGGGTTTAATCTCTAATATCTTAACCTCTATCTCATCTTTTTCCTGTAACACCTCGGAAGGATGCTTGACATGAAAATCCGCCAGCTGTGATATGTGAGCCAACCCTTCCAAACCATCTTTAATTTCAATGAATGCACCAAAATTAGTGATCCTGGTCACTTTGCCGGTGACTATCTGGCCGCTTTCCAGGCCTTCGACAGATTTCAACCAGGGATCGGGTAAGGTTTTTCGAATACTGAGGCTGACCCGTTCTTTTTCGGGGATCACTTCCAGCACTTCAACGTCTAACTGCTCGCCTACTTTCAGGATTTCACCCGGGTGATTGACACGCTCCCAGGAAATTTCCGATACGTGAACCAGGCCGTCAATGCCGCCTATATCGACAAATGCTCCGAAGTTAGTTAAACGCTTAACGGTTCCGCCGATTACAGAACCGACCTTTATCGCTTTCAGAGTATCTTCTTTCTTTTTGGCGTCAATCTCTACCATAATTATTTTACGGTTAAGGATCAACTTTGTTTTATTGCGGTCGAACTCAATTATTTTAAATTCAAGCGGCTGATCTTTAAAAACGGCAAAATCCTGCACGTAACTGGTATCAACCAGTGATCCCGGCATAAAACCTTCCACACCGGCTCCGAGGTCAATAACCAGACCGGCATTAACCACCTGCTTAACCACGCCTGAGGCAACCGTTCCGTTGTCATAAACATCAAGCAATTCATTTATCTTTTTGTCACGGGCCAATCTTTTATGTGAAACGACTATTTTCCCTTCATGCCCCTCATCTTCAATTACAGTAACTTCAATTTCATCTTCAGGAGCAAAAAGATCGGACAGAGCTTTACCTGTTTCCAGGTGCACTTCGCCGACAGGGAGTACAGCCTCTGATTTGCTGCCGATATCGACAAACACTTCGTCATTGGTAACCCTTACTACTTTTCCGGTAACCTGCTCGCCTATCTGGGCTACCTTAATTTCTTCGTCAAACTGAAACTGTTCTTCTTTCTGTACTTCCAAATTCTCTTTCTCCATACTTTCCACAACCTCCTTAATCATCCATGGGGGAGTTGACGCACCGGCAGTAACACCGATTACCGCAAATTGGTCAATAAATGACCGCTGCAACTCCCTTGCACTGTTTACCCGGCATGCTGGTTTAAGCTGCCGGCACCTATTATAAAGGGTCATCGTGTTGGCACTGTTTGCACTTCCAACTACAATAAAAGCGTCAACCCTTTCTGACATGGTTAATACTTCTTCCTGGCGCAACCGCGTTTCCGGACAGATTGTATTATAAACCATACCGTCAAAGTGTGCATCCCGAAATATTTTTTGGGCCTGGCAGAAAAGATCGGGGTCACAGGTTGTCTGCGCAATTAAGGCAGCCGGCTTATCAATTGCCAGTTCCTTCAGCTCATCTAGATTCGCCACCACCACAGCATCTTCACCGGCCCACCCTACCAAGCTTTCAACTTCGGGATGGCTGCGGTTACCGAAAATGACGATCATCACTTTGCGCTCGGCAAGCTCACGGGCAATCTCCTGGACCCTTTTAACCCGGGGGCACGTCAGATCGATTATTTCCCTGTTATGCAGTTTTTTCAGGGCAGCTAACAGATGAGGAGCAACACCATGGGTTCTGATTGCCAGATATGAACCACGGGCATTATCCAGCCGATCAATTTTATAAATATTCCGTTCCGAGAGATATTCAACAACTTGTTCGTTGTGAACCAAATCACCTAATACAGAGCCTTCGCCAAACCGTTCAGCCTGATCCAGCAAACGCTTAAAAGCTTTGTCTACTCCCGAACAAAAACCTGCCTTTTTTGCCATAATTACCTTCAACAGTTTCTGTTCTCCGCCAGTAACCGACAGATAGCATTCATTATTGTGTCGCTCATTATTTCCAGTTGCTCCCTTTTTTCATTCTTTTTTTCATAGACAAGCGGTGGAAGGACAAACGGTTTCCCGATATGCACCCTGATTTTTTTAAACAGGCGGTATGGACCTTCCACTGCCACAGGCAGGATCGGAACACCACTGCGGACGGCGATCAGGGCTGCTCCATTATAAGCTTTCTGCATTACACCGCTTTTACTGCGTGTCCCTTCCGGGAACAGGCCTAAAACATGTCCTTCTTTTAAAATCAGGTAAGCTTTCTTGACGGCAATCAAATCCGCCTCCTGGCGGTTGACAGGGAAAGCCCCTGCTCTGATCAGTAAATAACGTAAGATATAATTGCTAAAAAGCTCTTTTTTAGCCATGTAGTTAATTCTGTACCATGCCGGAAACGCTGCCCCCACTGCGAATGGGTCAAGCCAGCTAATGTGGTTGGCACAGACTATAAAAGGCTTGCGACCGGGGATATTGGCCCTGCCGACGATTTGCAACCGGTAAAATGTTTTTAGGTAAAGCAAAAATACTAAGCGTGCAACATAATACAGCAAATTTTCACCTATTCCTTTTCAGGGTTTATTTCCGGTGCCGATGACCCTGATTATCTCATTAACTACTCCCTCAATATCCATATTGGTCGTATCAATAACTACCGCGTCCTGTACAATTGTCAGCGGTGAATCTTCACGTTGTGAATCTATTCTGTCCCGTTTAGTAATCTGCTCAGAAACCTCTCCAGAACTGTGGGCAATGCCTTTTACCAGCTGCTCCAGGTTACGCCTTTTTATTCTTTCTTCAAGCGAGGCATCGAGATAAAATTTATAATCTGCATCCGGAAGCACTACCGATGTGATATCTCTGCCCTCCATGATAATCCCGTTTGCCTTGGAAGCAATCTGCTGCTGCAAAGCAACCATGTGACGACGAACAACAGATTGGGCTGATACCGGAGAAACCATATCGTTGATATAAGGTTTGCGAATTTCTTCCGTCACGTCTTCGCCGTCCAAAAAAACTTCTTCTTGGCCCTTCAGGCAGATAGATGTCTGGTTCAGGGCAGATCTGAGGGCTTCAATATTATTCAAATCAATTTTGTCCCGCAAGATCTTCAAGGTGATGGCCCTGTACATGGCCCCTGTGTCCAAGTACCGCAAACCGAGACGCCCGGCCACTTCACGGGCTACTGTGCTTTTTCCTGCTCCAGCCGGCCCGTCAATCGCCACTTTCGGTTTTTTTTGCATAGCATTCACTTTAAGCTATATGCTCCCAGTATCAGTTTTGTGAGTTAAATAAGAATATTTCTGAATCAGCTTTCTTATTTTCTCATTTGCAATGTTTTTTTGCAAACCGCCGGAATAATAACAAAAGCCATTCCTTAAAGCCGAACCAGTCGGTACAAGCGTTCCACTTCTTCTTCCGATAGGGGGCGAAAAGTTCCTTTCGGCAGCGATGCTGCTGTTATTCCGGCAAAACTGATTCTCTCCAGATCGTAAACCGGATGGTTAATTGCAGCCAGCATCTTTTTTACCTGCCTTTTTCTTCCTTCGGTTAAAGTGATCAGCAGCTGCGAGCGCATTTTATTCTGATCGGTTTTTATAACCTTAACTGCAGCCGGAACGCATACAGTACCGTCTACTTCAACCCCTTTTAGTAAACGTTCGAGCGCTTTTTTCCCAGGAATCCCTTTAATCCCGGCCCGGTATATCTTACTGATGCAATACCGCGGGTGGGTTAACCGGTATGCAAGTTTTCCATCATTTGTTAATAGCAGGACTCCGCTGCTATCTGCGTCAAGCCTGCCCACCGGAAAAAGACGTTTCTGTTGATCTTTGAGCAACCACATAACAGTTGGCCGGTTGTGCGGATCACGAACGGTGGTTAGGTAACCAGGCGGTTTATTCAGTAAAATGTATAATTTTACATCCTGTAGCTTAATTCTCTCGCCGTTAACCGTAACTATATCTTCTTCTGTCACAGTAGTTTGAGGCTTTAGCTCGACTAATCCGTTTACTCTGACACGGCCTTCAGCAATTATGCCTTCTGCCGCTCTTCGTGAAGCAATACCAGCCTGCGCCAGTAATTTCGCCAAACGCATCGCGCTTAATTCCCATCTGCTGCAGGCTCTTCTGCTTTACTTGCAGCCGGTTGTTCATGGGCTACACCGACTTGCCGACCAGCAAGCTCCAGAGCATTCACTTCAGCTTCTTCGTCAGCATCAGGTTCAGAATTGGCACCACTTTCAGGTTCAAGCGGCGGCAAATCAGCAAGCTCTTTCAGCCCAAAATATTTTAGAAAATCTGCAGTAGTGCCATACAGAAGCGGCCTGCCGGGGCCTTCTTTGCGGCCGCTGATCTTGATCAGCTTTCTTTTCAGCAGATTTTCGAGAACATGTTCACTCCGCACTCCGCGAATCGACTCTATTTCAATCCTGGTTGCCGGCTGTTTGTAAGCGATGATTGCCAACGCTTCCAGAGCAGCAGTCGAAAGGTTACTCGATACATCTTCGCTATAAGCCCTTTCCAAAAACGGGGCGAGCTCGGGTGCGGTTCCCATTTGAAAACCGGTGGCCGTCTCTACAATCTGAATACCGCGATTGGCGACCGCAAAATCATCTTTTAGCTCATCTAATAAAATTACTGCTTCGTCCAGCGAGGTTGCCAGTACTGCAGCAATACGGTCAGCTTTAATGGGTTCTTCGGTTAGGAAAAGCACTGCTTCTACTACCCTTTTTTGTTCGGCTCTATCCATTTTCTGTTTCCTTTTCCTTAAATGTCTTGCCTTAAGACTACAAAGATCGGCCCAAACAGCTTCTCCTGCAATAAAAATATCTTTTTCTGCCGGGCCATTTCCAGCAGGGCAATAAAAGTAATGATCAGGTCCCATATACCACTTCCGGTGATAAACTTATTCATCGGCTGCGGCTTTTTGCTGTCCTCAAGGATCCCGGCTATGTACGCTGCCTTCTCTGCGACTATAAAATCTTCTACGGCATTAAATAATGGCATATACTGATCAGCCATGGTTGCCTCGGCGAAACGATTCATTATGGCACTGAGATGATCAGCGCCTTCCCAGATGGTATATACAGAATCCTGCTGGGTAAAAACCATTACTTTTCGCCCGCCTGTTGAACGGAGATAAATTTTGCTCTGCTCTTCCTCCCGGCTTCCCAAGTGTTTGGCCACTTCTTTGAAAAACCGGTATTCTTCAAGCCTTTGAAAAAGCTCTTCGGCGCTGTGAATCTCGAATAAATCTTCATCTTCTTCCTGATCTCCTAGTGCAGCCGGCCTTGGTAAAAGCAGTTTTGATTTCAGGCGCAGCAGGGTGGCAGCCATCACCAGGAACTCGCTGGCAATATCTAAATTAAGCTCTTTCATAGACTGGAGATAGGCCAGGTACTGGTCGGTTATACCGGCGATAGATATCGACCAGATATCAACCTCGGCTTTCTTGATCAAGTGAAAGAGAAGGTCAAAAGGCCCTTCAAAAGCAGGCAGTATAATTCTGTACTCAGCCTGTTCCATTGCCAACATTTTTCCCTGCCCATCTGAGATGCTAGCGTAAACCAATCGCCTCGGTAACCTGGCGTAGCTTGGCTTCCGCCTGGGCCTCAGCCCGTTCAGACCCTCGGCTGAGGATTTGATCAAGATTATTATTATCGCCCGTAAGGGCTTTGTATTTCTCCTGGAGAGGACGCAAATTCTCGATTACTAGATCGGCCAGATCTTCTTTTAAAACCTTGTAGCTTTTCCCTTCAAAATGATTTTCAATCTGCTCCTGGCTGTCACCCGATAGTAACCGGTATATAGTAAGCAGGTTAAAAATCCCCGGCCGCTGCTCATCAAATACAATTTCTTTATGCGAATCTGTAGTTGCCCGTTTGATCTTGCTGAATATCTGCTCCGGTGTATCAAGTAAAAATATTGAATCTTCCTGTTTCTCTTCACTTTTGCTCATTTTCTTCTCCGGGTTGAGCAAACCCATTACCCGGCCACCCACAGGTGGGATAAATGCTTCCGGCAGAATAAATACGTCGCCGTAACGGTAGTTAAACCGCTGGCCAATATCTCGGCAAAGCTCTACGTGCTGTTTCTGATCTGCGCCAACCGGAACCAGGTGGGCATCGTAAAGAAGGATATCAGCAGCCTGTAAAACAGGGTAATCAAAGAGGCCTACACTTACTTCTTCTCTCTGTTTTTCGGATTTCTCTTTAAACTGGGTCATCCGGTGCAGCCAACCCATCGGGGTTACACAATTTAATATCCAGGCGAGCTCCGAATGAGCCCTTACTTTTGACTGGATAAAAACCACTGTATGCTCCTCATCCAAACCGGCAGCAATCAAAAGCCCGGCCACCTCGCGTATGTTTTTTTTCAGTTCTTTGGGATCCTGGGGCACAGTAATGGTATGCAGGTCCACAACGCAAAAATAGTTGTTATATTCTTCCTGCATCGCTTTCCAGTTGCGTATTGCCCCTAAGTAATTACCCAGATGTAGATGGCCCGAGGCCTGAATACCGGAAAAGACCGTTTTTTTGCTCACTGCCGCTGTTCCTCCTCAAAATCTTATACATGGTCAATAGCTGCAAATAATACTTATAAACCGGGAATAAAACCGATAATAGCTGAAAAAAGAGTCAACACCAGGCTGTATAAAGGGAATATTATCACCCCAAGCGCCCTTGTAACTATCAAAAGTATGAGAATCAACGGGGCGTACTGCTCGAGAGTCCGGTAATAGCCGAGATAGGCATCGGGCAGAAAAGACATCAGGATTTTTGATCCGTCAAGAGGCGGAACAGGGATTAGGTTAAAGATGCCCAACAATATATTCAGCTGTGCCAAGACCATCATAAACTGCACAAAAAGCCCGCCTGTTATACCTCTGCTGTAAAGTAAGTTGAAAAATAGCAGGCCAATAAAACCGAGTATGAAGTTTACCATCGGCCCGGCAAAAGACACCCAACGCAAACCCTTCCGGTAACGGTTAAAGTTGTAAGGATTAATCGGAACAGGCTTCGCCCAGCCAAAGCCAACCAATAAAATCATAACCGTGCCGAGTGGGTCCAGATGACTTAGAGGGTTTAAATTCATCCTACCCTGTCTCTGGGCAGTGGCATCACCGAAATAGTAAGCCATACGGGCATGGGCGAATTCGTGAAAAGTAATGGCAATAAGCAAGGCTGGTATCCGCAAAGCTATAACAATGGGATCTAACCCCCACATGATCATTCCTCCTTCAAGTTTAAACGTAAATACTGATATGTCCTAGTTTATCACCCTGTACCAGGCTCAGGGTCATAACTTAGTAATTATATCAAACCAAACTCAAGTTTCCAAACCTTCCGTCATCAATCAGGGACGGTGGACTGTTTGGGCTATCGATAAATTATCTCCTGAAATCCACACCCAGCTCATGCAGCCGCCTGGTTACCTCTTGAGGGCGGGGCTCCAAGTATATTTTTTTTACTTCACGGGCCAGTCTCTGTGTATCGACTAACGCCAGCGCGTCAGCCTTGACTGCCTCCACAAGGCAGGACAGGGTCATGCTTTCTATGACAAATTTATAACGCTGTTCAAAACGAATGGCCCTGATGATGCGCAGTGGGTCATCGAAAAAACTCCCGGGTTGCATAATCCTGATTATTTTTTTTTGCAGATCTTCGTAGCCTTGGCAGTAATCATAAAGCATGCCCCATTCGGATGGCAGCAGGGAGCAGGCTAGGGCGTTGATGGAAAAATCACGCCTGTTAAGATCATCCCTTATATCAGATGCCTCCACATAGGGTAAAGCGCCTGGCTTACTGTAGCTCTCCCGCCTGGCTGTGACCAGATCCAGATTTAAATCGACTCCGAGTTTGATTGTTGCTGTTAAATACCGGGGGTATAAGGAGATGCGACCTCCAACCTGCTCTTGTAACAGCTTGGCAAAAATACCGGCATCGCCGGCCACAACCAAATCATAATCATATTCCGGGGGATACCCAAGCAGCAGGTCCCTGACGATACCGCCTACCAGGTATAAACTTAACTCTTTCTCTGCCGCGATTACCCCGGCCTGATGCATAAGCCTGATAAACGGAGGTGGCATTTTTTCTTGCAGCAGGCGATCTATCCATCTAACACCGTTCATTTAATTCTTTATGCCCCGGGACAGCGGTGTGCCGTGAAGCGGCGCTTCAACTTTCAGCCAGCAGGCGGCGGTAGCAGCAAGGTCTGCGTAGCTGTTCCGTATGCCTAAGCTTCGATCTGCCGCCCGGAATGATAAACCCGGATTATAGATCATCAGAGGCACATACTCCCGGGTATGGTCAGAAGTTGGAAAAGTTGGGTCACAGCCGTGATCGGCTGTGATAAAAAGAAGATCTCCGGCAGACAAAATGGCCAGTAGCTCAGCCAGTTTAAAATCAAATTTTTCAAGAGCCGCTGCAAATCCGGCGCTGTCATTGCGATGGCCGAATACTGTATCAAAATCACCAAAAGTAGCCCAGATCAGGTCACCTTCCTGACCCGATACCAGATCAATTAAATCGTCTGCTATTGCTTCGTTGTTTCCTCCCGGGCGTTTTATTGATACCCCGCGGTGAGCAAAAATATCGGAAACCTTGCCGATAACTGCGACAGATTTCCCGGTCTTTTTAACCAAATCCAATAATGTGTCACCGGGAGGTTTCAGTGAAAAATCACTGCGTCCCGATGTGCGCACAAAAGCTCCCGGTTCGCCGGTAAAAGGCCTGGCAATAACCCGGCCGACAGCATGTTTGCCGTCCAATATATCTCTTGCTTTTTTGCACCAACTATATAGGGTTTCCAACGGTGCAACCCGGTCATGTACAGCAATTTGGAAAACCGAATCTGCGGAAGTGTAAACAATCGGAAACCCTGTCTTTAAATGTTCTGACCCGAGATCTTTGATGATCTCTGTGCCCGACGCAGCGATATTGCCCAAAACAGAGCGGCCAATTGCATTCTCAAAAGCCTTGATGACCGGTGCCGGAAAACCTGCGGGATAAACCGGGAAGGATTTATCAAGTACCAGGCCTGCAAGCTCCCAGTGGCCGCTGGTGGTATCTTTACCGGGAGACAGGGGCTTCATTTTTCCATAATAACATCCCTCTAAAATCAGGCCATGACGCTCCGCGCCCGCTCCCAAAATTTGAGCAAGCCCCAGGCTGTAGAGATTGCCGATACTCAAACCCCTGTGCTTTTCCAAAACATGCTTGAGGGTATTGGAACCCTGATCACCATATTGGCCGGCATCGGGTAAAGCGCCCACACCGGCACCATCCAGGACGATCACAATTACTCTATTTTTTTTTGGGCTAAGCCCGGGGGTGAGCTTGGTCATAAATCTCCCGAATTTTTCTCCTGGTAATCTGGGTGTAAATCTGGGTGGTTGAAATATCGGAGTGGCCCAGCATCTCCTGGACCGAGCGCAGGTCTGCACCATTCTCGAGCAAATGGGTGGCAAATGAATGGCGCAGGGTATGCGGGGTAATATCGCCTTTAATATTAGATTTTCTGGCATATTTTTTAAGGATTTTCCAGAAGCCCTGGCGGGTCATCCTATTACCGTGCTGATTAACAAATAGCGCTGTTTCGCCATTCAATTTTAAAAGACGCGTTCTTGATCCAGCCATGTAGTTATTAACTGAATTGATCGCCAGCACGCCGATCGGAACGATTCTTTCTTTCATACACTTACCGCTGCACCGCAAGAAACCGACACTAGGATCAAAATCGCTGATATTTAAGGATACTAACTCTGAGACCCTGATTCCCGAAGCGTAAAGGAGCTCGAGCATTGCCTTATCCCGCAAACCAAAATTTTCGCCGATTACCGGCTGTGCCAGCAAACGGTCTATCTCATCTGTGCTTAAAACCCGGGGCAGTTTTTTCTCATGTCTCGGGGATTCAAGTTCCAGAGTTGGATTATTATCAATTAATCCTTCAAGCAACAGGTAATTAAAAAAAGAACGGATCGATGCAATACAGCGGGAGATAGTGGAAGGTGCCCTTCCCTTTTTTTTGAGATCGGCAATAAAAATATTTAATGCATCGCGATTAACCTCTTTCGGTTTGTTAATCTGGGTTTGATTCATAAAAGCAATAAATTTAAGCAGATCGCGCCGGTATGATTCAAGGGTATTCTTTGACAGGCCTTTTTCAATGGCGAGATAGTTCATATAATTATTAATTTGTGTTTCCATCAGGAAAAAAAACCTCACAGAGATAAATATCGTTACTATTCAACGGCAGATGTTATGATACCTGCCTAAAAGTGTTAAGAAATATTTTTTTGATTGTCATTTTTATCTATTTTTGCAGCTTCAAGCAGCAGTTTTTGCAGTGCAATAATCGTCTTCCCGTCTCTGATTGCACCGCTGTCAATGAGACCGGCAATTTCGCCAATCGGTATAAGCATTACTTCAATATTCTCATCGGGGTCAGCAGTGCCAAACTCCCGTGCAGCTAACTCCGACACCGAAAACAGGTAAATCTTTTCATCACAGAAACCGGGAGAAGGATAAAAACAGCCGGTTTCCTTCCATTTTGCCGCACTGAAACCTGTTTCTTCAAGCAGTTCCCTCCTGGCACAATCAAGGGGTATTTCACCTGGCTCTAGTTTACCCGCCGGGATCTCCAACAGTAACTCCTGGAATGGCTGGCGGTGCTGTTTGACCAGGATCACTTCTTCCCGTTCATTTACAGCCAGGATCGCAACAGCTCCGGGATGTTCGACAATTTCCCGCAGGGCTTCCAGCTCCCCTTTTACTTTAACCCGATCCTGCCTGACATTGATGATTCTTCCCCTGTAAATATAATTAGAGGCAATGGTAACCTCTTCGAGATGTTCCCTGATGTCAACAACTCCTTTCGCAGCCGGTTGTTTTAAATTCAACTGCCCTTTTTAGCATATTTTCGACATGCTGCAGGCTGACCTGATCAATACCTGCCCCATCAAGCATACGGGCCAGCTCCTGGCGCCTCTCATCGTTACCAAGTAGGTTTGCCTTAGTCAGGGTTCTTTCTCCGCTTATTTCTTTAAATAAGCGGATATGGGAGTCAGCCATCGCAGCAATCTGCGGGCTGTGCGTTACACACATCACCTGGTGGTGCCGTGCCAGTTCGGAAAGCTTTTCTGCTACCGCCTGGATTGTGGCACCACCGATCCCTGAATCGACCTCATCAAAAATCAGTGTAGGGATCAAGTCCTGGCGGGCCAGTGCCGTTTTTAGGGCCAGCATCACCCTAGCCACTTCTCCGCCTGATATAATTTTTGCGAGCGGTTTTATCTCCTCACCACGGTTTGCAGAAAAAAGAAACTCCACTGTATCAATACCGGAAACAGTAACTTCTTGTTTTTGTTCTATTTTTACGGAAAAACGGGCGTTGGGTAGAGCCAGCTCCTGAAGACACGCTTCAATTGATTCCTCGAGCTTAGCCGCGCTTTCCCTTCTTAAACGGCTCAGCTCAGTGCTTTCTACAGTCAGCTCTTCAGCCAGCTTATTTAGGTTAGCTTCGATCATTTCAACCATAACTTCACAGTTCTGCAGCCTTTCCATTTCCCGCTGGGCCTGACTACCAAAGTCGAGCACCGCTTCGATTGTGCCGCCGTACTTTCGTTTCAGTGAATTGATCAGGTTCAGCCGTTCCTGGATTGCCACCAGCTCGGATGGCTCGAAATCAAATTTGGACTGATAATCACGCAGTTCGTGAGCTACTTCATCCAGCTGGGCGGAAGCATTTGAAAAGAGCTCCGACAGCGGCCCGAGACTGCGATCAATTGCCGTTACTTCGGATAACAGCGCTGATAGGCGGCCCAGGCGATCAATTACCGACTGCTCCAGGCCATCTTCTTCACCACTAAATAGCTCACTGTAAATACGGCCCACCGAGTTGCATATTTTTTCAGCATTCGATAACAGCTTTTCCCGTTCAGCAAGCTCTCCATCTTCACCCGGCAGGAGCTTTGCGTCGTTAATCTCGTTAACCTGGTAGGCATACAGGTCTATGCGCCTTTCCCTTTCGGCGTTATCATCACCAAAGGCGGCCAGTTCCTTTTTTAACTCCAGTTTACGGCGCCACAGGTCAGTTATTTTTTTTCGGAATTCAGTCAGCCCTTCGCCTCCGAACGAATCGAGCAGCTCAATGTGATGACCCTGCCTCAGCAAAGATTGGTGCTGGTGCTGACCGTGCAGATCTACAAGCAGCTGGCCAATATCCTTGAGGAAAGCAACAGGAACCGCACGGCCGTTTACCCTGGCTACGCTTCGCCCGTTGCGCGAAACCTCCCTGGCCAACAAAAGTTCATCATTTCGGGCAATTCCGGCGCCTTCCAGAAGCGGCATCAATTCCGTTTCCAACTGTGTTCCTACCCGCATAAAACCCTCTATCAAAGTTTGATCGCGGCCCTGCCTGATCTGCTCAATTGCAGCCCGTTCACCTAACAGCAGATTGATCGCACCGATAATAATCGACTTCCCGGCCCCCGTTTCCCCGCTTAATACATTGAGCCCGGGGCTAAAACTGATTGTTAGGTCTTCGATTAGCGCGTAATTGGATACATGAAGCTCCAGTAACATCGGCCAGCCTCCTGTTATAACTATGCTTTTAACTTATTGTGCAACATCCGGTAAAATGTATAATCCTGGAAAGAGACTAGCTTTACAGTTTGTTCTGAACGTTTGATTATTATCTGGTCATCATCCTTGAGCGTATGGCGAACCTGGCCATCAACCGTGAGCATAACTTCCACCTGACGGGAATTAACCTGCAGCCTGATCAAGTCGCTGCCGCTGATAATTACAGAACGATTGTAGAGACTGTGAGGGCAGATTGGAGTAACCACAAAAAGATGCAGTGTGGGGTTGACAATTGGGCCGCCAGCCGAGAGTGAGTAGCCTGTTGATCCGGTCGGAGTAGCGACAATCATACCGTCACCGGAGTAGCTTTCCATAAAATCATCGTTTATATATGATTCAACTTCGATGATCCGCGAAAAAGGACCGCGTGAAACAACTATATCGTTCAAGGCTAAGTAAACAGCCAACTCCTGGTTATCCCGCCACAAACGCGTATCGAGCATCATTCTTTCATGATAGGTGTACTGATCTGTTGCGATATATTGTAGAAAACGTTCCATCTGCTCTACTTCTATTTCAGCCAAAAACCCTTTATGGCCTAGATTAATACCTAGCACAGGCAGGTTCCAGCATGCTAAATCCCTGGCCACTCTTAGGATTGTCCCGTCACCGCCTACTACAATAATCATCTCCATAAGTTCACGCCACTCAGCCAACTGATCAGCCAGTGAAGCTTCACTGTAAAAATCAACACGCTCCGCATCGGCTGTATTCAGCCCGATTCTGCGCCGGGTAAAAAAAAGATCAATTTTTTCTACTACCAGGCTGGCATTTTTCTTGTGCCAGTTGGGAATAAGACCGATAGTTTTCACAACAACCTCCTGCACTTTCCGGCATAGCCTCTATTCTGCGCCGGGTAGTTTATTCCTGCCTGGCAAACCTGTTTCTTACCGTAATAATAATGCGTGAGCTTCACCTACAACCTCCTTGATTACTTCAACCGGGGACTTTTCAAGGTGCTGCTCGGCAGTTGAATCAGCGCGCAGAAGCAGAAAATATTCCAGGTTTCCCTTTGGGCCGGGCAGCTTCGAGCAGGTCAATCCGTCGAAACAATAACCCGTATCAACTGCAGCTGATAATATTTCTTCTAATACTTCGCGGTGCAGGGCCGGATCCCTTATCACACCCCGGCCTTTGCAGGCATCGGCTTTCCCTACCTCAAACTGAGGTTTTACCAGCACCAGCAGGGTGGGAACAGCCAGGCGGGAAAGTACAGGCAGCACAAGCTTCAGTGATATAAATGAGAGATCTACGGTGGCAAAATCGATATGCTCGTTGAGGTCCTCCGGCTGTAAATTGCGGATATTGAAGCGTTCCAGGACTACTACTTTTGGGTTATTACGCAGCCTGTAATCAAGCTGCCCGTAACCAACGTCAAGGGCGATCACTTTAGCTGCGCCCTTCTGCAGGAGGCAGTCGGTAAATCCTCCGGTTGAGGCTCCGACATCCAGCACTTTCAAACCGGTTGGGTCAAGGCACAGATCACTGAGCGCGCCTTCCAGTTTTAATCCACCGCGGCTAACATAAGGGTTATCCGGTGCGACAATTGCCAGATCAGAGTCGCCGTCCACCTGCATTCCAGGTTTATCAAAAAAAGTGCCGTTTACTGTTACTTTACCGGCCATGATCAGGAACTGGAGCCTGCTGCGGCTAAAATCAGGATATTTTTCCTGCAACAGCTGGTCAAGCCTTACTTTTGACCTTCCTTTCAATTGGCACCTTTAGCTGACTGTTTTCCGCAAAATCCAAGCGCAGCGTTATATATGCCGTCAGAGTCTAAACCGTGACAAGTCAGCATTTGGGCCCTAGTGCCGTGAGTTACAAACTGATCGTCGATACCGAGCCGTTTTACCGGAATGACCAGACCATTTTTTTCCAGCAGCTCAGCAACCCCGCTGCCAAAACCGCCATTTAAAATGTTTTCCTCTACGGTTAGCACATGTCCGCACTGTTTAGCCCAGCGTAAAATCAGTTCTTCGTCAAGAGGTTTAACAAAACGGGCATTGATCACTGCCGCTTTAACCCCCTGCCAGTAAAGTTTTTCTGCCGCCTCAAGCACTGCTGCCAATACAGTTCCAACAGCAACAATCAAAAGGCTGTCGCCTTCGCGCAACAGCTCTCCCTGCCCCCAGGAGAGCAGCTCCAGCGGTTCACTTTTCATACTTCCGCACTTATCGCGGGGGTAACGGATAGCAACCGGGCCGCGATCGCTGTAAAGGGCGGTATACAGCATATTTTGCAGCTCTATTTCATTGGCCGGGGCCAAAATATTCATATTAGGGAAACTGCGCAGGTAAGACAGGTCAAACAAACCCTGGTGAGTTTCTCCATCTTCACCTACTATCCCGGCCCGGTCTACGGCAAACAAAACCGGCAGGTTTTGGATACAAGTGTCGTGCAGCATTTGGTCATAGGCCCGCTGTAAAAAAGTGCTGTAGATCGCTACAACAGGCCTCATCCCGCCCATAGCCAGGGCTGAAGCCATTGTTACTGCATGCTGTTCGGCAATACCAACATCATAAAACCGGTCAGGGTATATTTCGCTGAACTTCTTCAGCCCGGTTCCGGTTGTCATCGCTGCGGTAACCGCAACTACCCTGGGGTTGGCTGCAGCAATTTCAAGTAACGTTTTTCCGAAACAATCCGTATAGGAAGGCGCTTTTTTCTGCTTCAGCAGGGTTCCGTTATTCAGATCAAAGGGACCGATGCCATGAAACATTTCCGGTTCAATTTCAGCGAAGCGGTAACCCTTGCCTTTCTCAGTAACTACATGAAGCAAAACGGGTCCGTTCATCATATCAGCCTGCTTTATTGAATTCCTCAGCGCATTTATATCGTGGCCGTCAACCGGGCCGAAATATGTAAAACCCAACTCTTCAAACAACATTCCGGGCATGATCAGGTATTTCAGCCCGCCTTTTATCCGTTCAGCGGTTTCAACCAGCTGCCTGCCAAAATAGGGCACCCGGCTTACAAAGCTTTCAAATTCTTTTTTTAACCTTGAATACTTGGGGTCTGAACGGATCCTTCCCAAATAGGCTGACATACTGCCCACATTTGAGCCGATCGACATTTTATTGTCGTTTAAAATTACAGTCACATTCGCCTTAATATGGCCGGCATGGTTCAACGCTTCATAAGCCATGCCGCCGGTAAGCGCTCCGTCACCGATTATGGCCACAACCCTATAATCTTCACCCAGATGATCCCGGGCCTTCGCCAGGCCGACAGCGGCTGAAATAGAGGTACTGCTGTGCCCGGTCAAAAAAGGATCATGTTCGCTTTCAGCCGGTTTAGGAAATCCGCCTAGACCTCCCCGGCATCGAAGGGTTGGGAAGGCGGCCCAACGGCCGGTTAGCAGCTTGTGAGGATAACTCTGATGCCCCACATCCCAGATTATTTTATCACGCGGGCTTTCGTAGTAACTATGCAGTGCCACCGCCAGCTCCACTACCCCAAGGCTCGCTGCCAGGTGACCGCCGACGTCGGCAACAGTTTTTATCATATATTCCCGGATGGCTAAAGCCACCTCTTCCAACTGTTGCAGGTTAAAATTCTTCAGATCGGCTGGTAAGCTCAAGGTTTCAATATCAATGTTCATCTAGATCAGCCCTCATTGGGTTTACGTTGTTTCTTCCGCTGTTTAAAAAAGTTCTCCAGTTTAGAGATTACCAGGCCTGTTAGCAACATAACCTCGGTGGAATGCTTTATTGCAAGTGATTTACCCCAGGCTTTCCCACCGACAGTTATCGCTGCCACGACTGCAGTCAGTGAGATGCCAAGATATAATTCAGCCATCTGGGTTGGGAAAAATGAAACCAGCCGGTAAACAATCAGGGCAGCGATGGTCCCGCTGATAATGCCACTGATATCACCGATCACGTCGTTGCAGAAATTAGCTACTTTATCGGCATTTTTTACCAGGTAGACCGCTTTTTTAGCCCCTGCAACCCTGCGGGCAGCCTTGGCATTGAGTGGTGCAACAGTAGCAGCAGCAGCAGCGGTGCCGACCAGATCAAACGTAATGCCGATTATGACAACAACAAGCAAAATAAAAAAAGAAACCGGCAGAAACTTGACTTCATTTAACAAGTAGTAAGTGATAAAGCCAAAAAATACTGCAAGTAAGAAAGTCCAAGTCACTGTTACCAGCATCCACCGTTTTTTACGGCGTTTTTTGTCGTTAAAAGACAAACCCAATCACCTGGTTCTGTACATCAAAACATAAGTGGTAGCAACTCAGGTAAACTTTGCGGCTTAGGTCCAGCAGGATTTCCCGGATAATCACCTGTCGTCGCCGAGTAGGCAGTTCCCTTTTAAGACTATCCCTGTCGTGTCACCACCTACAGAACTGGATTACCACTTAGCTCGCACTTTAATCCCTGAATTACTTCTTTTCCACGAGCAGTCTAGAAGATTTCCTCCTTGGTGCCTGATCTCCCCTAGCCTCTTTTGCAGAAGAGGTTTAAGGAGCACCTGCTCCTCCCTCCACCCGTTCCACTCAAGGCAGGCTACACTGCACACAGCTATTAACCGCATACAGGTTCTTACCCAGGCAGTAACTGTCGCTTTTCAACTTTAGCCACCGTCACTGGGTCTCCGCGAAGGCAGGGTCAACGCCCACATGCCATTGTAGATCGCCCCGTCCTTCTTAACTCCCAGCAGCAGCTCCCAACTGGGCGTCGGCAGCCACCACCAGGAACTTCATCGATGTGCCCTTAACGGATTTTTGGGCCCGTTCCCGGAGAGGGACACCAACTAGAATACTGCACCACTTATGTCATATACATTAAAGATTATAGCACAACAAGCCGTTAATCACAATTCAGCCCCGGAAGAAACTAACCGGGCTTAGAGCAGGCCGTTTACCATCTTGCACGCTTTCAGCGCGTTCTTCATCAGCATCCTGTTGGTTACAGCGCCAACGCCGCCCGGAACCGGGGTGATAGCCCTGGTTTTGTCCTTCACGGCATCAAAGGAAACATCGCCTACAGTTTTGGTTTTCGGTTTTCCCTTCTCATTTAATACGGGTTCACCTTTTTCATCAAGCACTTTAACCCTGTTAATCCCCACATCGATTACGATGGCACCTTCCTTTACCAGATCCGGTCCGATCAAATCTGCTTTTCCGGCAGCCACTATCAAAATATCTGCACCGGTTGTATGCTTGGCCAGGTTGCCTTTCATGCTGGTAAAAACATGGGTAATCGAAGTTGTGGCATTACGGTTGACAGCCAGATAAGCAGCCGGCTTTCCGACGATATTCGAATGGCCGACCACGACAATTTCGGCTCCTTCGAAAAAGTCTTTCGGATCCACCCCTTCTTCAACAGCGAAACGCTCGAGGATTTCGATCACAGCCGCCGGGGTAGCCGGAGGGAAGGTCACCTCGCCCATAGCCAGTTTTCCCATGTTAAAAGGATGGAAGCAATCAATATCTTTATTAACGTCAATCGAATTGATAACTGCGCTGTCGGAAACCTGCTCCGGGAAAGGGCGCAGCGGCAGAATACCGCTGACTGCCGGATTTGCATTCAGCTTTTTTACGATCTCAATTACATCAGTTTCGCTGACATCGGCAGCCGGGTTTTCATTAACATAAGTAAAGCCGGCTTCTTCACAAAATTTTTCAACCTGCCCCCTGTACATGTTGGCTCCGAAATCGTCGCCAACCAGCAGTGTAGCGATTCCGGGAGTGATACCCTTGGTTTTTAAGGCCTCTGTTTCTTTGACAATTTCTTTCATCAGCTCTTCGCCAATGGCAACACAATCGATAATTTTAGTCACTTTTCTTGCCCCTTTCTGCTTTGAATTAATTATTCTAAACAACAGCTAAACCGAGGCAATTTTAGCAAATTGGGCCTTTAACGTCAATTTGCCGGATCCCCGGGCCTCTGCTTACGCTCTTCACAATTCCTAACCCAGTTTTTCCATTACTGCAGCCAAAGTCTGATCTGCCGCCAGGCAGCCATCCTCTGCCAGCTGCTTCATCTCGGATATCGTTTCATTCAAGAATTTTTCATTTTTAATAGCACCTAAGTTTATCATCACATTCAGCTGCCCGCTGATCAGGGCCGCTTTCAAAAAAACCACCCCACAGCCCACATCGGATATAGCCAGTCGGGAACCGATTTGGCCCATTCTTTCGTGAATCTTAATCCCTGCATATGATTTGCGCATTATTTCAAGCGGCACCGAGCAGGCCTTAATCGAACATTCTTCCATTACCTTTTCCTTATAGGCCGCCTGCTCCGGGGAATCCTTGGGTAATCCGTAAGCTTTGGATAGAGGTTCAAACACTTCAGCATCCTGATCGATCAGGTCTTTCAGCGCTTCGATTATTTTGCTCCCCTCTGCTAATAAATGCTTTACCTCATCTTCTACATCGGCATATTTCTTTTTACCAACCGTAAGGTTGCCAACCATGTTGGACAGGGCCATGCCGATCGCCCCACCCATTGCAGCTGCACCCCCGCCTCCCGGAACCGGTGCTTTTGAGGCCAGAACCTCAATAAAGTGCGCACTGCTCTTTTCTGCCATTTTCATTATACCTGCCTCCTTAGTAACTATCTATTTCTGTAAACCAACCTGTGGCCCAGCGTTTGTAACAAACCGGTGTCAATGTCAAGTTTCTGCAGTTCAGCAAATGCCTGCCGGTAAAGCTCATCAGCCCTGGCCTGCGAAGCCTCTGCGCCTAGCAGCGACAGTAGTGTGGCTTTTGCTTTTTTGGGATCAGCTTCCACCGGTTTGCCAAGCTCTGCAACTGTAGCCTTACTATCCAGCAAATCATCAATAATCTGAAAGGCCGTACCGGTTAAGCGGGCAAAATTGCTGAGCGCTTCAAACTCATGCTTTCCCGCACCGGCTGCCAGAGCACCACAGCGCACCGCTGCACTAAAGAGCGCGCCGGTTTTAAGGGCAGCAATCTCTTCCGCATCCGACACCGTAAGATTTTTACCTTCTGCTGACAGGTCTAATTCCTGCCCGCGGATCATTCCACTGACACCGGCGGCATTGGCCAATTCGTACGCGATCAAGACTGCTTTTTCCGCCTGCTGCCCCTCTATGCCATAAGCCGCAATTTTTTCGAATGCCAGGGTTAACAGCGCGTCTCCGGCCAGCACGGCAATTGCTTCGCCATATTTGGAGTGGCATGATGCCCTGCCCCGTCGCAGATCGCTATCATCCATTGAAGGTAAATCATCGTGAATCAGTGAATATGAATGGATCATCTCCAGGCTAACTGCAACTTCAATAACTGCTTGTTGATCTGCCCCTAACGCGTGCGCCGTAGCCAGGCAAAGCAAAGGCCTCAGCCTTTTGCCTCCGGCTTCGAGACTGTAGCGCATGGCATCAGCAACTATTGAGCTGCCGGCAGGAGGAACGCTTTCGAGCAAAGCCCGATCAACATCCGTTTTTGTATCCTTCAAATATTGCTCAAAATCTGGCATTAGAATAAAGTTTCTCCTGTATCATCGGCGAATTTACAGTCCTCGTCCGCCCTGGCCTGCTGCTCTTCTTTTAGTAAATAATCTACTTTAAACTCAATTTCAGCAAGTTTGTCCCTGCAGTAGCCCGACAACTCCAAACCTTCCTGAAAAGCAGCAATTGACTCCTCCAGCGAAATTTCTGCATCCTCAAGCCTGCTCACAATTGCTTCAAGTTTTTTTATTGCTTCTTCATAACTCAGTTTATCGAGCTTTTCTACACCCTTCTTATCCTTCAAAAGCCACTTCCTCCCCGACTGCTTCAGTACGGCAGAATGCCCGTCCATCAATAAAATTCAGCTGCAGCAAGCAGCCAACCGTAACATCTTTTACAGTACGGATAATCCGTCCATCCTGATCGCGGCAGTAGCTGTAACCCCGGCTCATTACTTTTAAAGGGCTGAAACTTTCCAGCCTATCAATCCTGGATGCAAGCTTAAGACCCTTCATACGAAGCAAACTAACCATATTTTTTTTCAAAGCGTTATCGTTGCGCTGAAGAGTTTCGTACTGCAATGCAATAAGCCTCGTCGGAACCTGGAAAAAACGCTCACCGGTTACCTGGTCAAGCTTCTGTTTCTCCCTGAGAATCCTGCCGCGCAGGGCTATAGCTAACCGCTTTCGATTCTGCGCTACTATCTGCAGCTGATCATCCAAAACCGGTACAGCCAGCTGTGCCGCTGCTGTTGGGGTAGGCGCCCGCAGATCAGCTGCAAAATCGGCAATGGTAAAATCTGTTTCATGGCCAACAGCGGAAATTATCGGGATAACTGATCGATCAATCGCCCGCGCCAGGGCTTCGTCGTTAAAAGGCCATAGGTCCTCCAAAGAACCGCCTCCGCGTGCTATAATTATTACATCTATATCATTTCTGCTGTTTACCTGATCGATCGCCCTGACCAGGTCACGGGATGCTGTGGCCCCCTGGACCAAACATTCTACTACCAGCAGCTCCAGTGCGGGAAACCTGTTCCGGAAAACAGTAAGCATATCCTGCAAAGCAGCTCCTGAAGGCGAAGTGAGCAGTGCAATTTTACGGGGGAGCAAAGGAAGAGCCTTTTTCTTTTCGGGGCGAAAAAGCCCTTCTTCTTCCAGTTTGTTTTTCAACTGTTCATATGCCAGGTAAAGTGTTCCAACACCTGCCGGCCTTATATCCCGCACATAAAGTTGATAGACCCCGTCTGGCTCATAAACAGATATACTGCCATTTAGCAAAACTTCCATGCCGTCTGCCGGCTTGAAAAGGCAACGTGCGTTATCACGGCTGAAAAAAACGCAGCGCAGCGAAGAGGCTCCGTCCTTGACAGTAAAATACATATGGCCCGACCGGTGATGTTTAAAATTTGACAGCTCACCGCTGACCCAGAGATCCTGCAGGTTCGGATCGTCTGTAATCAGGTTTTTCAGGTATCGGTTTAGTTCGGAGACCCGAATGATACGGTTCTTTTTTTCCATTTAAAATTTTCATGCCTGTCCAAAGTGCTGTTAGCAGCCTGGCAGCAGGCTTTTCATCTCCTCACGGATATCATCAAGGCTGCTGTACCGCCACCTTGCGCCAAGGGCAGCTGCCAGATCACAGATCAGGCGCCACCCTTCCCTAGTTTCTGGAGCAGGTTTGATCGCCATATTATTAAGGCGCATCTGGTTTGCAGAATTTATAAAAAGACCTTCCTGCGCTGCTGCCGTAGGGGTAGGGAAAAACAGGTCAACTGTAACTGAGCCTTCCGGATTGGCACTTGAAGCAACCACCGTATATGTGGACCCCGGAAGATCCGGTATATTATTTTTCCCAAAATACAGCAAGCCTTTAATTTCTCCTTTTTGTGAAGCCCCTGTTATTTGTGCCCGGTTTATTCCGGTTCCGCTATTCAGGGGTTTAAGGCCGGGACCAAATGCTGAAGCGCCGCCAAAATTAAGTATGCCGGCGGCATTTTGATAAGCAGAAAGCAACAGTAAGCGTTGTTCACCGCCGGCTATTTGGCCGGCAGCTGCCGCCAGATTGATTAATGCATCAAGGCACAACTGATCAGCTTCCTCGAAAAAAGTGGGACAAACTACCGTGTAACTCTTTGGCAGTTGCATTAACCGGGCTACCTGATTGATTTTTTGCGGATCTTGCCTGCTGTTTGGTTGGCTGGCCGGCAGATCTTTGCTGCCGATTGCTGATTTTATGTCCTGCAGCAGTTCCGGGATTGAGCTGTAGCCGCCCTCAAAAATGATTTCCTGCCAGGCATTAAAAGATTCACCCCGTCGATCAACACCGATCAATGTTGTATTGCTGTAGCGGCCTGCCCGCCGTAAAGCCATGTCTGCCACAGGATGGCTTTCTGCCAAACCGGAGCCAATAACCAATATTGAATCAGCTTTGCATAAATGGGCCATTGTTGGCCCGTATACACCGCAGCCTGTCAGTTCAACCGTCTTCAGATAAGCACAGGCCCAGGCTGGTTCGAGGCCGAGATCCAGGTTTGCGGTTTCAAATACCTGACGGGCTAATTTCTGTAGAAGATAAGCTTCTTCACAGCTGACCGATCCATCGGCAAGCACGGCAATAGCCTGTCCGCCGGGGTTATCCTGTTTAATCTTTGCAAATGCGGTGGCGGCCAGGTTGATTGCCGAGTTGTAGTCAATCTTTCCTGGCTCTGCCCCGGCACCTTTTTGCCAGATAAGAGGGTTGGTGGCAACAGCGGCGGCTACATCTTCAAATTTGCCGATTGAACATAGCCAGGCAACCCGATCGCCTTCACGCGGCACCGTATTTTTTATCAAACGGTTTCCATCAACCTGTCGCTCAAGATAACAACCGAGAGAACAACCAAAACAAACCCCCGGATAAGCTGTCAACTCCCACTCTCGCCCTCCAAAGGGACGCGTTTTTTCAGATAATGCAGCAACCGGGCAGGCATCAATGCACTGGCCGCAAAAAATACATCCCGCTTCTTCAAGAGTTACTTCATGGCCATCTCTCCATGGTACGATCCTGGTATTGACGCCGCAGCCAATCATACTATATACAAAACGCCCCGCCCCACTGCCGCAAACCTTGATGCAGCGGCCGCAGAGTATACATTTTTCTTCATCGCGCACCAGTTCAGCCTTTTGCTCCCGGTTAGTTTTCGGTATACTACGTTCCAGCTGCACGGGCAGCCTTACCTGGTAACAGTAGGCTTTTTCCTGTAATTCGCAGCTACCGGTCCGGAAACAGGTCAGGCAATCCTTATACGGGTGGGTTGCCAGCGCCAATTCAATCATCTGCATGCGCATCTTTACCAACCGGGGGCTGTTTGTTGTGACAATCATTCCCCGGGCAACAGGATTATCACAGGAAGTAACCGGAAGCTCCAGGCCTTCAAGCTCGACTAGGCAAACACGGCAATGACCAAGGGCGGAAAGCCTGGGATGGTAACATAGTGTAGGTATCTCGATCCCATTAGCCCTGGCAGCCTCCAGAATCGTCGCTTCCGGAGTGGCAAAAATATTTTTTCCATCGATCTTTAATGTCAGCATATTAGACATTTTTTGCCCTCCCCGTTTCGAGAACAGCCAGGCCCAGCCTCAGGCATTTAACACAACGGTCTGCCTCAGCAATAGCCACACCCGGCCCTGTAAAGCCTAAATCAGCTTCCTCAAAACCCGACACCCGCTGATTGACTGGCAAAACATCTTCTTCGAGGCGCCTTCGTGCGCCAATCATTTCCGGCACACATTCTGGGTTATAAACGCCTGCAGTTTCCAGGTACCTCTCAAAATAAAAGGATTGCCCGACTTCTGCCCGCCCACTACGAATATAAGCGTCAATCGCAGCCGCCGCCCGGTTGGCAGTGGCAAAAGCCTCAATTACTGTCCTTGCGCCTAAAACGGCATCCCCGCCGGCAAAAATACCTGCTGCGGCTGTTTCCATCGTGTTATCGTCAACCTCAATGGTTCCCCACCTGGATAGTTTAACAGCGCTTTTTTCATCCAAAAAGTCAAAATTGGCGACCTGCCCGATAGCGGGTATCACTGACTCGGCTTTTAAAATAAACTCAGAACCGTCAAGGGGAACCGGCTTTCTCCTGCCGCTGGCATCAGGTTCGCCTAGTTCCATCTTGATACACTCCATCCCGCTGACAGCCCCACCTTCTTCCAGAATACAAACCGGGTTAGCCAGCAAATAGAAATTAATGCCTTCTTCTTCTGCAGCCTTTATTTCAGCTGCATTCGCCGGCATTTCATTCCTGCTGCGACGGTAAACAAGGTTAACTTCTTTTGCCCCCAGGCGTACGGCCGAACGTGCACAATCCATAGCCACATTACCGCCGCCAATAACCGATACCGAACCGCCCAGTTCGACTTTCTGGCCCAGGTTGATCCTCCTTAAAAACTCAACGCCGGGCATAAAGCCCTGATAACAGGCTTCTTCACCCTCACAACCCATCTTGGCGCTCTCATGCAAACCGTTTGCGATAAAGATCGCCTTAAACCCTGCCTGCCAGATCTGGCCAATAGTTATATCGCTGCCTACACGGGTGTTGCAGATGATATCGACACCCATCCTGCGTACCAGGTCAATCTCGTAATTTAAGATATCGCGCGGCAGGCGGTAACTGGGAATCCCCACAGCCAGCATGCCGCCGGCAACTGATAGAGCCTCATAGACCGTAACGCCATAGCCTTTACGGGCCAGCTGGTAAGCGGCGTTGAGGCCGGCCGGTCCGGCACCGACGATTGCCACACGATCCTTAGCATTATTCAAAGCCGGTTTCTCCAGCGGTTGATCATAACCGTTACGTAAGCCAAAATCGGCTACGAACCTTTTCGAAAGCCGGATGGAAAGAGCTTGATCAACAGGCTGTCGGTTACAGTTTGACTCACAGGGGTGAACACAAACCCGGCCCAGGGTGCCGACAAAAGGCGTTTTCTCCCGGTTGATGGCCAGCGCCTCTTCATAGTTGCCTTCCTTGATCGATTCAAGGTAACCGGGTATATTGATATGGGCAGGACAACCATTACGGCATGGCGCTGTTGATACAGCTTCAAAAATATCTGCAGGCGGTGATGCTATTCGTGATATCTTATCGCCGTTGATAAGGGCTAAAAACTGATCCCTAAAATACTGCAGGGCATCTTTCAGAGGTTGTGGCGAAGATAACCCCAACTCGCAAAGCGAACCGGTAGCTACCAGTTCAGTAATTTCCTCCAGGAATTCAAGGTCGCTCTCTTTTCCTTCACCGCTAAGAATGATTTCAAGCCGGTCGCTGATCACTTTACTGCCGGCCCGGCAGGGTACACAGCGCCCACAGGATTCTTTTTGCATCCTGCTATAAAAAGCGGCAAGTGCAGGGACCAGTTCAAGATCAGGATCATTTACCACCAGCCCGGCCCAGCCGATAAAAGCTTTTACCGTTTTGTCGCCCATCTGATCGGGAAGTTTAAGCTCTTTTAATTCTTTGCGTTCTTCGGCGGCCTTCAGCCGCTCATCAATAATTTGTCCGTTCCAACTGCTAAAAAAAACCCTGGTCATTTATACCTCTCTTTTCGTCTTGATCTACAGCTATTGAACCAAACATTATATACGATCAGATGTTACGGCTATATATTTCGTGCCGGATAGTAAACTTCTTCATTACTGGCTGGAATTCCTTTTAAGTTTCAGATAAAAGGCAGATCAACCCCGGCTTGTATTTTTTGCCGCAGGCGGCGGCAGGCAGTAACCGCCTGCCCGACTGCATTGTCACCCCCATGCCGTCGTTCTGCAAAATAAACAGCCTTTCCTTTGAAAAAGCTGCTGATTCTATTCCTGATGAACGAATTGGCACTAACTCCGCCAACAACCAGCAGGCCTGTATAACCTTGTGTATCGTTCCAGGCACCGGAAACTGCAAGGTTGAACGAATCGGCAATGCAGATTTCAACAGCCCTGGCCAGATTTTCCGGAGGGCATCCTCGTTTCAGCAACCTTTCGGCTTCGCTTGCCGGACCTGAAAAACTTATCTCGACACCTTTAACCGCCTGCGGCAGCCTTGGTAGTTTACCTGCCGATTTGCAGGCCAGTGACTCTAAATGCGGGCCGGCCGGGAATGGCAAATTCATCCCGGAACCGATGCGATCGATAAACTGCCCGGCATTAAGATCGGCTGTCCCGCCAATAAATGCGGTTCTCAACCATCCTGATTCGACTTCTTCGGCGGAGAGGATTTCGGTGGTACCACCCGAAGCCTGCACAACCAGGTACAA
This sequence comes from uncultured Syntrophomonadaceae bacterium, assembly GCA_964389365.1. GTDB lineage: Bacteria > Bacillota > Dethiobacteria > DTU022 > DTU022 > UBA993. The sequence goes on from CAYMDO010000011.1 coordinate 39,141, forward strand.
GCCATTCCCGGCGGCAGCCGACCAGAGTCCGGCCATAATATGGCCTTCCTGATGTGAGCTGTAAAAATAATCAAGGCCCATGGTCTGCGCCAAAAACAAACCAAAGGACTCGCCAACTTTAAAAACTGGCATATATGAGTGCTCGAGGGGGCGGGGACGATCGGAAACTGAAACTGCCCTTATCTGATCCGGTTTTGATTCAGTACGCCATTCAGACCAGAGCAGGGGAACGTTACGGATATGTGCAAAAACCGCTTCTGACTGCCTCAGCCCCAGCTGGCCTTCTTTTACGGGAATGGGAATACGCCGCTCGTAGATCAAGTTTTCATCTTGATCGACAAGGGCCAGGGAAGTTGTATAAGCCGAAGTATCAAGGCCGAGACAGAAATATTTCTCACTCTTCCTGTTCAAGCAGCTCACCTGCTGACCGGTCCAGAACTCCGTTAATAAAACCTACCGCTTCCCCGATGCTGCCGTATTTTTTAGCCAGTTCAAGCGCTTCGTTAATCGATACTGCATGATGGATATCGGGCCGGTAAAGAATTTCATACAAACCCAGCCTCAACAGGTTGCGATCAACGGCAGATAAACGATTCAGTTCCCATCTAACCAAATGTTTCGCAATTATACTGTCAAGTTGCTCAAGTTTATCCAGGGTACCGGTTACCAGTTCGCTGATAAACAGTTCGTCAGCATTGCCGATGTTGTAGCCCTCCTTTGCACGACGGAGAGCCTGTTCGGCACGGCATTTACCAATATCGACCTGAAAAAGAGCTTTAAAAGCTAATTCTCTTGCCAGACGACGGGACACTAATTTACTACCTCCGCTATTACGGATCTGATCAATACAACAGCTTTTCCCGCCGCGGGAAAAACCAGCTCGATACCGTTGTTATTCAGATTTAAAGAAGCGATCCAGGAGGCGGCTGAGTCCCGGCCCTACATCCAACCGCCATCCAAGTATCAACCCGACCCCGAGGCAGAGAAATACAAAAACGCCTACCCAAAAACCGTGATTGATCACCAACAAGGCAAAGATCAGCCCGAGCAAAGCGCCGGTAATTTTACCCCAGTTTTTGCTGAGCAAAGTCCACCAGTTTAGGTTGGTCATCCTTACCACACTCCATTTCCAAGATTTCGGTGATTACCTGTTTACCGCCTGGTCCATTACGATATTATCAACGGTAACTTCAACTTCTCTGACCGTCATTCCGGTAGTCGATTCAAGGCACTCCTTTATCTTTGCCTGCAAAGCGCCTATCAAATCAGGTAGGGTTACATCTGGCATAGCCCTGACTTTGATCTTTACCAGCAGGCCATCAGCAGTATATGTAACATACCGGCTGACATCTTTGATACCCTGGGTTTGCTGGATTACCCTGAGCACCATATTCTCGATAGCCGCAATTGTGATCATTACAGCCCCGAATTCGTTACTTTTAAGCATGGCTTTTTTTGACTTCTTTGTGGCCGAGCGAAAACCGAGCGAAAGAAAGATCAGGGCCAGGAGCAACATCACCGAGCCGGAAAAAAGGAGCATGGTTTCGTCAACCCAGGCCGGCAGCGGCACTGCCAGGCCAGGCAGAAGATTAAAATTGAGTGCCGCAAGAAACAGGGCAGCCCCAACCAGCAGCAATCCCAGGAATACCGAGATTACTTTCATTACAGCTTTCATGTTCAATCCCCTTCCAATATGGGTTCGATTCAGGCTTGCTTTGCTTCTTGAACAGGTTTATTTATAATACATTTACAATGCGGCGGAATTAGGGTGCTGTCTCATCCGCAGCCTGCCCGGAAACCTCAACTGCCTTCGCCTCTTGACTTTCTTTCTGCGGGAACTGAACTCCCTGAACATGGATATTAACACTGCTGACAATCAAGCCGGTCATCGTTTCAATAGCCTTTTTTACGCTCTCCTGGATATCCCAGGCTACATCGGGAATCCGTTCGCCATACTTAACGGTAATATATAAATCGACTTTTGCTTCCTCGATCCCAACCTCGACCTTGACGCCTTTTGAAAAACTTTTTCGGCCGAGAACTTCAGAGATACCGCCGGCCAAACCGCCGCTCATTGAGGCAACACCTTCAACTTCAGTTGCGGCTAAACCGGCAATTATCGAAACTACTTCATCGGCAATTTTTACGGTACCCAGTTCTGATGGCAGGGGACGGCCTTCTGTTTTAGCCATTTTGCAGCCTCCTTTAAATAATTCATTTGCAGCAACACTTAACTGTTTTTCAACAAACAGCATAACCCGGGCCGCGCTGCAATTTACAGCGAAATTTCTACTCTTCTTCCTCCGGCGCTTCTTCCCATTCCTCGTCGTCAACCAGCACCGCTTCGCCGCAGCCTGGGCAGATAACTTCGATTGCCTCTTCCTGATCCAGGAGATCTTCGTCTACTACAACAATTTCCCGGCAGTTCGGGCACTCGATTGAAAAACCGCCTTCGAACTCATCGTCATCAAAATCGTAGTCACATTCTTCGTCGTCATCATCATCTTCATCTTCATAAAAATCATCTTCAAGCTCGGTCAGATCGTCATCAAGTGCTTCCGTATATTCTAAAAGCTCTTCATAATCTACACGCAACTGCTCCAGCTCTTCCGTAATCCCTTCCAGAAGGCCGATCATTTTCTGCAGGACTTTCTGTTCCTTCGTTTCCTCGCCCAATTCCAAGCCGTCGGATAAACCCCTCAAATACGATACGCGTGCTTTAAGCTCTTCAGTCATCTCTACCGCTCCTCATTATTAAATATTGATCAGGCTCTTTCAATATAGTTTCCGGTCCTTGTGTCAATCCGCAGCAGATCACCCTCATTGATAAATAATGGAACCTGCACCACCAGGCCGGTTTCCATTTTTGCCGGTTTTGATGCGCCGGAAGCAGTATCTCCCTTTACGCCGGGCTCGGTTTCAGCTACTGCCAGGGTAACCGTAAGCGGAATATCAACCCCGACAATCTCTTCCTTGTATAAAGCCACAGTCAGCCGATCGTTTTCCTTTAAATACTTTACATTACCTCCAAGTTGTACTTCGGTGAGCGTGAGCTGCTCGTAGCTCTCCATGTCCATGATGTGGAATAAATCATCTTCCCGGTAAAGATACTCCATCTCTTTGCGTTCCAGGTGAGCGCGCCCCACTTTTTCGCCGGCGCGGAATGTTTTGTCGGTAATGGCACCGGTTCGCATGTTTTTCAGCTTGGAGCGAACAAATGCCGCTCCCTTACCCGGTTTTACGTGCTGAAACTCAAGGACATTATAAATATCGCCTTCGTACTCAATCGTAATCCCGGTGTGGAATTCATTAGTGGATATCACTTTCAACCCCTGCCTTTCATAAGCATCCTAAATCGTGATCAGTTCACGTGAGCTTGTAGTCATCCTACGCACACCGACTGCCGTAACCTGAACCATATCTTCGATACGCACCCCGCCCCGTCCCGGCATGTAAATGCCCGGTTCAATGGTTACCACCATGCCGGCTTCAAGTTTAGTTTCGCTGCGTTGGTTGAGGGTTGGGGCCTCATGAGTCTCCATGCCGATGCCGTGTCCGAGGCCGTGTCCGAAATATTCGCCATACCCGGCTTTTTCTATTATATCACGAGCAACCGAATCGATCTCCTTAGTATTTTTCCGCGGGCTTACAGCAGTGACAGCAGCGGCCTGTGCTTCTTTTACCAGTTCATAAATCTCGCTCTGCAACCAATCAGGCCTGCCGAGACAAACAGTACGGGTCATGTCCGTAGCGTAACCATCAAAAACAGCGCCAAAATCAAAGGTCACCAATTCCCGATCCTTTATGATTTTCCCGGATGCGGAACCGTGCGGCAGGGCCCCTCGGGTACCGGAGGCTACTATAAATTTGAAGGAACGTTCCTCCGCGCCGACGCGCAGTAAAAATATCTCCAGCTCCAGGGACAGCTCCCGCTCGCTTATTCCCGGCTTGATCAAGGACAGCAGGTAAGAAAACGCTTGATCAAGCCGGGCCGCCCCTTTGCTCATCAAGTCCAGCTCTGCGTCGTTTTTTATCATTCGTAGCTGTTCAACAGAATCAGACAGCGGCACCCACCGGTTTTTTAGCTTTTCTGACATCTCGCTGTAGCTGTCATAAAGCAGGTGCTTTGCTTCAAAACCGATAGTGTGCCAGCCGTTTTGCGTGATAATTTCGGAGAGGCCGGAATACAGATCGTCCTGCCGCCGGATAACGGTAAATGCACCGGCTTGTTCTTCAGCCTGCTCCAGGTAACGAAAATCGGTAACCAGGTAAGCCTGGTTGTCGCTGATCAACAACAAACCGCTGCTGCCGTCAAAACCGCTTAAATACCGGCAGTTCGCCGGATATGTAACCATCAGGGCGTCAACTTCTGAATCTGTAATTATCTTTCTGATCGCAATCAGGCGTTTGCTGCTCATTGTTATATTTCTTTGCCAATTACCTGAACCAGCGCTTCCAATCCAAGCAGGTAACTGTTGATGCCGAAACCGCAGACAATCCCGGCAGCGACCGGAGAAACCACCGAATGAGCACGAAAAGCCTCGCGGGCAAATATATTGCTTATGTGCACTTCAACCAGAGGCAGCCCTGCAGCGGCAAGCGCTTCACGCAGGGCATAGCTATAGTGGGTAAAAGCTGCGGGGTTAATCAATATCCCATCGTATGCTGCAGATGCTGCCTGGATCTTATCGATCAATTCTCCTTCGTGATTAGACTGGAACAAATCAACTGCCGCGCCCAGGCTGGAAGCCTTTGCCGTAATATCTGCATTGACCCGGTCAAGGGTAAAGTTGCCGTAGATTTCAGGCTCCCGTCTGCCCAGCAGGTTTAAATTCGGTCCATGCAGTACCAGAATTTTCAGTAGCGCCATCAGCTTTCCCTCCTCATGCCTGAAGTATCATCATAAATTACAGACTTACAGCAGCAATTCCTGCCGCAGGTTTAATAAAACCTGTATCTATTGTGCAAACGGGTAAATTGCTGCCTGTTTCTTTATCAAACCTTCACGCCTAAACTCCGGCCTGCGTTCTTTGGGCAAACCGGCAGCACATTATATTTCAGTATGTTTCAGATCAAGCTTTCTGATAATTTCTGCTGCGACACGGTTAACGTTTTTCCCGGTCGTATCAAATTGATAAGCACAGGTATCATAAAATTCTGCCCGTTCCGCCAGCAGAGCTTCAATAGTTGACAGGAGGTCTTTTGACCCGGCAAGCAGCGGTCTTCCCCCCTGAGCCCTGATCCGCTTTATGAGCGCCTTTGTTGAGGCCGTTAAGAGCAGCAGTAACCCCATTTTCTGCAATACCAGACGGTTTTCAGCCCTGATCAGCGCTCCTCCCCCGGTTGCCACTACCAGTGAGCCTGGCACGTATTCAACTAACCTCCTTATCACCTCAGTTTCCAGATCGCGAAAATCGCTTTCGCCACGGGTTTCAAAGATCTTGGAAACCATACAACCGGACTGCCGCTCGATCAGTTGGTCGGTATCAACAAAATTGCGGCCCAGCCTGGCAGCAAGAATTTTACCGACCGCACTCTTACCTGTGCCCATGAAACCACAGAGAATTAACTGGCTGTTTGTCTTTTTTCCCGCCATATCAGCCTGACCTCGTTATTACCAGTTCTCAGGCGGAGTTTCAGAAACTCTCACCCGGCCTGTACCAGGGGTTACTATTACATAAAGCAATTGTCCTGTCCTGTCCTGAAGGGTAACCGTTCCCCCCGGATTGGCAGCCCCGCTGCGCGAAAAATACATAGTTTTTACCGAGCCGGAAAGGGGAAAATTGTTTGCTTTAATGCTCACGCCCTCCGGCAGCGAAATATTAACATACTTGCTGGTTTTTCCGTCTTTAAGCCTATAAATATCCTTACCGCCTGAGTCTTTCCTGAATTCAACATACTGGCTCCAACCTGCGGTAATAGCTTTATGCTGGGTTTTTCGTAAATCTGTAGCCATGGTGCGGGCCGCAATTTCCAGGTTGCGGTTGGTTCCAAAATCAACCAAAGCGGGTACTGCGATTAGCGCCATCAACGACAACAGGCCGATTACACATAATATTTCAACCAGTGTAAAGGCCTTCTGGGCGCCATCACATTTTATCCGCCCGCTTGCCAATGCCCTCTTAAAGCGCTTTTCCATCAATCCGGATCCCTCTGCAGGGTTGATAAGTAAGCGATGCTGTTTTTATCAAGCGCCGCCTCGGTGTTGATAATCGTATTAAAGGTGGCTCGAACAATCTCATTGACCGTGGTTTTACCTTCCAGGATCAGGCGCAGGCCGTCTTTGACCAGGGTTTGCATTCCCTGCCGCACAGCTACCTGCTGCAGTTCCTCTGTCGAGGCTCCCTGCATGATCATTTCATGCAGCCGCTGATTGATTACCAAAACCTCCTGAATCGACAGGCGGCCCTTATAACCGGTCTGGTTGCAGCGATTGCATTTTTTGCCATGCCATAACCTTTCTGGCGGATCGCAATCAAAATACCCTCTATAAAAGGCTTTTTCCTGATTGCTCAGCGGGTACTCGGCCGCACAATAGGAACATATTTGCCTGACCAACCGTTGGGCGATTACCCCCAGCAGTGATGAATTTACCAGGTATTTTTCCAAACCCATATCGGTTAACCGGGTTACAGCGCCGGCGGCATTGTTAGTATGCAGGGTGCTTAAGACCAGATGACCCGTTAAAGCCGACTGCACGGAGATTGCAGCTGTTTCCGGATCACGTATCTCGCCGACCATAACAATATTCGGATCCTGGCGCAGGATTGAACGCAGGGCGTTGGCAAATGTCCGGTTGATTTTACGGTTCACCTGGACCTGGTTGATACCCTTAAAACGATATTCAACCGGATCTTCTACTGTAATAATGTTTTTCTGCGGGCGGTTAAGGTGGTTCAACGCTGAATAGAGGGTTGTAGTTTTTCCGCATCCGGTCGGCCCGGTCACAAGCAGCAAGCCGTGCTGGTTCAACAGCAGCCGCCGGAAAAGATTGTAGTTTGCTTCCGAAAAACCAAGCTCCCCCAGCGGTAGTATAATCCGCTGTTTCTCCAGCAGCCTGATCACAATTTTTTCCCCGTTGATCGTTGGCAGGGTTGAAATCCGAAGGTTAATTCCGGCCCGGCCTTCCTGCCAATCAATATTGCCGTCCTGAGGCAATCTTTTTTCTGCTATATCGAGGTTGGCCATAATCTTCACCCTGGAAATAATATTTGACTGCTGCTGCCCTGTCGGAGCAACAATATCGTGCAGCATCCCATCTAAACGCATCCTGATTCTTAATTCCTTTTCACCGGGCTCAAGGTGGATGTCGCTGGCACCCTCGGCGATAGCCTGTTCAATCAGCGAGTTAACGATCTGCACCACCGGCGAACCGTCGTTGCGAAGTTCTGTTTCCGGCTCGTTAATGCTTCCCCGCGCCTGCCGGCCTGCAGCTTTTACCAACTCCGGTTTGCGCGGAGCTAGACCGTAGAAGCGTGAGAGCATCTGCCTGATCGCACTGTCACAGGCCAAAACCGTTATTATCTCTGCCCCGGTGAGCATGGCGACATAATCAATCGCTTCTAAATCCATAGGATCGCTCATTGCCAGGGTAATCCTGCCGTTTTCCGCGGACAGCGGCAAGACCCGGTAACGCGCAGCTATTTCTGCCGGAATCCTGGCAATCACCTGCGGGTCAATCGGAAATAGGCTTAAATTAACCTGACTGATTCCCAGTTCATTTTCAAACACTTTAAGAAGTTGTTCTTCAGTAATTATCTCTTTTTCGATTAACAGCCTGGCTACCCGTTTGCCGCTGCGGCGGCTTTCGGCAAGCAGTTCAAATAGGAGTTCCCGCTCAACCAAACCCTGCTCCAAAAGAGCGCTCTCGATTTTTCTGTGGTTAAAAACTGCCATCCAGCAGCTCCTTCTTTCGGTAGCGGGCCAGTGCTGATTCAATCTCTTCTTCCGGGGCAGCCTGCCCGGTAAACAGCTTGAAGGCAAGCAGCGCCTGCCTAAACAGCAGGCCAATACCGTTATGCGTGATGGCATTGGCGCCGGCTGCAGATTTCATCACTTCAGTTTCCGCCGGGCTGTAGCGCAGGTCAAAGAAAATTTTTCCCCCACCGTTAAATTCTTTTCTGTGTAGAGCTTTTACAACCTCATCTGCATCCAGCGGCAAGCAGTAAACAATCAGGTGGCAGGCATCCAGCGCTGCCTTTAACCGGCCGCTGTCCAGGGGCAGGCAATGGCATATATCCAGCGAAGTATGCTCAAAAAGTAAAGCAGCCAGGGTTTCGGCATTTTCGGGATTTCGATTCGCAAGATAAAGTTCCTTTAACCCTTTTTTTGCAAGGTGATATGCTACAGCACGGGCTGAACCACCTGCGCCGATCAACAAAGCCGGCTTATTCGGGCTGTAACCCGGGTCCGCTTTCAGCAGGGCATGGTAAAATCCCTTTCCATCGGTAGAAGAACCGCATAAAAAACCTTCCTTATTTACAATCGTATTAACCGAGTTGCATATTTTAGCATCTTCATCTACCTGATCGATACAGGGGATTACCATTTCCTTGTAAGGGCTGGTAATGTTACAGCCGCCGGCAGCGAGGGCTTTTAGACCTTTCACCGCATTACTGATTTCGGTTGCCTCAACAGCGGCAGCCAGGTAAACAGCATTGATATTCAGCAACCTGAAACCGGTGTTGTAGATCAGCGGAGACAGCGAATGGGTAACAGGGTTACCGAGTAAAAAGTAATATGCAGTTTCCGCGTTGCACTCCATCATCATCCAGCTGTCCCACCCTGTAAATAATAGGTATTATAGCATTTATATATCCAAACGGAAAGGGAAGATACAGAGTTTTCTCAAAAAAAGTCTATTTTTAGGATAGAAGGGCAGGAATTATTTTTTTGCTGTCGAACTAAACTAAGCTCGCAATGAATCGCAGCGCTGTGGCCGGAAAACCGGCACCCGGGAGGTTCTGCTAGTTGGCAGCCGACGATTTGTTTTTGCTTTTGATCCTGTTTATTTTCGGACTCTGCTTCGGCAGTTTTCTGAATGTATTAGTTTACCGGTTACCGTTGAAGTTATCTATTATTAAACCCCCTTCAAGTTGCCCTGCCTGTAAAACCGGGCTATCTTTCATTGATCTGATCCCCCTTTTCGGGTACCTGTTGTTAAAGGGAAAATGCCGTTACTGTTCCGCTTCGATTAGCTTCCGCTACCCTTTGGTCGAGCTGTTTACAGGTTTGCTTTTTGTTGCGGTCTTTTACCAGTTTGGTTTTTCAGCTTCGGGATTTTTTTACCTTGCCCTGCTCGTTCTTTTATATGCAGTTACCCTGATTGACCTTGACCTCAGGATCGTACCGAATGCACTTGTCGCCGCCGGCATGATCGCTGGCCTGTTATTCTACCTGCCGGCGCTCCTATCAATGGTCACTAAGGTTCCGGGCTGGCTCTTAATTGACCGCCTGCCCCTGGATGCTATGCTTGGGTTTTTCACAGGTGGCGGCCTACTGCTGATCATAATCCTGGTCAGCCGAGGCGGTATGGGTGCGGGCGACATGAAGCTGATGGCAATGATCGGTTTATATGTCGGGCTGCGCGGCGTGGCATTGGTATTACTGGCCGCATTTATCCTGGGTGCTCTGGCCGGAATCGCTATGATGCTCCTTGGCCGGGCAACGCGTAAAAGCGCCCTTCCTTTTGCCCCATACCTGGCTATGGCCACTCTGGTGGAAGTGTTCTGGGGTGAAATAATCTGGAATTGGTATATTAACCTGATCCTGTAAAGAGTCCTGTTCGCAGATCATTTTTTTGCTATGGATAACACAACTGAATGCAGAAGGAGACGCAGCAATGTTCAGGATGGTTAAGAACAGCGCATCCGGTTATACTTTTATTGAGCTGCTGATTGCTCTTGCCCTTCTGGGCATTGTTGTTGCCCCCTTATTAAACCTTTTTGCCACAGGGTATGCTTATATCGGCAATGCCCGCATGCAGACCACTGCCCTAAACCTCTGCCGTGACAGGATCGAAGAGATGCGGGCACTGGGTTACCCGGCTGTTTACAATCTTTACCTTGAAAATCCCTCTACAGTATCAATTGAGACAAACCTTGCCGGTTTTTCCGGTTTTATCAGGGAAACAACCCTAACCCGGGTAGAACTACCGGCGGCTACAGGCAATGGGACTGCTGCCGAGCTGCTGCAGATTGATGTAGCTGTATCCTGGTGGGAGAATAACTGCAAGCATGAAGAAACACTTTCTACTTACTTTAGCGGGCGCTAGCGCCCCGGGGGAGTAAACATGCCGAAGAAAGAAGCAGGTTTTACCCTAATTGAGCTGATAATTACATTATGCGTGATCGGTTTTGTGGTTACAGCTGTTTACAGTTTTTACCTGGCAGGCCTTGCCGGTTGGCAGCGTGCCATTGACCATGCAGAGTACCAACAAAGCGCCAGGATTGCCATGGATAAGATCGTTCGTGAACTGACCTTCGCCAAAGCGGTATCCCTTCATAAGCAGGGGCAGGAACTGCGATTTCAAAAACATGGAGACAGCCGTACCCTGCGCTTCCGGCTGGTCGGCCCGCAACTTGTCTTTGATGTTTACCCGACTTCCAGTGCTTCGTACTACCATAACGTAGTGGCGTTAGGGATAACCGAAATGAATTTTATTATACATAATAACCGTTTAATTGAAATAACCATAGGCGCAGGGACCTTCAACCCCCAAAATGGCAAAGTGCTGGAAACAGTTTACCGGCTTACCAGCTCGGTTTGCCCTCGTAACCTGCCTAAAGCGGTTGCATCGGTTGCTGTGGGCGCCTATGCAGAACCATAAGGTGATACCGGCGAACCGGGGAAATGGCAGTTTTTTAGCTGACAGCCGGGGGATGGTCCTTGTCCTGATCCTGGTTTTTACCGCCGTGCTTCTGCTGCTCGGGGCGGCTCTGCTTACCAATGCCTTTAATGAAAAGTTGATCGCCGGGTACCAGAAACAAGAACTGCAGCAGCAATATTTGGCTGAATCCGGCCTGGAAGCAGGGATCGCCCTGCTGCAGCAAGACTTTTACAGTAACCAAGTCTTGACCTGCAGCTTGATGGAAGGAAGTTTCAGGGTCACTTTTGAGAACAGCGGCAGCACAAGCAGGCGCATCAGGTCGGCGGGCACAGTTGGCGATTTTACGTATGTGCTGCTGATCGAGGTTTTCCTAAACCCTGACAGATCGCTTTCTTACGGGCAGTGGCAAAGGCTTTAAATCAGCAAGAAAAATATTACGGATGTGAGCAAAAGATAAATGGCTGGCAAAAATTGCAATACTGTTACCCGCAGTAACCTGAAATTTAAAAGCTCAACCTCGCCGATCGGGCTGGATATCGGCTCGGCCCAGATTAAGGTTATACAGTTACGGCAGAAAGCTGGAGCCTTATCTTGTACAACATGTTTTACAGCTTCCACCCCATCAGGAGCTATTTCCGAGGGCCGCATTATTGATCAGGAAAAGTTAAGCTATAAACTGGGGCAGATAAAGAAAAAGCTAACCACCAAAAATAACCTGGCAAATATCTGCCTCGGCCCGGAATCCCACTACCTGCGCATAATTTCCCTGCCGCCGCTTTCAAAGAAAGATTTGCTAAAAACACTGCCCTGGGAAGTTGAAAAACACTTTCCGTTAAAAGCTGTTAACGCATCCTATGATTGCTGCCCACTGAACGGCAGCAAAACATCCGGTAATGGCAGCAGGTATATCCTGGCTGCTGCTGAAACAGAAACTGCAGATATTTTGGCCGGAGTGGTTGAAAAAGCAGGTTTCGTTCCTCTCTCTATGGAAGTGAACCCCCTTTCCTTGCTGCGCGTGGAAACCGTGAACAGGCATGCCAATCCACCTAATTTTGATGGCAGAGGCAAGGCTCTGCTTGATATCGGTTACCGCTGTTCCACACTGCTCTTGACGGTAAATGGAACGTTGCATTACTGCCGCTACCTACGGTTCGGTGTTTTCGATTTTTTAAAAGAAGCTTCTTCCGACAGCGGAATCAACCCCTCTGAAGCGCACCGGCTTAATTTTAATTTTCTGAAGCCTGTTACAGCCAGCGCTACAAAAAGCAGCAACATACTGGCCGAACAGATCACCGCTAGCATCGGTTATTATCTCGATCAGTCAGCCTCCGGAAAAGCAGAACCGGGCCTGCTTGCAGTTAGCGGGGGAGGCGCGGTTATTCCAGGCCTGATCGGTTATCTGCAAAGCAAGCTTTCGATTAAAGTGGGGCTGCAGCAGCTGCCGGCATTAAACGGGCTCTGTATCGGCGGTATAACTTCAGTGCGGCAAAACAACCCCGCTGTCTATACCACGGCGTTCGGCCTTGCCCTCAGGGGGTGGCTCAGGTAAATTACGAAATTGATCTGAGCAGCCCGGAATACCGCAACCGCTTCAGGTTAATAAAACCAAGAACCATTCGTTTCCTGGTTTGTCTGCTGGTTTCGGTTATACTTACCGCTTGTTGCTATGCGCTGGACGGTTACCGGCTAAAGCTTCTATCCGAAACCGAGCATTTAAAAAAAGAATTAAGCAGCAAAACTGAAGCGGCAGCACCTCTGCTAATAATTTCAGCAGAGGTGGAAACCGGCGAAAGCCAATCTGCGATTGCTGAACATTTGCTTTCTGGCTATTTTATTAAAGGCGACTATCTGGAAATAGTGATTTCCTCTGCCCCGCCCGATGTAGGCTTAAGCTACCTGGCGGCTGACGCAGAAGGGCAGATCGTCATAAAAGGCAACAGCCCCAGCCTGCAATCTGCAGCCAATTTTGCCAAAATGCTGCACGATATGCCTTTTATTGGCAAAGCTGTTTTAACCACTGCAGACTACACGGAGGAAACAGGATGTTACTTTTCGATCAAAGCCGATCTAAAGCAAACGGCGGGATACGATAAAGATGAGAATTAAAAACAATGACGTTTCCAGCAACCGTGAAAAATTTCTGATCGCCGTTTTCTTTATAGCTGTTCTCTGTACCTGCCTGTTCAAGCTGGGCGGGATAGCTGCCCTAGGGACGATTCGCAGTCTATACCTTGAACAAGCCATGATCAGGGCAGAAATCGAGCAACTCAATACTGTGCTCGCAAGTGAACAGCAGCTGACGGGCAACTACTTGGAAACAACCTTATACCGCCAGCACGATCAGCATCTGATACCTCTAGTTGACCAACAGCCTGTATCAATCGGCGCCCTTGAAAAACTGATCAACAGCGGCCCCGGCAGGCTTCATGCAATGCGGGTCAACGAGAGCATCGATTACGGCAATTACAGCGCCCAGAATATATTCATAAAAATTACGAACCTGGAAACTTTTCCTTCAAGTTTTATCTACCGGCTGGAAAATTTTACACAGCTGTTAATAATTGAACATATTGAGTGGCTGGCCGGTGAATCAGAAACAGGTACAATCAGCCTCAGCCTTAATCTCTATTATTTAAACTAATATTACTTGCAGAGGTACGGCCACCTGAAAAAAAATTACCGCTATACGGCAATATCTGGTTCCGGCGAAAAGATTAAGGGCAGCTTTTCTGCAACTTCAACAGCTGAAGCCATTGCTTACCTAAACTCGCGCAGTTTATATATCGTCAACCTGAAGGAGTCAAAATCCTTAAGGTTATTTTGGCTGGCTTTGCTGCAGCTTGATTTCATTGAAAAACTTAGGCTCCACTCCTTAAACAGCCGTGATTTCATGCTATTCTGCCGCCAGCTGGCTACCATGCTGCAGACCGGCATCCCTCTGCTGCATGCTCTAAAAGTGCTAGCCGGGCAAACAGGGAATATTGTCTTTAAACAAAAGCTCAATAATGTGCTGCAGGCTGTCGAGGTAGGGTCATCATTTGCCGGTGCCCTGGTTCAACAAGGCGGTTTTTTCCCTCCATTTTTTATCGGGATGGTTGAAACAGGCGAAACCGCCGGTGCGCTCGATACAATTATGGACCGAATGGCCGTACATTACGAAAAACAGCACGACCTGGAAGAAAAACTGCGTTCGGCCACCGCCTACCCGCTTTTTATCAGCGCCATGGCGCTGGCCGTAATCATGGTGATGATAGTCTTTGTCTTGCCCCAGTTTGCCAACATTTTCAACTCCTACGGGATGCAAATGCCTCTGTTAAGCCGAATCATGCTCAACTTTGGCAGGCTGGTTGCGGCTTACTGGCCGCTTATGCTCATACTCCCGCTGCTGTTTTTCATTTTTTTAAACCGGGCTATAAAAACCGGCCGTGGCCGCCTGCTGTATGACCACCTGCTATTTAAACTGCCGGTTTTTGGTAAGATCTTTCGGCAAACTGCTACAGCCCGCTTTTCCCGGTCTTTGAGCACCCTGCTGGCCAGTGGAATTGCTCTGCACCAGGCCCTGAACCTGGCTGACCGGATTGTTAATAACCTTGTTTTCTCGCATGCGATTGCCGATTTAGAAAAAGCCTTAACCCGCGGAAACAGCCTCTCAGAGCCGCTAAAAGATGCTCACGTCTTTCCGCCCCTCTTAATTGAGATGATCAGGGTTGGAGAAGAAAGTGGAACCCTTGATTACACCTTAAACAAAACCGCCCTTTTCTACGAAAGAGAGATTGCTTACCAGGTTGACCGCATTGGTTCGCTTCTCGAGCCTATTTTGCTTCTCGCAGTTGGCCTGTTTATTGGCCTAATCGTTTACTCGGTCATGTCGCCGATGTACCGGGTGTTTCAGTTGATTTAATCCCAAAGAAGCGCCTGCGCGCCAATATGTTTTTTTTAGTGCAAAAGAATTAAACCCGTAAATGCCCTAACATTTTTTAGCAAGTAAAAAAATAGTTGACATTTTTGTCTTACTCGCGTATCATTTAAGTGTATACTTACAATTGAAATAATATAATATCAATCAGTAAAAGGCAAAACCGAAGCAATTCGGAGACGCAAAGCTGAGGGTCTGGATGAAGCAAGCAGACAGCCTGGCTGCAGCACGATTGGTAGAAACACGTGGTTAACCCGACCTGCCGGTTTGCGTTTTTAACTAAGGTAGGTTTGTTTTATTAAGCGGGGGAATTCAAATGAATTTACAAGTTAAGATCAAAAACAATAAAGGCTCAACTATGATTGTTGTTTTATTGGTCATGGCAGTTTTAATGATCCTCGGTGCAGTAATCATAAATACAAGCGTAGCAGAAAATATATTTGCCGGCAAAAATGAAGACCGTATAAAAGCCTATTACATAGCCCGGGCAGGAGCGCAAGCCACGGCTGAGTATTTAGTAAATATGGGCGGGCAGGAACTCTTCAATAAAACTTCCGCTCCCAACAGCCAGATCGGCGGGGGAACATTTACAGTTACTGTTGAAGATAAGCTTATCACCGATAATGCTATCAATGTTATATCTGTCGGTAAATATAACGGAACCAGCCAGACAGCTAAGATAAAATTATCATCAAGCGGGGTTCAGGCTGGAGGGGTTTTCCAATATGCCATAGCTGCCAAACAAGCAGTTACTGTACATAATAACAGCCATAGCGGAACTATTGATGGTAACGTGGTTTCCAGCGGGGGCGACAATACAATTAACGTTGGCAGATATACTTACAGAAACATGGCTGCCGGCGCGACCCCTCCAAGATATTCTGCCCTTAGTTATCCGCAAATCAATATTCCAAACGGGTGCCCGGTTTTAGATCAAAGCGGTAACCTTATTAGGGTAATTTCAGCTAAAAACAGTCCAATATGCAGGAAAGCAGATAGCCTACCGTTACATAGCAAAACTCTTGAGGTAAGCGGAGGCGGGATTGTCCACCTTTATATAAGCGGACCGTTATCGATAACCGGTAGCGGTAAAATCGATGTTAAGGCAGGCACAGAATTATATATTTACGTTATTGGGAATCATCGGGTTACTTTTAAAGGCAGCAGTGCTGCCGGCAATGTTTTTCTTTACGCGCCAGATTCTGAGGTAATTTTCGATAATGCCGGTCTGACCTACAGAGGATCGGTTATCGGTAGAACGGTACAAATTTTCAATAATATGACAATCATTCACGCACCTACAATGTTTAATAATGTCAATCTTGACAGAACATACCTTGGCATCACGTATACCGGTTATATTTGGTATGACTAAGCAAGCGGGTGGAATATGCTGAAATACTGCAGAAGCAATGGCGGTTTTACCCTTATTGAAGTAATTATATCGCTGGTCATCCTGACCATAGTTATGGTTGCTTTTTTAAGCATATTCAGCACCGGTTTAATCGGTATTTACGGTGCCGGAGACAAGGGCATCGCTTACAGTGAAGCACAGGCTGACCTGGGTTCGCGAATCGGAACAGGCGAAGACGCTGTTGCCGAAGACCTGGTTCTGGTTTTTAGCGGGGTTAGCCACACCATACCGGGAGGCATGATTGAGTCCTTCAGGCAGGAACAGGGGAGATCATCTACGCTTGAAACTTACATCCCCTATCTTCCGAGCATTACACTTAATCCAGCCGTGGTTTTTGAGGGAACAAGCCATCCCACCCAAATTTTAGTGACTGGCTACAATACAAATTTCAGCTCCACAAACAGCCACATTGATATTTACGATAAAACAGGCGAACTTAAGCTATTTGGCCCGATTACGCCTGCTGTAGCCTCGGCGACTTCAGCAACCTTTATAATGCCGGCAAACTTGCTCAACTCAAAGGGTCATTATATCGTACAAATGAAAACAGCAATCTCCGGTCAGCCGGACCAGATTTCCAGGGCCAGGTATATTGTCGAGCAGCCTAAAATTATTGCTGCCGGGGAGGGGGCACTCTATGTATCAGAAAACAGTACATACTGGCTGGATCGCCCCTCTGCAGAAGCGGCTTTTCCCGCCTTCAATCTCATCAATGCTGCTTGCTTCGGCTCAAATCGCTATGTGGCTGTAGGAAGCAGCGGAACCGAAGGGATTGTCTTAAGCTCCGCAAATGAGAGCAATTGGACAAAAACACCCGTCTATGCCACTAGAGGATTAAAAGATGTTACATGGTCTTCTAATCTTGCCCGGTTTTATGCCGTGGGGCTGAACGGGACTATCTTTTACTCGGCAAACAGTTTACTGTGGATAGCCATCTCTTCGGGCACAAATGAAAACCTCAATGGAATCAGCGTGACAGATTCGGGACATCTTGTTATCGTAGGTGATAAAGGAACAATCATCACTGTTACCAGCGGGGTTGCCATAGCTTACATAAACAGCCCGGTAAGTGCGGATTTGCTGGATGTCGTAAATAACCACACTTCCGATGGAAAATACGACAAGTTTCTGGCAGTCGGCAAGAACAGCACAATCATTTCATCCGTTGATGGATCAGCCTGGACAGTTGACGGGCCTCCAGATCCAGTTGCTGATGATTTAAACGGCATCACTTATCATAATCGTAAATTTGTCATTGTTGGTAATTTGGGACGAATTCTCGTCTATGATGAAATAACAGGCGCTTGGACAAATTACAAGGTGGGCAATAAAAATTTACATAGTGTTTTCGGGGTAGATGGAAGATATATAGCTGTTGGTGAGGGTGGAGCTATTCTCACCTCAACTGATACCAGCCTCTGGACTGCATACAGTGGAGCGGTTAGCGGCGTTTTGCGTGCTGTAACAGGCAGATAAAAAATCACCGGGAGCAAGCACATTGTATCATAAATTTAATACCCACAACCGCTTGTTTAATAATTTCGGCCTGAGTGTCGTTGAATTAATGATCTCTTTATCCCTGATGGCAATTATCCTAATAATCGGTTATAATTTTTTAGCCGTCAATTACAGGGCATACCAAACGGGAGAAGCTCTGTCAGAAGTGCAGTTCGACACACGTATGGCTTCTGACTTTATTTTTTTTGAACTGAAAAATGCCAGATCAATCAGCTTAACCGACAGCAGCTTAGCAAAAATGATAAACTTGAGCACTTTAAAAACTAATTATCCCCGTATTACTGCTGTTAACTTTTCCATCGTTCAATCTGGCAACCTTTACCTTGTCAATTATATAATTACAACCAGCCATGCAAACCTGAACAGCGATTACAAGCTGCAGTCAGAAGTTCTGTTAAACAACATCAAAAATGCAACAACCGGCAGCGGAAACCTGATCTATTATTCACAGTAAAAACTACGCGTAATGTGCGTATGAGTGTATTTGAAGCTGAACAGTTTATCATTTGATGCTGTCTTTACTTTTTATATACTCATAAACCCGATCCAAATCAGTTGCATTTTCCTGTAAAGTGGTGCTGCTTATCTGGCCTTTTTCATAAAGACCCTGCAAATGTTTGTCCATGGTTATCATCCCAAACCGGGATCCGGTTTCAATCAACGAATACAATTGATGCGCTTTCCCCTCTCTGATCAGGTTTCTCACAGCAACAGTTGATGTTAAGCATTCTATTGCCGCAATCATACCACTACCCTCTTTTCTGGTTACTAGGCGTTGTGAGACAATGCCCGCGAGGGAATTTGCCAGCTGGACTCGGATCTGCTGCTGGTGCACCGGCTGAAAGGCATCGATGATCCTCTCCACAGTCTGCGTTGAGTTAATCGTGTGCAGGGTGGCTAAAACCAAATGACCGGTCTCAGCCGCGGTAATCGCAATTGATATAGTTTCCAGGTCACGCATCTCCCCAACCATAATCACATCCGGGTCCTGACGCAGGGCTGCCCGCAGGGCTTCGGGAAATGATTTGCTGTCACGCCCGATTTCACGTTGGGTGATAATACATTTATTATTGCTGTGTGCATACTCTATTGGGTCTTCAAGCGTAATAACATGGCAGGCCCTTTCACAATTAACCTGATTAACTAAAGCCGCCATGGTGGTCGATTTGCCACTGCCGGTTGGCCCGGTTATCAAGACCAGCCCTTTCGTTTGTCGGGCCAGGGTATACAAGACATCGGGAAGTTCCAGGGATTTAATCGTTGGGATCAGTGAATTTATAACTCTGACTGCAATCCCGACCAATCCCCGCTGCATGTAGCAGTTTACCCTGAAATAACCCACACCCTCAATGCAGTAGGAAAGGTCGATCTCGCCTTTCTGCTCAAATATTTTGTTTTTATCGCTATGGCCATTCATCACACGCCTTGCCATAGCTATTGTTTCTTCCGGCTTTAAAGGGGGTAAATCAAGGAAGATTAGTCGTTGGTTTTTCCTGATCACCGGCGCTACACCGGTAATCAGGTGAACATCGGAAGCTTTTTTCTTTACCGCATTTGTTAAAAATAGATCAATATCCACGATATATACCCCCAATCATTTTTTAGTTATCAATCGCCTTCGACTATTACCTTGTTGATGCTAATAAAGCCATTTGCGATCTTCGGAAGCGCTTGATGTATAAGACTTTTTGCGGGGAGT
>CAYMDO010000012.1:0-58224 GCA_964389365.1 uncultured Syntrophomonadaceae bacterium
ACTGCATCAGGGTTAAGCGGCCTTTCCTAACTACTAAACTGCAAAAGTCAGGATAGTAACAACCGCCACCTTTTTTGTCAATACGCGTGTCAAGGGGTCGGGGTTGTTGACAATCTTCTGTATCGCTTAAATAGCGGTTTGATTCCCTGTTGGAAGGCATGATTTTCCTTCCTACAAGTGATCGATAATTAATGATTGACCACGTAAGGTTATTTTTTAGGCTCCGGTGGAAGGGGTACAGAATTGTCGCCCAGATATTTTGCCCTGACCAACGGCAAAAGGGATGCCAGTCCGGATACAGCTAATGCAAAGAAAAGGGGTAGTATTCCAATCTGGAATAAAAGTACCAGCAACCCTGCTAGACTGAGATACTGTAACCACGGGTAGAAAGGAGCAAAAAATGTAGGCCGGTAATTGGTATCCTTTTTCTTACGAAATGCTAATTGAGCCAGGGTAGCTAAAATATAACTGATCAAAAGCATCGATGAAGCTATTTCGACAAGAGTGGCTAAAGGCAAAATCACAATAGCCAGCAGGATCAGCAAACCTGTGGAAATAATTGATACTGAGGGCAAATTGCTTTTTAGGATACCGGCACCAACAACAGGAGGCAGCAATCCATCCCGGCTCATCGCCAGGGGATAACGGGAGGCGGCAGCTATGCCGGCGTTGGCAGTAGTTATAAAAGCCAAAAATGCTGCCAGCGACGCAATTATTAAGCCTGCTTGCCCCAACGTGATGCCTGCAATGTCGGCCACCGGAGTATATGTCTTCCTCAAAGCATCTGCATCACTAACCCCTACGGTAACAAAGACTACAGCAACATAGATAAAAGCTGTGATCAGAAGTCCGGTGATCATTCCAAGGGGAATATTTCTGCGCGGTCTCTTAACTTCTTCCGCCAAACCGGTTATTACCAGCAGGCCACCGTAAGATATGAAAATGAACCCGGCTGTGGCCAGGACAGGCATAAATCCTGAAGAAAAGAAAGGTATAAAATGATCTAAGCTGACAGAAGGGCCGCTACTGAAAATAAATATCCCGATCAACCCAATTAATACTGCAGTGAGAATTATCTGCGCAGCGCCGACAATTTTAATACCGAGCAGGTTTATGGCAACAAATATCAAACAGGCAGCCACTGCAACCAATTTCGGGTTTATATCAGTGAAAGCAGAGCTATATAAACCGATGCCAAGCAGGGCATAAGAACTTTTCAATGTAATGGCGAACCAGCGAGTAAATCCGGCAATTGAACCGACAGAATAACCGATCCCCCTGCTGGCAAAAAAATAGATGCCGCCAGCTTTAGGCATGGCGGTCGACAGCTCAGCCGCACTCAATAGTGTAGGAACACAGATTAGAGCCGCTAAACCGTAGGCAAGGATTACAGCCGGACCTGATCGGCTAAACGCGATGCCCGGAAGGACAAACAGCCCGGCAGCAATCATTGAGCCGGCAGTGATCATTATGACATCGAGTAACCCTAATTCTCTCTTCAGCAAATACTCGTTTCACCCGGCCGGAATCACTTATTTTTCAGCTTAATTACCATACGAGTTTAACACTGCTGCATTCAAGTTTCAATGCTTATTAATCGATCCCTTTTCGTAAAGGCTTCATATTCTTCCCACAGGGTTTCGGTTATTTCGCTGACCGCGCTTTTACTGATCAAGCAGTTGCCCTTATCGCCGGTAAAGGTGGCTTCGCTATCCCTGGTCGACAGGCCCCCGGCATATATCCCAGCCACCAGGTAGCGAACAGACATTTTAGGGCATAGCCCATCACCTGCTAAAAAAAAGGATTTTTTAAAATTATGTGAAATATATTTATATAGAAACAAGAAGGGCAACAATTGTCAAAATCATTCCTGCTTCAGACTGACTCTAAGCGGTAAAAACAATCGGCTTTGCCGTAATTACCGCACTGCCGGTAGGTTGCGGGTCATTTGCTGATGCCAAAAGATGTGGAGAAACCCTGTGACAGAAGAAAAAGAAAGAGGGGTGAGAAAGCATGAGTGGTGTGAAAATAATCCGTTGCTTCTGTGTCTTTTTGATTATTGTAATGTTCGCACCCCTCATTTCTGTTATTAAGCAGGCGGATGCCAATCAGGATAACATCGGTAATAAGGGTGTCCAGATTATATGCGGTTTTCAATACGGCCTTCCAATAGCTGACGCTTATATAATGTCGATCGTCGATTCATTAAGAACTGCAGGCATGCCAGCTGATAATATCTTTGTAACATTCCTGGATCTAGGCCGAAAGGATACCGATCAGCAGAAGCTCCTCATGCAAGAGAAGCTTGCGTTAACTTCAAGGGATCATTCAATAGATCTGATCATCGCCACCGATCAGGTTGCTGCTGATTTTGTAGCTGAGGAAGCAAAAGACCTGTTTGAGGGTATTCCCTTGGTTGTTTCATACGACGAAATGCCGGCCTGGGAAGGCGCTCCGCGAAAATTAATTATTGCCGCTGCTTCCAATGATTCTGAAGGCACTGCAAGATACGCCTTTGAACTTTTTCCGCATACAAAAAATGTGGTAGTTGTTATGGGAGTGGATGACGAGAAGGCGCCTTTTGTTGATAGTCTGATCATCGCCATCGAGAGCTTAAATAAGCAGGTTGGCATTGAGCAGACAAAGGATTTAACCTATTTTGAGATGCTTGAGCGAATTGCCGTTTTACCCCCCGACACCATTGTTTTTTACGGGTCCTATTTCCAGGACATTAGCGGCGAAACGTTTGTACCGGCTGCTGTTGCTAATACGGTCAGTCATGTGGCTAATGCACCGGTTTTTGCGTTTGCAGACATGCATATTAAGCATGGCTTGATCGGCGGGTCTGTGATCATCACGGAAAAACTCGGCCAACAGGTAGCAGAGGCTGCAGTGAACTATTTAACCGGCGCACTCGTTTTGACCGAGGAACCGACCCGCATAGAACCAGATTTCTATCCCTTGTTCAACTGGCAGCAGTTAAAACGTTTCGGCGCCGATCCTGACATACTGCCGGCAAATACTGTCTTTTTAAATAAAAGCCCCACATTGTGGGATGAATATAAAGAAATAATCATTACGGCCGCTATCCTGCTTGCCGGGCTGGCTATTTTAAGTATTTTTTTAACAATACGCAACCGCCAGCTGAAACTGGCTAAAGTAGAGCTCTTTCTGCATAGTGAAACCCTTAACGGGCGCGTAGCCGAGCGAACCGCTCAACTGGAAGCAAAAAACCGGGAGCTGGAGGCTTTTTCCTACTCTGTCTCGCACGATCTTAAGGCGCCCTTGAGAGTAATCGATGGTTACAGCAGCCTACTCTTAGCCAATCATGCCGGAAACCTTGATCGGGAAGGACGCGCTTTCCTTGACACAGTCCGACACTCGGTTGTTAAAATGAACATTATGATTGATGATCTTTTAAACTATGCACGCTTAGAACAGCGGGCGTGGCAGCGGCAAGATGTAGATTTACAAGCACTGGTGAACTGCTGTCTAACAACTTTTAACGAAGAAGCCCAAGCTTGGAGCGGTTCGGTTGAGGTCGATCTTCCTGAAATAGTAATCCATAATGATCCGGATGGCCTGGCGCTGATTCTGCGCAATCTGCTTGATAACGCATTTAAGTACAGCAGTAAAACAGAAAGGCCGATTGTCAGGATCAGCGGCCGGGTTGAAGCAGAATCTTTGATCGTGATGATTAGTGACAATGGGATCGGCTTCGATATGCAGTATCACGATCGCCTCTTTGGTATTTTCAACCGGCTTCATCCGGAAGGTGAATACAACGGCACCGGCATCGGCCTGGCCATAGTCCGAAAAGCAGCAGAAAGGCTGGGTGGCCGGATTTGGGCTGATAGCACCCCCGGCAAAGGCTCTACCTTTTACCTGGAAATACCGCTTACCGCGACTAGCGGTAATGGTGGTACCTAACCCTGCCAGGTAGAGATAAATTTGTGCTAGGAGAACCTGATTCGATCAATCATGTTGGTTGAGGAGAAATCCACAGACCCGGATCTGACCCGGAGGGCTTTTGTTGCCCTGAAAGTTGCCAGTCGGCTCCAGGTAGCTATCGGGGTGCTATGGTGCTATAAGGAGGTTTTGAACGATGAAAATACTTTATGCGGAAGATAACCCGGAAGATGCTATTCTTCTAAAGCGGGCACTAACCGTTCAGGAACCCACGATATGGGTGTTATTAAATTCTTTTTCTGCATCAGTGACAATGTCTCGCAAGACAGATGCCACCGAATCGGGGAGCGGTTCAGGCTGATGGGTGGCCAGGATGTTTTTTGCTGCTTCATTGCAACGGGTATGCATATCCTTGCCGCCGGCATCTTTCCAAACCCCGCGGGTATTGCGGTCGATCAGCTGGCTTTGCGACTGGTTTATCTTGAAATTATCAAAAGTATGCTGGTGGGTAACAAATTCGCCCCCGATCCCAACCTCCCTAATCACATCAACTGCCAGGGTTTCATCGTTTATCGGAACCCCGTCTAACATACGTCTAATCATACGCACAAATTCGTTATCAGCAACCAACAGGCCAAAGTCCATGGTCATTCCCAGCTCCACCATCCCAAGGCCGTAGATCATGTTGGCACCTGCCAACGCTGCAGCCATGAGGGTCAGAGTCCTTTCCTGACCAGCCTGAAGGTCGCCCAGCTTGCTGTCAGTCTATGAACCGGCAAGGAAGCTGGGAATCCGGTAGTTCTTAGCCATGGCTGCCACGCATGCCCCGAGCATTGCCATTTCCGGGCAGCCAACCGTAGCGGTACCACGGCGCATCTCCATCATCGTCGTTGAGCTGCCGTAGATATTCGGAGTGCCCGGGTAAGTCAGCTGGCTCAGGCAGATGCCGGCCAGCACTTCAGCGTTATGGGTCACCAGGGTACCGGCTAAGGTAACAGGGCTGGTGCCTCCGGCAAGGGCCATTGAGAGCACATTAACCGGGATCTCCTGCCGGGCATAGGCAATTATGGTTTCACAGGTTTCACGGGCCAACGACAGCGGGCTCTGCGGGCAAACATCGGCCGAGATAATCGGCCGGGAGCGCAATATCTCTTTTCCGCCAACCACAGCGGAGGCCATCTCGATAATCAGTTCAGCCAGACGGAAATTAAAAGGAGCCGTGCTGCAGTGTTTTGAGGTGTTTGAAATCATCGCCTCAAAATTATGCAGCGGGAAGATCGCCTGGCTCACGTCACGAGGCACAACCGGGCAATCGAGGATATCGTATTGATCGAGGTAGTCAACCAGCTTTGAAACATCTGCTGTATCCTGCTTGGTTGATTCACGGATCGAGCCGTCCTCAAGGTCGGCCACCTGCACCCCGCAGCTGAAGTTGCAAAACCCAACCCGCCGGCCGCCCATCACATAATCGTGCTGCGGGTTGCGTGCCGCCATTACAAAGCTGGGGGGGGCCGAACGGATACAGTTCTCAACCACATAAGCCGGGAAATAGACAATCTGGCCTGCTTTATCAACCGTACAGCCGCCACCATGGTAGATTTCGAGGGCGTCATCGCTGTAAACTTTAATACCGGTATGTTTCAATACTTCCAACGTGGCATCATGAATCCGATCCACAGCCGCGGCTGAGATACAGTTTAAACCAAATCCTTCAACCATCATTTCGGCTGCTGCCTTGCTTCGCCTCAATTTGAAAAACCTCCTTTTGCCTTAAATGCAGGGCCACCTGTCCGCTTCTACGCCGCAGAAATCATATCATAACGATAAATCACCGGTCAATCAGGCAACTTGACCGCATGACAGCAGATGCTATTTAAATAAAGAATTCGCGAATTCTTTCGCTCCTTCCTCCGCCGGGGTTATCCAACTGCCGATTACCTGCCGTATTGTATCATTTTGCCTTGAAGCAGAGATTACAATAGCCGGTTTAACCACTTTTTCTGGGTAATCAACAGCCAGCCACTTCGATTGTTTTTCTTCGATCTTTAATAACTTCTTAAGCATGACCGTTCCCTCTTATATTCCAAAAATCTGCGATCAGAGTAAGCTATTCTTTGATCTCGTAACCATCTCCTGCAGAATTTTTGCAGTGAAAAAAGATTCTATTGTTCTTCATAATTTTATGGTGCATAATATGTATGAAGGAGTTGATGATAATGCGTACTACTTTAAACCTGTCTGAGCTGATTGTAAGAGAAGTTGAAGCTCTATATGGCTCCAAGAATCGGTCAAAAGCGGTTGAAAAAGCCCTGGGGGATGCAATCAGGCTGAAAAAGCTGCATGCTTTTATGGCTTTGAAAGGAAGGGTAGAAATTGACGAAGAAGCAGTAAGAAAAATCAGACTGGCAGAGCTGGATAAAAATGAAGATAATCGTTGACTCAGCGGTATGGATTGAATACCTGAGAAACAAGCCTTCAGTAACAGAAAAACTTGACCAATTATTGCTGGCTGGGACTATCGTCACAGTGGGTCCGGTGATCGCTGAATTATTGCAGGGTGCAAAAACAGAAAAAGATTACCGGCTTCTAGAAAATAATTTCGGTGGCTTACCCCTTCTGGAAACCAAGGTTGAGGATTGGATCAAGGCCGGTAGCATTTCATATGAATTAAGGAAAAGAGGAGTTGCCATCCCTTTAACAGATTGCCTGATAGCAGCAGTTGCTATCCTTAATAATGCTTTAGTCATGACCTACGACATTCATTTTGAATATATTCCGAATCTGAAATTATATGATATTGCCGGCAGGTAAAGGAGTAAAATTACTCACGGTTGTTGCACCTGAGTTCGACAGTATAACAGGCAAATATGGCTGATTTGAAAAACAAGGGTGCTTAATTACCTGGCTTTTTCAGCTTTTTGCTCTTTGAAAAAACAAAGCCCTGTAGTTACACGCCTGTTTTTTCATTAGGCTTAAATAGCCCTCCATATTTGGCTATCTGCCTGTTTTTTGTCCTACGCACTGTCGAACTCGGGAACAAGCATGACGAGAAATACACTGGTATTGATGGCAATCAGCGGCCGTCTGCTTTTCGTAATATCCTGTCTTTCTTTAAGCCATCCGGATTTAACCGGATCAAAACCCAGAAGTATACTATTCTCCTTTACTAATAATCTCCCTGCATCAAAGAATCATAGGCATAGCTATAATCATTTGCCTGATCCCTGTTATCGCCAAAACATAAGTGTAACAAGCTTCGTCCAAGGCAGAACAGCCACTCATAAACCTTTACAAATCTTTTGGGTGAAGACCAAAAAGCACCAGCATACAGACGCAATTAACAAAAAGATTACGGCACACGCGACTGTATAAAAAATTGTCAACACCCCCGTCCCCCTGACAATACCCCTGTTGACAGGCGGGGGTAACAATGTTATGGTATACATGAAACTTTACTCATATGTTCATATGTGGTGGTGAGTTGATATTGAACCGGGAATTCGGCTGTGATATAAAGTGTAATGTTACCGCAATCCGCCAGGAGCTGGTTGATCGGGCAAAGCAAAAAATGCCCGCGCAGGATAAACTTTTCAGCCTGGCTGAATTGTTTAAGGTCCTTGGCGATTCAACCCGGATAAAAATGATCTGGGCTTTATTTGAAGAGGAAATGTGCGTCTGCGATATTGCGGCGCTGTTGGATATGAGCCAGTCAGCCATTTCCCACCAGCTAAGGGTCTTAAAGCAGGCCCGCCTGGTTAAGCCGCGGCGGGACGGCAAAAATATTTACTATTCGCTTGACGACGAGCACATCGAGCAGATATTTCTCCAGGGCTTAAAGCATATCAACGAATAATGACGGGGCAGGGATACAGCAACCATGACCGTAAATGAACAAAATACCAATACCTGCAGCACTGCCTGCTGCCGCCGGGTAGTAACCGGCGGGGAGACTTCTGTAAAACCGCTGCGTATGACATTGTACGGCATCGGATTAGCGATATTTTTATTTAGCCTTTTCAGCAACCCTGCAGGGTGGGCCGGCTTTACAGCCTTTACCCTTGCCTACCTGATCTTTGGCGGCCCTGTTTTACTGGCCGCCGCCCGCAATTTGATCCGGGGTAAAATCTTTGATGAAAACTTCCTGATGTCCATCGCTACTATAGGAGCCTTTGTCATTGGCGAATACCCCGAAGGGGTCGCGGTGATGGTTTTTTTTCAGGTAGGCGAGTATTTCCAGGACAGCGCGCTGCATCGCTCACGTAATTCGATTGAGCAGCTGATGCAAATCCGGCCAGATTACGCCAACCTGCTGGAAGGGGGCAAGACACGCATTGTTAACCCAGAAGAAATACAGCCGGGAGCGATAATTGTTGTTAAACCGGGGGAACGGGTGCCGCTTGATGGTGAAGTGGTCAATGGTTCATCTGCCTTAGATGTTTCAGCGCTGACAGGCGAATCGCTGCCCAGGGAGGTGGCGGTAGGCGACCTTGTTTTATCCGGCTCAGTTAATACAAGCGGGCTGATCAATATCAGGGTGACAACTGAATACAGCCAGTCAACTGTAAGCAGGATCTTGTCGCTCGTGGAAAAAGCAGCATCGCGAAAGGCCAAAACCGAGCAGTTTATCACCCGCTTTGCCGCATATTACACCCCACTGGTAGTTTTTTCAGCCCTGCTGATCGCCTTTGTACCGCCATTGATCACGGCAGGGCAGGAACTATTTACCTGGGTCTACCGGGCCCTGATTTTCCTGGTCATCTCCTGCCCCTGTGCTTTGGTAATATCAATTCCGCTTGGTTTTTTCGGCGGCATCGGCGGCGCATCCCGCAAAGGCATCCTGGTTAAGGGAGGCAACTACCTGGAAGCTTTAAGCCGGGTCGATACGGTGATTTTTGATAAAACCGGCACTTTAACCCACGGCTATTTTACCGTAAAGGATATAGAGCCGGCAGCCGGTATGAGCCCGAAAGATCTTCTCCTCTATGGGGCAGCCGCTGCCTTTCACTCCTCACACCCGCTTTCGATCTCAATTCGAGAAGCTTCACCGGTAAGGCCGGAAGAAAAACGGATAGCCGCATATGAGGAATTTCCAGGCCTTGGGGTAAAAGCAATCTATGACAGCAGGCTGATCCTGATGGGTAACCGGAAGTTACTGGCCGGACATGGCATAAAGGTTAAAAATGACAATGATCATAAAACCAGGGTCCACCTGGCAATCGATGGTTACTATGCCGGGAGCATAACCTTAGAAGACGAGCTTAAAAATGACGCAATTCCAGCTATCCGGGAGCTGCGCAAACTGGGGGTCGCCAAAATAGTAATGTTGAGCGGCGATAAAAGAGAGGCTGCTGAAAAGATCGGCCGCGCGCTAATGCTGGACAAGGTTTATGCTGAGCTGCTCCCCGATCAAAAAGTCGATCTGATTGAAACTCTTGAACAAACGGGCAGCCGAAACGGTAAAAATGTCTATGTGGGAGACGGCATCAACGATGCTCCGTCTTTAGCCAGGGCGGAAATTGGGGTGGCAATGGGAGGGGTGGCATCCGATGCGGCAATTGAAGCGGCAGATATCGTCCTGATGACCGGCCAGCCTTCAAAACTTGCCGAAGCGATCGCAGTCGCCCGTAAAACAAAGGCCATAGTGATCCAAAACATTGTGCTGGCCTTAGGTGTAAAGGCAGCGGTCATGGGGCTGGGGCTTTTGGGCATGGCTTCAATGTGGGAAGCCGTTTTCGCCGATGTCGGGGTAGCGGTGCTGGCGGTGTTGAATGCCATGCGGGCTATGCGGTAACCCCCAAAAAAAATACCGACCAGTGATTCTAACGAAATCGACGCTCTCACCACCCGCAGTTGCTTGCCTCGTCATTTCACCCTTCCTGATAAAAGCCGCCTTGTTAGCCGGCTCTTTTCCCCCTGCGGCACAAAAAGCCCTGCCGTTTATTATTACCAAGCTGCGCGAAGCAGCGCTCCAACTGATGGGCAGCTTTTGGCAGCGAAAAAATAATCAGGTGGCCTCCGGGCAGCAGCATCGTATCGCCGCCGGGGATCAGAAGCTCTTCGTTACGGACAATGTTATTACGATCATCTCCTGCAACAGCAATTATCGCATCAGTAATACCCGGATCTTCCTCTTTCAGCATGGCATATCCGGTGACATCGCCCTGGAGGATAAGTGTATCCTTCAGCCCTTTGCAAAGCTCTTCACAACGCTTCTGGTTTTTTTCGATTATTTTAACGGCAAACGGCTGACGGCTGGCTTCAAGCAAACGGGCCAACTGTTTGCCAACCATGCCGCCGCCAACTATCACAATATGAACTGCAAACCACCATCTTTTCCGGCACTATCGCCCCTAAATCCTTTCAAGCTTTTGCAGGTTTTTATTCTTACCGATTGCAACAATGATATCACCGGCTTCCACATAATCTTCAGCCTGGGGTGATATGTTTGTCGCGTTTCCTTTGCTGCGCCGCAGGGCAATAACACTGATGCCGTAGCGAGCCCTGAGGTTAAGTTCCAGCAATGTTTTCCCAACCATATCCTCCGGCGCCTTAACCTCAACAACACTGTAGTCAGGTGAAAGTTCGATCATGTCAATGATCGTCGGGGCAATCAGGCTGCGGGCAATTTTATGCCCCATATCGCGTTCGGGGTAAATTATCCGGTTAACACCGATTTTTTCCAGCACTTTGCCGTGCAGATCGTTTTGCGCTTTGGCGGTTATATATTTAGCTTCTTTTTCAATCAGCAGTATTGCCGCCATAATGCTGGCCTGCACATCAAACCCGATTGCCAGGACTACGGCATCAAAATCCCTGACGCCAAGAGCATTGATGCTGCTTTCGGAGGTAATATCGGCGGTAACTGCATCTGTTACCTCACAGCTAATCTGCTGGATCAGGGCTTCGTCCTTGTCTACAACCATAACATCGTGGCCTTCTTCATACAGGGTGCGGGCGACACTCGTGCCAAAGCGGCCTGCCCCGATTACCAAAAATGATTTTTTCAACTGCACGACCTCCGCCTGAGTAATTATTAAGATCTTACCCGATCAGGATATGTTCTTCAGGATAACGCAAAACATCAGCTTTATTACTTTTGGCCAGCGCCACCATCATCGTCAGCGGGCCAATCCGGCCGCCAAACATTGTCAAGACCAGGGCAACCTTGCTGGGGCTGCTCAAATCAGGAGTAATCCCCCTGCTCAAACCCACTGTGCCGAAGGCGGAAACTGCCTCAAACAGCAATGCACTGAATTCAAAATCTTCAAAAATGGCCATAATAAAAGTAGTGATAAAAACCAGGGCTGCCGCAGCGGTCATAATCGAAACCGCTTTCATGATCTGGCTTATAGAAAGAACCCGCGAAAAAACCACCGGTTCCTGCCTGCCCCTGATCATGTTAATAAAAGTTACCAACACAATGCCAAATGTAGTTGTTTTTACCCCCCCGCCGGTAGATGTCGGTGAGGCCCCGATAAACATAAATGCAATGAGGATCAGGATTGTTGGATAAGACAGTGTTGCTGTATTGAGAACGCTGAAACCGGCTGTGCGCGGTGTTGCTGCCGTGAAGAGAGCGGTGAAGATCTTACCGCCTACGGTAAGGTTGCCCATAGTTGCCGGATTGTTGTATTCCAGCAGCAGAACGCTTATTGTCCCGCCTGCCAACAGCACAGCGGTTATTATCAATACCAGGCGGCTGTGCAAAGTAATCCGTTCACTTTGGAGAAAATGACGGACCAGTTCAAGGATTACCGTAAAGCCGAGCCCGCCGATAATAAAGAGGGCCATTATAGTGCCGTTGACCAGGTAATCGGCCGGGAAAAGAGTCAGGCTGTTGTAGCCGCCGGTGATGTCAAAACCGGCATTACCAAAAGCCGAAATAGAGTGAAAAAGGGCAAAAAACAGCCCGCGTGCGGGACCAAACTGAGGAACCGATCGGAAAGAGATAAATATTGTCCCGAGTACAACGAAGAAGACCGCCATTTTGGCCACGGTAAGCACCAACCGCACCAGCCCGGCAACCGAATCCTGATTCAGCGCTTCTTTTACCAGTAGCCGGTCTCTTAGCGTTATTTTTCGTCCCAAAAAAACATATATCAGCGTAGCCATGGTCATGAAACCGAGAGAGCCGCAGAAAATCAGGACCATAATCACAGCCTGACCGAGAGGGGTATAGAAAGTGCCGGTATCAACCACCACCAACCCGGTAACGCAAACCGCAGAGGCGGCTGTAAAAAGGGCATCAATAAAATCCAGCTCGGCGCCCACGGTCATCGGGGGCAATGTGAGCATAACCGAACCGCATAAAATAAAGCCCAAAAACCCCAGGGCCATGACACGAGCCGGATTTAACGGATACGGTCTACCTGCCATAATAGGTCATCTCCAAGAATAGAATATGATATAAGGTTTTGCTGACAGAGCCATTAATCAATGACAAATTCTACCCCTGTTCTGTTTTTTTTGCAACCTTTTTAGCTGTTCCATTGTTTGCTGCGGGTTACACACCCAGGGATTTCATGGCTTCGTAAACCAGGAAAGCCGGCCATACCAGAGCCTTCAGGAAACCGAGCACGCCCAACCAGAAGGTTGTTGCCTGGCTGATAAAATAAATTGCCGCTCCGATGAAACCAAGCCCGTAGATTGCACTGCCGCTGTGATTATCCTTTGCCACCGTATTTCCCCCCAAACAGTTATTCAATTAGTTCCCGGCGTACGAAAGGCCCATCAATAAATTTAAAAGGAGACACCCATATCACCAACCGCCCGGTTTATGATTTCTTCACGCTTCACGGTTCCCCAGGGCATAATCGCTGAACCGACTATTTCTGCGCCCCTGTTTTCGCATTCTTTTTTCATAATTTTAATCGACCCTGTCCCCCCCAGCCAGAGTTGAGGGAGACCCTTGGTGACAAACAAAGCAACTTTTTTGCCTTCAAGTTCCGGCAGCTGGGAAAGGTAAGCTTTCATCACCGGGGATAGCGTAAAAGCCTGCACCGGTGCGCCGAAAACCAGGCCTTCATAGACGTCAACGTCAGGAGCGCCTGTCAGCTTAAATGTTCCCGGCCGGGCCGGTGTTTTGCCGCTGATTTGAATCTGCTCGAGAACAACTTCATGCCCATAGCCTGACAGCTTTGTTTTAATCTTCTCGGCAACGCTGAGAGTATTGCCCGTCTCGGAATAGATTACTAAGCCGATCTTCATAAAAACCCTCCCCCGGATACTATTTTATGCTGCTTACCTGCCGTTTACCAGTATTATAGCAGTAAATGAAGCGTGTAAATAATTATACAATCCCGCTGCAGGTAAAATTTTTACTGGCAGCCCGGAAAAAGAGCATGCTGCAGGGCCGTCTTGAATCCGTTTATAACGGCAGCATTCTGAGGGATTTAATCTCGCCCAGATTAATATGGTGAGCATAAAAAGCAAAGTTGATCGCAGCCAGCTCTTCCATCTGCCTAGATAGCGGACGCAGCAAGCTGAGTTTATCTACCTTGGATTTGAGAAGATGGCGGGCTAGGGCCAGGGTTCCTTCCGAAACCTTGATAGTATCAGCACTGCTGCATTCGCTGCAGAGCAGCCCTCCCTGAACGGGGCTGAAAGAGGTTGAGGCAGGAGAGCCACAGCAGGCACATGACTGAAGGTGTGGATGATAACCGGCCAGATCGGCCAGCTTAAGTTCATAAGCCCGGCAGAGCAGGTTACGGTTCGTGCCGCCTGTTAATTCCCTCCAGCTTGCGAGCAGCAGGCCGCAGATAGCATCATTGTTTTCACAGCCGCTAATCAGCTTGTCGGTTAGATCATTCAAATAGAGCCCGTACGAGTAGAGTTCCGGATCTTCGCGAAAGCGGTTGAAGCGTTCAATCGGATCCTGTCCGGTAATAATCGGCCAGGTTTTGCCCCGATGAAAATTGAAGTTGCCAAAAGTAAAAAGATCGATGCCGGAAGCAAGCTTGCTTTTGGTTTTGCGCGCTCCCCTGGCAACTGCCTCGAACTTACCCTCTTCAAAGGTGAGCAGGGTCACCAGGCGGTCGGCCTCGCCGAGGCTGCGGGTGCGCAGGACCAGGCCTTTAGTTTTAAAGGATCTATCAGGCAATTGTACCCCTCACCCAGCCTCCCGCCCCTAAGGGAGAGGGAGTTATATTAAACTTCGAACCGGTAAGGCCGGCCGAATCCTTTCACAGTGAAGGTTATTTTCTCTTCCGGCCCCAACTGACGCGGGTGCGTCTACAATCCCCAACCAGTATGCTTCATGTGCATATTCATTCCATGGCAAATTCAAGAATCAGCGATAGCCAAGGCGGCGCAATTCGTCTTTCCGGTTGCGCCAATCGCGCTTAACCTTCACCCTGAGGTCAAGAAATACCTGTTCTCCGAACAAAACCTCCAGTTCCTGCCGGGCCTTGATGCCAACTTCTTTTATAAGCACCCCGCCCTTCCCGACAATTATACCGACCTGGGATTTACGTTCCACAAATATTTCCGCCCTTATGTCGAGCAGGTTCTTGTTATCGCGCATTTTCAGCTCTTCCACCACCACGGCTATCGAAAAGGGAATCTCCTGCCTGGTCAGCATAATGACCTTTTCCCTGATTATTTCGGCAGCAACAACTTTTTCCGGCTGATCGGTAACCATTTCCGGGGGATAGTACCGTGGCCCTTCGGGCATCAGCTCAATCGCCGCCTGTATAAATGGTTCAAGATTATCAAGTTTCAGGGCTGAGAGAGCAAAAGATCTTTTAAACCGGCACAGTTCAAGGTATAGTTCCCGGTTCCTGGCCAGCTGTTCAGGAGCAGCTAGATCGCTCTTGTTTAATACTAAATACAGCAGGCTGTTGGAGGCGTTGAGTAAATCGGCGATATAGCGATCACCCTGGCCCGGCCTCTCGTTTGCCTCAACTATAAAAGCCACCAGGTCGACTTCCTGCAGGGTGGAGCCGGCCATCCTCACCATCTCCGCCCCCAGCAAATGTTTTGGCTTATGAAGGCCCGGTGTGTCAATAAAGATGATCTGCGCATCTTCCCGGGTCAAAATAGCGCGTATCTGGTTCCGGGTGGTTTGCGGCCGATCGGAGATAATCGACACTTTTTCACCAAGCAGGGCATTCAGCAGCGTAGATTTGCCGACATTTGGCCTGCCGATTAGCGCAACAAATCCGGAACGGTGCATAATTCCTCCTCTGAACCTTCAATTTTTATTCCGCCGGATAACAGTTTTCAGGTCAAGAACCGGAGTACCGTCAATCAGGTCAAGCCCCCTGACTGTCAGCACGTTCTTGTCAATTGCGATCAGCTCTACGGCCGACTGGGCCAGGGCATTGGGCCTGAGAGGGGCGCGGCAGGCAAAAACCCCGTATACTTCGTTGCCCCGTCCGCTGCGCTCTTCTTTCAGGGTGAAACCTTTTGCCTGGTGGAGATAAGAGATGACAATAACCTCTTTCTCTTCATTCAGCCTGTAAAGCCCTTCCTCAAGCTCCGGGTCAATGACAATTTTTGAAAGCAGCTCCCGGTAATGGTCGGGTATTTTCCGCGGCTCGTGAAAGTCGCTGGCAACATAACCGATCGGGTTTACAGTAACAGGCAGCCGCCATATTTCTTCTCCGGCCAGCAGTCGTTCACCAACCGGGTTAGCCTCCCAGTTAGCTTTGCCAAAAGGTTTTTGCAGCAGCTCAAGCAAAGGCAGCTTAAGTTGTTCGCCGGAAAGGTTCCCCATGATGACATCAATGTTACCGGCCAACTCCCAGAGTACCTGGCGGCAGGCCCCGCAGGGGCTGGCCGGGGGAGCGCTGTCAGTGGCCACCGCTATCTTTGTAAACTTGCGGTGCCCGGCATGCACGGCGTTCCAGATTGCCACCCGTTCCGCACAGACCGTGAGGCCGTAAGAGGCATTTTCTATGTTACCGCCGGTCACAATGCGTTTATCTTCGGTTAAAAGCGCCGCCCCCACCAGAAAACCTGAATAGGGCGCATAAGCCCTGGTCCTGGCAGCACAGGCCGCTTTAAGCAAAGTCTCATCTTTCACAGCAACACCCCATTAAAAGAAAAAATAACTATAAACCGGCTGAAACAAGATAGGAGGCAACCAGGTTCCACAGCGGAGGGCCAAAGATGATCAGGCCAACAATAACCGCAAAGACCGAGGACAGCAGAACAGCCCCGGCGGCGACATCCTTGGCGATACGCGCCAGGCGGTTACGCTCGCTGGTGTACAGGTTTATGGTTTCTTCAAGAGCTGTATTGAAAGCTTCGGTTACCAGCACCAGGAGTACGGCTGTCATTAAAAAGAGCATGTCGTGCCTCGATATCTTTAGCCAGAGCCCAAAAGACAGCACGATCAAGCCGGTTACGGCATGAATAAACATATTGCGCTGGGTTACAAAACAGTATCTAAGGCCTAAAAATGCGTTTATTAAACTTTGCCAGACTTGTTTCAACAGTTATGCTCCCTCTTTGCCTGGAATAATTATCTGCAGATATTCGTTCTCCCTGGCCCGCATCCTAGCGGTATCGTCATCCCCGTGATGGTCAAAACCGAGCAGGTGGAGCATCCCGTGAATTGCCAAAAGCGCAATTTCATTTTCCAGCCGACGACCGAACCCGCCTGCCTGGCATGCTGCCCGCTCAATTGAGATATAGATATCACCGACGGCATATTCCCGGTCACCGTGTGCAGTTTCTTCTCCCGGTTCGAGGTAGCCGAACGAAAGCACATCGGTTGGCCGGTCCTGGTTGCGGTATTCTAGGTTTAAACGGTGTAGAAGCTCATCGTCGCCGATGGCTACCGACACCTCGCCTCCCTGCAGGCCATAGTCGGCAAGTATTTGATCCAGCAGTTTTTCAAGGTCAGCGACAAAATCTGCGGCCAGTAAATCTTTCCCGTGCAAAAACTCGATCCCGGCGCTCACTTTTCAGCCCCGCTCCTTTCGATTTCCGCCTTCAGGTCTTTTTCCGGGTATTTGATCCTGGAGTGATTGATGCCGGACATGATGTAGATAAATGCCTGAATAATTTTTTCAATTTGATCGGCCCGCTCCAGTTCATCATTGGCATAAATTTCTATCGCAGTATCAAAGAATCCGGTCAGTCCATCAGGATAAGGTAAATCGTCAAAAAAAGCGCGACAATCAATACCAGTTTTTGTAATTGCCGGTTGTCCTTGAAAGCAAGCGGCCGGTTAAAAAGATCAGCGGGAATTATCTGCTTTTTCATCTCTGTCCCTTCCACGCAATGCCTCGTAGACCTCATAAGCCTTGATAATACTCTGAACCAGGGGGTGACGTACAACGTCTTTTTCGGTCAGGTAAACCAGAGCTATGCCATCAATATCAGAAAGAATGCGAGGGGCTTCTTCAAGGCCCGAATAGCGGCCCCGGGGCAGGTCGATCTGGGTGATATCCCCGGTAATAACCGCCCTGGAACCGAAACCAAGACGGGTCAAAAACATCTTCATCTGTTCCGAGGTGGCGTTTTGCCCCTCATCAAGAATAATAAATGAATCATCAAGCGTACGCCCGCGCATGTAAGCCAGAGGTGCTATTTCAATAGTGCCACGTTCCCTGTATTTCATAAAAGTTTCGACCCCCAGCAAGTCATAAAGCCCGTCATAGATCGGCCTCAGGTAGGGATCGACTTTCTCCTGAAAATCGCCCGGCAAAAACCCAAGGTGCTCACCGGCTTCAACCGCCGGCCGGGTTAAAATTAACCGCTGTACCTGCTTGGTTTTCAGGGCATCTACCGCCATTGCCAGGGCCAGGTAGGTTTTGCCCGTTCCGGCCGGGCCGATTGACAGGACGAGATCATGGCTGCGCATGGCTTCAAGGTAACGCTTCTGGCCAATCGTTTTTGGCCTGATCTGTTTTCCCCTGGGCGTAACCAACACCAGGTCGCTGAAGATGGTGCGAATCATCGCCCCTTCCCCCTGGCCGGCCAGTTTCAGGGCATACTCAAATTCGCGGTCCGTTAAAAGATGCCCTTTACGGATATGCAGGAGCAGCTCCATAAAAAGGTGATAAACGGTATCAACATCGTCCTGCGGGCCCTCGATCACCAGCTCATGGCCTTTCGGGATCAGGCGCACGGTAAATTTATCTTCTACCAGGCTGAAGTGCCTGTCATGCCTGCCAAGCAGCTGGACCGATTCGTCGCCGCCGCTCAGCATCACAACACGTCTTGTTTTTTCAATACTCAATCAGAAAAATAGCTCCCTTCCGGGTGGTAATGGCCTTCCCCCGCAACGCAGGGAAGGAGGTGCGGCAGGAATCTCATATAGCACAATAGCTGCCAGAAGACCGCTGTTTGAAAGCCCAGCCTTGTGGGCCGGGCTTTAGGTTATTGCAACTTTTGCTCAATCAATCGTCGGACCAGGCCGCCATCGGCCCTGCCCTTAACCCGGGGCATTAACAACCCCATAATCTTCCCCATCTCTTTAAGGGACCGGGCTTCCGATTCAGCTATCGCCTCGCAGACGATTCTCTCCAGCTCGGCTTCCGAAAGCTGCTCCGGTAAGTACCGGCGCAGGATTTCTATTTCCTTTTTCAGATCAGCCAACAAATCCTGGCGACCCGAACGTTCATAATCACCTACGGATTCCTGCCTTCTTTTTACTTCGCGCAATAAAACAGCTATTTCTTCATCGGCATCCAGCGCATCCCTTTTGGCGATAGCGCCGTTTTGCAGTTCAGACCGCAGCATGCGGATCACCGTAAGCGTAAAACGATCCCGGGCTTTGGTTGCTTCTTTCTGATCGGCAATCAGCCTCTCGGCCAGCATCTCTACGGACATCGAAAGAACACCCCCGCTAAAAGCTAGCGGCGTCTTTTCCGCGCAGCTTCAGATTTTTTCTTGCGGCGCACGCTCGGTTTTTCATAATGTTCGCGACGGCGGACATCTGATAAAATACCTGAACGGGCACACTGTTTTTTAAAACGCTTCAGCGCCTTATCCAGGGTTTCGTTTTTTCCTATTTTAACTTCTGCCATACTTCTTCCCCCCTCTCCAAAAACCCGCTGCCCGGGTACGGAGCATAAACATACTTAAACTTCTTTACCCTTGGCGATGGTTTGCAGCAAAGGTCTGCCCCCCAGGAGGTGGAGGTGAAGGTGAAAAACAATCTGGCCTGCATCGGAACCGCAGTTAATAACAATACGGTAGCCTTTTTTATCGATCTTAAACGCACGCGCCATTTCATTGGCGACCGTGTGCATGTGACCAATCAGCGCCTCATCATCTTTTTCAATATCGGGCAGGCTCGGGATATGCTTACGCGGCACGACCAGAATGTGAACCGGCGCTGCCGGGTTAATATCCTTAAAAGCGACAACCCGGTCATCCGAGTAGACCACGTCAGCGTCAAGCTCCCGTTTTATGATCCTGCAAAAGATACAGTCAGCAGACATATCGATTCCTCCTGAGCGGTATTATAACATAGCCGCCAGACCTTGAGAAGCAAACTAGCAATTATTAAGCGGCCCCTTTATATTTCGCTTTCCAGCGTGATATAACCTTTTTAAGTTAAAAGTTTTTACAGCTTATCGCCTATCAGCTATAATAAAATAGATGGTTTAAGGGCGAGAGAGGGGTTTTGGGTAGTTTTGGAAATAGGCATCCGGGAAGCGCTCAACCGCAATGATCTGCTGTTTATCGATGTCCGCTCTCCCGGGGAGCATTCCGAATCGTCAATACCGGGCTCGATCAATATTCCGCTATTCAGCGACAGCGAACACCACCAGTTAGGCCTGATCTACCATCTCTGCGGCGAAAACGATGCCCGCACCCTCGCTTTGGAGTTTGTTTCACCCAGGCTGCCGCAGCTGGTTAAACAGGTAACCGATGCTTCAAAAGGGTTGATCCCGCTGCTGTACTGTAAAAGGGGCGGCATGCGCAGCTTAAGCCTTTACCAGGTGCTCTCGATGACCGGGGTCAGGGTACTGCGCCTGAAAAACGGTTACCGGGCCTACCGCAAGCTGGTCAGCGAAGGGCTGAAAAGCTACCGGTTTAACAATAAATTGGTAATTCTGCACGGACTGACCGGCGTCGGTAAAACAGCTATACTGCAGATGCTGGAGAAGCGCGGTTACCCGGTAATTGACCTGGAAGGGCTGGCCCGCCACCGCGGTTCGGTTTTCGGATCAGTCAGCCTTGGCCCTCAACGCAGTCAAAAAGATTTCGATGCGCTGCTATATCAAAAGCTTAACTCTTTCAACACTGAACCGCTAGTTTTTACCGAAGGCGAAGGCCGGCGGATCGGAAATATTTACCTGCCGCGGTTCCTGTCCGAGGCGATGAGTAAAGGTTACAAGCTGCTCCTGACCGCTTCGCTGGAAAAGAGGGTGGAGCGGATCTTAGCTACTTACAACCCGCAAAACCTGGCCAAACAGGAAAAGGAAAAGTTGGGGCAGGCAATCGTCTCGCTTGAGAACCGGTTGGGGCGCCAGAGAACCAGCCAGCTGACGGGGCTGCTGGAAACCGGGGATTTAAAAACCGCAGCCGCGATCCTCTGCCAAGACTATTATGACAGCCTCTATAGCGATTCAAGGCCTGAAACAGCCCGCTTTGATCTTGAAATTGACGCTGAAGATCTTGATCGGGCTGTTGATGTTATTATTAAACATATAAATTCGGTTTTTTGAAAGGAGCATCCGACAATGAACCCTTATGATGCAGCTCATGCTTTAGCAAAAGCCCTGCGGGAATCAAACGAGTTTAAGGAAATTAAAGAAGCCCAGGTCAACCTGAAGGCAGACCGCTCAGCCCTGAACATGCTGACCGATTTCCGCAAGCGGCAGTTCGATCTGCAAAAACAACAGCTGTCCGGGCTTGAAGTTGCGGACCAGCAGAAAGAGAAGATTGAAAAGCTTTTTGAAGTAATCAGCTTGAATACCCTGGTAAAAAATTTCATGCAGGCCGAATACCGGGTTGCCGTATTGCTGCAGGATATCCAGAAAGCCATCGGCGAGGCTACAAACGAAATATTTGACCCGGAGATGCTGGTTCTTCCGCAGGAGGAAACAGGCGAAGAGGAAGCATGA
This sequence comes from uncultured Syntrophomonadaceae bacterium, assembly GCA_964389365.1. Lineage (GTDB taxonomy): Bacteria > Bacillota > Dethiobacteria > DTU022 > DTU022 > UBA993. The sequence continues at coordinate 20,940 of CAYMDO010000012.1, forward strand.
TCCGGCAAAACCAGAAAAAATACGCCGCCCTCCTTATAGATTTGGACGGAACCCTGCTTAACATTGATCTTGAGAGGTTTGTCCTGGCTTACGTGGACGCCCTCTCCGGCCGCTTCACAGATCTGGTCGGAAAAGAAGAGTTTATTCGCCACCTGTTTACCGCCACGGCGATGATGATCGAGAACAACGATCCGTCCGTGAACAATAAAGAAGCTTTTTACAGGGCTTTCTGCCCGCTGATCGGGCAACCGCTGGAAATAATCGAGCCGATTATCGATTGTTTTTATGAAAATGATTTTCCGGCCTTAAGCTGCTGGGGCAGCGAACAACCGGCAGCGAAGGCTGTGGTTGAAACAGCCCGGGTGAAGAAAATACCGCTGGTGCTGGCTACTAATCCGATTTTTCCTGCAACTGCCACCCTGCAGCGGCTGGCCTGGGGCGGGCTTGAGGCAGATCACTTCAAGCTGATCACGACAATGGAAACAATGCATTTTTGCAAGCCAAACCCGAAGTATTATTTGGAAATTGCGGCGAAAATCGGCTGCCCACCGGAGAGCTGCCTGATGGCCGGAAACGACACCCTGGAAGATATGGTTGCCGTCGAAGCAGGGATGGATACTTTTCTGGTCGATGATTTTATCCTGCAGCGCCATAGCACTGATTACACTTACAATTACCGCGGCAGCCTGGAAGATTATTTAGCCTTTGTAAATATGCTGGGTTAATTAACTACCTTTTGTGTACCGCTACAGCTTTTATGTGCGGCCCGTCTATGCCTTCCAGACGGGCGTTAACCAATTTGCCGCGCCAGTGCCTGTTTTTATTGCCTGAGTATATACGCACCCGCAGGTAATGCGGCGTAAAGCCTTCCCCGTAAACCCCGGGTACCACTTTTTCCACCAGGACCGGCTGCACGGTGCCGATAAAGTGCCGGCGGTAGTCGGCTGCCATCTTTTCGCCCAGTTTAATCAGCTCTTTACTGCGCTGCTCTTTAATCGCGTTGGGCAGCTGTCCGGGCAGCTCGGCGGCCGGAGTCCCCGGACGGGGAGAATACTGGAATACGTGCAGGCGGCTGAAGCCGATATCTTCGATCATTTTCATGCTGCGCCGATGGTGGCGCTCCGTTTCACCGGGAAAACCGACTATTACATCACTGCTGAGCGATAAACCCGGTATTTCCTGATTGAGCAGTTTAGTCAGGTAAAAATATTCAACAGGTTCGTAAGGCCTGTTCATCAACCGCAAAATCTCACTGTCGCCGCTTTGCAGGGGAATATGCAGGTGTGGGCAGATAACATGTGAAACGGCAACCTGATCAATCAGCTCGCTGGTTACGTCAGACGGCTCAATCGAGCTGAGGCGCAGGCGCAGCAAGCCGGGTAGCTGTTCCAGTTCGCCGAGCAGCCCTGCCAGCCTTACGCCTTTCAGCTCAACCCCGTAAAGGCCCAGGTGTACTCCGGTCAGTACTACTTCCCGGCAGCCGGCGGCAATTAAAACTTTAACCCGCTCACTTACTTCTGCCGGGGGCATACTGCGCAAAGAACCCCTCACCTGCGGCACAACACAGTAAGTACAGCCCTGGTTACAACCTTCCTGGATCTTGATAAAACCCCTGGTCCTGCCCCGGCGGGGGGCCGGAGGCAGCAGTTCAAAAGACTCACCGGGCTGGTGCCTGCTTACCAGGTCAAGCACCGACCCTTTATCCAGGTTCTCAACAATACGGGGCAGGTTTTCCCTTTCCCGGTTGCCGATTAAAAGGTCAACATTATTCATCTGCCTGATTTGGTCCGGCGCTCCCTGGGTGTAGCAACCGGTAGCCACGATTAGTGCTTCCGGCGATCGGCGCCGGGCACGGCGAATGGCCTTACGCGATTTATGATCGCTCTCGCCCGTCACTGTACAGGTATTGACCACATAAACATCAGCCTGATCGTCAAATCCGGTGATCCGGTAGCCGGCCTGCTCGAAAAGAGCCTGCAGCGACTCGGTTTCGCAATAGTTAACTTTGCAGCCGAGGGTATAAAATGCCGCTTTCTTTTTCAAGGTTACCCTTCTTTCCCGGCTAAATCGCCCCAGATTGCCTGAACCAGCGTGATCGCTGCCGCAGCTGCGGTATCGCTGCGCAGGATCCGCGGGCCAAGGTTTACCGGCAAAGCCCCGCCCAGTTTTAGCTCTTCAATTTCCTGCGGGGCAAATCCTCCTTCGGGCCCAATCATCAAAAAAAGAGCTTTTCCTTCATAACTAAGCTCCTGCGGTTTGAATGCAGCCAGGGGGGTTGCCTGATCTTCCTCCCAGGGGACAATAAGTGTGTTTTGCCCTGCTGCCTGAATTAACTGAGGCAAGGTGCGAACCTGATCAACTGCCGGCAGGAAGGCCCTCTTGCATTGGGCTGCAGAGGAGCGAACGATGGTGCGCCAGCGTTTGAGACGGTTATCATCAGGCCTGCAGCCCGGTTGGGGAATCGAACGGGCAGTGATTACCGGGGCTATCCTTGTCACACCCAGCTCCGTCGCCTGGCGGATGACCGAATCCATCTTTTCTCCTTTTAAAAGGGCGGGGCAGAGCACCAGGGTCAGGGGCGATTCAGTGGAAGGCAGGGCAGTTTCAAGTTTTACCAGGATTTCATACGCTTCAACCTTGATCACCAGGCTCAGAAAAGCCAGGCCGCGTCCATCGGCGATCATAACCGTATCGCCGGGTTTGAGACGTAAAACCCGGCCGGCATGTTTTAAATCATCAGCGGCCAACGCAACAGCTGAACCGGCCTGAAGCGCGCAGCCTTCCCGAAAAAAGAGGTGCATCGTGGCCTCCCTCTGTCAGCCGCTCTTTAGCCGCCGCTGAAGGCATCTTTCAGGTGGTCAAAGAAGTTTTTGCTTTCCACTCCCGCCGCTTCACCGCTTACCCGGGAGTATTCGTGCAGCAGCTCTTTCTGTTTCTGGTTCAGCCGCTTCGGCACCTTGATGCCGACCCTGACCTTAAGGTCGCCCTTGCCGCTGCCGTGCAGGTGAGGCATGCCGCGCCCTTTAATGCGAAAAACAGTGCCGTGCTGGGTGCCTTCGGGCACGCGCAGGGGGGTGCTGCCATCCAGTGTGGGTACTTCCATCTCCACCCCGAGCGCGGCCTGCCCGATACCGATCGAGACATCGATATACAGGTCGCTGCCCTTGCGCTGGAACTGCTTGTGCGGGCGGATGCCCATAACTATATAGAGATCGCCCGACGGGCCTCCACGCAGACCGGCTTCGCCTCCGCCGCCGACCCGCAGTTTGGTACCTTCTTCAACCCCGGGCGGTACCTTAATCTCGAATTTTTTCTCTTTTAAAACCCTTCCCTGGCCGCTGCAGGCAGGACAGGGTTCTTTTACGGTTTTTCCTTCGCCGCGACAGGCAACGCATACCTGGCTGCTGGCAAAGCGCCCGAATGGAGTATTGCGTGTAACCTGCTGCTGCCCGCTGCCGCCGCAGGCAGAACAGGTTTCCGGCCTGGTGCCCGGCTTGGCCCTGCTGCCCTGGCATTCCTCGCAGGTTTCAGTACGCGGAATAGTGATAGTTTTTTCCAACCCGTTAAAAGCATCTTCCAGGGTTATCTCTAAATCGTAGCGCAGGTGGCTGCCCTGTTCAGGGCCCTGGTGGCGGCGCCGTCCGCCTCCCATGCCGCCAAAAAACTGTTCAAAAATATCATCGATACCGCCAAAGCCGAACCCACCGCCGTTAAAGTTGCCAAAACCCTCAAAACCGCCGGCCCCGCCATAGTTTGCCTGATGGCCAAAACGGTCATAGTGCGCCCGTTTCTGGGCATCGCTCAACACATCGTAGGCCTCTTTCACTTCCTTAAAATTCTTCTCGGCCTGCGTATCTCCATTGTTAAAATCCGGGTGGTACTTTTTGGCCAGCTGCCGGTAGGCTTTCTTAATCTCGTCCACACCGGCGCTGCGGTCCACGCCCAGCACTTCATAGTAGTCACGTTTACTCATGAAAAAGGATTATCCTCTATCTTTCTTTATTTTCCCCTTCATCCTGCACATCAAAATCGGCGTCGACCACGTTCTCGGTATCAGCCCCTGCTGCGGTATCGCCTTCCCCGCCGCTTCCCGGTTGTTCGGCTTTGGCCTGCTCGTAGAGTTTGGATGACAGATCATGCATGTAAGTGTTCATTTTTTCGATGGCGGCCTTGATCTGGTCAATATCGTCGCCGGCTGCCGCCTTGCGCAGCTCTTCCACAGCTGATTTAACCTCTTCGGCTTTAGCGCTTTCTACTTTTTCACCCAGGTCTTTCAAAGCTTTTTCGGCGCTGTAGGCCAGAGTATCGGCCTGGTTGCGTGTTTCTGCCAGATCGCGGCGCTTGCGGTCTTCTTCGGCAAATTTTTCGGCGTCATTTACCATGGCATCAATCTGGTCTTTTTCCAAACCGCTGGTGGCAGTAATCGTAATCTTCTGCTCGCGGTTAGTGCCAAGATCCTTGGCCGAAACATTAACGATACCGTTGGCGTCAATATCAAAACTGACTTCAATCTGGGGCACACCGCGCGGAGCCGGCGGGATGCCGTCAAGCATAAAGCGGCCCAGGGTTTTGTTGTCGGTCGCCATGGCCCGCTCACCCTGTAAAACGTGAATCTCCACACTGTTCTGGTTGTCTGCTGCGGTGGAGAAGACCTGCTTTTTCTCGGTGGGGATGGTGGTATTGCGTTCAATAATCCTGGTGGCCACCCCGCCTAAGGTTTCAATGCCCAGCGAAAGCGGGGTTACATCCAAAAGCAGCACATCTTTCGCCTCTCCGCCGAGGACGGCAGCCTGGTAGGCAGCGCCCATTGCTACAACCTCATCCGGGTTTACCCCTTTATGCGGTTCCTTGCCGAGCAGTTTTCGAATCGCTTCCTGAACGGCGGGAATCCGTGTAGAACCGCCAACCAGCACGATCCGGTCAATCTCTTTGGAGCTGAGGCCGGCGTCGCTTAATGCCTGTTTGGTCGGCCCCATTGTTTTTTCCACCAGGTCTGCAGTCAGCTCGTCGAATTTGGCCCTGGTCAGGGTAACACTCAGGTGTTTAGGCCCATCCTGGGTTGCCGTGATAAAAGGAAGGTTAATATCTGTGGTGGTTACGGTTGAAAGCTCAACTTTTGCTTTTTCCGCCGCCTCAATCAGGCGCTGCAGGGCCATGCGGTCGGTGCGCAGGTCAATACCCTGATCCTTCTTAAATTCTTCGGCAACATAGTCTACCACCCGCTGGTCAAAGTCATCGCCGCCCAGGCGGTTGTTACCGCTGGTTGCTTTAACTTCAACGACATCATCGCCCAGTTCCAGGACGGAAACGTCAAAAGTGCCGCCGCCCAGGTCAAAAACCAAAATCTTATGGTCGCCTTTTTTGTCGAGCCCGTAGGCCAGGGCGGCAGCTGTCGGCTCGTTGATAATGCGCAGCACTTCCAGCCCGGCAATCGTTCCGGCATCTTTGGTAGCCTGACGCTGGCTGTCGGTAAAATAGGCAGGAACAGTGATCACGGCCTGGGTGATCTTCTCTCCAAGGAAACTTTCAGCATCCGTTTTCAGCTTTTGCAGAACCATCGCCGAAATTTCCTGCGGCGTAAATTCTTTGTCGTCAATTTTAACCTTGTGGTTAGTGCCCATCTCGCGCTTGATCGAACTGATCGTCCGCTCGGGGTTGGTGATTGATTGGCGCTTGGCAACCTGGCCTACCAGCCGCTGACCATCCTTGGTAAAAGCCACTACCGAAGGGGTGAGCCTGCTGCCTTCTGCGTTTGCGATTATCTCCGGTTCGCTGCCGATCAGGGCGGCGATAACCGAGTTAGTTGTTCCAAGGTCAATTCCTACTACTTTTCCCATGTATATTTCCTCCTCGATTGTTCATAAAAGTTGATACCAATAAATATAGATAAGCTAACCGCGGCACACTTTAACCATCGTCGGTCGCAGTATGCGCTGCTTGTGGCGGTAGCCTTTCTGCAGTTCCTCGGTTACCGTACCCGGGTCATGCCCCTCGCTTTCCACTTCTATCACCGCATGATGGCAATGGGGGTCGAACAATGCCCCGGCAGCCTCGATTACAGAAACCCCTTCCTGAATTAAAATTTGATCCAGCTGCTTGCGGATCATCTCCAGCCCCTCCACATATGTTACCGGCAAATCAGCTGCGGTGCGGGCCGCCTCAAGCGCCCGTTCAATATTGTCAAGTACCGGCAGCAACCGGTTCAGAAAGTCAGAAAGGGCATATTCCCTCGCATCAGCCTGCTCAGTCTTGCTGATCCGGCGCAGGTTATCAATATCTGCCTGCTTGCGCATGATCTTGTCGAGCAGCCCGCTCTTTTCTTTCTCCCATTCAAGCCTGGCCGCTTCCAACTCGCCCGGCCCTGCGTCTGTTTCCGGCTGCTGAACTACCTCAGGCTGCGCACCTGCAGTTTCCGGATCCGGATCCAGATCCGGCAGCTCCGGCTCTGCGGCAGCCGTATTTTTTACATTTTTCCGTTCTTTTGCTGTCATCAACAACCTCACCTGCAGACTTAATATATTTTCTGACTTCCTTAACCAAACCGGCTTAAGAGCTTAAACTTTGGTTGAGATGATCAACCAGGTGGCGCATTATACTGATTACCCTGCTGTAATCCATGCGGATCGGACCGAGCACACCGACAGCGCCCAGGGTTTTGTCGTGTATTTTATATGTGCCGGTAATCAGGGTGCACTCTTTAATATCGTCGCATTCATTTTCAGCGCCGATTTTGATTACGAAATCATCTTCGCTGGAATTATCCTCCAGTATTTTGAAGAGCAGCGTCTCCTGTTCAAAAAGGTTGAGCATCCGGCGAATTTTATCCACGTCTTTAAACTCAGGCTGGTTGAGGATATTGGTTGTGCCGCCCAAAAAAACACGAATCTGCCGCTCTTCTTTGAGGCTTTCCTCCAAAAGGATAAAAGCCTGTTCCAGGATCTCCAGGCGGCGGAACAGATCGCGCTTCAGCTCATTGATCAGCGAAGTGGTTACCTGGTCGATGGTCAGGCCGTACAGTTTCTGGTTCAAGTACGAAACCACCTGCTGCAGCTCGGCTTGGCTTAAATGCTGCTTCATGTCAATGACCTTGTTTTTGATGAAGCCCGTATCGGTAATCAGCACCACCAGCCCGCGCGACTCATCGAGCGGCAGAATCCGGATCTGGCGGAAAGCGCTTTTTTTAAACTGCGGCCCCATGATCAACGATGTCTGGTTGGTAGCCGCAGATAACACCCTGGCGGAATTAACAATAATCTGCTCTATTTCACGCATCTTTTCCGTACTGAGCGAGCTGGTCAGGGCCTGCTCCTCGGCAGTGCTCAGATCGTCTTTTTCCATCAGGTAATCAACAAAGTAACGGTAACCAAGCTGCGATGGTACTCTACCGGCAGAAGTATGCGGCTGAGCCAGGAAGCCCATTTCTTCCAAATCAGACATCTCGTTACGGATAGTGGCTGAACTCAAGCCAATCCGGTAAGCGCGGGCCACTGTCCGCGACCCTACCGGTTCGGCAGTTTTAATATAGTTAATGACTACATCTCTAAGGATCTGTTTTTTTCGTTCGTTTAGGGCTGCTGCCATTATAAAAACCCCCGTTTTCCGATCTTAGCACTCTAAAAGGCCGAGTGCTAACACCAGGATAAAAATAACATCCCGGCATGGGGTTTGTCAAGTTTAGCATTGCGAAAAAACACGATCCAAATCAAGTTGCTTTAGACGCTGCCTTTTTCGCTGCGGTAGTTGCCAATTGCGTTATGCAAGGCATCGGCTGCCAGGTTGGAACAGTGCAGCTTCATAGGCGGCAGGCCGCCCAGCTCATCGGCAACATCCTGATTGGTGATCGCCATTGCTTCGCTTAGTGTTTTACCTTTTACCATCTCGGTCAGCATACTGCTGCTGGCAATCGCAGCGCCACAGCCATAGGTTTGAAAGCGAACATCCACTATGCGGTCGTCAGTAACTTTCAGGTAGATTTTCATTGTATCACCACATTTGAAACTGCCGTTTTCGCCAATAGCGTCTGCATCAGGCAGTTCTCCCACATTGCGGGGATTGTTGAAGTGTTCGACAACTTTTTCATTGTACATTTATCTATTGCTCCTCTCCAGGGTTACCGGCCCGGTATGTGGGAGAGATCCGGCGCAGCTTGTCCACCACCCGCGGAACAACCTCAAGCAGGTAATCGACATCGTCTTGCGTGTTACCCCTTCCCAGGCTAAAACGGATAGAGCCGTGGGCGGTAGGATGATCCAGCCCAATCGCTGATAAAACGTGAGACGGCTCAAGCGAACCGGATGAGCAGGCTGATCCGCTGGAGGCGGCGATGCCTTCCAAATCCAGGCTTAAAAGCACAGCTTCGCCTTCGATATGTTTGAAACTGACGTTGATATTGTTGGGCAAGCGTTCCTCGGGATGACCGTTCAGAATGGTTTCGCTGATGGCCAGCAGCCCGGCAATCATTTTCGAACGCATAGTTTCCAGGCGTTCCCTTTTGTCCCCGATCTCAGCCACCGCCAGTTCAAGGGCCCGGCTTAAGCCCACAATGCCGGGCACATTTTCAGTTCCCGGCCTCAGTTTTCGCTCCTGCCCGCCACCGCAGTAAAGGGGGGTTACTTTTGATCCTTTACGCATGTAAAGGGCGCCGACCCCCTTCGGCCCGTTAAACTTATGCGCAGAAAGTGACATGAAATCCACGTGTATTTTATTAAGATCAATCGGCAGCTGCCCTACCATCTGTACGGCATCGGTGTGAAACAGTATTTTATGCTCACGGGCCACCTCACCGATAGCCGACAGCGGCTGCAGGGTACCGATTTCGTTATTTGCAGCCATGATCGAGATCATAAACGTGTCGGGGGCAATCGCCTCACTCAGCTGGTCGACATTGACCCGGCCGTGGCGGTCAACAGGGAGGAAGGTAACCCGGTGCCCTTCGCGGGCCAGTTCGCTGCAGACATCTAGTACGGCGTGGTGTTCAATACAGCTGGTAATTATGTGGCCCGGCCTGCCTCTTTTTTTCGCCGCTCCGCGCAGGGTGATATTATTTGACTCCGTACCGCCGGCTGTAAAGTAAATTTCTGTCGGTTCGGCACCGAGGGCCAGCGCTGTTTTTTCCCTGGCTTCTTCAACTGCCCGGCGCACGGTCCGACCCGCGGCATGAGCACTGGAAGGGTTGCCATAAGATTCCTTAAAAAACGGAAGCATCGCTTCCAGCACTTCTTCCCGCACCGGTGTTGTCGCACTGTGATCCATGTAAACATTCCTTATAGCCATCGGTGAACATGCCCCTCCCTGCCGACTACTCTTTATCTGCACCTGACTCGATCAGTTCATCCAGGGTAACATCGTCCAGAACATCATTGATCCTGTCGCGCAGCCTTGTCCAGACCTGCCTGGTCAGGCAGGATCCCCGGCGATGGCAGCAGGAATCTTCTCCGCCTTCAACAAGGCAGTTAACCGGTGTAATCGGGCCTTCAACCGCACGGACAACATCGCCTATCCTGATCTGTTCCGGCGGCCTCACCAGGTGGTAACCGCCTCGCGAGCCACGCACACTGGTTACCAGCCCTGCCTTTCTTAAATCAGGAAAGATCTGCTCCAAAAATTTTAGGGAGATCTGCTCCTGCTCGGATATCTGACGTAAAGGGACGGGATCACCCTCGAAATAGATAGCCAGGGTCGCCATCGCCCGTACCCCGTATTCTACTTTTGCCGATAATCGCATTTTTAATCCCGCTTTCAGGTTAATTCCGACCATATAACTCGGGTATTGCCCACAACAAAGAATAGCACCAGATCATTGCCCTGTCAACCGGTAAAATAATTGCGTGCGCGGGCATAGATCGCCAAAACAGACAAAAGCCGGCTTCACAAAGCCGGCTGCCTGCTTAGGTTTGACCTGTTAACTGAACTGTTAGCTGCCTACTATCTTCACGACGTTAGCTGCCTGGGGACCGCGATTGCCCTCAACGATCTCAAATTCAACTGTCTGGCCTTCGTCCAGTGTTTTAAACCCTTCCCCCTGAATCTCAGAGTAATGCACAAAAACATCTTTTCCTTCATCCACCTCGATAAAGCCATACCCCTTTTCGGGATTAAACCATTTAACCTTACCCTGCATAGAACGGCAACCTCCTAAAAAGAAACTTGATTTTGAAGCCACCCGGTGAATTGACAGTATCATAATCCGACCACTAAAGCAAGAATAATAAAGATTTTCTGCCTTTTTTTAAATCAGCTCAATGTCAAAACTGCAAACATTCCGATAAGTTGACAAAACGTTTATTTGCCTATTGAATAGAACAAAAGCAGGATTTTTAACGGAGGACAGTTATCCATGTTAAAAGGAATCGGCGTTGATCTGGTATCAATTGAACGGATCGGGCGGGTATATGAACGTTACCCGGAAAAATTTTTACAGCGGGTTTTTACGGCAGTTGAAGCCGGGGAAATGGCACAGGCGCCACTCTCACCCGCTTCGCTGGCTGCCCGCTTTGCCGCAAAAGAGGCGGTGCTGAAAGCTCTCGGCTGCGGGATTGGGCCCGCCGGCTTATGCGAAGTTGAAGTAATCAGGAAAACCGGTCAAAAACCGGCTGTAAAACTGCACGGCAATGCTGCTCGCCTCGCCGCTGAACTGAACATCTGCGGAATTGAGCTGTCCATGACACATGAACCGCCCTTTGCCTGTGCTGTTGCCGCCGCGTTCTAAAATTGTTTATGCCCGCTGAAGAAAATGATCCATCAGGCGGTATCCCTCTATGTAGTAAACTCCAGTAGCCGCTGCACCAACTTCGTCGAATGACCCTTCCGCATTGCTCATCTGCACGCTGCTGCGGTAAATGGCAAAGGGCACCGGCTCGCGGGTGTGGGTGCCCAATGCCAGAGGCGTTGCGTGATCGGTGGCCAGTAAAATCGAAAATTCAAGCCCCCTTTTTTCGAGCGCCTCCTTTAAAACTTTAACCACTTCCCGGTCAATCATCTCTATTGCCTTGATTTTGTTTTCCATTTCAAAGCGGTGGGAGCATTCATCGGGCGCTTCTACGTGAAGGTAAACGAAGTCATCACCGCTATCAAAAGCCTTAAGCGCCGCTTCGGTTTTACCTTTCAGGTTGGTATCGATGTAGCCGGTTGCGCCTTTGACTACCGCCTTTTTCAAGCCGGCGATGAGGCCCAGACCTTTTACCAAATCAACAGCAGAAATCACTGTCCCTTTTAAAGCATATTTTTCCTGAAAAGAGGGCAGATCCGGTTTACGGCCATTGCCCCAAACCCATATGGAATTGGCCGGATTTAAACCGCGGGCCATCCGCTCAAGGTTTACAGGGTGATCTGCTAAAAACTGATAGCTCCTCTCCATCATTGCCAGCAAAACCGCCCCCTTGGGGCCGGAAGGCAGGTAATCGCCGATTATTTTGTTGCTGATATCGTGAGGTGGGGTCAGCTGCCATTGATCAGGAGCCCCATTCCAGACCATCAAATGGCGATACTGGAAGCCGGTATAGAAGCGGATCGGGTCACTGCCGAGTTTGCTGCCGATCAGCTTCAGCAGCTGATCCGCCTCTGTTGTAGTAATTTCTCCGGCGCAGTAATCAACCATCTTCTTCCCGGCATAAAGCTCGTCACCTGAAAGGGTCACCAAATTACAGCGAAAAGAGATATCATTCGGGCCAAGCTCAATACCTATGCTGGCAGCCTCGAAAGGGGAGCGTCCGGTATAATATTTTAGAGGATCGTAGCCGAACACGGAAAGGTTTGCCGTATCGCTGCCGGGCGGAAGGCTTTCTGGAATCGTCTGCACCAGGCCCAGCTCACCTTCTCTGGCCAGCAGATCAAAAGTTGGCGTATTGGCGTACTGCAAGGCCGTTTTGCCGCCCAGTTTATCCAGCGGATAATCGGCCATTCCGTCACCGACAATAACCAGGTATTTCAACTGCGGATCACGCTCCTTTTTGCCTGCGGACAGATCGGGGCAAGGCGGTATTTCGTGTCCTTAAAATATCCTTTCAGGGCAGTTTTGTCAAGCATAAAGGGTTTATATTTATTAAAAGTAACCCGCGTCAGCAAATATACATTTCAGATATAAGGATTTCCTATAAGACCCGGCAACTGCATGTAAAATTGCTATTTTATCTTTTCAGCAGGCTGGTCAATAATAATAAATAGTTGTTTCATTGTAAACAATTTAACAGGTGGTGGTAATTTTAGTGAAACATTTTTTATCTACCAGGTGGGGAATCATTGCAGTTGGTATTTTTATCGGCATTATTGCATCACTGCTCCAGTACTGGGGCAATCCGCCCAATATGGGTGTTTGCGTGGCCTGTTTTGAGCGCGACATTGCAGGTGCTCTCGGTTTACACCGGGCAGCAGCAGTGCAGTACATGCGCCCTGAAATTATCGGTTTTGTAAACGGTTCTTTTGTCTCAGCTTATCTCTTCAAAGAATTCCGATCCAGGCTCGGCTCAGCGCCAATTGTCCGTTTTGTGCTTGGTGTCTTTGCCATGATCGGCGCCCTTGTCTTCCTCGGCTGCCCCTGGCGTGCTCTGCTGCGCCTGGCCGGTGGCGACGGGAATGCCATCCTAGGCTTGCTTGGTTTAACCGTAGGCATCTGGATCGGCACCATCTTCCTAAAAAACAGCTACAACTTGGGGCGCAGCCATAAAACACATACCTCGGCAGGGTGGGTTATACCGCTCATTATGCTGGGCTTTCTGGTGATCATGCTCTTGAGCCCGCCAATTACCGGTGAGAATCAGGGCAGACTGCTCTTTTACAGCCTCGATGGTTCGGGCTCCATGCATGCACCATTGGCAGTTTCGCTGGTGGTTGGCCTGGCTATCGGTTTTTTGGCCCAGAAAAGCCGCTTTTGCACCATGGGCGCCATCCGCGACCTGATTCTCTTTAAACAGACCCACCTTTTCGGAGGTCTCGTTGCCCTAGCTGTTGCCGCATTTTTAACCAACCTGGTTATCGGTCAATTTAACCCGGGCTTCGTCAGCCAGCCGGTTGCGCACAATATGCACGTCTGGAATTTTGCCGGGATGGGTTTAGCCGGACTGGCTTTTGCTTTAGCCGGTGGCTGTCCGGGACGCCAGCTTATTCTTTCCGGGGAGGGAGACGGCGATGCTTCAGTATTTGTAATCGGCATGATCGTTGGCGCCGGTATCGCTCATAACTTCGGTCTGGCCAGTTCACCGGCCGGAGCAACGACGGCAGGTATTGCCGCACTGTTTGTCGGCTTTGCCGTTTGTATTTTCTTCGGATTGACAATGAAAGGCACTATTGCTTAAAGCAGGTGAACAAGGAGGCAATCAGTATGGCTGAAGTTTTTGATGCCAGGGGTCTGTCCTGTCCACAACCGGCAATTATCACAGTCAATGCCATCAAATCAGGCGATCATGATCGGCTAACGGTATTGGTCGACACCGATACTGCTAAAGAAAATGTCAGTCGCGCAACAAATGCCCAGGGCTGGAAGGTACTTGACATCCAACCGGACGGTGAAGGATACCAGATAAAAATCGCGAAATGATTTTTTATAGAAATCGTTGAAATCAGTAAACCGCAAATTCTGGTATGTAAAGCCGAGGGAGGATTTTAATTTGCTGAAAATAGAAATCGATAACCGCGGTTTGCCCTGCCCCCAGCCTGTTCTTAACACCAAAAAAGCGCTGGAAGAACTGGCAGGTGAGGGTAATTCCATTTTTGTGCTAACCGTGTTGGTCGACAACGAAGCAGCCGAAGAAAATGTTGCCCGCTTCGCCAGATCACAAGGTTACAGCACAGAAACTGAAATAAAAGACGATCTGTTTATGGTCAGAATCGAACCGGGCGAGGGTATGAAAAGCGGAGACCCCGCTGTTGCGGGGGCAGCCGCCGCCAGTTACGTGGGGCACGAATCTTTGGCGGGCAAAACAGTTTATCTCTTTAAATCCAAAACCCTGGGCGAAGGAAGCGAAGAGCTCGGTTCAATACTGATGCGCAGTTTCATTTTTACGATCAGGGAAACCAACCCGCTGCCGGTAAAAATATTGTTTATGAACAGCGCGGTTTACTTGGCCGTTGAAGGCAGCCCGGTAATGGAAGAACTGCAGGAACTTGAAAAGCTGGGGGTAGAGATCTACTCCTGTGGGACCTGCCTTGACTATTTCCGGCTCAAAGATAAACTGCAGGTCGGCGCCATAACAAACATGTACGACACAGCTGAAACTATCGCCGGATCTTTTAAGTGCATTACCATTTAAGGAAAACCGCTAACCGGCGAAATTGCCCTGCTGCTGCAGTCTTTATATTTTTTTAGCAAGAAGGGCTTAAACCGGCGCAGGCATTTCCCGGCTGTTCCTTCAAGCCTTTTTGAACAAACACCGTAATTACTGTATAAGCAAAAGGGTTAGGCGCCGGGGATGGCGAACTGGTTTATCCTATCACATTTCAGCGGGGGTTGGGATTAGTGCGCTACCAGAGCACAAGGGGTTACCGGGATACAGCAACGGCAGCAGAAGCAATTATCAAAGGTATTGCTCCCGATGGCGGCCTATATGTTCCGGCTGAAGCCATATCACCGGTTTGGCTTGATCATCTGCCGGCCTCCGATTACCGGAAGTTGGCTGAAACCATTTTAACTCCGTTTTTAACCGGTTTTGGCAGCGCAGATCTTACCGGTGCCGTTAATAAAGCATACGGCCCGGATAGATTTGATCACCCCGCGGTAACCCCGCTGTATATTCTTGATGAAAAACTCTTCGTGCTTGAGCTCTGGCACGGGCCCACTGCCGCCTTCAAAGATATTGCCCTGCAGCTTTTACCGCATTTGATGGGCACAGCTCTCAGGCAGAACGGTGAGGGAAAAGAGATTGTGATTCTGACCGCCACCTCCGGCGATACCGGAAAATCAGCCCTGGAAGGCTTCAAAAACATTCCCGGCATCAGGATTATCGTTTACTATCCCGAAACAGGGGTCAGCGAAATCCAGAAACTGCAGATGACCACCCAGGAAGGTGAAAATGTTGTTGTAGCTGCTGTGAAAGGTAACTTTGACGACGCTCAAAATGGGGTCAAAACCCTTTTTAACGATCCGCAGCTCGCAAAAATTTTGTCCGGCGCCGGAAAAAGGCTCTCTTCAGCCAACTCAATCAACTGGGGCCGGCTGCTGCCGCAAATTGTATACTACTTCACTGCTTACCTGGAGCTGGTAAAAAGGGGTCTGCGCAGAGATGAAAAAGTCAACTTTGTGGTTCCGACAGGCAACTTCGGCAATATCCTGGCCGGGTACTATGCTTGCCGGTTGGGCCTTCCGGTAAACCGACTGATCTGCGCTGTCAACCGCAACAACGTGCTGAGCGATTTTATCCGCAGCGGCACTTACAACTGCCGCCGGCCGCTGCACCAAACCCTCTCCCCTTCGATGGACATCCTTGTTTCGAGCAATTTGGAGCGTTTGCTTTTCGAACTGAACAACCGGGATGCGGGACTGGTTAAAACCTGGATGGAGCAGCTTATGAAAGACCGCGAATATACAGTTGACAAAGAGGTGCACGGAAAAATAAAAGAGCTGTTTTGGTCCGGCTGCGCCGACGATCAGAAAACCATCGATACGATTGCCAACGTTTACAGCCGGCACAACTACCTGATTGACACCCATACCGCCGTGGGCCGGGCAGTGCTGAACGAGTACCGGGAGCAGGAATATGACAGCCTGCCGGCAGTAATACTTTCCACAGCGAGCCCCTATAAATTTACCGGCAGCGTGGCCGGGGCGATCATGGGCAGCCGTTACGACAGGAGGCTCAGCGAAACTGAACTTCTTAAAGTACTTTCCGCTGAAACCGGCACCACCGTACCTTCCAACCTGATTGGCCTTGAACAAAAAGAGATAAAACACAAGCAGGTGATGGCTCCATCAGCGATGCGCGATCACCTGCTCGGAGTATTGGGTTTACGTTAACTCACGCGGCCTAATTACCTGGTGCGTCTTCCCCATTTTCTTTTTCTGCTTTTACTTCTACTCCAAATCCTTCATCCGCTTCCAGTGGCTGGGCAGGAATCTCCACAGCCGGCGTAACCGGCTCTTTTGCCGAACCGAAACGGGTCGCAAAGGCAGCCCCGATAGCCAGCACTAAGGCGGCAAACGAAACCAGCCAGCCGAAAAACGGGATCATCGCTGCCAGGCCCAGGATCAAAACCCCGATGGCGATAGCGCCAAGCGGGTTCACTGTGCTTGAGGTTACCGTATTGGCTATCTTCTCTCCCACCAGCAGAGTAATACCGGTGTAGCCGAGCAGCGCCGCCAGGGCCAGCACAATTATTTCAACGATGATGAGCGGGATCCCGATAATAGTAACAGCAAGCAGCACCATCAGGGGGACAGCCAGCAGGACGGTCAGTAAGCCCCAGCCGATGACATTGCCGCTTTTTGCCGTTACTGCATCTGCAGCTTTCCTGCTCTGGCCCGGAAATAGAGTGTAGGTAAGGGCAGTAAGGGCAAAGATAATCAGTACGTTGATTATGCCACGGGCAACGCTGCCGTACGGGCTGATACCATGGAATGGGAACAGGTACCAGCCCCGGCTGCGCATCATATGCGGCATATAGTTGAAGCGGTTGAAAGCGCTATCGAATGATCTGTCCAGCCGATCCGCAATCGTGCCAGCTATGTTTGCTTCAGCCCCGTCAAAAGTGTATCCTGAATCGCTATCCTGAAGCGCGGAGGCGGTAAGCTCCTCACCAATTGCAACTTCACCGATAATCGAGGTATCGGCCTTTTTGACCAGGCCGCGGGCAACATAAATCCGGCCATTGACCACGCCCTGCGGCCCGATTTCCACCACGCCCTGTTCAAGCGTAACATCGCCATCGACAATACCGGTGATAACCACGTTACCGCCCTTGCTGTAAACATTGCCCGATACAGCGCCGCTGATCAGCAGCTCGCCAAACCCGGAGCTGACATTGCCGCCCACCGAGCCGCTAACCCTGGTTGTCCCCAGGTCGGCATCGACGTTACCGCCTACCGAGCCGCTGATCACGATCTCGCCCATCCGCGAGCGAACATTGCCGCCGACATTGCCCGACACTGTAACCTGGCCCATATTGGCCGTAACATTGCCGTTTATGTCGCCGTTTATTGTCACCTGGCCCATATTGCTGTTGACGTCGCCATTAACCACGCCATCGACCGTCAGCTCGCCTAAATTTAAAACTACATCGCCGTTTACTATCGTATTGCGGTTGATAATCAGGTCGCCTGCCGCTTTGTTAATATCCTCGTTGATTGTTACTTCATTCTGGGCCAGCGCCAAACCTGTTGGAAGCATTGAAAAAAGCAGCACCGCAGCCAACGCTGCTGTTACAATCCTTTTCTTTCTGCTACGAAACACTTTGCCATCCCTCCATATTCCTAATCATATTTAAGATAAAAAGCTCCGCCGCCACCAAAGCCGCCAGGCCTGAGATCATCCAGAACGGCCCCACCGCCCTGCTGAATGCGTACAGGTCAAGGAAAGCGTCCAAAATCAGTCCTACCCGGAAGGTTATGCCTACCGAAAACCACCACTCGAGATAGCCCGGCCCGAAAAGAAAAAGAGCGGGCAGAATCAGGGTAAAAACGAAAACGGCGATCAGGGCCGCCGGAAAGGGCGCCGGCTTCATCTTCCCCTCCAGCTTAAACAAAAAGTCAGCCGGCAATTTTGCATCGCTTTTCAGCCCGTCTGCCATCGTTACCAGGGCGCGCAGCCGATGGTGCAGTTCACTGCAATGCGGGCAGCTCAGGACATGGGCCAGCAGTTGAGGATCCCGCTCCTCCCCGTCGGCTAGGGCCTGAATAGTCAGTTGATCCGGGCATTGTTCCATCATTTACCCCCCCTTGCTCCAATCAGACATTCTTTAAGCAGCAGACGCCCCCGGTAGAGCCTGTTTTTAACGATACTAAGCTCCACTTTCAGGGCTTCGGCGATCCCGCCGTAACTCAGCTCCCCCACATGCCTGAGCAGCAAAATTTCGCGGTAAATCAGCGGCAGTTTGTCCAGCGCCTGCAGCAGCTCGGTTTCGCTCTCTTTTTGCAGGTAAAGATCTTCGGGTCCCGAACCGGCCACAGGTATGACACACCTTTCTGTAAAATCAAATGGCAGCTCACGGTTGTCCCTGATCCAGTTCCGGCAGAGATTGGCGGCTATAGCGCATAACCACGGTCCTGCCGGTTTGCTGCGGTCGTACCTGGCCAGGTTCTTGTACGCCCGCAGAAAAGTCTCCTGAGCCAAATCCTCGGCATGGGTTTGATTCCCGGTGTAACGCAGGGCCAGCCGAAATATTTTATCCGAGTGAGTTTCAACCATTTCGCGAAAAAGCTCCTGCAACATTACACCACCGTTTCGGCTTTCCACTTATTTATACACGGAACCCGGGGAAAAGTCTGATCATGGGGTGAAATAATTTTACCGGAAACACAAGAACTTAAAGGTAACGGGTTTTATGCACACCCGGGCACGGATCTGCGGCCAGGCCGGTAAAACCACCGATCAGGCGGCCCGTTTTAAGTAAGGAATAAATCTCCGTGCAGCAATTTGCCGTCCCGGTTATACCGTATTTTTATGGCAGTATGGCCTGGCTTGCGGGAGAAAGGCGGAATCCCGGTATGAACTGAACCGACCGGAGCATAGGTGTAAACATAATTTCAACCTGTGGGTTAACATAACCTGAACCACCGGATGGAGCGTTATGGGATTATTAAATCCGTGACAGCCGCCTTGGTGGCTGTGACCATGATAACAATAATCCTAGCTTCCGCTATCTTTATAGCTTAAAGTGAAGTAAAAAGTTGCGCCCTGCCCCACAGCGCTTTCCGCCCAGATCCGGCCGCCATGGCGGTTGATGATCCGCTGCACCGATGCCAGGCCGATTCCGGTACCGGGGAATTCACCCGTCCTGTGCAGGCGCTGGAATGCGCCGAAGAGCTTGTCGGCATAAGCCATATTAAACCCGGCGCCTTTATCGCGCACAAAAAAAACTTCTTCCCCATCAATGCTTTTCCGGCCCACTTCAATATCTGTTTGCGCTTCGCGCGAGCTGAACTTCCAGGCGTTATCTAGCAGGTTTTCCAGCGCCGAACGGAGCATGGAAGCGTCCCCGCTGACAAGCAGGCCGGGGGCAATCCTGATCATGGATTTACGCTGCGGTTCTGCTTCCTGTAATCCGGCGACTATCGCGGAGGCTACAGCGCCGAGATCGACCTGCTGCTTAACAAATTCCCTGCGGGTTATACTGGCAAGTTCAAGCAAGCTGTCGATTAAATTGCTCATGTAAATAGCCGTGCTGCGGATCCGGCTTAAATAGTGGCGGCCCTGTTCGTCTAATTGTTCATCATACTTTGCCTGAAGGCTGGCGCTGAAACCGTCGAGGGTGCGCAGCGGGGCGCAAAAATCATGTGAAATTGAGTAAGCGAGGGAGGCCAGTTCTTTGTTGACCGCTTTTAATTCAACGGTGCGCTCCTCTAGCCGGCGCTCAAGATCTGCATTGAGCCGTGCGATCGCCGCCTCGGCCTGTTTGCGGTCAGTAATATCAGTAAGTGTACCAAAAACCCATAACGGCTTGCCATCTTCGGTCCATGAAATAACCTTGCCCCGGCCGTTAATCCAAACCCGGCGGCCATCTTTATGAAGCATGCGGATCTCGATATCGTATGAGCTAAGCTCGCCGTTAAAATGCTTCTCAAACATCAGGCTGCTTGCTTCCAGATCGGCAGGAAGGATAAGGGTTTTCCAGGTTTCTTCTGTAACGGGGCAGAGCTCTTCCAAAGTATAGCCGATAATCTCGGCCCATTTTTCATTCACGATTATTTCACCGGTCTGCAAGTTCCATTCCCAGGTGCCTGCGTTTGCGCCCTCAACAATGTTGGCCAGCCGCTCTTTCTGTTCGCTGATCTGATCCTGGGCCAGTTTTTGATCTGAGATATCGATAAAAGTTTCCAATAACACATCTTCGCCACCGAGGTTAACCGCCGCAACAGACTTCAAAATGGGGACAAGCCGGCCATCATAGCGGCACAGAAGACGCTCGCAGTTATCAAGTTTCTGGCCCATGTCCAGGACCGGGCATTCGCCCTGTTCGGCCGGGCAGAGATAATCGCCGCACTGGCTGCCAATTAATGTTTCGGGGTCTTCTACCCCGGCCAGTTTGCAGGTTGCCGAATTGACAAAGCGGATGTTGCGGTTTTTATCGATAATTGCCGTCCCGAACATCGTATTTTCTAGAACGGCTGCCATGTTTTCATATGCTTGCCGCAGATCTTTTTCCGCTTTTCTCCGCTCCAGGGAGCTGCCAAGCGTATCGGCGACTAACTGCAGCATTGTAACTTTTTCCTGCTTCCAGCAGTAAAGCTGCCCGACCTTGTCAAACCCGATAAAACCGGTTAACTGGCCTCGTACGCCTATGGTGGGCAAGCAGATCAGCGAGCGGATACCGAGTCCGGAAAACTCACGGCTTTCAGCTTCTGCCTCCGGAGGCAGGGCGGAAATATCGGGGATATGAAGCGGCATTTTCTGCAGCATTTGCGCTTTCCACCAGGGCAGGGCAGATGTCTGCTGCAGGTGTATTCGATCAGCCAGCGATTCCACTCCCGGCGCACACCATTCATTGGTTAAGCGCATCATTTCCAGATCATCCGAGAACCGGAACAAATAGCCGCGGTCAACCCCGAATAGTGTACAAAGGCGCTCAAGGGCAGTGTCAATGGCCCGGTTAAAGGAAGTATGGTCAGATAGCCCGACCAGGGCAGCAGAAAGATCAGCTGCGGCCTGCTGGAAAGAGATTTGAAAATCTTTTTCTTTCTCTGCCTGCTTCTTTTTTAATATTGTTTCAAGTAAGCCCAGGATAAAAGCCAGGGCGATCAGTATTACCGGAACAGATCCGGCCGATGGAAATCTTTGTTGTCTTACCTGATCGACAATCTGGATCAAGGCGCCGGCTTCACCCTCCGGCACCGGCTGCTCCGCTACAGCCAGGTTCATAAGCTCGGCCTTAACCGGCCGGTTCATTCCTGCGGCTATAGCTTCAACAATTTCAACAGTCAGGCCTTTTGCCTGACCGTTTTCAAGGCGACTAATTGGCGGTAAAAGGTTGCTGCCGACAAATAACAGGGGTTCAGAATCCGGGTGCGCGCTGCTTTTGCTATCAGCAGATGCCGTAAAATGCTGAACAAACAAGAAACCGGAAAGGACAGCAATAAATAACAACCGGGCAGGAACACGTAACAATGCCCGCTGTCGCGGGTTTCTATTCGCCTTCTTCAGGTATTCCCCGGAATTTATTAGTTTACCGGCCACAAAGTGTCTCCCCCGGCATTATGCCGACTAATATTTTCACGATTATATCTATTATTCCTGCCTTGCGAAAATTTTTTATTGAGAGGGGTGTGTTCGGCGCCGATAGTACAAGAGAGGGAGGACAGGTTTCGGATAACCGTTCTGTTAAATAGGAAGCTGGTATAAACGGGCATGTAAACCTCAGTACACGACCATGACAGTCGGAGCAGCATATTGCCGGGGGGCCGGCGAAACGAAGCCTAAAAAAAGTGGGATCTGCAGCGGACTAGAGGCGCGCCTCACCAACGGCGGTGATTTCGACACAGTTGTGTGAAAACAGGGCCGTCTCAACCTTGTTTTGGTTAACTTTGATTTCAAGGGTGGTAAGATCCGGCCCACCGAGTTCGGTTCCGCCGCCCGATTCGATAAAAAGAGTCAGCCAGCCGGTTTCAGCACGGTCCCGGCCGTTCAGTTCACCGGCTGTAAAAACAGCAATCCCCAAGGCTATTGATCCGGTACCGCAGGACGGCTCAAAGAAATCATCCTGCACATAATGCGGGAAAACCACCCGCAGATCGCCATTACGCTCGGGGTGCCAGTCATATAAAGCCACATTGGGCTCGATCTCACCGGTTCTTTCCATAAAATCATGCTGAATAGCCTGCAAGGCATCCCGCGTCTTCCGGTCCCAATTGACAAAGTCGAGGCCGGGGTAGACCCTGCCGAACCGGTCGGCGTTAATTACCATAAATTTTCCGGCCCGCATATACCCCAGATCGCGATAGTTAAATGCACCTACACCTTTTTCGTAGCATTCCCTGACAAAACAATCCATATCGGTTTTAATCCTTAAAGCTTTTTTTTCTTCGGTATCAATTATTATCTTCGTCGGCCCGCAGCCGGTCAGGAGCATCGCTTCAACCGGATTACGGTTTAAATCAACCTTAAAGATGCTTCCCAGTTCAGTTTCGACCAGGGCAGCGCCCAAGACCTGGGTAAAACCGCCGCAGGCACTAATAAAACAGGGCACCGATGGTTCAACTATTTTAACATTGATCTCCCCCGGCCGGCTACCGGGATAAAGAATGCCGGCTTCATGGGCATGAAGGTAATTGGGCCCCATCAATTTTACCGCCGTTTCAAGTTCGACTCCTTCGGGGATCTGCCCGCCACGGAGAAGGATAATCAGGTTGCCACCCATATGGCCACGGACAAAGTCTAATTTCATTTTGGAACCACCCTCGCAGGTTGATTAGAATTGCCACTACCGCAAGAGGTGAAACTCACCTCTTTAAATGAAAAAGGTTTCAGTAACAGTGCCCGACTCTTTTTACGGTACCGGTGCGGGTTTCAAGGCAGGGGCAGACATTTTCAGGGATATTGTCAAAACGGCAGGGACAGTAAAAATTGCCGTACAGCTCATGCTTGCCGATTAAGCCTTCGATTACCAGTTCCTTATCCTCATTAAAGGTATAGCCGCGCAGGCGGGCATAATTTTCTGACCGGTTGCGTATCTCTGTTCCCGGATCCTGCGGGTAGCGCCTAGCTTTAACCTCTGGTTCCAGCGCGGTGATCTCAAGCTCTGCCCCGCAGACGGTGCAGACAACGACCCGGTTCTTATCAGGTTTTTCCGGGCCAATAAAGGAAACGCGGCAGACTTCACAGTAGATTTTAGGCTTCACTTTGTAACGCCCTCTTGATTTCATCTTCCTTGAAACCCTGGATCACCGTTTCGCCGATTACGGTTACCGGGAAAGAACGGCGGCCGGTCAACTTTTCAACCTCGGCCAGGGCTGCTTTCTGCTCCGCCCCCTGGGCCAGATCAACATCAATACAATCGTACTGAATCTTACGGTCATCTAAAAAATTTTTAACTTTTTTACACCAGGGGCAGGTACTTAAAGCATATAATTTAACCATACTTTCGCACCTCCTCGCAAATAAGCTATTTCGGGCCGGATACCTTGAGCCCGAAATCAACGAAATGTGCCGATTCGAAGATACCCAGATCCCTGACCTTCTGCATTGTTTCCGGGCTAATTTTATCGTCGACCTGCAGCGACATGATCGCCTTGCCGCCGATAGTTTTGCGCCCAAGCTGCATCGATGCGATATTTATTTTCTCACTGCCCAGCAGGGTGCCTATTTTACCAACTACCCCGGGTACATCTAGGTGAGTGGTCATCAATGTATAAAGGGCCGGAACAATCTCAATCATAAAATCATCTATCCGGACAACACGCATCTCATTGTTTAGGATGGTGCCGCCAATCCGGTGCTCTTCGGTGCCGGAACGCCCTTTTAAAGTAATTAAGGTGCTGTAGTTTTTAACCTCTGTCGTTGAAGTCTCACGCACGGCGATACCCCTGGCCCTGGCTATATATGGAGCATTTACCCAGTTTACCCCGTCGCCGACAATATGGTGCAGGAAACCGATCAGGCAGGATATGGTGAGCGGCGCCAGCTGCAGCGAGGCCACCTCGCCGCTGTAGGTCAGATCCAACTCATCAACCTGGCCGCCGAAAAGCTGCAGGTAAAAACCACCCATCATCTTTAAGAGCGGCAGGTAAGGCTCCAGGGCAGCCCTCGCTTCGGGCATCAGGGCGGGAACATTAACCGCTGAAACAATCGGATCACCATTCAGTGCCATCACCACCTGCTCGGCCACCTGCAGGGCAACATTTGTTTGCGCTTCAAGCGTCAGGGCGCCAAGGTGCGGCGTTACAATGATATTCTCCAGTTCAAGCAGCCGACAGTTTACCGGCGGCTCCTGTTCAAAAACATCAAGTGCCGCCCCGGCAACTTTACCCTTTTGTATAGCTTCAAAAAGAGCCTCTTCGTCAATCAGCCCGCCACGGGCGCAATTGATGATCCGGACCCCGTCTTTCATCACGGCCATTTCGGCGGCCCCGATCAGGTGATGGGTAGCCGGGCTGAGCGGCAGGTGCAGGGTGATAAAATCCGAGCGCCTGATCAGCTCTTCGAAAGTTACCGCTTCAACACCGAGCTTCTCGGCCTGTTCTTTTGAAATATAGGGATCGTAAGCCATAACGTTCATATTCATGGCTCTGGCCCGGCGGGCTACTTCGCTGCCGATCCGCCCCATACCGACAACACCGAGAGTTTTTTTGTTCAGCTCCACCCCGGTATAGGCGGTGCGATTCCACTCGCCACGTTTTACCGAGCTGTCGGCCCCGGCTATGTTGCGGGCCAGTGCTGTAAGCATGGCAATAGTCAGTTCAGCAGTGGAAATGGTATTGCCGTGCGGGGCGTTAAGAACGATGATGCCTTTTTCAGTCGCTTTTTCAACATCAATGTTATCGACGCCAACCCCGGCGCGGCCGATGACTTTAAGGTTGCTGCCTGCTTCAATCACTGCAGCATTTACCTTTGAACGGCTGCGCACTACGAGGGCGTCATATTTTCCAACTTCAGCCACCAGCTGTTCCGGCGTAAGCTCCGGCTTGTAATCAACCTCAACACTGCCCTGTAAAACCTGCAAGCCTTCTTCGGAAAGAGAATCGCTGACCAATACTTTCAAACCGGGCACCTCCAACTATAGGTAAGGTTGCGTAATCGTGTTATCACTATACCATAGAATGCTGATACCTGAAAATATCTGATAATGTTAGCAGTGGGCTGCAAAGTGCATATTTCGCAAGCTATTAGAAAAAGATGCGGCCGGTTATTGCCCAATGATCAATCAATGTTGGTTATCCAGCCTGATAGCCCCTTCCGGGCAGTGCTCCTGGCAGCAGTAGCAGCGGATGCACTCGTAGAGATCGATTCTATGGACACCGCTGCTGCAGGCAATCGCCTGCAGCGGACAGTTTTCGGCGCAGATGCCGCATGCGTTGCATTGCTCCGGATCAATTCGCGGGTAGGGCCGGCGGGCATAAAGCAGGTTGCGGAAATATGCCAGTGGAAAACCGGCAACCAGCCTGCTGATCCGGCCGTAACCGCCGGGGCCGCGATCAAAATCAGTAACCCGGCATTCTTCCAGCTTAACGCCGGTGATTTCAATTTCTTCCAGGAATGCCCCTGGCAACTTCAGCTCTCTGGCTGCTGCGATGGTCGTCACCTGGGAGGGCTGGAAACCGGTTATATCAGCCGCCACGCTGTCGAGCGCCGCGGCATTGGTCGACGCCATCAGCAGCCCCAGCTGCCGTGGCTTGCCGCGCCGCGGGCCTGTCCCTTCCATGGCCACAACCGCATCCAAAACTGAGAGGGCCGGTTTTGCTGCCAGATAGATGTCAACCAGCAAGCGGGAAAAATCGAGGGGCAGGGGGTGCTCCATATGGTACCGTTTCCTTATTTTGCCATAAAGCAGGCCATAGTTATTTTTAACTGCCCCGGTAAGGCCGGTCAGGGCATGGGTTTTTAATTTTGCCGCGTTGATGACCAGATCAACCTGATCCAATTCGCGCGCCAACGGGATCAGCCGTTTCTTAAAGCCTGATAGCGGGTATTCTTTGCTGTCCGAAAAAATCAGTGCCGCAGCGCCGGTTTGGTCAATTACATCCTGCAGCCCTGCTGTTATTAAGGTTTCTTTTTGATCATCAAAACCGGGGTTATCACCGATAAATGCGGCTCCCCCCGCATTTTGCACCAGTTCGATCAGGGCACGGATCACCACCGGGTGGGTAGTTACCGCCTCGGCCGGGGCTGCCGCCGCGAGCAGGTTTGGCTTGATCAGCACCTTTTGCCCGGGGGATACCAGCGCCTCTAGACCCCCGAATGGCTGCAGTGTTTTGCGCAGCCCTTCCCGGACTTCATTTATGTCATAACGCATGCATCTTTCAACTGCGACAACCGGTTTTTGCTGTTCTGTTTTAATAGTTTTCAACACCCTCTGCCTGGAATAAGGCTTTTTATCGCCACCTTGCCCGTCCGATCGGGCTTGCCAGTTAGCCAAGCCAAAGCTAAGCTGAACTTCATGTTTGAGCCCATATGCCTGCCGAATAGTCAGTTGGCCAGGGCCGCAGCTTCGCGATCGATTATCATGGTTACATTATGGTGCAGCTGCAGAATGGAGGCCGGAACTTCTGTAGTAACCTTACCGCTGACCGTTTGGGCAATTGCTTCGGCTTTTGATTTACCGGAAGCAAGCAGGATGATCTTTTTAGCCAGCATGATCGAGCCTAGCCCCATGGTTACGGCCTGTTTTGGCACTTCTTCAGCTGAGCTGAAAAAACGGCTGTTAGCCCGGATTGTATCTTCGCTGAGATCAATTAAGTGCGTGTGAACGCTCAACAGCCTGCCGGGTTCGTTAAACCCGATGTGGCCGTTGCCGCCGATGCCGAGTACCTGCAGGTCAATCCCGCCGGCATCAGCGATACGTTGATCGTATTCCAGGCAGAACTGTTTTACATGATCAAGATCACAGCCGGGCATATTGATCTGCTCCGGCCTGATATTTATCCGGTTAAACAGGTGGTAATGCATGTAATAGTGATAGCTCTGCTCATGTTCAGGGGCCAGGCCGGCATATTCGTCAAGGTTGAACGTGGTTACTTTGCTGAAATCGATCTTGCCTTCCCTGTTCAGCTCAACCAGCCTGGCATACATCCCTTCCGGCGTGGAGCCGGTTGCTAGGCCGAGAACTGCCTGCGGGTTTTCCGCAACTTCCGCAGCCAGAATTTGGGCTGCCGTATCGCTCAGTTCCTGGTAATTTTCAACTGTAATAAGCTTCATTCATGGATCATCCTTTCTTGTTTAAAATATCTCCTCTTTTTCTTCCGTCGTGTAGAAGAGGGCCATCAGCTGCTCCCGGTCAGCGGTTTTCGGGGCACCGAGCAGCTCTCCTTCAGCATGTGCCCGGTCTAACGCTGCCTTGGCCTCCAGGGCGGCAATTTTCTCTGCCACACCGTTTTGCCGGATCAGTTCTTTTACCCGGTCAAAGATCTGCCTGCTGCCGTAAAGGTACTGCCCCTCTGTCAGAATTTTTGAAGCAACCATTGCTTTAAAATGATCAAATTTTAGCTGTTCTTTAACCAGTTCCAGATCCTTAATAATATAATCCAGCTCTTCCTTCGAGGCCGGGTTCATCAGGAGGGTATATTTTTCGCGGTAAATAAGATTATCAAGCTCTTCGGTCAGCGCCGGGCTCAAGCCATCGGTAACTGTGATGATATCAAGATCGGAGCCCCTGACCAGCTCACCGGTTGATGATTCTGGGCGTGGTTCCGCATGGGCCATACCGAAAACAACATCACCGGCGATAAAATAACAGCTGCCAGAAGCAATTTCCGGGCCGAAGCGGTGATTTTCAACAAGCCGCGCAAGTGTGTCGCGGGCCAGGGCCATCTTACGGGCGCTAATAGCAGCCGCCTCGGCCGCTATCTGATCCGCCATCCTGGCGATCGACTGCTCCCGGCCTGCCTGGCCGATTACTGTGTAGTTCAAAAACTCGCGCATGATTGATGGCGAAAGGCGTGCATAACCTTCCACCTTCTGATCAAGCCTTAAGTATCGGCGGCCAACAATGCCGGTGGCGACCACCGGCGAGGATGTGCAAAAATGCCATGCTTCAAAAATATCCAGCCCGGTTTCCCGGACAAAATCCTTGCCGGTCAAAGGGCCCCGCTCTTTGATGACCTGAAGCAACCGTTCCACTAGCGGTCCCTGCTGGTAAATGCTTTGAGCATATGCTCCTGTTTAATCTTGATGATTGTGTCCGGCGGGTAATAACCCCTTGCTGTGCCATTGGGGTAAAGCAGGGCGTTTTTCCCAAGCAGGGTACCGGGCGTGCTGACACTGTTGCAGCCTGTTTCGACCCCGTCACCGAATATTGCGCCAAACTTGCGCAGGCCGGTCTGGTAGCTTTTGCCTTCGACCGTAATAGTTACTATCGAGTCGATCATCTTCAGGTTGGCCAGCTTTGTACCCGCTCCCAGGTTAACCTTACCCAGGATGCTGTCGCCGATGTAGGCAAAGTGGCCGGCTTTGCTGCCGCCTAGCATAACCGAAGATTTAATCTCCGTAGTGTGGCCGACCACGCAGTCGTCTCCGACCAGGACCTCGCCACGGATATAGGCTCCGTGGCGCACCTCTGTGCCATCACCGATGATCGCCGGTCCCCGGACCAGGGCAGCGGGTTCAATAACTGAGTTTTTGCCGATATAGATCTGGTCGTCCATCAGAAAAGCGCCGGCATAGATAATTGCCGCGCCGGCCAGTTCCCTGCCATCCAATGTCACCACCGGCTTTTTGCCGCTGTTGTCGATCCGGAAATTATCCCTGATCACCATGCCGTCATATAAAACAAGGGTTTTGGCGATCATGGTTTCCCCCAGGCGGGCTTTTTCAACATTAGGCTGCAGGTTATCTTTTAAAAAAGGTTTGATCCGGGCCAACCCTTCCCAGACAAATTCTGTTCCGGCAAAAAGGCCGGCAAAGCGGTTATATTCAAGGTCAAAAAAATCTGCTGCTTTCAGCATCTGCCTCACTCCTCATCTATGCCGGCAATTACGGCGGCAAGTTTCTTTTTTGCTGCCATATCGGCCTGTCGCCCGATCATTATCCGTTGAGCCTGCGGTGACCCGGCACCGTGCATTGACTCGGTACGATAGGAAACGGCTGCGGTACCGAGGGTCAGGTTCTCGATCAGGCGCATCACCCTGATCCGCTGCTCCGTGGAGCCGGCCGCGGAACCGCGGTAATATTTTTCGATATAACGGCCGATTACGGGGTGCTTAAAATCTTTTTCGGAGGGCAGGGTAACCATCAGGCCGCCGGCTATATCCTCCGCCAGGCGTGCAATTTCGTATGGGAACCGGGTTACATTCTGTTTGCAGACGTTGGCCAGCAGCAGGTCGATCAGGTAAGTGCCGGAGGCGGTAGCATACCCCTGGCTGGAACAGGCGATACCGCAGGCATACAGGGTTTCGTTCAGCTGAATCATTTCGATCAGCTTGTCTTTCACGTGCGAAACACCGGAAACCCCGTTATACTCCGCTGCCAGCGCAGCAGCGCCAATCAGCACATCACCGACGCCTGCTTTGCAGCCGCCGTAACTTTGGCGGTGGTAACCGGCAAAGCGTTCAACCAGGGCCCCGGTATACCGGTACTCGCCGCACATGAAAACCCGTTCCCAGGGGATGAAAACATCTTCAAATATTACCAGGCATTCGTGCCCGCCAAAGCGGCAGTTACCGACATCGATAGTCCCGCCCTCCATCCGGCGGGTATCGCAGGATTGGCGGCCGTAGATATAAGTTATCCCATTTGAGCCGCTGGGAACGGCAAAGGAGACGGCATAATCGGCGTCTTCCTCGCTCATCGTGAGGGTGGGCATTACCAGGATTTCATGCGCTGCCAGGGCTCCGGTCTGGTGAGCCTTGGCACCGCGCACTACGATCCCATCAGAACGCTTCTCGGTTACCCTTAAGTATAAATCCGGGTCTTTCTGACTTGACGGCCTCTGCGATCGATCACCCTTCGGATCGGTCATCGCCCCTTCCACAACGAGGTCATTATCCTGCACATAGCCGAGGAATCGGCGAAAGCGGCGATGATAGCCGACATTTAAATCGCGTTCCATTTCAAAAGCAACGCTGTCAACAGCGTTAAAGGCATCCATGCCTACACATCGCTGGAAGCAGGTGGCTGTTTTCTGGCCCAGCAGGCGCTGCATCTTAACCTTGGCTATCAGGTCATCGGTTCCTTGGTGCAGGTGGGTAAAGCGGTTGATCAGTTTTCCGTCAAGGCTTGAGCGAACAGTCATCAACCCGGCGCAGTCGGGATCGGCGGCAAGTTCATAACTTTTAGCCACAGAATTGATAGCGGGGCGGATTAACGGGTGATCCAATATATTACAGACCTCTTCGCCAAACAGGTAAACCCGGAAGTTTATCCGGCTCAGCGAATCAAGATACTCTTCCACTGTTTTCACCGCTTGATCAACCTCCTTTCAGCTAAACAGCTTCACCGGGCCGTCAGCTGATGAAAAGCTCTTTTATCGTATCTTTGTTCAAGTTAAGGATGGTAAAAATGCCGAGCACCGTGCCAAGGGGCATGATCAGGCATTCAAGAAAAGCAACAGTGATACAGAAGTTAAAAGACTCCCTCTTTTTTAGTTTGCGCCCGGCAATTATGATCAGCACCGACAGCACCCAGCCCGCCAAAATAATTATCAGGGCCAATATAATAAACACCAGCCCCGCGATGCGCGGAGCTGTTTCGCCGCCGTTTACTGCCCCGGAAAAAAGGGCGATCCCGACCCCTAAGTAGATCATCGGAATACAGGATATCAGCGCAGTCAGAATCCCCAGGATTAGCTGCAGGTTAGCCAGCAGATCAAGGTTCTTTTCGTCCTGCCCGTTCATAATGACCCTCCTTTTCCACGATCAGTCGTCTCTTTGCGGCTGATCCGGGTATCAGCTGCCGAGAATCTCGTTCAGGGCAGATAAAGCAGTCTCAATATCTGCTTTGTTTACTTCTTTATTGGTGGTGAAGCGAACCCGGTCAGGCTCAATTGCCACAGTCAGGATCCCCCTTTTTTCAAGCTCTTCGCTTAACTGCCAGTTTGACATCATTGTCGGTTTAATAATGACAATGTTGGTGTCCACGTCGTCCGGATTAAACTCGATCCCCCTGATACCGGCCAGGCCATCAGCTAACAGGCGGGCATTGGCATGATCTTCGGCCAGGCGATCGACCATTGTTTCTAGGGCCACTATACCGGCCGCGGCAATAATGCCGGCCTGGCGCATGCCTCCTCCCAGGCGCTTGCGCCAGCGTCTCGCTTCATCGATAAAATGACGGGTACCGGCGATGATCGAGCCAACCGGCGCTCCGAGTCCTTTGGAAAGACAAAACTGGACAGTGGTTGTACAGGCGGCATAATCTTTTACCGCTACTCCCGAGGCAACAGAGGCATTAAAAATACGGGCGCCGTCAAGATGAACCGGCAGCTTGTGCTTGAGAGCCACCCGGTATACTGCCTGCATATCTTCGAGGGGCACAACCGTTCCGCCGGCCCGGTTATGCGTATTTTCAAGGCAGATCAGCGATGTGGGCGGCAGGTGAATATCATCGGTGCGGATAGCCCATTCCACAAGATCCGCCGGCAGGGAGCCGCGGCTGCCGGCAAGAGGCCGGGGCTGGATGCCGGCAAAAACAGAAGCTGCGGCTGCTTCATAATAGTAAATATGCGAGTCGGCCTCGAGGATTACCTCCGTACCGGGGCGGGTTTGAGTTAATATGGCGATCTGGTTGCCCATTGTGCCGCTGGGGACCAGCATCGCATCTTCTTTGCCAAGCAAGTTTGCTGCCAGCTCCTGGAGGCTGTTTACCGTCGGGTCGTGGCCGTACACGTCATCGCCGAGTTCCGCCTCGTAAATCGCTTTTCTCATCGCCTCGGTCGGCAGGGTTACCGTATCGCTTCGCATATCAATCAATCTGACTACCTCCCCTTCATAGACACCAGTATCAGGGCAGAGCAAAAAACATTACCGGCAGTAGTGCGCTGATATACCTGGCTGCAGGTAATTTCCATACTTTCCTTAAGAACCGCGCGCATACCCATTAATAAACGCCTGTTACCTTCAATGTCAGGCAGCAGCATCCTTTTCAACCCTTGCTTCGCCGCCAGTGACCCTGGACATCATGAACAGCGCTACCAGGTAGGCAAGAGCTGCCATCGGGAAAAGAACCATCCGGGTACCGAAAAGGTCCATCACCCAGCCGAAAATTGGCGGGGCGATAATTGCTGCCAGCATTGAGAAAAAATAATAGAGGCCGGTATAAGTGCCCAGTTTGGCAACTGGCGACATATCGCTGACCATCGGGTAAGAATTTATATTGATCAGCGCCCAAAAGACGCCGCCTAAGACCAGGAGCGCGATAGCCAGCACAATCGGGGTCGCAAAGTAAAAAGAGCCGAGCATTAAGCACATCCCTACCAGGCCGGCCACAATGGTTTTTTTGCGACCCAGGGCAGTGGCGATAAAACCGCTTGGGATAGCCATCAGCAGGAATGAAAGCGAGAAGAACCCGAGATAAAAAGCTGCCCGGGATTCGTCGATCGCCCACTTGTCCATCCCGTACAGGGTAAAGAATGTTTCAACACCGTTCCAGCCGATAAACCAGAAAAAAATGGCATACAACAAATAGCGGGTTGTGCTTCCTTTTTCCCGCAATATTTCTAAAAGCGAGCTTACAATTCCACCGGGGCTTTTTTCTGACTCTTCAAACTGATCGCGCGGTTCGCGGATCGCTGCCTGCAGAATGGCGAGGACCGCAATCATAATTACAGCGGCGACCGTAAATGCCGCATTAACGCTGAGTAACCTGGTAAAGATGAAGAAAAAGAGCAGGGCTCCAAGGCCGCCCATTAAATTGACTATGCCGTTGGCTTTGCTCCGGTAGATAGAGGGGGTCAGGTCCGGCATGAGGGCAATGGCCGGGGCCCGAAGCGCCGCCATGGCAATATTCATGACAATAATTACCGGAATTAAGACAGCCAGTGAAGCGCCGGCATAGGGGATCAGGGAAAAAAACAGGGCGGCAACCGGCACGCTAACCAGCAGGTAGGGCATACGGCGGCCGAAACGGGTCCACGTGCGGTCGCTCAGCGCCCCGAAAAAAGGAATCAGCAAAATGGCGGCGATATTGTCAAATGTCATAATAAAGCCGACTGCCGTATCGGTGTAAGGAAGGTGTGTGAGCAGCCGTTCCAGGATCGGCGGCACATAGGCGTTGTAAATAGACCAGGTAAGGGTAATGATCAGGAAACCGAGGCCGAGAATAACGATCTTCAAATAATTAAATGGTTTCATTTACTGTCCTCCATCCATAATGTTATACAGCTCTTTTGGGTGATCGGTGATAATTGCATCAATCCCGCCGGCGACCATCAGTTCCATATAGAGAGGTTCGTTAACTGTCCAGGCGTAGATGGCCAGGTTGTGATCCCTGAAACCGCTGACCAATTCAGGGTGCTGGAGGTGGTAAAAAAGGGGATGCACCGAGTAACAGCCTATTTTTAGGGCATACTCCCATGGCTCATATAACCCGGAAACATATAGCATGCCGGTGCGAATCTCTTTGTTCAGCTCACGGCAGGCAACCAGGCTGTAATGGTTAAAAGAAGATATCACCACCCGGTCAGTTAAGTTCCTGCGCTTGACCGCCTCGATAACTTTTTCTTCGAGGCCGGGGTAGAGCACAATACCGCTCTTCAGTTCGATGTTGTAGAGCAGCCCGGTAGAGGCAAATTCATCAAAGACCTGTTCAATGGTTGGTATTTTCTCCCCTGCAAATTCTTCTCCAAACCATTTGCCGGCATCAAGGCGCTGTAATTCTTTAAGGGTATAGTCTTTAACAAGGCCGCTGCCGTTGGTGGTGCGCTCCAGCTTTTCATCGTGAATCACCACCACATGACCGTCCCTGCTCAGCTGCACGTCAAATTCAAGCCCGTCGGCGCCCACCTCAACCGCTTTGCGGAAAGCAGCTAACGTGTTTTCCGGGGCATGCGTGTTTGCTCCGCGGTGTGCCAGGTTTAAAGTTTTACCCAATTAGCGTACCTCCTTTATTACTGTACCCGGAAAAAGGATTCATCAAATTCCGGTTTTCCTTCATAACGGCTCATAAAGAACCCGGGAAGGCTGTCAGCCTGCTCAAAAAGAACCGGGCTGGCGGCAATGCCGGCCCTGTTTAAAGCTTCCACAATTTCTTTTGGGTCGGGGGGGCACCCCCTGGCGGCAAACACCTGCCGCGTGGCGGGATGGTCTTTATTTTTGCGGTACATGCACCGGCCGATCAGCAAAGTGGCCTGCATACCCGGTGAAGGCTCCATCGCCTTGCCGGTTAAAACTTCGACCCGATCCCAGGCTTCGCCCTGCCATGCTTGTCGAATCGCCGTTAATATAAGGCCGTTTAAGGAGGAGCAGTATGTGCACATCGTATCATCAAATTTGCGGTAATAGATCCCCGACAGGCCCTGCTTGGCCAGGGCAGAGGGCATCTCGCCGTTATCGCCGCAGTCGTACGGAAAATCATATTCGTGATATGAAGCGACATCTTCTATTTTTTCACCGATCACTTCAATGTCGGAAAGGTCGGGCCGGCGCCCGACCCAGTCAGCCGCCAGCGCCAGGTGCTTTACGCGGGCCGGATCGTGGCCGAGCACGCTCGCCCCTACCAGGTCGGCTGAAAGGAGATCCGGGGAAGCAATCAGCAGGTCGGTGCGCCGCATACGCCCGTCAAAACCGGGACCGCGTTCCAGGCTAAAAATACCGTCGATTAACGTCAGGCCGGGCGGCATCGGGCCGGCAATTTTTGAAACGTATAAATGCAGGTCCTTCTTGCGATCCGCGCTGTGGCATTTCTTGCGTGAGGCAATATCGATGGTGCCCTTTAGATTTTTTATTCCCAGGCTGACCACGGTCTGGTTGTGCGATTTTAATACCGGGACATCTACTAAAAAATCGCTTTCGAGGATATCGGCATTTATCCTCAGGCTGATTCCCCCGCCCAGGTCCACTTTTTTAAACGGCTGCTTCATGATGTTTATAAGTTTTACACCGTAGCGAGCTTTCAGCGTTTCGTAGCCGAGGCTCTTAAAGGCATGGGCCGGCGTTTCGGTATCATTCGGATCGGCTACAATCCCCTCACCAATGGTGATACCGGCAACCCCGCGTTCCTTTAAAGAAATTACAATATCCTCGATAACCCGCGAGGTGGTAATCACCCCCCATTTGGGGAAATTACAGGCTTTTGTCCAGAAAACTATATTCGGCTTAATAAATACCCTGGCCGATGCCGGCAGGTGGTCAAGGCCGCCGCAATCGCGGATGACCTTCTGCACTGATTCTAGCGGTTTTTCATAACGTACAATCGCAACTTTTTTTGTCAC
Source organism: uncultured Syntrophomonadaceae bacterium (assembly GCA_964389365.1). Classification (GTDB taxonomy): domain Bacteria; phylum Bacillota; class Dethiobacteria; order DTU022; family DTU022; genus UBA993. The sequence continues at coordinate 56,091 of CAYMDO010000012.1, forward strand.
CCTGCTGCCTCCATCCGGATTGTTCAGTAAACAGGCTGTCAATTTTCAACCAGAGGCTTCAGCAAACCTCACTGTCCCGGCCGCCTTACAACAGTGTGGCGTACATAACTGCTTTAATCGTATGCATCCGGTTTTCCGACTGATCAAAAACCACGGAACAATCTGATTCAAAAACCTCCTCCGCCACCTCCATGCAGTCCAGACCAAAAGCATCTCCGATATCTCTTCCGATTTCAGTTTCCAGGTTATGAAATGCCGGCAGGCAGTGCATAAAGATAGCATCATCTTTTGCCTTTTTCATCACATCCGGCGTAACCCGGTAAGCAGTTAACAGTGCTATCCGCTTTTCCCACATTTCTTTCGGCTCGCCCATCGACACCCAAACATCGGTATAGACGGCGTCAGCATCTTGAGCCCCTTCCTGGACGTTTTCGGTCAGGGTAATCGTAGCGCCGGTTTTTTGGGCTATAGTTTTACACTTCTCGACCAGATCCGCTGCCGGCCACACTTCACGGGGGGCAACAGCCCTGAAATGCAGGCCCATTTTAGCCGACCCAATCATCAGCGAATTACCCATGTTGTTGGACGCATCGCCAAAAAAAGCCAGGGTTTGACCCTGCAAAGCCCCTCTTTTTTCCTGGATGGTTAAAAAGTCGGCCAGGATCTGGGTCGGGTGGTATTCCGTAGTTAGGCCGTTCCAGACAGGGACACCGGCATAAGCGCCCAGCTCCTCGATTATGCCCTGGGCAAAGCCGCGATATTCAATGCCGTCATACATGCGGCCGAGTACCCGCGCCGTATCCTTGATCGATTCTTTTTTGCCCATCTGCGATCCTGTCGGCCCCAGGTAGGTCACATGCATTCCCAGGTCGTATGCCGCTACTTCAAAAGCACAGCGTGTCCTGGTTGAATCTTTTTCGAACAACAAGGCTATATTCTTGCCTTTCAGGGTTTCATGGGCAATACCCAGGCGCTTCATGGTTTTAAATTCCTGCGACAACTGAAGCAGGTATTTAATTTCTTCGGTAGAAAAATCAAGCAATGTCAGCAAATTTCTGCCTTTCAGGTTAAAAGCCATCTTTTTTATCCTCCCGGAACTTTATATGACTATCAGGGCCGAAAAAATAAATATCGGCACGTGCATATCAACTTATCATTCGCCCCGGGGAGTTGCGAACCCTGCAATCATGACAAAATTTGTTGCAGTGTTGCAGTGTTGTCAAGGGGACGGGGGTTTGACATCTTAATATAACCCTGGTATACTTCCACAGGGGTGATATCGTGCCGAGACAAGCCAGAAAGAAAAGCGAAAGCGGGATATACCATGTTTTACTGAGGGGTATAAACCGCCAAGCGATTTTTGAAGACGAAGAAGATAGTGTTGAATTTTTGCAAGCCTTAAACATCTATAAAGCAGAACTCAATTGCTTTATTTATGCTTATTGTCTGATGCACAACCATGTTCATTACCTCATTCGCGTCGGGGTAGAAGATTTATCCACCTTTATGAGGAAAATCGGCGCTAAATACGTCTATTGGTACAATCGGAAATACGGGCGAATCGGCGGATTATTCCAGGACAGATATAAGAGCGAGCCGGTTGAGGATGACGGTTATTTCCTGACGGTACTGCGCTATATTCATCTCAATCCGGTAAAAGCCGGTATATGCAATACTGCTTCAGATTACAAAGAAAGCAGTTACAATGACTATATACAACCGCGTAAAGGCCAGATAACGGATACAGAATTTGCTTTAAGTCTGATGAGCAGAAAGCAGTTTGCGGAATACCACAATGAAGGTGGCGACGAGAGGTGCTTGGATATGCGGGATGTGAAAAGGGTCGGCGACAGTAAGGCTCAGGCTATACTTCAGGCTGTCAGCCAATGTGGTGATACATCTGAGTTTCAGGTATTGCCGCGTGAGAAGAGGGACAGGTGTTTGGCTCACTTGAAGGAGAAGGGGTTATCTGTGCGCCAGATCGAAAGATTGACAGGTATAAACAGGGGTGTTGTACAGAAAGCATAACTGTGTTGTCAAACCCCCGTCCCCCTGACACTTATGTTGTCAAACCCCCGTCCCCAGGCATTCCGCAAATGAAATAGAATAATGCCTTTAAAGGCAGTTAAAGTAA
>CAYMDO010000013.1:0-57848 GCA_964389365.1 uncultured Syntrophomonadaceae bacterium
GTCAGGGTTATGGTCACCGTGTTATCAGTTGCCGCAGTGTTAAATGCTGCTGAAGTTTCCGCTGATATAGTGCTGGCCACAGCTGCGACTGAGGTGGCCTGGGTCGCCATGGCAGTCGCTTTAACTGTTACCGCGTTGTTGCCTGCCACCGCTAAGGTTGCCGGAACAGTAACGGCTACTACTGTATTGCTGATCCGTGTATAGTTACCAATAGCCAGCGCAGCAGCATTATCGCCGGCAAAAGTAAAGTCTCCAGCTACTATCGGACCTGCCTTGAAAGTTCCTCCGGTCAGGGTAATGGCCACCTTGTTATCAGTTGCCGCAGTGTTAAATGCTGCTGAAGTAACCGCTGATATAGTGCTGGCCACAGCTGCGACTGAGGTGGCCTGGATTGCCATGGCAGATGCTTTTACACTCACCGTATTACTGGTATCCGCTGCTAAAGCAGTTGGAACCGTAACAGTCACAACCATATCGCTGGTCCGCGAAAAAGTTCCGGTAGCCAGCGCGGCAGCATTACCGCCGGCAAAGGTAAAGTCAGCAGCGGAAATCATTCCTGTTTTAAAAGTACCTCCGGTAAGAGTAATGGTTACTCTATTATCACCGGCTGCAGTAGAAAATGCCGGTGATGTAACTACTGGCATGGTGCCGGCTGATGCCGCAACCGAACTAGCCCTAGTTGCCATGGTGGCTGCCTTAACCGTGACGGTGTTATTGGTAGCTGCCGCTAACGTCAACCCTGTGATGGTCGCAACCGTATCACTAGTCCGCGAAAAAGTACCAGCAGCCAACGCTGAAGCATTACCGCCGGCAAAAGTAAAGTCCGCGGCGGTAATCGCCCCTGCCTTAAAGGTGCCTCCGGTCAGGGTGATTGTTACGACGTTATTAGCCGATAGAGTCGAAAATGCAGGCGATGTAACCGTGGGTGGCAGGGGGAAAGTGCTAATTTTCCCAACCGTACGCTGCATGATCAACACCACATCACGAGCGTCAGGTTCTGCACCAAATCCCTTAACAATTGCCAGCGCCTTCTGTTCAGCTGCCAGGTAACTTAACCCTAAAACATGTTTCTGCACGAGGGTAACGTCCCTGACATCGATTCGTCCATCGCTGTTAATGTCACCGGGGCCCAGTGGTGCAGCCGAAACCAACTGGGTAAACAATAATAGAAACAGCAGGACACAAAGCAGCGTTGCCAATAACTTTACCCCTGCTTTTTTACCAGATCTTTTTTCAGACATCTGTATGGCCTCCTTTATTAACAAACTTATCACTTTCCATAACTATATCCTTTGTAATATTAGCTTCTCTAAAACTCTTTTGTTGCTAAGCACGAACGGCAATATGACGGCAATCCACCGGCATTATCCAATTGTTTTCAGTTCACCCCCATATCGCCGCAACTCCCTTAAATTAAATACCGCACTTATAATTAGAACGGGAAAACCCACCACGACCCATTGGTAAAACCTCTGTAGAATGACCATGGGCCCCAATTTGCTGCATTCCCGGCACGGACGCGCCACAGAAATTCACTGCCGTCAACAGGGAAGCCGGATTGGGCAGAAGAGGTCACGATCGCCCCGAAATTCACATCAACAACGACAGCACCGCCGCTCACCCTGACAACCTGCAGCTGATAATTTAAAGCTCCTGATGACGTTGTCCACTTAAACTCAACCGTCGGTGTAGCAGCAGTTGCATTAATTGCCGGCGACAAGAGAGACGGCGCGCTGGGGGCACCGGCTGCAATTGTTTCGTTAATAAAATACCTGTAGGGCGACCAGGCACCCCATCTGGAGCTGTCACCAGCCCGGACACGCCATTTATACTCACTTCCGTCATTTGGGAAACCGGTTAATGCCAGTGAATTAGCTGTTGGGAATTCACTGTTTTTTGTAACGCCGGTCCTTGCGTCAACGACCTCAAGGTTATAGCGGGCAGCGGTTAACACAGTATCCCAGGTAAAAGTAACGGAGGTTCCACCCTGGGTAGAATACGCTGCCGGCGTTTGAAGAACAGGAGCGCTAAAAGGCAGGCCGTTGGTAAATTTTCTAGAGGGCGTTGTAAATTCGCCCCAGCCGTTGGCATTGCCCGACCTGACTGACCATCTGAAATTACTGCCGTCATTCGGGAAATCAGTTTGGCGGGATGCATGGACATAACCCACCATAATTCTCCGATACTCAGTCCCGGCAGCAGTATCATATTGAATAAGCAGCTCATAACGGTCGGCGCCCGGTGCAGGATTCCACTCGAATGTGACCCGGTCGCCCGAAACGATTTCATTATTCAGGGGGTAGGTTAATACCGGCCCTGCAGGGGCATTGCCGTTTATAAAATGACGGTAATCCGACCAAGGGCCCCAACCTTCCGTACTGCCGGCCCTGACACGCCACTTGTAACTGCTGGCATCGCTGGTAAAGCCGCGCTGCAGTGACGACGTTACATCATCTAAAATTGTTTTTACAACAAAAGCGCTGTTACTCTTGTCTACTACTTCCAGTTCGTATTTATTTGCTCCGGATACCGCATTCCATTGGAAGCTGATTTGGAAACCGGGGACATTCACATCATTAGCCGGAGATGCCAGCGTCGGCGCTGCAGGAGTGCTGCCGCCGGTCAAAATGAAGTAACCCGACCAGGCACCCCAGCCTGTGTTGTTGCCGGCCCTGACACGCCAGCGGTACTGTGTGCCGTCGCGCACAAAGCCAAACTGCTCGGACATGGCAATATTCCCCACAACAACATCTTTAAATGGAACATTATCGCTGCCTTTTAATACCTCAAGCTGGTATTTAGTGGCACTGTTAACCTCATTCCAGCGGAACAGGACAGATGTACCGGTAAGGGCACTGTTATTTGCCGGTGACAAGAGGGTCGGCGCCGGTAAAGCTGCGCCATTGGTAAAGCTCCGATGTAAGGACCAGGCGCCCCACTGGGTACTGCTGCCCGCCCTGACCCGCCACCTGTACTGGGCGCCGTCATTGCCGAAAGCGTGCTCGGCAGCAGCGGTAACATTGCCTAAATCTACGATCCTGAAGATGGTGCCGTCACTAACCTTGGAAATCTCCAGCTGGTAACGGATAGCACCGGTAACAGCCCCCCATTGGAAGCTGACCATCGAACCGCCAACGGAAGCGCCTTCAGCCGGCGTTATCAATACCGGAGCATGAGGACGAAACGTTGGAAAACTGTTGATGTAGCCCTGGATATACTGCATTATCAGGTTTGTATCAATTACGTTTACAACTCCGTCACCGTTAACGTCCGCAACAGAGACCTGCATAGCTGTAAGCGGCGGCTGATAGCCTAAGCTGTACCTCTGAACCATGACAACATCACGGATATCGACAATACCGTCAAAGTTAACATCACCAGGCATCTGGGCTGAAACAGCTGAAGAGAGCAAGAACAGCAAAATAATTATAAAAAGCAAAGCCAGGGTTGCTCTCGCTCCGATTTTTCTCCGGTATGCAGTATACATCTCTAAAACCTCTCTTTACTTTTTCTCCCTGCTGTCCTAAATATATCTCTTACCAACTTCTGGCATAAAGGCAATCTTTATTCTCCCGCAATTCGATAAAACCTAACATCTCTATTTCTTTTTTCCTGATTTTTTTATTAAATAGCCGACAATACCGAGAACAATTACTACAGCGATCGGGATGACGGCCAGAATGGGGTTGATCCCCGTCCGTTCACCTGTTATTGCTGTCCCGGCTTCCCCATTGCCTCCGCCGATCACCTCTTCCGCCGGTTCACCATCACCGTTTTCCGGGTTATCCCCCATGGAACCTGTTTCCTGGCCCGGACCGGCCTCCGTTTCCGAGCCCGAAGCAGCCGGGCTGACTTTAATCTGACCGGCAACGGAACCGGCAGCGTCACCCGTTTCTGCAACGATGATCAGATCTTTAAAACCGATAGCCGTTGTCCCGGCTTTCAGCAAGTCGAACGTCACCCTGCAGATGACTCCGCTGCCTTTCGTATCGGCATTGGCGGTAACCCACATAAAAATCAGCTCTCCCGGAGCATAATCCAGGTTTGCCATGTGCAGGCTGTTTTCCGCCTCCCGGACCAGGTTGCCCGGTTCGATTGACACCGGCCTGACCAACCTTTGGTCAAAGGTAAGAGTAAACTGCCCACCCTCTGATCCAGCTAACTTTGCAGCTGTAATATCCAGTATTACCTGGCTGCCGGCGCCGCCTTCCACTTTTGCGGCTGAAACTTTTAAACCCTCGGCTGCTGCAGCGCTGCCTGCAAACACCAGGCCGGCAAAAAGCGCTACCGTTAATACAGGTAATAGTGCTTTATTTATGATAGTATTCACAGCTCCAAACCTTATTAAGTTAAGGTAATATTTTTGGTTGCGGCGCCGGCAACCGGCCGCCGCCGCAACCTGTCGGATTAGTTTGCTTTATTTTTCTGCTACTGCTGCGCAAGCAGTTTTCTCCTATTAAAGATGACAGCCAACCCAACAATCAGGATCAGCGAGCCACCCAAAAGCAGGAAATATGCCCCGCCGGTCGGTGGAGTAGGCTTTTGGCCTTCAAGCTCTTTAATCCGGTTTTCAGCAGCTGCCAGCCGGGTCAGGTAAATAAAATCACTATCTACCGCACCGTGCTGGGTTTTAGCCTTGTTAACCAGGAAGCGGGCTTCTTCCACCTTGCTCTTGTCGTTCAGCGTTAATTTCTCCACCGCCGGCAGGGCATAAATCGCATCATCGGCAGACCTGATTGCATTGCACTTGGCGATTACCTTTTCAGCGTCTGCAAGCTTTTGCAGGTTCCTAAAATCACTGTCAACCGCACCATGCTGAGTCTTAGCCCTACTGACCAGATAGCGGGCTTCCTCGACTGCTTCCTTATCGGCGCAGGCGATCGTGGCCGGAAGGCCATCTATCGCCTCTTCAGCCAACCTGATCGCATAGCGCTTGTCGCTTTCGCTCAGGCCGGTAACTTTGCCGGATGTTGGAGTTGCCACAATACGGCCAGCCAGGGGGTCAACAATAACCCAGTCACTGAAGATCAGATCAGTTTCTCCTGCGCCGGTAACTTTGAAAACTATGGTGCAGACAACCCCGGATTCTTTTATTGAACCTGCAGCGTTAACCCAGAGAACACGCAGTTTATTGCCCCCGAGGTTTAGGTTGGAATCAAAAAGGTTGCCGGATACATCGGGCACAAAATCACCGCGGGTTGCCGATACCGGCTCCAGCATTAAACTGCCGCCGGCCAGCGTAGGCCCAAAAGAAAGGTCAAACTGACCTCCCTCGGTTTGCAGGGCATTGGTAATCGAGATTTTAACTGTTACCGTATCACCGACAAAACCGGTTTCCTGGCTGGCACTGAGGCGAATATCCGCAGCAAATGCAGCCTGGGCAAAAAACAGAACAAACAGCAGGCTAAACACTAAAGCGATCATCAAGCGCTTACTATTCCTCAATAATTTCATTATCTTTCCTCCCCTTCATTTTTTACTTTAGCTCCGACATTATATTTACCTTAGTTTAGGTTTGTTGCTATCCTCCTTAGTTATCCTGATTTTGACACCAATAAATACTGACGGAAATGATCCGTTAAGTTACTAATGCTTGCCCTTTTTACGCTGCTTGCGCTGCCTGGAAACCAAAAAGCCCACAGCACTGAGTAGCAGCCCGGCAGAAACCGACAATATTGCCCCCCCGGTTGGCGGTGTGGGGGTTGGTTTTGGTTTGGGCTTTGGCGGTTCAGGCACAGGCTCCGGCTCGTCCTCCACTTTTTCCTCAGCTTCCAGCAGTTTATCGTAACGCCAACAGATATCAAAATAAGTTGCCCCGTAGACCTCCATGGCAATCCTGGTCAGTCTGCGGGCTTCAATAATCAACGGCCAATGTTCTTCTGTGATCTGCTCGGCCGGGGGAATTAAATCGATTGCCTGCTGGGCTTCCCGTATCGCGAGCATTTTGTAAACCCGCTGCTCAGCAGCATATAATTTGGCCAAATCAGGAAAGTCGGCATCGACTGCGCCATATTCTTCCTTCGCTTTTTGGACGAGAACAAATGCCCTTGCCGCTTCATTGATATATGATTGTTCATAGGCAACAATTGTATTGGGGTCGGGAAGGCGCCTGATGGCTTCGTTGGCAGATGAAATTGCAGCAGCTTTTTCTTCAGGAGTATATTCAAAAATCAATACCGCTTCATCAACGTTGGCAAAACCGATCCCGGGGCTTAAAACAAATACTGCCAAGCCGATCAGCGCTGCCAAGAAGATAAGCATTCCGTAACTGACTGGTTTTCCCATATTATTCTCTCCCTATAAAAGAATATTCCGCGTCCGCATTCTCTCTGTCTCTATATCTATCTACCCGGACGCCCTCTATAAGTTAACCTGAGCCTGCCCTTTCACCTCCGCTGCACAAGACATCATCGCTTAGCAGACTGCTAAAAATACCCCGAAGCTAATCGCTGAAAATAGAGATATTTTCCCCTATTTTAACATGCACCGGTCAGAAATTCTATATTTTTGTAAAAGATCCTTCTTTTTCGTGTAAAAATTTTTCTATTCTGGTTTATTATTATGGTTATTCTATCTCTTTCTTTCCAATAAATCAAGCATATTTTGCCTTAAATCCGTTTATTTCTTCTAATTGTCATTACTAAAATTGGTATAAGTTGCTCGAAATCACCTTTTCTTCCACACCAAGCTTTGCAGGCAATTATTGTTTCTGCTGAAAATAGCCCTCAATACCCATGTAAATGGCCATCGCTGCCCTCTCCTGGGCTTGGGGATCGAGCAGCAACAACTCTTCTGCCGGGTTACTGATAAAAGCCAGCTCAACCAGTGCTGCCGGGATTCTGACATTTTTCAGGACAAAAAAACTGCTCTCCTTTACACCCCTGTTGCGCAGGCCAAGCGCTGTGACCAACTCTTTTTGCAGCTGCAACGCCAGAAGCCTGCTTGCAGCTGTATTCGCAACACCGGCATGGTAAAATGTTTCCGTGCCATTTGATTCACTGTTATTATAAGAATTGGCATGTATACTGACCATGGCATCAGCTTTTGAACTGTTTATCAGATCAACCCTCTGCTGATGGATGACTGTCTGATCGCCTTTGCGCGTTACCACTACGGTTGCCCCGGCTTCATGCAATAGTTTGATCAGTTTTTCGGCAACGATCAGGTTAATTAATTTCTCCCTCACCCCACTGGCCCCCAGAGCCCCGGGATCAGAACCGCCGTGTCCCGGATCGACAGCAATTTTTCGGCCTTCAAGGGCATTGGAAATTATTGTTATGGCACGGACATACTCTCCATGCACCCATCCTTGTTTTCCATCCGGCGTTATAACCTTTAACCACTCAGCCTGGTTCCCTTCTACCTGCAGCATGGTGCCGAAAAAGAGCCGATCGAGGATCTCGTGCTCTGTACCTGGCCCGCCGCGCAGGCGAAGAACATCAACATTGACGACAACTTTATCAGTGTTAACCGGTGGCCCGCTTACAGCCGGCGCTGATGGCTGCAGGCTGTCTGCCGGAGCAGGCGCGGGGGCAGCCAGCGGGACTGCCCTCATCTGACCGATTAAATCGGTAATATAGGTATGGTAATCGGGAAGCGGTGACCAAACAGAACTTAAGTCCTCGACGTATTGAACAGTTCCCGCCGCGGGTTGAGCAACAGCGACAAAGTAGCGCCCGTGCGGCTCACCAACCGGCTGAAGCCCGATATAGGCAGCCATATGATTATAGTGGGCCCGCACTCCATCTTCGGGAGTAGCAAATTTTTCGTAATCTTCCGTGCTGTTACCTTCGGCTGCAGCGGTTTTGATCCCTGCCCAGTTGTTATGGTCAGCCGGAACCCGGTTGTCAAAGCGGCCAAAGTTAGTTTCAACTGCAGCCTGGGCATATAGCACTTCCGGCCTCATCAGGCAGAGCAGGCCGTAATCCCAGTAGAGCGGAGCTATATCAATAAATCGCTGATCGGCCCCCCTGTTGTTGGCCCAGGCCTGGGCCTGTTCAACTGTAACCAAAGCCAGTCCCACAATCGGAGTGTTTGCCGGTGGCTTATCTTCTTCAACTGGCGGGCCGGAGTTGCCTGCTGCCGTTGTTTTTGGCCCCCTGGCCAATTCTCCGTCTTTTATGCTGACAGTAACTGCTGAAAGGGGCGCGGCAGCTTTCTTTGCTTCCGGGGAAGAAAAATAGCCCTGCAGATTAAAAGTTTTTTTATTGATCAGGGAACTGGCATAGAAACCGATTACCGCCTGGTAATCAAAGTATTGCCCGGATGAATCAAGAAAAGCGTAGATTTCCTTGGTGGAAAAATCTTCATAGAGGCCGTTCGGGCGGCCAATAATTTTTTGGGCATAGGAGTCAATAAGCTCAGAATAATTGTATTCATAGAAACCGCCGTTGGAATCACGGGCGACAAAGCCCTTAATCGCCGCTTCCGCTGTGGGAGCAACCAGCAGCAGCCAGCATAGCAGGGTGACAAAAAAAAGGGATCGTGTCTTTTTTTTATCTGACGACACCGTGACACCTCCGAAACTGTTCTCCCTAGAAACCTAACGAATTACTTCCACGTTTTTCCGTTCGGCCAGACTGCTTTCGATCTCGCCCCAGAAACGCCGGGCATCATAGTTGTAGCCAAGGGCTGTGCCACCGACGCGAACAGTATAATTCTGTGGATCCGGTACCGATAAAGTTACTATAACCAGTTTTTTGCCCGGTGTTAAACCTTCCTCAACAATAAATTCGCTGACCGGATCAGGCGCCGGTTTAGGCTCGGGCACAGGTGCTGGTGCTGGTGCAGGCTCCGGGGCCGGGGCGGGGGCGGGTTTCGGAGCCGGCGCGGGTGTGCCCTGACGGCCGGCTGAAGAACCGGCGTAAAGAGGATCACCATGTTTGATCAAAGCCGCCAGCATGTCCGGTGTGGTAATCTCATGCCCAGCTATCGTTACTACAAAATTTCCGCTGAATACAATTTCACCGGGGATCTGCTCCAAGGTTGAACCGGCTGCATTGACAAACAGTTTTTCAATTACACCTTCACCTTTAACTTCAGTAGCTTCAGATAATGTCAGCTCCGAAATAAGGGTATCAACTTCCATCTGTAAACTATTATTCAATGCTTCTTTTTCTACCGTCAGGCCGGCAATAGCGGTACCTGCCAGCATCCTGTACTGACCGGCTTCGGCCGCTATCTTTGCCTGGTTGAAAGAACCTTCCAATTCAGCTATCCCCGGTGCGGAAAGATACGCGTTTTCTATAATACTGTCACCGCTCAGGTAAGCTGAACCATCAAGATAAAGGTTTTGAATTTTAGCTGTTGTGGGAAAGACAACCATCGCACCTGCAGCCTGTCGGTTAATAAATAGTTTGCCGATTTCCGCATTGTGCATTTCAACTTTGGCACCTGGAACATTGAAAACAACCTTTTCAAAGCTGCCGTTTAACTTCAGCTCTTCGGTTGTCATAATATCAACCACTTTAAACCCCTCAAAGCCCGGTGCCGGATTATCAAGCAGCCGCCCTCCGGTTTCAACCACTGCAATGTCAACTGTCGTATCGCCGGAGACAATAATTCTCACTTCGCCATCGGGCCTGTTTAGCTTAATTTTTTTTAAAGAGCAGTTGCGGATATAGACCGTGTTCAACCCGCCGCCCTGAACCAGCACCGACCCGGCAACGGAAACATTAAGCAGGTTAACGCTGCCGTCACCGATTCCCGCTCCAAGGTATAGGTTGCCGCTGATACAAGCGTCTTCCAGCAGTTGATCAGGTTCATCGATAGTATAATCGCCGGTAATCTGGCGAATTCCGAATTCATCGATTACTTCAACCTGCCTGGCCGTTATGAGGTTTCTGACAGAAGAGGCTACTCCGAAAATGTCTGCAAAAAATAACGCAGCAGACCCAATCAACGCCAAAACCAGGAAAGGCAGGAAAACCTGCAGTGCGCTGATCTGAGTCCGCTTTTTCTTTTTACGCCGACTAGATTTGCCCAAATCTTTTCTCCCTTATATGCAGCACAAGTCCTGAAGTTAAGGACAGAAACAACCTGCTTCGTCAACCAGGCTATCATAATCGCTGAGGTTATCGGCAGCGACCTTAGACCCTTGGCTTTGCGCGTCTGCCTTTCGGCAGCTTTGCCCTTATCGTCCAGGTTTACTATAGCAACCGCAATATTGTGCGGCTTTAAAACATATTTTTCGAAATTTTCATCATAATACTATCAAGGTTTTCAGGATTTGTCAACCATTTCTAGGTAAAATTATACTATTTCCTAAATAAAAGGCAATAAAGGTTCTATTTGCATTTTATTGCCGTAACTACCGTGCCATTTCTGAGAGAAACAAAACAATACGCTGGTGGTAGGCTGCAGATGGGGCCCACTTCCCGCTTAGCTGTTCTACAGTTGTAACCGTTCCGGCCCAGGGTAAACGCTTTACTACAGCATAGCGGTTGTGCAGCTCCCCGATTGGATTTAAGCCGACATAGGCGGCCATATGGTTGAAATGGGCCCGGACCCCATCTTCCGGGGTGGCAAACTGTTCATGATCCTCAGGGTTATCCCCTGTGGCATTGGCTGTTTTAATCCCCGCCCAGTTATTATAGGTAGGGGGAACCTGGCCGGTAAAATGCCCAAAGCGGGTTTCATGGGCAGACTGTGCATAAAGCACTTCGGGACAGATTCCGGTACGCTGGCCGTATTCCCAATAAGCGCGGGCGATATCAATAAAACGGGGGTGTGCATTTCTGCCGGCAGCCCATGCAACTGCTTTTTCCTGCGACACCTGGGAAGCAGCGACAATTGGAATGCTTTCTGCCCTAGTGTCATGCATTGTAGGGGCAGGGGTAGCCGGCGAAACTGCAGAAGTTATATCGGCAATAACAGGGGTAACAGCTGAGCTTATTAAAGCCTGCGGGCTAATATTGATCTTTTGGCTTATCAGTTGCCCCCCGGAAGCAGTAACGCTATACAGGCTAACGGGGACCCCTAATTTTTTGGATGAGCCGCTTTTTGCAAAGCTATTAAAATCAAACTTTTGGCCGGTCAGCACCAGTGCGGCATAAAAATCGATGGTATCCTGATAGTCTAATATTAAACCATCGCTGTGCAAAAAAGCTGCTGGGGTCCTGCTGATGTAATCCTCATAGAGCCCATTAGGCCTGCCGATCAGTTTTAGAGCGTAAGAGTCCAGAAGTTCACGGTAATCGTAGAGGTAACAGCTGCCGTCTGGAGCTGCAGATAGAAGGCCCGCGACAGAAGCTGAAACAGGCGCTGCCGAACTGACTAATATTCCGATTGAAATCAATAATGTGGCCAGTTTTCTCATCGCTGTTCCTTTTTACCCGGGCCGCAGCAGTTCATATAAAAAGCCCCGTTACGGTGTCCCGGCTGCCTTTGCTTCCTTAAGAAGCCTTAGGCCCTTGGACTTTGCGTCCCTGCCTTTCGGTAGGTTTGCCTTTTCAATCAGGTCATATTTTACAGACTTATTTTGTAAATGCAATAATACAGTAATCTAACTTTTTTGTCAACTATTTACTGCAAACCGCCATTTATCGGCATGCAGGCGCTATTTCCCGATTTTGGGGAGCAAAGAAACAAAAACTTCCACCAGTTTAGGATCAAACTGTGTTCCGGCACAACGTTTTAACTCATTGACAGCCGCCAACGGGGGCAGAGCCCTGCGGTACGGACGGCCGCTGGTCATTACCTCATAAGCATCGGCGATTGCCATAATCCTGGCTAATAGCGGGATCTCCTCACCCTTAAGGCCACGGGGATAACCGGACCCATCCCAATGCTCGTGGTGGCAGAGGATATCGTCAGCAACATGGGCAAATTCTTCAGTAGCCCGTGCTATCCTGCAGCCTGCTTCGGGGTGCATCTTTATCGTTTCCCACTCTTCGTTATCAAGCAGCCCTTTTTTGGACAGGATATCTTCGAATACTTTAACTTTGCCTATATCATGCAGCAGAACGAGAACCGCCAACCGGTTAAGCTCCGCCTGAGAAAGCCCCAGGTTCCTTCCAATATTTAACGAAATATCCCGGACGCGCCGGATATGATCCTCAGTTTCAAAGCTGTTTTCCTGCAGTTTACGGTAGACTGACTTGAGCAGGGCCCCTTTTATTTCCCTGTAATTCTGCAACTTATGGCGGAACATCCTGTCTTCTGCTACTTTTTGGACTTTTGCAAGTGGATCTTCCGCTTTGATTTTTACTGCAGTTCCGATCGAAACCGAGAAAGGAACACTGTTTACATCGTATTGCCGGCATTTGGCAATAATTCGCTCGCTGATTGCCTTAGCTGTTTCGGGTGGTGTCTGTGGCAGGAGTACTATGAATTCATCCCCGCCCCAACGCGTGATTATATCTTCTTTACGGCATGTTTCCTTCAAAACGGCTGCCGCAATTTTGATCAGCTTGTCTCCCTCGTTATAACCGTAAGCGTCGTTTATCAGTTTTAAACCATTTATATCAATGAGAATCATACCGATCGGCAGCTGCCGCGATGTATCCAGGCGCTGCATCTCGGTCTCGAGAAAGTGCCGGTTATAGAGGCCGGTGAGGCTGTCATGGCAGCTCAGGTAATTATTTCTGAGCTCTTCTGTTTTATTGACGGTAATATCACGGATAATCGCCGCAAACCGCTGTGGTTCAAAGCGGTATGCTATAATATTGAACCAGGACTGAAAGGTTTCTGAATAAAACTCGAACCGCGATGATTCCCCGCTGACAACTACCTGCCCCAGGGACTTGATCAGATCGGTGAAGACATCTTCTGCTTCCGGCATAATGTCATAAAGCTTTTGCCCCAACAGCTGCTTTCTGCTGCGCCCCGTCATCTTTTCAAAAGAATTGTTCACTCCGAGACAAATACAATCTACAGCCTGACCCATGCCGTCAGTTAAAATTTCAAAATAAGCAAAGGCGTCCGGTAAGCTTTCAATTAGCAGGCGGTATTTTTCAGAGGTTTCCAGCAGTATACAACCCTCCCAGCAGGGCTAACTACGGCAAGAAAAGTTGATATTAACGCGACCTACATAATTATACTATACTTTTGTTATATTTTTGTTACATTTATTGTGTATTTTACTAATTTTAACGAAATTGGGGCAGCAGCAACAGCCGTGCCCCATTTAAACGACAATCTGGGCTATTAATCAAAAGCTACAATGCCTTATCCGCCAGCTCGAGGCATTCATCAACAGCATCGAGCCCAAATTTTAGTTCTTCATCGTTAATGGCAATCGGCGGTGCGAGGAAGAGGTAATTCCAGCGCGGGTAAGCATAGACTCCTTTTTCTTTCAGGCAACCGCTGATCTGGCCCATAATTCCCGGGTCCGGACCGTTCCAGGGGGCAAGCGGTTCTTTTGTTTCACGGTCTTTGACCAGCTCAATAACACCAAAGAGGCCGATGGAACGCACCTCGCCGATTGAAGGATGTTTATCCTGCATCTCGAGCAGGCGGGCTTTTAACTTCTCACCCATCACAGCCGAATGTTCAATCAGGTTTTCATCCTCATAGACTTTAACCGTAGCGACACCGGTGGCGCAGGCCAGCGGATGGCCGCTGTAGGTCAGGCCGCACCAGAGCATATGATCATCATAATATTTAGCAATTTTTTCGTTAACAACCACTGCGCCGAGCGGCACATAACCCTGTGTTATTCCCTTAGCCATGGTCATTATATCGGGTACCACGTTCCAGTTGTCTACGCCGAACCATTTGCCGGTCCGGCCCCAGCCGGTCATAACCTCATCGGCAACCAGCAGCACACCGAACTCGTTGCAGATCTCGCGGATACGCGGCAGGTATTCCTTCGGCGGCACGAAAACACCGTTGGTTCCGGTCACCGGTTCGACAAAGAAAGCGGCAATCGATTTCGGATCTTCATATAGCATAACTTCGCGGACATGCTCGGCACATTCCAACCCGCAACCGGGGTAGGATTTGCCAAAGCTGCAGCGGTAGCAATAAGGTTCAAAAACCCTGACAACACCGGGAATACCGGGCTCTACCGGCAGGCGGCGCGGGTCTCCGGTAAGTGTAATGGCCCCGAAGGTTGCCCCGTGATAAGAGCGGTATCGGGAGATTACCTTAAAACGCCCCGTAAAAGCACGGGCAATCTTGATTGCATTGTCATTTGCTTCCGCCCCGCCTAAAGTAAAAAGAGTCTTAACCAGGTCGCCGGGGGTATGCTTGGCGATCAGTTCAGCAAGTTTGGCCCGCGGTTCACTGGCATAAAAAGGGGCAATAAAACAGAGCTTTTCAGCCTGTTCCTTGATCGCCTCGATCACCTTGGGGTGCTGGTGCCCGATATTGGTGTTGATCAGCTGCGATGAAAAATCGAGGTATTTTTTTCCTTCCGAATTCCAGAACCAACAGCCCTTTGCCCCGACGATCTCGTCGTATATATTGGTGCCCTGGACCGACCAGGAGCGTAAAACGTGTTTTCTTTCCAATTCCCCAATCGTAGACATTTACCATTCCTCCAAATATCGGTATATTGTATAAAGCTTTAAGCAATCAACTGATTTTTAAGCGTTCAAGAGTCCGGGGCAGCGGTATGCCTTCGGCGCTCCAACCTCTTAAATGGTAATACTCCGATAACATTTTGCCCAGGTGGGGCAGGCTGCCGGCCGCTGCACCCTCCTGCCGGTCATGGACCAGCAGGCGCGGAGGCAGGGTATCATCTTTGCGGCTGATCCCGAGCCCGACATTGATCATGCGCTTCAAGTTAAAAAGGCGCTCGCCGGCGGTTAAAAGCTCATGCTCGCCAAAATCCCAGCCGGTTGCCCTGGCAACCCATTCAGCGATGATCGCCGGGGTAACATGGCCCCGGATTAAAAACTTGCAGAGGCCCAGGGCATTAAAGGTAATCATATACTCCTGCATTGTTTTTGCCAGCGGCGGTTTTTCTTCAATACCGTGGGGATCGTAGTCGTCTTTCATCCCGATCAGGGAGCCGGGGAAAGCCCTGTTTTCATTAAAGTAGGTTAACCCTTCTAGGTGGCAGGCGCCGCGGTTACCGGTGGCGTAAATAATGGCCATGCTGGTAAAAGCGCGGGGGTCGTGATAGGCAAATTCCAAACCTTTGCTGTGAACGGCAAACTCGGCGGCCAGCGGGCCAAAATATTCAGCCGCCCGTTTAACGCCAAGTGAAAGATACTCGCCAATACCTTCGCGGTAAGCCGTCAGCCTGATCAGTTCTAAAATCGCCTCGCCGTTGCCCCATTCCGGCACTAAGCCTCCCAAAAGTGCAGCGGGTATCAGGTTATGCTCAAAAAGCTCCATGGCAAAAGATACTACTGACGAGCAGCTCATGGTGTCGAGGCCGAGGCGGTTGCAGAGATCATTGGCAGCTATAACATAACCCGGGTTATCATTTAAACACATTGCCCCGAAACCGGCAATTGTTTCATACTCAGGCCCGTGGGAAATTGAATCTTTGTTCGGCCCAATAGGCACTTTCATCTCTTTGCCGCAGCGAATCGGGCATGCGTAACAGGCATAATGCTTTACAAAGAACTGATCGGCCATGGCCTGCCCTGAAACTTTGGCGGCCCCTGCGGCCCAACTTCCCATGGTCCAGTTTTTTATCGGCAAATCACCCAGCCTTTCCACTACCGGCACACCACCGGCTGTGCCAAAATCAGTAAGGCCCTTGGCTTTTTCGCGTATCACCGGCATTATTTTCTTACGCGCTTCTGATAGCCCGGCCTGGTCATGAAGCGGTGGCATCATGTCGCTCTTCATAACAGCTATAGCTTTTAAGTTTTTTGAACCCATCAGGGCACCCATGCCACAGCGTCCGGCTGCCCGGGCATCCGGACCATCGATCATCACCGACGCGATCAGCGCCCCGTTTTCACCGGCCGGTCCGATAGCCGCCATCTTCACTTTTTCACCGTGAACAGTTTGCAGTTCTTTTAAAGTATCGAAGACATCCCGGCCCCAGAGGGAAGCAGCATCTTTTACCTCCAGTTTGCCGTCAGCTAAATAGATATATACCGGTTTAGAGGCTTTCCCGGTAATGATCAGGCCGTCGTAACCGATCGTTTTAAAAGCAGCCGGCCAGTAGCCGCCTACTACTGCTTCGGCCCAGATACCGGTTGCAGGCGATTTGCCGCAGAAAGCAGCCTTACAAGCGGTGGGCACATTGTAGCCGGTTAACATACCGGTCATAACCAGCAAAGGCGCTTCTTCAGCAAGTGCCTCCAAGTCCGCATAACCCCGCTGACCATAAACGCGGGCAGCCAAACCGCTTCCACCAAGAAAAAGACGGTAATCCTCCTCAGGAATTGATATTTCTATCTGCTCACCGGTTGATAAATTGAGCTCTAAAATTTTTCCGTAATAACAGTACACCAACATATCTCCTTTCAAATAACTTTGGGTTACTTTTCCGAAGCTATAAAAAGCTTGCGTAGGCCAAGCATAATTAATATTAGCACAAATACAGCGCCAAAAGCCATAATCATGCCGGCAAGGCTTTCCATAAGCATTGGTTTTACCACTAAAACCAACCCTAAAACGACCATCAGGCAGCCGGCAACTAACTTGAGAAATCTGCCGGCTTCCTCGGTTACTTTTACTGTCCGCATTTTGATTAAGGCTAGAACATAAACAATAAATTCATCGGTAAAATATATAATTAGATAAAGTGCGAAAAGAAAAACATATTCTACGGTCGATAATTTTAGACCGGCGATGATGCTGGTCCAGATTAATGGAAATCCTGCAGTGCACGGTAGTTCAACCAGGGCGATACCCATAGCCATAAGGGCAGTAGCTGTAACCATTGGAACTATTGATTTCGAATATAACACCTTCCTCACCTGGCTGTAATATTTCGCTTTATAACGGTCAGGGATGCTGATTGAAAAGCCTTCTTTGAAGGCGAAGTAATCCTTTACTGCAAAGAGGCCAAGTATTACTACAATTAGTGCAACAAGGTTGCGAATCCAGAATAGCTGTGAAGCTATGAACATAATATTTAAGGCCCCTAGCATAAAAAGGCCATAGACCAGAGATGTGACAATAAGAAAAGTAAGCCCGACCAACAATATTCTTTTCCTGGAAGCAGAATGAACTATGATCGCCAACAAAAAAGTTAAAACAAAAAAAGAACAGGGATTAAAACCATCGAGGAAAGCTATGATCAGGGTCGTTAATATGATTGGCGAGGCAAGCAGATCTATTTCCCCTACAAGTGGAAGCCTGACTACAGTTTTTGAACCATCCGCGATGCTGTCATCAAGTGAGCGTTCGATAGCCATGGCAACTTCACCCAGAACCGCTTCTGAATCCCCAATCCAATAATGCCCATCGTAGATAAGGATCGGAAAGACAATCATCTCTATGCCGAGCTCGGCCCTGACCTGGTTAAAATACTCCAGGTTTTCTGAGTTATAAACAACTTCATACACTTCAATCGAAACAGGATATTCCTGAAACCTGGCCAAATTCTCATCCGGCTCGGTACACAAGGGGCAAAAAGCCCAAAAGTAATAAAGAACCTGGTCTTGAAGAACGTTTCCGGTTTCTGCGGAATCAGCATATACTGGATTATTGGCGTTCCCTGCCACCGTTAATAATAATAACATGGTAAATAATGCGATAATCAGTATATTTTTGGCTAAAACCACAGGCTCATTCTCCTTTAGCCTATTCCGAGATAAACTTTCTTCATATCTTCATTATTTAAAAGCTCATGGCTTGGGCCGGCGAGCGAAATGCGGCCATTTTCAAGGACGAAGCCTCTACTGGCAATCTCAAGGCTTTTTTGAACGTTTTGCTCAACCAGCAGAATTGTAATTCCTTGTTTGTGCAGAGTATCGATCGCCTCGTAAACAAGGTTTACAATAGTAGGCTGCAAGCCCAGCGAAGGCTCGTCAATCATTAAGAATTTGGGAGCCGACATCAACGCCCGTCCGATGACAAGCATCTGCTGCTCTCCGCCGCTAAAGGTCCCTGCCATTTGGCTATGCCTTTCTTTTAGCCTTGGAAATAGTTCAAATACCCGGTCCAGGTTTTTCTTAACTATGCTATTATCGCTCTCAATATAAGCGCCCAGCTCCAAGTTTTCCTTAACTGTCATATAGGGGAATACCCTTCTGCCTTCCGGGATGTAAGCAAGCCCCCTGGCAACAACCTTGTGGGCCTGCACCCCTACCAATGTTTCACCCTTGAATTTTATATCACCGGAAATAACTTTAATAACACCGGATATAGTCTTCAGGATCGTACTTTTTCCAGCCCCGTTGGATCCAACGAGAGCTACAAGCTCACCCTCTTCAACGGTTAAGGAAACATCCCAGATAACCTGGACTCCTCTATAACCTACTGCTAATTTACTAATTTCCAACATTTGCTTTTTCCTCCTTCCCGAGGTAAGCATTGATCACGCTTTCATTATCAGAGATCTCCTTTGGCGTGCCTTCAGCTATAATCTGTCCGGCGTCGAGGACGATAATTTTTTTGCAGAGGCTCATAATTACCCGCATCACATGTTCAATTATAACCAGGGTAATGCCCATGTCTTGATTTACTTTTCGTAAAAGCTGAAGGCATCTTTCAATTTCGGTAAGGTTGAGGCCAGCCATAAGTTCGTCTAAAAGCAGCATTTTGGGATTTGTTGCCAGGGCTGTTGCCAGGCCCAGCTGCTTTTGGCGCGCTGATGTAAGACTGCCGGCAATCTTTTGGTGATCGTTTTCAAAACCGGTTAATTCTAGCAGATATTCAATTTCAAACGGTTGGTAAGAACATTTTGAGAAGCAGGGTTTACCGGCAACAGCGCCCATAACAACGTGTTCATAAACGGTTAATTCCCTGAAAACTTTAACCGACTGAAAAGTGCGGGCGATCCCTTTTTTGCAGATCAGCGAAGGTTTCAGCTTTTCAATCCGTTCGCCCAGAAATGTTATGTTCCCGGCAGTGGGCTGATGTTCTCCTGCGATCATCCCAAAAGTAGTGGTTTTACCCGCGCCATTAGGCCCGATAATACCTGTAATACTGCCTTTATCAACCGAAAAATTAATATTATTTACCGCAATTAAACCACCAAATTGTTTTTTCAATCCGTTAACTTCGAGTATATTTTCCATTACTGCGACCTCCTGAAACGAATTCTCTTGGCCATTCCCATCAAACCTTTGGGTTCAAAAACTAAAATTGCAATCAGGGCAGCCGCCCAGATTATATACCTGAGCTCCGGAGCGTAACGGAAGAGCTCGAGAACAAAGGTAACCACTGCAGCGCCGAGGACGGGGCCAATCAAAGTGCCAGCCCCACCGACCAGGGTCATGATCACCACCATTTCTGAAGTGAACCAGGCGAATTGTGACGGGTGGAGCAGCAGGAAAAAGTGGGCAAAAAGCGATCCGGCAAGAGCTGCCAGGGCCCCACTGATGCTGAATGAAAGAACCTTATAAAATGAGGTATTTACACCCAAAGATTCGGCCAGATCCTGGTCTTCCCTGATCGCCACGAAACGTTTTCCAATTTCAGTTTTATATATCAGGCAGTACAGGAACAGGACTACTAGTATGGTAATAAGCAGAACAAAATAAAAATATACATTCATAGATAAAAAATCTATCGATCCAATATTGGGAGGAGGTTGAATGCCTCTCAGACCCATCGGCCCTCCTGTCAGTTGATTAGTATTCAGAAATACCAGGTAAACAAAATGAGCGAGAAAAAAAGTTGTAACTGCAAAATAAGAACCCCTTAACCTTAAAGCCGGCGCCCCAACCAAGACAGCAACTATAAAACCGACTATAATTGTAATAACAAACGCCGGCCAAAAATTTAAGCCGGCCATCAAAGTCAGCAATGCTGAAGTGTAGGCACCCAGACCAAAAAATGCGCCCTGTGAAAAAGACAACTGGCCCGTATAACCAAAAATCAGGTCATAACTGGCTGTTAACATAGCATACAGCAAAGCCAGGGTGGCCACATAAATGACATAGCGGGAAAAAACCACCGGCACGAAACTTACTGCTACAACTATAACCAGTGCAGCTATCCACATCCGGTAATTAATCTTATTTGCCAAGGTGGTGTTACTTTTCGCCCGTTCCATAATTTCACCTCTCACATTACAATGTCATACTGCTAAAAATTATCACCGACTTACTATGCAGCCCGGCGTTTATTCTTTACGCAAACCAAACAAGCCCTGCGGCCTGAAAATAAGTATAATCAATAAGATAATAAAGGCATAGCCATGTTGGTATGATGCTGAAATATAACCTGCCCCCAAGCTTTCGAGCACACCAAGCCCCATACCGGCAATCAGAGTACCACCAAGGCTGCCTTTTCCTCCCAGAATTACAACAACCAGGGCTTTTAAAAGCGGCAGCTCACCCATCATCGGGTAAACAGCAAAAACCGGGGCAACAAGGGTTGCTGCAATACCGGAGAGTGCGCCTCCCATAGCAAAAATAATTGAGAAAACTTTGTTTATGTCAATACCCATCCAGGGAGCAACCTCAATATCCTGGGTTGCAGCCCGAATCGCTTTGCCGGTTTTTGTTTTCTTTAAAAATAAGTTAATTAATGCAAAAAGGATAACAACAACCACAATAATCATCAGCCGCTGATAAGATACGCCCGCGCCGAATATATTCGCTACTCCTTTAATATAATGATCCAGGTTTAATGATTTTGCTGTCCACAGATAGATTGCCAGGTTAGCCAGCAAAAAAAAGAGGGCAATAGCACATAAAAGCTGGATGTGATCTGTCCTGCCGCGCCAGCGGCGATACAGTAATTTTTCAAAACTGTAAGCCATCAATGCCCCGACAAGCGCTGCAACAATCATTGCAATAAACCAGGGGGCATCCAATAATGTTATACAAAAATACACTACGTACGCAGCAATAACATAAATACCGCCCTGGCTGAAATCCGGAATATCCGTGATGCTCCAGATCAGGTTTAAGCCTAAAGCAATCAGGGCGTAGATCGAGCCCAATACCAACCCGTTAATAATATATATTTCCAAACTGAACTCTCCTTTCTAAAACGGTAGAGGGTTAGTTCATTTACCCCTGTTTAGCCTAATATTTCAAATAAAATGAAAGATCTGAAACAGGTTATGCAAAAGGAAGAACAAACGCAGGTACAAATTGCGCAAAACCTGCGTTTGCTCTTCAATGTATCTGTGGTTCGATTCAATATTAGCTCTAAAGATCATTGAGTGTAACTATTTTCCCGGATTCTGCCTAATTTACCAATACCATCTCACCATTTTCCCACTTAATCAGGTAAGGCACATAAAATCCCTGGTTTTGGTAACCATCGAAATCCTTGAATTCGGTAAAACCGGCTAATGTTTCATAAGTACCGGCCTTCAGTGCATCCCTGATGTCTTTCGGGTCGATAGACTGGGCCCTTGTAATTGCATCAGCTAAAACATGTACTCCGTCATAAGCAAAAATAATCGCGTAATGTAATGGGGCATTATACCTGGCCAATACTGCCGCTTCCAGATCAGCTGGTGCTTCCCCATATAACGCAATAGCATAGGTGCCTTCCAACACTTCAGCCCCAGCCAGATCCAGCATCTCGTAAGACGCCATTTCTTCTGCGCCGTAGAAAGATATGTCAGGAATCAAGCCCATTTCATAAGCCTGTTCCAGCAGCAACGAGCCTTCTGTGGAGGTGCCTACATAACCAACCATATCAGGCATAAGCTGCCTAATTTTACTTAGCAAAATAGTATAATCGGTGGTGCCGCGCTCAAAATACTCTTCAGCTACTGTTTCTACTCCGTATTCGATAAAGCCTTCTTGGTGTGATTCAACCCAGGAGCGGCCATAGTCGTCGTTTACCGCTACAAAAGCAATCGTAGCCGGTTGAATAGCATCAAATATCGGGCCGGCAGCCAGCGGGCTCATTAAGGCCATATCAGGCCTCATCCTGAAAAAATAAGGATGTCCGGGTTTAGTAACAGCTTCGGCGGCACATTCGATGGTTATCCCGGGAACCTCATATGAATCAGCCAGTGGAGCGATCGCCATGCAGCAAGAGCTGCAGTGATCACCAAGGAAAGCCACGACTCCATCTTCCAGAATCATTTTATGGACCGAAGCAACCGACTGGGTGGGTTCGCAAACACTGTCATAACGAACGATTTCAATTGTATAAACCTCACCGTCAATTACAATCCCCTGCGCATTTACTTCGTCTACGGCAATTTCAACGCCCCTCAAACCGTTAGTGCCAAATTCAGCGGCCGGCCCGGTGAATGGCGCAACGTAACCGATCTTGATAATATTATCTCCGTTAACCGGTTCCGGTTCTGCACCGGTGTCTGGCTCGCCTCTATCTGTCTGACAGCCAAGCACCATAAACAGCGACATCAGCAGAATAAAGCTTATAAGCATAATTTTTGAGATCCTCAAACGAAAAATCCTCCTTTTGATACAGAATTAACCCGCCTTGAACAGTTGAAATACATCCACCCTAGATAGTTGATCTTAGCCTATACCACCCCCGTAAATTGACTTTTTAAACTGAAGAGCGTTATTGCCTGCTGTCTGTAGGATAAATAAGCGTGACGTACATTAACATGCATTATTCTTGCCAAAATTGCACAGTTTCTGAAATACTAAATATTTAATTTTTTGATTATTAGTTTCACCTTGTTTTATCTTCATGATATTTAATAATGAACAAGCGGAAGATATAGCCCTGAAAATCAAGTGAATTTTATCGCAATATACTAAGGCTATTATGAATTATTCTGAGTCTATTTTAACTTACGGCTAATAAGGACCCGGGATGAAGGAGAAGCCCCTGATCAGCTTCTCCCTGTTAATTTCTGTTTTCATGCTAACTAACGCATTCTACCCGATCAGCTTAATTATCTTATTGACCCCTTCCCCGGCATTCTCCGCGTATGCGTCGGCGCCAATTTTATCCGCCCAGCGCACCGTAACCGGCGCGCCCCCTACGATGGTTTTGTACTTGCTTTTGAGGCCCTCTTTGATCAGGATGTCTTCCAGTTCTTTCTGCTTGACCATAGTAGTGGTTAATAGGGCGCTGGTCCCGATCACATCAGCCCCAAACTCTTCCGCCTTGGCGATAATGCCCAAAGTCGGCACATCGCGGCCGAGGTCGAGGACATCAAAACCGTATGCCACCAGCAGGGAGACAACTATGGCTTTGCCGATGTCGTGAATATCTCCCTCCACCGTTGCAATTAGCACCTTTCCCTTGTTTTTCCCGGCATCGCCGGTAATGGCGGCATTTAGTATATCCGTTGATTTCTTGACCGCTTCGGCAGCCTGGATCAGTTCGGGC
The DNA here is from genome assembly GCA_964389365.1 of uncultured Syntrophomonadaceae bacterium. GTDB lineage: Bacteria > Bacillota > Dethiobacteria > DTU022 > DTU022 > UBA993. The sequence goes on from CAYMDO010000013.1 coordinate 23,305, forward strand.
AAAAAAAGCTCCCCGCATTCAAAGAGGTCGCCGACCTGCCTGATGCCGACCACGTAGCCGTCATTAATCACCTGTAAGAGGTCCATCTTCTCTGCTAAGGCCCGGCGGGCCAAGGCTTCGGCGCCGGCTTCGTCTCCGCCGGTGACCGAAGCGATCACTTCGGCGATAAATTCCTGGTTGCTCATATTGGCTTAGCCTCCTAGTGCCAGCCGGTTTTCTTTATAAACCGGTTTACGGAATTGATCTCAAGATCTAAGAGTTTGGCGATGCGAAACTTGGCTTCGATACCCCTCGCCTGTTCGCCCATCCCGCCGTAGACGATTGCTAAGTCTAAGTCCTGGCGCACTTCATTCATCACTACTTCGTCGGCCAGGTCAGCTACTGATACTTTCAGTTTGCCGGCAACATATGCTTTGGCTTCATTTAAACGCATCTTCTTCGACATTTGCATCCGGGCCACCAGATCTCCGGCAGTCCTGATTCCTCCCATGCCTGAAGCGTGCATATGAGTCAAAGCCATCCCGGCAGGGTCGCCGTAGCCTACCTATAAGCCGTCGAGCTTGCCGACTTCGGCCATGGCGGTTGAGGCCCGCGAGACGCAGTCGATCGGCGGGGTCATCACCAAAGGCACCGCGCCGACACCCATGCCGACATTGGCATGGACCGGGATGCTCGCCGCTTCTACGCAGGCTTTGCAGAAGGCCACGGCACGACCCAGGTTCCAGGGAAAGGAGCGGCTGCTGTTGGTGTTGACTACGGCGCCAAAGATGCTGGCCCCCGCTTTCTCGGCCAGTTTAACCTGCTGGTGCGGATAGAGGCCGGCTAAGCGGACGCCGTCGTATTCCAGTTGGCCGTGGAAACCGAGTACAAATTCGCCGGCCATGCCGATTTCAATGGCTATCTCGGGGTACTTGGCTCGTATTTGTTCACATGCCAGCAGGGTGGCCTGGAACTCGGCGTCGCCGGCCGCGGCTGTAGTGTCAAAGTCAATCCCGTCAGCACCGGCTTCATAGACGCCGCTGGCCACGAAGACCATGTCTTTGACGGCGTATTCAACCGCTTCTTCCTGGGCGGCTCTTGCCTCAGCGATTTTTCCGGCCGGCAGGAGTTCGGCAGCGTTCGGGCACGGCCCGTCGGGCTGAGTGTAGAGCGGCAGGTTGGGCATTGCCCCGTAGAACAGCGGCGCTGTGGTAACTAAAGAGGTCTCGGCTACGGCATATTGTTCTTCGGGCACGATCATTTTAATCGGTTTAAAGCTGTAATGAACATAGGCCAGCTCAAGGGTGTCTGCGGCGAAGGCTCTTTCATAGATCTGCATAATCTGCGGCATGCCGATCGGGATGCCTAAGCGGGTAATCTTGAGCGTGCCGGAATCATAGCTTAAGATCAGCTCGTTGCCGTGCCGCACGCTGACAAATTTCTGCGGCCGGCAGCAGATGTCGGTCAGGTTATCAATTTCATCGGCATTAAGCGGTTCAATCTTGCCGCGCCTAACCGCGTCCAGCATGCCTGCTTCAATGTCGGCCCTGATATCTTCTTCGCTCATGGTGACAAAGGAACCGTCACCCATTCTGGTTACAGCCAAACAAAAACACCTCACTTATCATCTTAGATAATAAACATAATAAAGCCGGAATTTCACCAATGTGCGGCTGAATAAACATACAGCAATTTTTTTGCCATCTCCTGCTGCAAAAGATTTGCCCTGTTTAGCGCAAGAGCCAGGAAAGGCAAAACCTTTTAAACTTGAGCAGGATTAATTGATTGCAGATCGGGGGTATACAGGCAGCCAATAAACAGGTGCTGAGCCATTATTGACTTAAAAGCTCAGAGTGTTGTTAGATTACCATTATTCTTTACGCTCATTAAGATATTTGCGGATTTTCCTGGCAGCGCTGCTTTGGCTGATTCCTAAAGATCCGGCAACCTTATAAGAACTGCCAAGCTTTTTGTAACTGCTTATCACAAGCTCCCTTTCAACAGATTCGAGGGCATCTGCAAGCTTCGAGTTTTTAAGCGGGGAAAAGATCTCTTTGCTGTACCGGGTAATGTGAAAGGGCAAATGTTCTCTCCTAATTTCATTGGCCGTAACAGTAACTGTTAATAGCTCTGTCAGGTGCTTTAGCTCCCTGACGTTTCCCGGCCAGTTATATTTAACCAGAGAACTTAAAGCATCAGGGGTTATTTTGATCCGGCGGTTGTGTTTTTCTGAAAATAAATCCATATAATGATTAAGTAAAGCCAGGATATCAGTTTTTCGTTCTCTCAGGGGAGGAATTTCCATAGACAACACACAAATCCTATAATAAAGATCCTCACGAAAGGCCCCTTCGTCAATCATTTTTTTCAGGTCGCGGTTTGTTGAAGCAATTATCCGGACATTAACCTCTTCAACAGCACTGGAACCAATTGGAGTAAATCTCTGTTCTTCTATCACCTGTAGGAGTTTAGGCTGCAAAGATAGCGGTACATCTCCAATTTCATCCAAAAAAATCGTGCCCCTGTCGGCAAGTGAAAATTGCCCTATTTTACCTTTTGGGCTTGCTCCGGTAAAAGCGCCTGACTTGTAGCCAAAAAGTTCAGATTCAATTAATTCCTGGGGCAGCGCAGCACAGTTGATTTTTAAAAACTGCTTGTCACGCCTGCTGCTCAAGTCATGAATCTTTCTGGCAAAAAGATCCTTGCCGGTTCCTGTCTCTCCCTGGAGTAAAACAACGCTGTCCGTCCGGGCTATACGTCCGGACATCTGCAACAAGCCAGAAATTGGTGAATCTTCGGCAAATATCAGTTGGTTATCTTCCTCAACGCTTTTCCGTCTGTGCAAACCCGTCTTCTTATTTTGCACTTTCTGCTTTATATCATGATAACTGTTTTTCATGTCCTCAAGAGCAGTAACATCCCTTGAATTGCAGATTACCATCTCTATTTCGTTTTTATTATTAAAAATCGGGGTGGCTGTTAGCGTAAGTTTTTTCCCACTCCCGGTTTCCTGATCAATAGTAATCTTTTTCTTTTCGCGCAAGACCATTGGTGTTACTGCCGGGTAATAAATACCTCTTTCCTCGAGTTCCCAAACACTTCTTCCTATCATCTCCGATACCGGTATGCCATAGTGACTTTCACTAACCGGATTGGCAAATATGACAATCCCTTTGCCGTCAGCGATAAAAATCTCGTCGCAGGAACCATTAATGATCGTTTCATAAAAACTGATCTTCTTTTTCAGTTCTTTGATGGTTTGATTTAACTCAGTTTCATTAATGCTGGAGGAATTCTTTTGTTCTTTCGTTTCCATCAGGCTGTCCCCATAATCTTCTGATCATGAACGACTAAATTAATTAAAATTACATCAGGAATGATCGTTTACCCACCGCAAATATAGGGAACTACTGTGACAACGTCACCTTCAATCAGTGTATCGGTGAGTGAAGCGCTTCTGCCGTTGACAATAAATTCAGCGGTTAACAGCCCCCGATCGTCGATCAAGCTGTAACCGAAAAGATCCCGGTGAACGGAGTTGAGGCAGCCAGCCAGATACTCAAGACTTGAATGTTCTGCATCCAACTCTATGGGATACTCACCCAATTCGCCTTTTTTGCGATACGGCGGCATTAATTTAACAGTGATTTTCATAATCATTAATTTCGCTTTACTGCCGGTGAACCCTTCTCTCCCAATAAAAATAATAGTTTGTTTTTAAGATTTGTTACTGCCGAACCGGAAAGCCGATTGATCATGCTTTTTCAATATATCGCAGAAGAGGGTTAAATAATGCTCCTTAATATTCCGCACCTACTTTTTATCAATCATAAACTAGAATGCCATAAAGAGCTTGCGGCCCAAAATGATAATCGACATAGGAATCGAGTTGAACCGGTTGGCCCGGGCAATCAACTTTTACACCCTGCCGGTAACTGCCCTGATCCCGATCGCGTGTAGAATCGGTGATATATACGTGCCGCGGCATTACTTCTTATGAGGGATATATGAGGCCATTACCCGGGTTCAGGATATCATGCATGCTTGGATCTGTCGCCTGCCTGCCCGGTATCGCTGCCGGAATTTATCCGGCTTACTTAAAAAATCAGCTGCGGCTGATGTTGCAGCCAGGTCAGGCTGAATATAACGAACCGCGAACGGCGCGGAAACCGGAAATGATATCGAGCAGTTCTTCAGTAATCGCTGCCTGTCGCTCACGCTGGAAAGACACTTTCAGCTGGCCGAGAAGTTCGTTAATATTTTTTTCAGCAGCCTGCATCGCCGCCAGGCGGCTGATATTTTCAGCAGCCAGCGAAAGAGCGCATGCCCGGTACAGGGATACGATAAAATACTGGCGCAGCAGGGCCGACAGCAGCCTGCCGGCAGGCATTGTAAAGGTCGGTATTGAGCGCGATTGCCATTTTAACCTTTTTTCACGTAAATTATCCAGATCTACAGGGAGCATAGTTTCTGCAACAGCACTGAAACCGGCGTTTTGTGGACGATTAAAATAGAGCACTACATTTTCTACGCCCTCATTTATGCGTAACTGCTCAATATTCTCCAGCAGGCCCTGCACAAAAGGGGTGATGGCACCGATCGAACCGGGCATATACAGCTCCCGGGCCGGTGTGAGCCCTGTTCCCGGCAGGCGGTTAATAACCTGCTCACCGACAGCAATGGTAACCCAATCAATATTGTCATTATGTTCCAGGGAATAATTAACTATCTGTTCATTGAACCTGCCGGCCAGTCCATGATCTGATCCGAAAACAACTTTAATGCCACGTTCAGGCAGGTTCAATTTGCCGCCCACAGGAACATTAAACTCACAGGAAAGTACCACCGACAGGCCCAGCTCAATGGTATGAAAATAATCATCCAGCGATTCTGCAGCCTTTTCATACTGCCGCACGCTGGTTGCCGCCAGGGCTTTCATCGTTTTTACGATCGAAGATAGATCTTCACCGCTGGCAATCTGTCTTTGCAGTGTTTCCAAAGATGAGCTCATTTAAGAATATGCTCCTATTCAAGCGGGCTGCATGTTGTTTTCTTTGTTGATGGATGAGAGGTAATCGCCTACCACCCGGCGGGAAGTTTCCAGGAGAGCAGCCTGATCTTCTTCCAAAAGCTGTTCGCCGCCTTCAATTTTATCGCAAATATCTTTCAGCTCACCGGTTATAGCTTCCCGTACTCGCTGTTCCAACAGCGGGAGGTCTTCCACTGCTACAGGATCAAAGAGGCCTTCGGTAACCGAAAGCAAAACAGCGATCTGCTCCGGGATGGTCAGCGGCTTCAGCTCCGGCTGGGTGAGTACTTTTCGCACCCGACGCCCGCGTTCTATAGTGGCACGTGTTTTTTCGTCCAGACGGGTGCCAAAACGGGCAAACATCTCCAGTTCTTCAAATTGGGCGTAAGAGAGACGCAGGTCACCGGTAACCGCACGGTACGCCGGGAGTTGGGTTTTACCGCCCACCCGTGATACCGACTTGCCCACATCCACAGCCGGCAAATGATTGCGTTGAAACAGGTTGGGCGATAAATAAATCTGGCCATCGGTGATCGAAATCAGGTTAGTGGGAATATAAGCAGAAATATTTTGCGCCTGTGTTTCGATAATCGGCAGCGCAGTCAGCGAACCGCCACCCAGCTCTTCGGTAAGGTGGGTTGAACGCTCCAGCAGACGTGAATGCAGGAAAAAAATATCACCCGGGTAAGCTTCCCGCCCGGGAGGCCGCTCCAGCAGCAGCGAAAGCTCCCTGTAAGCGCGGGCATGCAGGGTTAAATCGTCATAAACGATTAATACGTCGCGACCCTGCTCCATAAAATATTCGGCGATTGTTGTTGCGGCATAAGGCGCTACAAAGCGCAGGCCCGGCGGCCCGTCACCTGAAGCGACAACGACCGTGGTATATTCAAGGGCGCCAAATTTGCGCAGCTGGCCGATAAATTTTGCCACATTGGCTCCTTGCTGGCCGATCGCACAGTAAACGCACAATACATCCCTGCCGGCCTGGTTAATGATAGTATCCAGGGCAATCGCCGTTTTACCGATCTGGCGGTCGCCTAATATAAGTTCACGCTGCCCTCGTCCAACGGGAATCAGGGCGTCAACTACTTTAAGTCCGGTCTGAAGCGGAACCGTGACCGGGGAACGGGCCATAATCGGCGGGGCTTCCCGCTCGATAGGCCGACGTTCTGCAAAGTTAACCGGCCCTTTATTATCAAGCGGTCGGGCTGCGGCATCTATTACCCGGCCCAGCAGTCCCTCCCCCACTGGCATATCAACAACCCGGCCGGTACGCTTTACCCGGTCACCGGAGGAGATATGTTCATCGCTGCCGAGCATAATCACCCCTACAGCATCCGGGTCTAGGTTGAATGCAATCCCGGTTATACCGCCCGGAAACTCAACAAGCTCTTCTGCCTGCACTCCGTCCAGGCCTGCAATGCGTGCGATGCCGCTGCCAATGGATATCACTGTGCCGCTTTCCTCAACTTTAAGTTCCGCAACTCCCAATCCCAGAGTCTTTTCCAGGGCATTTTCAGCGCTGTCAAAAGCGTTGCGCAAAACAGACAGCAGGGATCCTTTTTCGTTTTTAGCTTTTGTCACCGGCAGGCCCCTTTCTCTTTTCCGCGGAATTGCCTTCATGCTCAAGGCCGTCTAAGATCTGTTCTTCCACACCTGCTAGGTAGTGATCAATATTCCAGGCTACCCGGTGCCCCCCTGCAGCCAGCTCCAGGCCGCAAACCAGTGCCGCATCTTTTTTTGCTGTTATTTCCAGTTTATCGTGGCCGCCGCTCTCCCGGAGCATTTTTCCCATAATCGCTTTCATTTCATGCAAAGCCTGGCTGGGAAATTCAAAAGCAGCAGCAACAGTCGCTTTAAAGCCAGTTTTCCCAAGAGCCGTTATAAGTTTTTGCTGTTCGCCTTCAGGAAGCTCTTTTAACTTGTGGTTAAAGCGGTTGCGGACCATCTCCTCCAAATCAGCATCGGCCAGGTCAACAAGGCATCGGCGGGCCACAGTACATACCTGATTGCCGATGCGTTTGCGCAGCTCAACTGTAAAACTTTCTTTTTCACTCTCAAAAGCTTCCTCCCAACGCTTTCTGGCATCCTCTACTTCTATGCGCGCAGCATTAAGCAGCCTGGATTTTTCTTCATCGGCTTTCTCCCGTGCTTTTTCCATGGTTCGCTCTTCGTTCTTTCTCAGCTCCTCACTGCGGTTCCGGTAGTCCTCCGCCTCTGCTTCGGCTGATTTTACGCTAGACTCTGCAAGCCGCTCTCGCTCTGCTATTTTTTGTTCCCGTTCATCCATGGCGCGTATGATCGGTCCATAGAGAAAGTAGCGCAGCAAAAACACAAGAATGAGAAAATTCGCTATCTGAAAGATTACCGTATACCAGTCAATAATCATTGTTTATCACCTGTTCGAAAGATTTCGTTTTCATCGCCATGCCCGCTTAATGTTTATTGTTGAAGGAAATAGTTCCAGAAAGGGTTGGCAAAAATCAGGATCATGGTCACCACAAAGCAGTAGATCGCAGTTGATTCAATCATCGCCAACCCGACGAACAAGGTTCGCGTAATCGTGTTGGCCTCGTCCGGCTGCTGGGCTATTGAACTTAAAGCCTGCGACACTGCCCTCCCCTGCCCGAGGGCCGGGCCGACCGAGCCGATAGCGATAGTTAAACCTGCAGTAGCAATTGAAATGATCCCGATTAAGCTTAAGTGTTCCATTCTTATCGCTCTCCTTTTTCCTCTAACTTCTGATGGGCCTTACTGGCCGAGGCAATATATACCATGGCCAGAATCGCAAATATGTACGCCTGTATTAAGCCGGTCAGCAGCCCCAGGGCCTGCATCACTACCGGAAATACAAGCGGGGTTATAGTCAGCAGGATGGCAACGATGATCGTTCCGCTCATCATATTACCGTATAGGCGCACAGCAAGCGCCAGGGTGCGGCTGATTTCACCGATAATGTTAAAAGGCAGCATGAAGAAGGTAGGCTGGATATATTGCTTCAGGTAATTAAGGATTCCGCGCTGGGCAACACCAAAAACCGGCACGGCAATAAAAACACAAACAGCGAGGGCAGCAGTGGTTGAAAGTGAACCGGTTGGGGGAATATAGCCGGGTACAACAGCCAGAATATTGGAGATGGCAATAAATATAAAAAGAGTGCCAACGAAAGGCAGGTAAGGGCCCGGGTCCTGACGGCTTACTTCCCGGATCTGCCCCCCGATTCCGCCGACTAAAACTTCCAATAGATTTTGCCAGCGGGTCAGCGCTCCCTCGCTTGATAGCTTGCGCGTGACCAACCATGAGCCAAGCGACAGAAGAATGATCAACAGCCACGTAAAAGCAATTGTAGCATTGATTACAAACCAACCCTGCCGGAATAAAATAATCTGATCGGGGTTGATGGTCATAACAGGGACTGCCCCCTTTACATTCTGACTGTAATCGCTAAATAGCTAAAAACCGGAGCTTTCTGCATTCCAATCTTAAATCCGGCGCCAGGTTAATCCCCTGAACAAACCTTCACAAAAACAAATTTTACTCTTTTTGCCGAAGTTCTCAGGCCCGGGGCCCTAATCTATAGGCCAAAACTGTGCGGGAAACAACGAACCCGGCAAGAGCAGTTAATATATAGTAAGTTCCCAGTTTAAGTATCAGGAAGAAGCCTGCCAGCACAATGGTAGTTCGCACCAAAAAACTTGTTACGGTAAGCATATATGGCCGGCCGCTGCCGGTTATACGCTTAACAGTCCACCAGAGGCCGATAGTAAAAAAAGCGCCAAGCGCTGTTCCGGCTATAAATGAGCCGATATATAATAACCAGTTCATTGTTCGGCAGCTCCTTTGTCGTTATTCGATACCAGCTTATTAATACCCGGCTAATCTTCGCCCTGATCTTCACCCTCGTCATCTGCGCTGCTTTCTTTCCTGACCCAGTACCAGGCATTTATGCAGCCGATAATCATCCCGATAAAGAGCAAGGTGAGGGTCCAGGAATATGAGCTGGGCCAGGTACGGTCTATCCAGATACCTAAAGCCACTCCAATTATGGTGGTCACCGCTACAGTCCAGCCGACAACGCCGAACATGCCAACCCCAAACCAGATACCGCGGTCGCGGGTACTCCGGGCCTTGATACGCCTTGTTGCCTTATTGCCGACTTTTCCGGCTAGATTCTTATCCTGCCCCTTTAAGTCAGAAGCTGTCAACGCCGCCCACCTCCCAAACGGGTAAAACGCCTTAATGTGTCCGCCTCGAGGCGGGCCATAACCGTCCTGGTCTTTTTTTCATTTTCGTTAAGCACTTTCAGCTCATTTTCAACCGCACCCTGAAGCTGATCGAGATTATCGCCGGGCATGGCCCGGGCGGCGGAAACATACACCTGATCGCCCTGCTTGACGAGTATCCCTTCATCCAAAGCCAAAAAATGTTCGGCTCCGTCTGAAGCCTGGTACGAAAAAATCCCCGGCACCAGAGCTGCCACAAAATCAATATGCCTCGGCAAGAGAGTAAAGTAACCATTTTCCGCTTCGGCGGTTACCTTTTGCACCTCTTTATCAAGCAATACACCGGCCGGAAGCAGCACCTTAAGCTTCAGTTTAACGAAATCTCCTTCAATAACTTAATAACTTGATAACTTGATACACAGTGCAGCTTTCTAGTTGGCTTCGCTGATTTTACCGAGCATGTAAAGGTCGGATTCCGGCCGTTCGGCAAAGTCATCATTTAGTATCTTTTCGCAACCCTCGAGGGTATCACCTAAGTCAACCACTTTTCCCGGGTGCCCGGTAAATTGTTCAGTGGTAACAAACGGTTGGGTCAGAAAACGTTCCAGCCGGCGGGACCGGTTGACTACCCGGCGATCGTCCTGAGAAAGTTCTTCCAAACCGAGCATCGCAATAATATCCTTCAGTTCTTCATACTCAGCTAGGTTACGCCTTACCTCCTGGGCCAGTTTGTAGTGCCTCTCACCTACTACCAACGGGGTGAGCATCTTCGACCAGGAGCGTAAGGGGTCGACTGCAGGGTAAAGCCCTTCGCTGGCTCGTTTGCGAGACAGGATAATCGATGCGGCTAGGTGCGCAAAAGTGTGGGTGGCGGAGGGATCGGTAAAATCGTCAGCCGGTACGTAAACGGCCTGGATCGAGGTAATAGCCCCGGTAGCCGTATTCGATATCCGCTCCTGCAGTTCCGCGATTTCAGTTGAAAGAGTTGGCTGGTAACCAACCCGTGAAGGCATCTTGCCAAGCAACCCCGATACCTCTGATCCGGCCTGCACAAAACGAAAAATATTATCGATCAGCAGCAGTACATCCTGGCGGGCATCATCACGAAAATACTCGGCCATGGTCAGTGCACTGTGGCCAACCAGGTAACGTGCGCCCGGCGGTTCGTTCATCTGGCCAAAGATCATCACAGTGTTGTCAAGCACGCCCGCCTGCTTTATATCGCTGTAAAGCTCTTCGGCTTCGCGGGAGCGTTCGCCGATTCCGCAAAAGATGCTGACCCCTTCGTGTTTGCCAACGGTGTTGTTGATCAACTCCGTAATTAAAACTGTTTTCCCGACCCCGGCGCCCCCGAAAAGCCCGGCTTTGCCGCCCCGTTCGAGAGGTGTTAGCAAATCGATCGCTTTGATCCCCGTTTCAAAAATTTCTGATGTTGTAATCCTCCTGGCTATGGACGCCGGAGGCTGGTGGATACCACGATATTCCATCCCTTTTAACTGCTCCAGTTCGTCTATTGTTTCACCAAAGACATTGAACATGCGCCCCAGGACCTTTTGACCCACAGGAACTGTAAGCATATCGCCGCTGTCAGAGACCGGATCGCCGCGTTTCAGGCCCCGGGTTGGTGAGAGGGCTATCCCGCGGGCAATATTGCCTTGATGGTGTGAAACAACTACGATTATCACGTTACCCTGGCTGCCGGTAATCAGTTTATGCCTAAGCGGGGGCAGAATGGCTGGAAAACGCACGTCAACAACACTGCCACGGACCGCGGCCACCGTGCCCCGGTTTTCTTCCAACGCTGCCCGGACTTTTTTTTCTGCCTGCGCCATATTATCTATCACTGCTTTCCCGGTATATTAATTAACATTCAGCAATATAGGCCTTACTTTAATTTAGCCGATTGTAACCGATTGAATTTTAGTTTGTGTGTGTTTTATAGATTTTATTATTTGCCAAATTTCATGACAATCCTTCTATAAAAAACCAACTTTTGCATGAGAGATAAGGATACTTTTTTGGCGGCCGGCCATGATTGGCAAAATGATCCAAATAAAAAATTTTTTCTAAATAATGTTGACAAATTTTCTTGCCCGTGCTAACATGATTCTACCAGGTTCCGAGAGACTGGAAGGTGAACCAGGTCCGGGTCTAAGGGAAAACCGGAAGAAAAAAAGGGCGCAAGCCTTAATTTGAATCCGGAAGCTCCATGAAAGCCGGGCAGTTGCACGGGACGGTAGCAGAAAGGCCGATGTGAAGGGTAAAACCGGAACTAAGCCGGGAAGCGCCGGTAAACCGCAACACAGGGTCTGAAAGAAGCGGTCGGAGGTCAAACGAAGCCGTTCGTAGGGACGGTAGAGGGTGGCTGTAGATGACCGGGGAAAAGGATTCTGGGGGTGTAGCCGCAGGTCTGTTGGAATCTGGTTTTATTGTGTACATCACTATGGCCTGTCAAACTCGGCAATAAACTGCAGGTTGCGGTACTTTTCCTTATAATCAAGTCCGTAACCGACAACAAATATGTTGGGCAGGTCGAAACCGCTGTACTCCACCGGCACCTCAACAATACGCCGGGCTTCAATGTTTACCAGGGTGCATATTTTTAGATCGGCAGGGTTCCTGGTTTTCAGGTTGCGCAACAGGTACCCGAGGCTTAACCCGGTATCGACAATATCTTCCACAATCAGGACATGCTTTCCGGAAATGCTCAGATCAAGGTCCTTAGTGATGCGAACTACCCCGGCTGCCTCGGACTGCTCCTTATAGCTGGAAATACTGATGAAATCGATAGAAAAAGGTATATGCATTTTCCGGGTCAGGTCAACCATAAAGTAGGTACTGCCGCGCAGTACTCCCACCAGTACCAGCTCTTTGCCGGCGTAATCCCGGGATATGGTTTTGCCCAGTTCGGCTATTTTCGCCTCAATCTCTTCCTGGGTAATCATTATATTAAGCTGGTCGGCAGAGGGGATCTTTATTTCGTTCAAGGTTTATCTCCTTTTTCTTAAGCATAGCTATTCTTCATCTTCGGGACGGTTTTTCCTGAGCAGGCTCTCAAATCCTTTTTTGTCGATCAGGCGGACACTTACATCGGGATAAAGTTCTTTCATCCGCCTGATTTTACGGCTTTTCCGCCAGGCCTGTTTCGGTTTCTGGGTAGTCAGTTCCACGTAAAGATCCTGATCGGCCAGGTAAAAATCGGGTGAAAATGCCTCTACCACATTGCCTTCACTGTCCCACTCAAGCATGAAGGTTTTCGGTTCATATTCCCACTTAATCCTGTAAAAGTCGAGCATACGGGCAAACTCCTCTTCACTGGGATGCATAAAAAGACCGTTTTCATCATCGACCGAAGTATAAAAGGGCCGATCTTCAAATTCAATACTGCTGGAACCATCTTTAAGTTCCCTTGGTTCGGCGTGAATGCGGTACGCCGCGATAATTAAATCCGCAGCATCTTCCATACCCATTTTTTCGGTGTTTATAACCAGATCATAGGAGCGCAGGTTTACCCAGTTTATATCAAACAACTGCCGATAATAACGGCTGGTATTATGATCCTGCTCCTTTACCAGTTTCACTGCTGTCTTAGGATTCAGGTCGTAAAGCTTGGCAACCCTCTTAACCCTGTGCGTAAACTGGGCAATTACTTTTACATGGAGAGCCGGTGGGTAATCGCGAAAGAGAACTGAGCCGCCGCGGCCTAAAATAATAAGGCTATTGCGAATCGCCAGGTCATAAATATAGTCATGCATCGCTTCAATATAGTTGTTTACGGCGCCTGCACGTTCACGATCGCTAAGTGCCGTTTCGAGTCGCTGTGCTGGTTGCTCAATACCGTGTCCTGCCAGGCCCTGGGTAATTGTTTCCTTATTAACAAGCAGAAATCGCGTTTTTTCGGCTACCAGGCGGGCGATTGTTTCACCGCCGCTGCCGAATTCACGCGAAATTGTAATGACCCCCAATGACAAACCCCCCGGTAAGTTCCAGAAAGCCAATGTAGGTTGTCTTTGTCTGTTAACGGATTTATTACTGCAGCTGCGCGTAACAGGCGCACCTGCACTTTTTGCTCAATTATAAATATTCGACAGCACTTTAGCCATTCCTGCCTTAAATCTCAGACATTATTCGCAGTGAAAAATTTTGTAGCGCTTGTGTACACAAAAACGGTTGACAGGAAGCATAAGCCTGTATATAATTAATGTAGTAATTGTTACTACATTGGAGTGTACAGGCAATGAAAAAGAACTACATCGGTATTCGGGAGGCACGGATTAATTTAAGCAGGTTGATTCGAGACGTTAAATACGGCATGGAGATTGTTATTACCGACCGGGGCACTCCGGTAGCAAGGCTGGTTCCGGCACAGGGGGCAGATCTTTCCCTGGAAGACAGATTAAAGAACTATGCCAGCTGCGGCATAATCGATCTGTGCCCCAACCCGGACAGGCAAATCGACACACCGGTAGAGCTGCCCGCAGAAAAAACAGGGCACGACAGCTGTGGAGAGAATCAAAATGACTGACAAGATGGCTGTTATTTACTGGGATTCTTCAGCCCTGCTTTCATACCTCTTTAAGGATGAGCACAGCGAGCAGGTAGCCGCCAAAGCGCGACAAAAAGGCATTCACCTGCTGACTGCGCTGGCAGCTGCCGAAGCTTACACGGAGATCAACCGCATCCGGCGTGAAGAGCTGCTGCCCGAAATAATAATCGCCTATCTCTGCGAGATGATGGAAAAAGGGCCCTGGAGCAGGCTGAATATTGTGCCTGACAGCAGCGCTTTAAGAGAGCTGGCCCTGAAGTGGCCGCTTAAAGGCCCCGGACTCTGGCATCTGGCAGCGGCAAAAACCCTTCACCGCGAGTTCCCGGAATTGATGATTCTGACCATTGACCGTGAAATGGCCCAGGCATCAAGGGGTGAGAAAATCAAGCTATGCATTGCTATAAATGGTTAAGGAAAAATTAATAACCGAAAGGGGAATAATAATGAAAATGTGGCGCTGTGAAGTATGCGGCTACCTGCACGAAGGAGAAGAGCCCCCTGATTTCTGTCCAAAGTGCGGGGCACCGAAAGAGAAGTTTAAATTACTTGGTGAAGAAGATGCAGGCATGATGCGCGATGCGCTTGCTACCAGGGAAAAGTATGCCGAGATTTTAGAACACCTCGAAGCCGTGCATGCGCTGGCCCGGCAGGGAATTGACTTAAACCTGGACGACGGGTGCAATGAAATTTTTAATCGGACCCAGAGAGATACAGAAAATATCAAGAAAATGATTAAAGAAGAGCTGGCCGGGCATGCCCGGGAATGTATCTGGGTTAAAGTAGCCAGCGATGGTTTGCTGGAGTAATGCTATTTGAAATGAGGTGTATATGATGGGAAAAGCAGTAGGAATTGACCTCGGCACCACTTTCTCCGCGGTAGCGGTAATCGAAGGCGGCAGTCCGGTGGTAATCACAAACGCAGAAGGTTCAAGGACCACACCTTCAGTTGTAGCTTTTAAAGATTCCGGTGAAAGACTGGTCGGCCAGGTCGCCAAGCGGCAGGCTGCCCTGAACCCGGAAAAAACACTCTTTTCGGTAAAGAGGTTTATCGGGCGTGAGTTCAGTGAGGTGGAAGCTGAAAGAAAACTGGTGCCATACAATGTAGAAGCAGGCCCAAACAACGCCGTGCGTTTTATAGTCGGCAACAAAAAATACGCCCCGGAAGAAGTTTCCGCGTTGGTCCTGAAAAAGCTGGTGGAAGATGCCGGCAAGTATTTGGGCGAAAAAGTAACTGATGCGGTAATTACCGTACCGGCTTATTTTAATGATGCCCAACGCCAGGCGACAAAGGATGCCGGTAAAATTGCCGGGCTTAATGTTTTAAGGATCATCAACGAACCGACGGCAGCTTCACTGGCTTATGGTCTGGATAAGAAGAGCAATGAAACAATCCTGGTCTTTGACTTGGGCGGCGGAACATTTGACGTTTCAATTCTCGAGGTTGGCGACGGGGTTTTTGAAGTTAAATCGACCAACGGAGATACCCATCTCGGCGGAGATAACTTTGACAAGTCGGTGGTTGACTGGCTGGCCGAAGAGTTTAAAAAAGACCAGGGGATCGACCTGCGCCTGGATAAACAGGCACTGCAGCGTTTGATTGAGGCTGCAGAAAAAGCAAAAATTGAGCTTTCTTCCACAGCCGAAACAGCTATCAGCATACCCTTTATTACTGCCGGAGTGGACGGGCCCAAGCACCTTGACACCAAGCTGACCAGGGCTAAGTTTGATGACCTGACTTACAGCCTGGTTGAGCGCTGTCGCGGACCGGTAAAAGCGGCTTTGGCTGACGCCAAGTTAAGCGAAAAGGAGATCGATGAGGTCATCCTGGTAGGCGGCTCAACCCGCATCCCGGCAGTACAGAAACTGGTGCGTGAACTGATAGGCAAAGATCCGAACCAGAGTGTCAACCCTGATGAAGTAGTTGCGCTCGGCGCAGCGATTCAGGCCGGGGTGCTGGCCGGTGAAATGGGAGACGTGGTGCTTCTTGACGTAACCCCTCTTTCGCTCGGAGTTGAAACACTAGGAGGGGTGATGACCAGGATTATCGATCGCAACACCACGATTCCGACCAGGCACAGCGAGACCTTCTCGACGGCTGAAGATAATCAGCCGGCGGTAGATATCCATGTGTTGCAGGGTGAGCGTGAATTAGCCAGGGACAACCGCTCACTTGGCCAGTTTAAACTCGAAGGTATCGCCATGGCCCCTCGCGGTATGCCGCAGATTGAGGTGGCATTCGATATAGACGCAAACGGCATCCTTAAGGTAAGCGCTAGGGACAAGGGAACCAGCAAAGAACAGGCCATTACTATAAGCGGCTCAACAAACCTTGACCAGGGAGAGATTGAAAGAATGGTCAGCGAGGCCAGTCGGTACAGTGAAGAAGACAGGCTGCGCCGCAAGGAAATTGATGAGCGCAATGAAGCCGACAGCCTGGCCTACCAGGTTGAACGTCAGATCGGCGATCTGGGCGACAAATTGCCGGTCCACGAAAAAGGGAGGCTGGAACAAACCTTAAGTGAACTGAAAACAGCTCTAAAGGAAAACGCCCCGATTGATAAAATACGAAGCCTCAAGAGCGATCTGCAGCAAGCCGCGCACTCACTGTCCGAAGCGGCCCATCAACAGTCACAGGCAGGTCCAGGCCCACAGGCCGGCGGCGGACAGGCGGCGAGCGGCGGCGAAGAAGTTGTCGACGCCGAATTTGAAGAACAGTAAGAGCAACCGCCCTCTCCCCTTACGGGGAGGGGGCGGGTTTAGAAGCCGGAGGCGATAGGATAGGTGGAAGAGGCAAACATAACCAAAGAAGTTAAACAAGGCAAAACAGCAAACAATAGGCTAGCTATACAGACAGAGTTGGAAGAAATACAAGCTGAGCTCGCCGATGAAAAAAACCGGCACCTGCGCACCAGGGCTGATTTTGAAAACTACCGCAAACGTACCGAACGCGATGCAGAAACGAGCCGGTTATATATGAAGAAAGAAATATTAGCCGATCTGCTGGCTTTTCTCGAAAGCTTTGAGCAAGCCCGCAAAAAGCTCCAGGACCCTGCCACATCAGCGGGCCTAGAAATTATGGCCCGCCAGTTTAATGAACTGCTGCAAAAACACGGGGTGAAACCGGTCGAATGCATCGGCTTGCCTTTTGATCCGGAAACACACGAAGGAATTGGTTTTGTAGAAACTGAATCATGCCCGGAGGGCTGTGTGGCCGAAGAAATATGCACCGGTTACCGGTTGGGCGATATTTTGCTCAAGCCTGCCCGGGTGGTAGTCGCAAAGAAAAAATAAGACTCAAATTATCTGCTGATACACTTATTACGTCAATGTTATTAGCTTCTGCTGAAGTATGGGGGAATGGCTATGTCTGTTAAGTTTCAGGATTATTACGAATTGCTGGGGATTGAACGCAACGCAACGGAGAAAGATATCAAAAGCGCTTACCGGAAGCTGGCACGCAAGTGGCACCCGGACCTGCACCCGGCAGCTGAAAAAAAGCAGGCCGAAGAACAGTTTAAGCGGATCAACGAAGCATACGAAGTATTAAAAGATCCCGACAAGCGGGCTCGCTACGATCGCCTGGGCAGTCGCTGGAAAGACGGCCAGGATTTTCAGGCCCCTCCGGATATGGATGGGGTTCGTTTCTACACCGGCGGCAGTTTTGGCGGTGGCGGATTTGAAGGTGGTTTCAGCGACTTTTTTAACATGTTTTTCGGAGGGCGGGCTTCCGGAAGCGGGCCTCACAGCAGCCACAGCGCTCAGCGCCGTGCCGCCCGCGGCAAAGACTTGGAAAGCGAAATTGATTTAAGCATGGAAGAAGCTTTTCTGGGTGTAACCAGGTCTCTCCGGATCGGTGGCAACGCTGCCTGCCCCGCTTGCGGCGGAACGGGCCAAAAAGACCAGGGTTTCTGCCCGCAATGCGGCGGCACCGGTGCAGTACCGGAAGAAAAAACGCTTGATGTTAAAATCCCGGCAGGAGTCAGGGAAGGCAGCCGCATCCGCCTGAAAGGTCAGGGCGGCGCCGGCCTTGGCGGCGGACCGAAGGGGGATCTATACCTGAAAGTAAAAATTCGTCCGCACCATATTTTCAGGTTGAAAGAAAACGACATAGAAGTGGAAACAACCATCCGCCCTGACCAGGCGGTGTTTGGCGACCGGGTACCGGTTAAGACGCTGGAGGGCCAGGTTAATGTTAAAGTCCCTCCCGGCAGCCGTAGCGGAAGCAGGCTTAGGTTAAAGGGAAAAGGCTTTATCGATAAAGACAATAATCGCGGCGATCAATACATCCGGTTGCAAATTGATCTGCCGGCCGATTTGAATGAAGAAGAAAAAGAGCTTTATAAGAAGCTTTATGAATTGCGAAAAGGTGGGAAGCAATCGTGATGAAACTAATTCAAATCCACTGTCATACTGATCTGAATGAGTCGCTGAACACCTGTAACCTTGAAATCCATCCGGATCTGCTTGATAAATACCGGGCCCTGGGGATAATTGAAACCGATAATAACTCTATTAACTGTGAGGATTTGCGCCGTCTGCAAAAAATAATCAGGCTCCGTGACAGCCTGGGCGTAAATATAATTGGCGCTTCGATAATTGTAGATTTACTGACAAAAATAGAAATAATGCAGGATGAAATTGACAAGCTGCGAAAAAGGTAGGTGCAATAAGTGGATTTAAACCGTTTAACTAATAAGTCGCGTGAAGCATTATCATCAGCCCAGGATCTGGCTGTCAACAACGGGAATCAGGTAGTGGGGCCCAAGCATCTGCTGGCCGCCCTGCTCAGCCAGGAAGAAGGCTTAGCGGCAAGGTTTATTCAGCATGCCGAGGTTGAAGTTGCCGGTTTAAGGCAGGGCTTGGAGAAACTGCTGAATGCTATCCCAAAGGTTTCCGGTTATGAAGGTACCCTGCAGATGAGTTCTTCGATGGCCCGGGTGCTGTCAAGGGCTGAGCAGGAGGCAAAACAGCTGAAAGACGAGTATGTTAGTATCGAGCACTTGCTCCTGGCTTTAATTGAAGAGGGAGACGAAGACCTAAAAAAATTATTCCGCCAGATCAATTTAGACCGCAATAACCTTTTAAATTCGCTTAAAGCGGTGCGTGGTTCACAGCGGGTAACCAGCGACAGCCCCGAAGGAACATACGAAGCACTGCTGCGTTACGGCCGTGATTTAACCGAACAGGCGGAAAAAGGCAAGTTAGACCCGGTTATCGGGCGCGACGATGAAATTCGCCGCGTAATGGAAATTTTATCAAGACGGACAAAAAACAACCCTGTTTTAATCGGTGACCCCGGGGTGGGCAAAACAGCGGTAGCCGAAGGGCTGGCCAGGCGAATTGTTGCCCGCGATGTACCCGAAGGTCTGAAGGGCAAAAAAGTGATCGCCCTCGATATGGGTGCCCTGGTTGCCGGGGCCAAATACCGAGGTGAATTTGAAGAACGCTTAAAAGCTGTGCTGAAAGAAGTTCAGGAGGCCGAGGGGAAAATAATCCTCTTTATCGACGAGCTGCACACCGTGGTCGGAGCCGGGGCAGCCGAAGGTGCGATGGATGCCGGCAACTTGCTGAAGCCGATGCTGGCCAGGGGCGAATTGCAGTGCATCGGTGCAACTACAATTGACGAATACCGCAAACATATCGAAAAAGACGCTGCCCTCGAACGGCGCTTTCAGCAGGTCAGGGTTGACCAGCCTTCGCTTGAAGATACCATTTCAATCTTGCGGGGTTTAAAAGAACGTTACGAAGTGCACCATGGTGTGCGCATCCAGGACAGTGCCCTGATTGCCGCAGCTGTTCTGTCTGATCGTTACATCAGCGATCGTTTTCTGCCCGATAAGGCAATCGACCTGGTCGATGAAGCGGCAGCTCACCTGCGCACACAGATTGACAGTATGCCGGCGGCTCTCGACGAAATAACCCGCCGGGTAATGCAGCTTGAAATTGAAGAAGCAGCGCTCAACAAAGAGAAAGATCAAGCTTCGCGCGTGCGGCTGGAAAAGCTGCAGAAAGAGCTGGCCGACCTGCGCGCTGAGGCCGGCGCGATGAAAGCCCAGTGGCAAACAGAAAAACAGTCAATTTCAAGGGTCCGTACGATTAAACGGGACATTGAGGAAATGCGCAATGAAATCGAAAAAGCGGAACGCGAATACGATCTTAACCGGGCCGCAGAATTAAAATACGGAAAACTGAACGACCTGGAACGACGCCTGCAATCTGAAGAAGAACTTTTGGCAGACAAACAAAAGAATAACATGCTGCTTAACGAAGAAGTAAGCGAAGCAGAAATCGCCAAGGTAGTCAGCCGCTGGACCGGCGTCCCGGTGAGCAGGCTGCTGGAGGGTGAGCGCGAGAAGTTGATCCGGCTTGAAGAAATCCTTCATGAGAGAGTAATCGGTCAGAATGAGGCGGTCAGCGCTGTCGCCGATGCCGTTCTCAGGGCCCGCAGCGGCATCAAGGATCCCAACCGTCCGGTGGGCAGCTTTATCTTCCTGGGGCCGACAGGGGTGGGTAAAACAGAGTTGGCCCGCGCCCTGGCGGAATCACTTTTTGACGACGAGCGAAACATGATCAGGCTTGATATGTCCGAATATATGGAAAAACATACAGTTTCAAGGTTAGTTGGCGCCCCTCCAGGCTATGTCGGCTACGAGGAAGGCGGACAGTTAACCGAAGCGGTACGGCGCAAGCCTTATAGCGTTGTGCTTTTTGATGAGATAGAAAAAGCCCACTCTGACGTCTTTAACGCCATGCTGCAAATCCTGGAAGATGGAAGGCTGACAGACGGAAAGGGACGCACTGTTGATTTTAGAAATACGATTGTAATTATGACCTCGAATATCGGCAGCCAGGATATATTAGCTTTTCATGAAAAAGGCGGCAATTATGAGCAGATGAAGGAAGCAGTACTTACCCTGCTGCGCCATCATTTTCGTCCCGAGTTTTTGAACCGGGTGGATGAAACGATTGTATTCCAGGCCCTCGAGAGGAAGCAGGTCAAAAATATCGCCGAGTTACTGCTTAGCAAACTGGCCCGGCGCCTGGCCCAGACTGCAGACCTAACTCTTACTTGGAATGACGAGGTGGTTGCTTATCTGGCTGCACGGGGTTACGATCCGGCTTTCGGGGCCAGACCGCTGAAGCGGGTTATCCAGCAGGAGATAGAAACGCCGCTATCCCGACAAATCATCGGCGGAACGGTGTCGCCAAAAGATTTGGTAACCATCAGTAAAGGAGAAACCGGCATCGAGTTCCGGTAAGCATAGCATTGCCAGAATATTATATGCCGGCTTGATTATTTGAGTTAACTTTCGCTTACAGCCATTCCATACGACAAGATATAATTAGCTAACGGGGTTTCGCGGGAAGCCCCGTTGCCCTTTTTCGATCGTTTCGATAAAACCTTTTCCAGCCACGTACGCTTGCGTTAAAACTTCCGGGCCCTTCTGCACGGCCCCCGGTTCATCGTAACCGCGGAAGCATAGTGTTTCGGCCAGTTTATGATTTATATTATGGAAGAATACCCTGATAATTTGAATCGCGTTTTCACAGTATTCTTTACGTTTCAAAGCCCCGACACAGATGAAGAAACCTTTGCGGTTTGCTTCCTCCGGTATAAAAGGTTTCTCAAGGTTATACTTGGCCTGCCACCAACACTGGAATCGGTCAATAAACATTTTCAGCTGGGCATTCACTGAACCGAAGGTAATCGGGCTGGCGATAACCAGGGCATCGGAAGCAATCAACTTGGGGTATACTGCCTGCATATCGTCCTGTAAAATGCAGCGGCCGTCTTTGGCACAGGCATCACAGGCCTGGCAGGGCCTCATCTTCAGGGCGTTTACTTTAATCAGCTCTACCTGCCAACCTAAATCTTCTGCTGCCCTGCAAAATTCTGTAAGCAGAATTTCACTGTTTCCGCCCCGGCGGGGACTGGACGCTACAGCCAGCAAAGTTTTCATCTTCAGCTCACTTCCTTTTCCATATATGGCAAAGCCTATTGTTTTATCTTATTTTGTAAGGTAACATATACTAAGGGTAAATAGAATAGTAAATCCTGCCAGATGGAGCGGATCAATAATGGCTGGCCACTACTACAGGCATACGCCAAAAACAAAAAAGAAATCGGGTTTTCGCATCTTTCTGTTTCTGGTTTTGCTGCTGGCCCTGGCAGGGCTCGCCTTCTTCAGTTTCTCGCAGTACCTGGCCATCCAATCTCTGCGTTCCGAAGTAAGCCGCCTTGAAGAACAACTGAGAAATATTGAGGACGAAAACCGAATGCTCTGGGACCAGTATGACCAGGTAGTTGAGGAAAATGAAAAATTGCGCGAAGAAAATTATATGCTGCGCTCTTCAACGGTTATTAACCATGGCAGTCGTAACACCAATCTGGTGGCGATTACCATTGACGATGGTGCCGGACCGGATTTGATCGGTAAAACACTGCGTATCTTAAAGGAAAACCAGGTAAACGCCACATTTTTCCCGATAGGTTCCTGGGTTGAGCTGCACCCCGAAATCTGGAAAGATGCTGTTGATGATGGCCATGAACTGGGGAACCACACCTTCAGCCATGCTTTTTTGACTACAATCTCCGATGAGCGGGTTAAGGAAGAGTTGAGCCGCTGGCAGGAAGCGGTTGACAGCGCACTCGGCGTTAATTACCAGACCTACTTTTTCAGGCCACCCGGGATGGATGGCTTTACTTCTCCCCATGGCAGCACAGCCAAACGTTATAAAGAGATTATCGCTGACAAAGGTATGTTTGCCGTTTTATGGGATGTTGAGCTGGTTTATGCCCTCCGCAACGAAATATCAACCCCGGCCCGGATTACCGAGCATGTCCTCGCTAATGCAAAGGGCGGCAGTATTGTCCTCCTGCACTTTACCGAGAACGATATCGCAGCCCTTCCTGATATTATCAGCGGTTTGCGCCGGCGCGGCCTTGAGCCCTGTTCGCTGAGCGAGCTGCTGCTCGCCGAAATGCAAACCTAACCCGGATATTTAAGGTTTCATCTCGTAACAGCCTTTTAATGCCAGAACATGATCATTCCATATTTTGCCAAACCGGTCGTTATCAACAGCCGGTTTTTTGATCATCTGCAGCAGAAAGCCCATCTGAGCTTCGCTGGTGCTGGCCTTCCCATACAGGGTAAGGGCAAACCTTGAAAAATCGCGCACCATAAAATCAAAGATCTGATCAACCAGCGCTTCTTCAAGCCCATATATTTTGGCGTTTTCCAAAATCAGCTGCCCATAGACAACAAGGGTGAACATTTCACCCAGGGAGAGAAGAAAATCAGTATCCCGCTGCTGGCCGGCATCCGGGGCAGCCCCGGCAAGGAAACCCTTAAGCAGATCAATCTGCTCCCTGAAAACTGTAAGGTTGGGCAGATCGTAAGAATTGTATGCTTCCGCAAAATCATGAAAACGAATCTTGCCGAGGCCCCTGGCGGGACCCTGGTCGAAGAGAAAATCATCGTTACGGGGCTGATTCTGCCGCCCGACCGGGACAAATTCCCCGGGGCTGAAGAAGTAATTGGCCATAAATTTAACGATCAGGGCAATATTAACATGCACCGTGCCTTCCAGTTTCGGCAGGGCGCGGATATCGCGGGAGGCCATTTCAAAGTAGGTGTCCCGCTCAAAACCCTTGGCAGCAATGACATCCCAGAGCAGGTTGATAACCTCTTCCCCCTGGGTGGTTACCTTCATTTTGACTGTCGGGTTGTAGAGCAGGTAACGACGGTCTTCCGCAGAAGCTGTGCGCATATAGTCAGAGGTGCGCAGGGCAAACAGCTTCATCGCCGTAAGGCGGGAGTAGGCATCTACAAACATCTGCTTTACATGGGGAAAATCTGTAACCTTCATCCCGTATAAAGTGCGGTTTGCGGCATGATTCAGGGCTTCGTAAAACGAATGGGTGCAGATCCCGATTGAGGCCCAGCCCAGGTTGTATTTTCCAACGTTAACAGTATTAAGTGCACTGTCCCAGGCCTCCTGGCCGCGGGAAAGTATCTCATTTTCAGTGATCGGGTAGTCATGTAAAATAAAATCGGCAACATAAGACTGCGAGTTGACTACGTTTTTGACAAGCTTATAATTTTTGTGGCTGTAATTGGCTACAAAGAATACATAATCTCCGCTGTCAATAAACTTGCCAAACGTCGAAACCATCTCGGCTATATTACCGTTCCCTATATAGTATTTCTCGCCGTTTGCTAGGCAGCTGCCGTCAGCCTGAGGCGTCAGCGTCATTTCCGTGGAATAAACATCTGCTCCGTGAGCCCGCTCGGAAAGGCCAAAAGCAAAAACCTGCCCCTCTTTCAGAAGGCGGGCAGCCCGTTCTTTTTGCGCTTCGTTACGGCCCATCCAGATCGGGCCGAGGCCCAGGATCGAAACCTGCCAGGTATACCAGTAGTGCAAACCGTAAAATCCCAGGATTTCGTTAAATTCACAGTTGCGCCAGGTGTCCCAGCGGCATCCTTCTTCCCCGTATTTTTCGGGAGTTAAGAGCGTGTAGAAGATTTTATTATCTTTGATAAACTGCAGAAAATCATCGTACCAAACCCGGTTGCGGTCATCTTCTTTTAGTTTCTGCTTACCCTTCCGTTCAAAAAATTCTATCGTTTTCAACATTATTTCTCGGGACTTCTCATCAATGTAAGCGCGGCTGTGCTGATTCGGGTTTAACAGGATCATCTTTCATCCTCCAGTTTCCATCAGTATTGTATGTGCTGCATAAAGCATGGCTGTATGCTGATCAACCTTTACTGTAAAAGGAGGATTCGCCGCAATTTACAAAAACCCTTCCGGGCAACAAGCTTAGGAATCTCTTTTTCCGGAAACATACATGGGAGCGATCCTGTAAACCCCGGTTGCGGCAATGCGGTTAGCGCTGATTTCACCGGCAGCCATTTGCGCCGAGGCGTACTTAGCGGTGATCAGCCGTAACATGGTTTCTTTTTCTGCAGGATCGTTCACTTCTTCTACCGCACCCTCAACGATCACGCTGCGAAAACTGTAATTGTGGCTGCAGGGGTTATCGCCGCGAATCAACCCTCCCGCTTCCCCGGTTTGAAAACAGGCCCGTGGGTTAGCCCTGATATATTCTATTTTCCGCCCCTCAGGAGCGCAGTGAAAATAGATCGAACCCATTTCATAAAGAAAATTAAGCGGAACCAGGTACGGCTGGTTGTCCCTGGCCAATGCCAAGTAACCGATCTGCCCACCCAATAAAACAGCTTCAATTTCGGTTTCAGATAAACTGCCTTTATGTTTTCCCATCTCCGGGCCTCCCCATTGTTCGCTAACAAACCACACGCCTTAAATGATACCTCAGTGCAGCAAAGACGGCAATAAAGTTGCCAGCTGCGGGAAACAGATCAAGATGGCCAGATAAACATATACCGCAATTAAAAAGGTGTAATAACGCCCATCGCCACGACCATAACCATGATCACCCCGAACCAGATCGGATCATACCAGGGCACCCTGACCGCATCCGGCAAAAAGGCCTCCCATAGATATGGTAAACATATCCAGCGCCTCAAACAAGCCGCCGCCAAGCGCTTTTAGCTTATCTTTCCACCCAAATTTAGGTCCGGGCGGACCGAGCCCGGGCCGGCGGCTCGTAACCAGGTATATAGCCAGCATAAATAAAAGCATCAGCAAAATGCCGGGGGATATACCGGCATGATAAGCCAAAAAACCAATCCAGATAAACATGGGAATAACACTGAGCTGCGTTTGGTGATATTCACAACACACAGCAATAATCCATCCGGACGGCTAGAATTTATTTAAAAAGACTTTATTTAGAAAGTAAGTATTGCATCTGCATCGAGCGCCAGATCGTTTAGGGTTGCTGCCCCGCCGATGACCGCTTCTTCAAGCAGGTCTTCCTTTTTGATCGCGCCCCCGAAAAGCTGCATGCTCTGCTGGCATGCCATTATCTGAACACCCTGCGCAGCCGTCTGTTTTAAGACTTCCAGAAGAGAGGGAAATTCTCCAATTTTAACTTTTTCAGCTTCTCCCCGGACCAGGTTTTTCAAACCGAGCCCCAGGTAATATACGGTTGCCTCCTGACCCATAGCTTTAGCAGTCTGGGCCAGGATAAGCGGTGAATAAAGTCTCTCCGGGGTATCAGTGCCGCTGGTTTGAACGTATAGTATCTTTTTGCTCTCCGCCATCTTAATTATCCTCCTCGCTGTTTTTCTGAATCAGGAAACGAAAGATTTCATTATCCTGCAGCATGTTAACCAGGCGATGGCCTGTCCGCTTTGCCCAGCGTGGAATATCTTCGGCAGCAGCCGGATCGTCGGCAATCAATTCCATCAGGTTGCCATCTTTGAGAAGGTCGATTTCCTCCTTGGCCCTCATTACCGGAACCGGGCAGTACAGGCCGACGCAATCAACCTGGTGAACCTGCAGCTTTCCATCGTTTTTGCAGGTATAACGGCCATCGTTCGGATCCGGGCATATCGGCTCATCACAAAATGGACAGCTGCATGAACTGCTTTTTTCGGCTTTTAACTGGTCTGCGCTCACGCGATTACCTCCCTGTTACCTGCATGTTAAGCCCGAATAGCACTAAGCAAGGGTTTCAACAATAACCCCATGTTTATCCATATAATCTTCGATGGCTTTATGCAAAGCATCGGTACCGAGATTGGAGCAATGCATCTTGTTGCCTGGCAAGCCGCCCAGTTCTTCAGCCACCTGCTTTTTGGTGATCTTTAAAGCCTCTTCTAATGTCTTGCCTTTGGCCATCTCCGAAACCATGCTGGAAACGGCAATCGCTGCCCCGCAGCCAAAGGTTAGGTATTTAACATCTTCAATCCGGTTATCTCTAACTCTGATTGTAAACTTCATCATGTCGCCGCATACTGGGTTTCCAACTTCTCCCACTCCATCCGGCTCTTTTATCTCCCCGATATTGCGCGGATTAGAAAAATGCTCCATTACCTTGTCACTGTAATCAGGCATTATTTTGGACCTCCTTCAGGTACTGGTGGTAAAGCGGCGACATCTTGCGCAGAAGATCAGTCACCGCTGCTAGCTGTTCCGTGATATAAGGAATATCTTCGACTTTATTTTCCCTGCCAAGCGAAAACAGCAGTGATCCCTGCGCCAATTCCGGCGGCAGGCCGATCGCCGATAATACATGCGAAGATTTTAAAGCCTGGGAAGTACAGGATGAACCGCTGGAAACATAAATACCGGCCATATCCAGGCGCAACAGGAGTGCCTCACCCTCTATAAACTCAACGGAAAGATTTAAATTATGCGGCAGCCGCTGCTCAGGATGGCCATTCAGGCGCAAATGAGGGATATTATTTATTAGGCTCGCTTTCAATTGATCCCTGAGGTTAGAATACGATTTCGTACGCTCTTCCAACGAATCAGTGGCAAGCTCTGCAGCCGCCCCAAGGCCAACCAGGGCAGGAACATTTTCAGTGCCGGCCCGCAATCCCCTTTCCTGGATGCCGCCCTCGATTAACGGCCTGATCCTTGTTTTTTTTGATACAAAAAGAGCCGCCGAACCTTTTGGCCCGTAAAACTGATCCCCTGACAGGGCAAGGAGGGATACCCCGAATTTTTTCACATCAAGCTTAACCCAGCCTGCAGCCGCAGCAGCATCTGTATGAAAAGGCACACCTTTGCTTTCAGCCACCCGGGCAAGAGCAGCCAGCGGCTGAATGGTCCCGATTTCCGGGTTTGCAGCCTGGATCGATACTAGTATTGTTTGATCTGTAATCGACTGCCCAAGCTGGTCTGGATCCACCAAACCATATTTGTCTACCGGCAAAAGAGTAACCGCAAAGCCTTTTTTTTCAAGGGTTTTAAGTTGGTTCAAAACCGAAAAGTGCTCGACCGCGGATGAAATCAGGTGGTTTCCCTTGCCACGGTTTGCTGCAACAAGGCCTTTGATCGCAAGATTGTTCGATTCGGACGCGGATGCAGTAAATATTATTTCATGCGGTTCGGCGTTTATCAGCCTGGCAACTGAAACCCTCGCTTCTTCCAGCGCTTTGCGCGGCACATTGCCAAGCTCATGGCCGCTTGAAGGGTTACCGTAATGTTCGGTAAAAAATGGCATCATCTTTTCCAGGACGGCAGGCTCCGGTGAAGAAGCAGCAGAGTTATCGAGATTAATTATTTTCATTTTCGCACCTTCTTTATGAGCCATAAAACCAGATAAGCCACACAAACTTAACCACTAACAATATAAATCCTATAAAAATTATAGGATATCAATTTGCACTTGTCAACTCCGAAAATATTGGGTTTGGAAGGAAACCGAACATTAGGAACCGTATTGTAAAGCCAACCTGGTTGGATACCGATTAAGGAGAGCTTAACGGGTTTGCCCGATCTGCGCAGAAAAATATTGTTTTACATCTCCACAACAGTAAAATTGCCAAACACCCATAAACCAAACCAGTTAATCAAAAAACTTTTATCTGCCAGGTCTTTACGAATGTAGAACAAAATCCCTTCGATTTCATCCTTAACATAGCCCTCCTCTTTCAGCGGGACACCTGCATGCACGGCAGGCGTAACAAAAATACCACATCACCCGCCTCTTGAAGCCAGATAAAGCGTATAGATGCGGTTACTCTTTTTCATCTTCTGCAGGGCAGAAGGGCTAATCCTGACCTTTGCCATTTTGCGTCCCTCTTTCTGCTTTACTTAACTGATATATTTTTCTGCTTTCAGGATACCATTAAAAGCTGACCTGGCGTCCTGTAAAACTTTATTGCGCCACTTTTCTTCCGCAGGAAAAAACAACTCGCAAAATTCATGCCTGGCCTTGGCCGCAACTGCCTCTGAAACAGCGCCATGATGGCTAACAAGGTTTTCATTGATCATCGCTTTCAAACTCTTAATCACGGCACCGAAAGAACTGCCGAAGGTGCCGAATTCAAAACTGGTCGCATACAAATATTTCCCCGGAAATTGGCTTGCCATAACCTGGTACAGGTAATCAACCATATCACCCTGCATCTGGTAAAATTCATCCGGGTTGGACTTGGCTACCAGCGGATAATTAAATGCAGATTGCAGATCTTCTGAAGCTCTTTTTTCGTGAATCGAATTGACCAGTGTCATCTGGTAGCGCGGTCCGTAACCGCTGTGCATATCGAACAACATAATTCGTTCATAGTTGGATGCTGCTTCACGAAAGAGATTAACCAAAACCGCGGCAGAACTCTCAAGTCCTTTGCTGCCATAGTAGAGCCCCTGCGGATAGCGATATTGGCCAAAGAGAACAGCATCCCTGAAGTTGGCAGGTCCCATGCAAAGAATATGATTTAGGAGCTTGAGGTAAAAAAATGGGTTTAGGGCCGATTTTAAGGGCTTACGGGGATTGAGAAAGCTGTTTGCCCGATCGTAAACCTGGGGGCATTCAGCACCTTCCTTGCTCTGCTTGAAAATGAAGTTGCGGTTCAGGTCAACATTGTTTTCATTTACCCGCCTATAATGTTTCATGCCCCAGGGGTTTATGGCATGGACAAGGTATAGCCCTGTGCTGTCAGGGTCTAATTGATGAAGATATTCTTTGGCGAAAAGCTTGACAACTGCTGCCCCAACATAACCTTCAATACCGTGCAGGCCCGTGGTTAGAAATATAACCTGCTTATTTTCTTTTACCGGAAACGCCCTGATCAGATCAATGGCCAGATCTTTATTTTTGTTTTCAAGCGGGTAATGGCTCAGTTCGGCAGCGGGCCAATAATCTTTGATTTCATGCAGCATGGCCCGAAAATCATCCCTGCTGGCCTCGTAAGTTTCAGCATAGAAACCGCATTGACTGTTCAAGCCTGATCACTTCGTTTCTTTGATATCTGGTGCTGCGAGATTTACCTTGCCCTGCTCATGATTATATAGCAGTTGGATCAGGCAAACAACAGCAACCATTCCGCCAAGTCAGCTGAATTAGGTTTGTCGGGGCAAGAAATAAAATATAAAGCCCTACTTTTTACCGGCAGGGCTTTCGCATATCATCCATATTTTTCTTAAACATTGTTTTACTCGTTGATTGTAATAGTTCTTTTACCTTCAATCAGCACACGGAACTGCGCAACTTCACCTCCGTCTGCGTATACATAGTAGATATCATAATATGGGCCTTCGGGAACCTCTTCTGTTTCATTTGTTAATTCGCCTTCTTCCGAACCTTCTTCACCCTGATTATTATTGTTCAGCTTCTCTCCCTTGTTGCCGTTGCCGGTGTTAACCGGGACATCGGGAACAGGATCTATAAAAAGAAAGCGGCGCCCAAATTCGGCCGGTATTACATCCAATCCGCCGATTAAATCTTCGCCCCAGTCATCATTGACTGACGGGGATATAAAGAAAAGGGCGATATCTTTGCCGGAATTATTCTCAACCAGCACCGGAATTTTATTTTCGCCGCCGATTTCAATATATGTGTCGTCAGTGATGTTGGATACACTCTTAACCACGTAGAGTTCATAAGTAAACAGCACCAGGCTGTATTCACCCTGCGGTAAAACAAACTTAAGCGTATCGCCGGGCGCAATAACCTGATCGCCAAGCAGATCCTCACCCCACTCATCGAGATCGGGGCCGAAAAAAGCTGCCCAGGAGATAACAATCTCCTCGGTGTTGTTAAATACCTCAATTGTTATATTATTTACATCATCGGCAGCCGAATTGCCGCTACAACCGACCAGGGAAAGCGACAGCACCATGCAGATCGCTAACAAAAATATTTTTTTTAACATACTAAGCCTCCATAACATCTACTTTCAGCCCGCCGGCTTCAAGGTTTAGAGTAAAATTTCCAGTCACAGGTAAGAGGTTTTTCTTGATATACTTATTTTATCCATGTTATTTTACCACATTCACTTTTTTAATCAAGAACAGCTCTCCCAATTATTATTGCGTACCATCAACGGCTTTACTGATGGCAGCTACTGATATTTGAAGTATAATGGTAAACAGTTACCCACATCATTCCAGTAAGGGGCAAGGAGCATAATTGCTTGAAACTACAAAGTGAAAGGCTTGGCGTAGATCCGATCAGCAAACTTTTGGCCAACCTGACAATTCCGGCTACCGTAGGTATGCTGGTCATGGCTTTGCACAGCGTAATCGATGCCATTTATATCGGCAGAGGTGTGGGGGCAATCGGTGTAGCCGCGGTAGCCATTACATTCCCGCTCAGCATGCTGGTGATGGCAGTCAGCGGGGCGATCGGGATTGGCGGCGCTTCGGTTATATCAAGGGCGCTGGGCTCAAACCAGCTTGGTAAAGCAAACCGGGCTTTCGGCAGTGTTTTGGTGATGGTTGTTATCGTCGGCATCACCGGCGTTTTTCTCGGTCTTGCGTATCTTACCCAGCTGCTGAAACTTTTTGCCGCCAGTGAAACTATCATGCCGCTTAGCAGCGAGTACCTGGGCATAATTCTATATGGCACAATCTTTTTTTCGTTCAGTTTTGCCGTAAACAATATAGTCAGGGCTGAGGGTAATGCCAAAGTAGCTATGTCTACAATGGTTATCTCATCAGTTTTAAATATTATTCTAACCCCGATATTTATGTTTGCCATGAACCTGGGGATGAGCGGCGCAGCATATGGGACAATAACGGCCCAGGGGCTGACCTCTCTCTACCTGTTGTACTATTTTTTTACCGGCAGGAGCAGCCTTGCCATAGTAATTAAGTTTTTTACCCTTAACTTTAAGCTGATGAAAGAAATTCTAACAATTGGCTTTTCCGCTTTCGTACGGCAGGGCGCGGGCAGCATTATGCTGATCATTGCCAACCACATGCTGGTCTTACACGGCGGCGACATGGCCATTGCTGTCCTCGGGATTATACACCGTGTCATGATGTTCACCCTGATGCCGATTATGGGAATTGTCCAGGGCATGATGCCGCTGGTCGGTTTCAATTACGGGGCCAGGAAAAAACTGCGGGTAAGGGAATCTATTGTCTTAAGCATGAAAGTGGCTACCATTATTGCCACAGCCGGTTTTTTAGTTGTAATGCTGTTTCCCGGACTCTTGATCCGGATCTTCACCGATGACCCGGTTATGATCGAGATGGGCAGCCCGGCGTTGCGTTTTATGTTTGCCATGTCATTTACGGTTGGCATGCAGCTGGTAGCGGGCGGTGTTTTCCAGGCACTGGGCAAGGCAAAAGAAGCTTTTATTTTATCAATGGCCAGGCAGATTCTATTTCTGATCCCCCTGCTCCTGCTGCTGCCGCATTTGATTGGATTAAACGGGGTATGGCTGGCTTTTCCGGTTGCCGACTTATTATCTTTCACCTTAACAGTCTTGCTTGTTTATCGTTTCAGTGATTATTTCTCACTAAACAGCGAAAAAATATTGGCTGTATCGGAGTAATTCAAAGAGCCTTATTGATGTCAGAAAGGTGGTAATTAAATGGGTATATTAACATGGTTGGTGGTAGGGCTTTTTGCCGGCTGGCTGGCCGGCGTAGTGATGAAAGGCAGGGGTTTTGGCCTGGTAGGCAATATGCTGATTGGGATTATCGGGGCCCTGGTCGGCGGCTGGCTGGCCGGCGCATTGTTCAATATCGGAAATGCCATAAGCGGTTTCAACCTTGGAACTATCCTGGTTGCTTTTCTGGGGGCTGTAGTCGTGCTCTATATCGCCCGCCTGATCAAGTAACCATTTAACGGGATTTAACGGGAAAGAAACAACATCGGCAGGAAAAAGAGCATCACGGCTGTCATGATCAGGGCAGTGGCAGCCAAACCGACCGAGCCGAGTATAAAACCGAGCCGTCCGTTCTTCTTTACAATCTCACAGTTTTTCCCGGCTCTGTTCATTGAAAGCAAACCGGTGACAACAGCTGCCAGGGATAGGGGCATCACCATAGACCTTAGAAAAGTAACAATGCCGATCTGCCGAAACAGAAAACCGAGCCCAAAGGCAGCGGGAACTGCGATCAG
This sequence comes from uncultured Syntrophomonadaceae bacterium, assembly GCA_964389365.1. GTDB lineage: Bacteria > Bacillota > Dethiobacteria > DTU022 > DTU022 > UBA993. Next base: position 56,037 of record CAYMDO010000013.1, read on the forward strand.
GCCGGCGATCCCCAGCCACTTTGACCAACCGGCCAGTTTAGTATCTTTCTCTGAAGCACAGTTATTGTTTTCCCTGCTGTTCATCCAGTCCCTCTCCTTTGCCTTTTTAATGATTTTACCACAGTGGGGTTTATGACAGTGACCGACCAATCAACCAAAATACCTATCGGAACTACACTCTCAGTCAGGATTAGCGATCTGAATCATGACGGAGAAGGGGTCGGCCGTTTTGAAAACCTGGTAATTTTTGTGCCAGGGGCCCTGCCTGGCGAAGAAGTTGAAGTCGTGATTAAATCTGTTCATAAAAATTTTCTCCGGTCAAACCTTATCGGAATAACTGTTAAATCACCCGACAGGGTAACCCCACCCTGCCCCTATTTTTTTGATTGCGGCGGCTGCCAGCTGCAGCATATGGCTTACCGGGCGCAGCTGGTATGGAAAGCTTCACGGGTAAAAGCGGCGTTTGCCAGGATTGGCAAGCTCGAGCTTCCGGTGCCGCCAACCATCGGTATGGATAACCCCTACCGCTATCGAAATAAAGCCAGGATCCATCTGGAGTCGGAAGGAACTAAAATAAAAGCCGGCTTCTATAAAAATAAAAGCAACCGGATCATTGAAATAGAAGACTGCCTGATTCAACACCCGCATAACATCTTAGCTCTCAAAGCAATTCGAAATGCTCTTGGAGAAACCATATGCCAAAAAGAATCCGCATCTAAAACTTTACCCAAGATATACGAAGCTGAGTTGCGCAGCTCTTTTGCAACCGGGCAGGTTTTGATCACCATTGGGTTAAAAAGTAAAGCCGACAGCGTGGTTTTTGGTGAGCTATTTACTAAATTGGTCAGCGGCAGTTTGGGGGATAAACTGGCCGGGTTGGTCATCAAGACGGGCAGCAATAAAGATCTGCGCTATCAAACTACTGCAGGGAATACTTACCTTGAAGAAAGAATCGAACCCTTTCGCTACCGGATTTCCCCGCGTTCTTTTTTTCAGGTTAATCCCCGGCAAGGCAAGCCGCTTTTCGAACTGGCTGCCGATGATGCCGGCAACCCCTGCACGGCTTTCGACCTTTATTGCGGAACCGGTAACTTTGCCCTTTACCTGAGCAAAAAGGCAACCGCAGTAATCGGTATCGATAGTGAAGGAGAAGCGATCAAAGACGCTCGTGAAAATGCCGCCATCAACGGGATAAATAATGTTAAGTTCGAACAGATGGCGATCGAAGATGCAATAAAAGTGCTTCAACAGGGCAGGAGGCCGATTACAGTTATACTTGACCCGCCGCGTGGGGGCTGCAGCGTTTCACTGCTGGAAACTATTTCTGAAATAAAGCCGGAGCGAATTGTCTATATCTCCTGCAACCCTTCCACTTTAGCCCGCGATCTCGGGTTCCTTCAACAAAACGGCTTTCAGGCCCTTAAAGCCCAGCCCATCGATATGTTTCCCCATACCAGCCATGTTGAGACGGTAGTATTGATGTCACGCCAGAACCCTTGATATTACTGGGTTTTGAAATTGCATCTAAATTGTCTACTTGACCTAAAGTGTGTTTTTGCGTCTACGGAAACTTATTAACCACATCTAAATCGGCAACTCGGGAAGGTTGAGTGTATGAAATGGATGTCGGGTAGGTCGAATGGGCGGTTTAGATTGTTTTTTGCAATCAATTTTTCCCTGTTTTTGCAAACAAATTTTGCAGCAACCCGCTAGGGAATTTTTAAGCCTCGGTTTTCATTAAAGAATTTTTAATCCGGTAACTTGCATTCAACACCCCAAAAATTCCCTTTTCGCCTAATTATACAATAGGCT
>CAYMDO010000014.1:0-52886 GCA_964389365.1 uncultured Syntrophomonadaceae bacterium
TCGGTTTTCAAAGAACGAAATGCTTAGTGGCTGAGAAATCAGCCTGAGCAGATACGAAATTTTGAAATAATAGCAAAGCCCTTGGCAGCCAAGTTATGATTTATAAGGCATTTCTGGCACTGACGATTTTTTCTTTAGGTCTGGTGAGTGTTTTTTGTGGACATACCAATTGTCTCCATCCATTAGAAAATAGGCTTCCCTATGCTTATCATAGATTACTTTTTTGTCCAGCTCTACTGCCGCGTCAATCAGTTCCTTTAAAGAAGCAAAATAGGCATCAGGTTCCTTAACTTTAGGGATAACCGCCCTGCTTACCCATCGATCATAGCGGCTATAATCGTCTTTCTTGCCTCTGCTGTGGGTAAATACAGCAAAAGCGATCAGTACCGTGATCAATATGCTGTAAGCAATGGAATAGGGGCATTCAAGGTAATCATTTAAGGTTCTGGTCTGCAGTATCTGTGACGAACTAGGCGAAACGATTTTCTTTTGCCCGGTAAGTTGGTCATTCGGGGGCGGAACTAAACCATGGCTGTCCAGGATAAAAGCAGCCTCCTGAAGAAGTGATCCTTCTTCCAGATCAGCAAGGAAGGCGAAACGAATCTGCAGAGCACCTCGCACTCCCCTTTGCAAACCAAGTTCTTCTAAGATAGTCTGGGACAACCCGAGCATCTCTGTAATATCCAACTCAATAGGCGGCAAATTTTCAATGCCATTTAAGGATATATCATAATGGCGGTTTTCTATGATTTTTGACCAATAGGTTATGCCGTCCTTATCAACGTTTTCTAGGTATATCTCGACATCAACTGCGCCATTATAACTATTGTTGGCCTTCAGGCTCGGGTAAACAATCAGATCGGGTTCGAGAGCATAGTAATAAAGGGCTCTTCCCTGCTCGATGATTTGGCCGGAAGCCCAAAGCATTGTATCTTTATTGGACCTGACTTCATAAGCAACAGAAAAATCAATTACATCCAACGTATCGATTGTGTTTACTTCGCTCTCAACGTACCTGGGCACCTGTATGTAAGCCAAGATCGCCAGGCTGACAATTAAGATTATATATATTTTTAAATTTGATCTTGGTTTCTTCACTTTTACCACCCCGGTTTCATTCAATCAGTTAATTGGCTTATTTAAGCTTTCCTAATCCTGCCCTGCTGATTAACCAAATATTTTTATGTCCTTATTGCTTAATACACATTTCTACATTCCGTTCCAAGCAATATATCGTTTTCGCAGATCATCCTTAGGTTCAATGGAAAATGAAATATTCCCGGCCCAGGTGCTACTCCCTCGAACAGAAAATAGGGTTTCCGCCTGGAAAGAAGAAAGAGTTTGAATTTGATGGAGGGTTGAATCGCGATCCAAGAAAATTACCAGGGCTTCTCCGGGATTTAAAATCAGTGTACTGGTTCTTCGCAGTTGTTCGGGATCCCCTGGCCTAAAATCATTGAAAGACAATGTTTCGACATTTACTGTCTGTCCATTAATATTTTTTCTTGCAAATAAGATTCTCACATTCCGCCACCTTGGCGCAGGGTTACCGGCATGTACAATAACTGCCTTTATTACTACAGTAACATTAAGCTGAATTGGAAAATTAAAATTGTTGGCAATTGTCCCCAGTTCCCGGTTATTACTTACCGCTCTGCTGCCTATAAGAATTGCTTTATTTAACCCCAGGTCAAGATCAATAATCCCCAAAGCCCCGCCTGGATCCTCACCGACAAACAAATCGCTCGGGCGATCAAGATGTATAACACTAAGGCCCTTAAAAGCCGGCATATTTACTAATACCATTACCGCCAAGATGATCAATAATAAACCTGCTGTCTTTTTCATGGCATAAAACTCCTTTTCAGGCGTCTGTAGCTCCTGGTCAGAGCTTTACCTCCCAGAAGCGACAACGGTAACCAGGGCTCAACAGAAGAAAGAATCAGGTAAAGGATCAGGATCATAAAAGCCAGTATAGTGAACATCGATAAATAGGGTGACAATTGATATAGCAAATCTATGACAACTGGAGGGATTAACACCGGATGGCTGTATTTATAGACTACTAACTCATACCATCCCGGTTCATCCTGGGCGGGAATTGCAACCGTAGTTTCAGCGGTAGAAAACGGAAGCACAAAAAGACTGCTTACACTTATTGGGCCCTCAAAATAAACCAGAGTTGGAATAAGTGATCTGTTACTGACTAAAAAATTTATTTCCCCCGGTTCTCCCACCTTGGTGTGATCAGTTCGCGTACCCGGGTTTTCGCTGGCTAAAAACGAAACCGCTTCCGTGCCTGAGCCTAAAACCATCGTAAAGGTAATAACCACTGCGCAAAATATAAGGATAAATATTTGGACATGTTTAACCCTGAGGCGTTTTTTGTGCAATATTCTGGTGCTAGTACCGGCCCAGATAAAGGCAATAACCAAAGATATCCCCAGGGTGGAAATTACTAAAGAACTGTAGTTGGTCTGGATAATCGAACCGCTTAAAGTAAGCACTTTGCCTGCAATCCGGCTGGTAGTAACCGGCGGCTCGCCCATCTCCTGGTCTGTCTTGCCAGCAGCATCTCCCTTGGTTATATAGCCCTCAGGCGATTCATCAACTACCCGGTGAACGATCATTTCTCTGCCCAGGCTGGTGGGGTGATAAACAATCACATCACCGACTGCTATATGTTTGGCAGGGTATAAAAATATGGTGGAGCCGGCCCTGATTTCTGGCTCCATACTGCCTGAAATGACATGGGCCGGCCCAAAAGGGGTGACAATCATCGCCCCCAGCAGGATAATCACCATGAACATGAATAGCGTCCTTACCATTTTTTCTCCCTGCTTAAACCGGATAAATAGCTATCTATTTAGCTTTTTCTCTAGTTAGACCGTCTAATCTGCAACTGAGCAGCAATATTTACCGGTGCATTTGATAAACCGGCCATAGCACCTGCTGTATTCAACCTAAAATGGAACTCTCCCGTCTGGCCTGGCGTTAATACAACTTCCCCCGGGTTACCGCTGCTGTTTAGCAGTTGCAAAACACCGGCCGGTCCGGTTACATGAACGGTATTTATTTTAATGGGAATATTGGTTTGGTTGGTTATAGTGAATACTCCGTTATTTGCCCCCGGTGCCCCGATCACAAATGATGCTTCAGTGTTATAGTGACCTGGTGCATTCGATAATATCTTTGATAAATCAAACTCAATAGAGTTAGCAGCAGTCAGATAGGCTACATTTACATAAACAGGGTTAACCGCAAACTTCACCGCAACGTTAGGATCAACGTCACTCGCTACCGAAACCTTGATATTTCTGTCGATTGATACCTGCGTTAAAGCCGCGACTGCAGAAACACCGCTTAAGACTAACACTACAGCTAAAACCAGCGCTAACTTCTTCATTTCCCGAGTTCCTCCCTGTAAATACTCATTTTTTAATTTAACCCATTGAAATTACCTGTTAAGTCATTGAATTCCAAATAATAAACTGCCGCAATAGGTTTTTTATATATGCAGGCCTCCTTTCTCTGGTTCACCAGAATATCCTACATTAATAAAAATCCCGATTCGGCAGTCCGGCTGTCATACCACATAGGGCTTAGACCCGTGACTTTGCGTCCCTTCCTTTCGGAAGCTTTGCTATTATCGTCAGGCTTCTTATTCGTGCAGGGGTTAATATTTTTTCCCCTGTTTATAGTTATACCAAAAAAATTAAATTTTAGACACTTTATGAAAAAATAATACCTGACTTTAGGAGTAAAAAAGAAAAAATGGTGTTAAAGCTCAAAATGTGTGCTTTAGCATCTTTTTAATTTGTGACTCGTTAAGAAAGTAATTGGTGATTGGCAACTTTAGCTCAGCTGTCAGGCTTTTTATGAATTCAGAAGAAGGCGTGATATTCACATAACTATCCTGTTCCAACTTCACAATTCGGAACCCCCGGATGAAATTAATTAGCCTCTCCGTGCAATATTTGTTTTTTAGCACTTTGAATTGCAGGAGCCTAATAAGGAGCACGGACAGATAGCAAACCAGGAAATGCCCATGAATGGATGCTGTCTTTTGCAAATAGACAGGGCGTGCGTCAAGATAGGATTTCATCACCTTAAATGATTCCTTGATCCTCCAGAGATTATGGTAGGTGCTGTAGATGTCACCTGCTTTCATTTTGGTTTCTGAGGTGACAAGGAGATTGTAGCCGGCCAGCCTTAAATCTTTGTCAACGGCATCCCGGTTGATGGTTACCCTGACCTTGCCGCCGACGGCATTGCCTTTTGGGTCAGCCCAACCAAAGGTGACATATTTGCTGCATTCGCCGAACTCACTCTTCTTTGCCTGACTTGCTTTGAGCGATTTTGCCTTTTCAACCAATTTGTTTATCTCGTATTTCTTCTTCTCCGCCAGCTTCGGGTTGTATATAACAACCCTTTTTTCTTTCAGCCTGACGGTATGTCTATCCCCATTTTCGTCTGTATAGGTGTAGGGAAAATCATCGATACACTCCTTGATCTCGTAGAGAAGCGTGCCACCATTGTCAGTGATTTTTTTGTAGTCGCTCTTTAGGAGGACCCACGTCTTTTCAGTTTCAGGGAGCTGCTTCACCGATTTTGAGAACAGGTAGCCGTCCTTGCACCTCAGGGCATCGATGACATTGCTTGCGCAATTAAGGCCTTTGTCGGCGACTCGTACCGTCCTGCCGGTGATCTGATTTCTTTCCTTGAGCCCTTCTATGACCTGGCAAATGACGGGCTTTTCGCTTTCATTGCCGGGGTAGAGTTTCATCCCCATGGGAATTTGGTTTGCATCCAGTAGCAGCCCCAGCCCGATGATGGGCTCATGTTTGTTTTCTTTTGAGGGACCCTTTCTTCTGAACTCATCTTCCTTGTCGATCTCGAAATAGAAATTTGTGCAGTCAAAGTAAGTGGTAGATGCATCCAGGGGGTATTTGCGGCTGACCTGGTGGTTGAAGATCTCAATTATTTTTTCGTATTCATGGCCCATGTACTCAATACCATCTAAGATCTGGTCATAGGTAAGCCCGTAAGATTCATACAGCTTGGGGAAAATGTCATGGCAGGTTCTGCTCTTGGAGCATGGGTCAATCGCCCTGCTGTAGATGAGGGCTTCCAGTAGATCGGAAAGCTTGAAGCGGAATTCCCTGACGGACTGCATCAGGTCCAGGTAATTGGAGACGTGAAGGCCGTCATAAATATTTTGTAAAAGAAAATAGCCAAGATGCCTTTCGGGGGATGCTTCTATCTGCCTTGCCTTGTTTTCTTCCCTGATGCGCTTTGCTTCTCTGTTCATCTGCGCGACGACCTCGGTGTAATGAGCAATTGGGTCGGGGATGCCGGATTCGATCAAATCTTGCACGTAGCCCAGGGCCTGAAATGACTTGTGTGCGGTCTCTTTTTTATCGTGGTTGTAAAAGGATTCATAGATTTGAAGATAGGCACCCCTATTTTGGTTTGATTTTTTAAGGAAGTAAGCCATAGAATGTCCCCCTTGTAGCACCATTTAACACCATTAATTATATATAATAAAAGATCTTTTTGCAAGTATTTCAAGCATAAAAAAAGCGCGTATTTGCGCTGATTTTTCATGTTCTGTATGTTGATTGCTCCTAAACTTTCATGGTGCTAAAGCCTAAAGACGGGAGGATTTTTGCTACAACGCAAATGGCTTTATTACCGTATTTATTGACGAAAAGGCCGTTATTATGTTATAATCATCTTCAGAATACAAATAAGGTGGTTTTAAATGGTGGCCAAAGATGTCCTATTTGAAATCCGTAAGAAGCTTGAATCGCATTTAGGGCAGACGATCAAGCTGAGAGCAAACCGCGGCAGAAGAAAAACCTATGAGAAAGAAGGAATCCTGGAGAGTACTTACCCATCGATTTTTATTATCAGAGTTGATGAGAGCAGCTATTTCCAGCGCTTATCCTTCAGTTATGCCGATGTTTTGACCGAAACAGTAGAACTTAGCTTTGGTGAGGATGATTTGAAACGTACAGTCGGCCTTTAGAAGCTTAAGCAATAACCGGGCCATGCAGCAATATAGGGCCGGATAGGTTTCGCCTGCCCGGTCGGCTCTGCAACCCGGAGCAGTAAACCGGATCATGAATCCGGTTTTCTTTTTTTAGGCTGCAGGGGTTGCCTGTAAGGCAGGAATCAGCAAAAATATGTAGAAAACGCTTGCAGATAACAATTCAGGCGGCCGGAGGATGCGGATGGGCAAAGAATTCATAACCCTTAACGATGTCGCCTCATATCGGGTTGATGCTGCAACAAGGTTATATTCGGCCGACAGTAACGAAATCGAAGCTGGGCTGACCAGTGATATTTATTTTATTCGGACCAGGGATCTTTTGGCCGAGATGGGTTTAGGAAATACCGAAGTGACTGCCGAGATCTTTTCTTCCCGGGGCGGTATATTCGCCGGGTTAGGCGAATCCCTTCACCTGTTACGCGGCAGGAACCTGAAAATCTGGGCTCTGCCGGAAGGCGGAACCATGGCTGCCAAAGAAGTAGTGATGAGGATCAGGGGCTGTTACAGCGATTTTGGCATTTATGAAACTGCATTGCTTGGCATTATGGCAAGCTCCAGCGCTTGGGCTACGGCTGCAGGATGCTGCAAACAGGCTGCCGGCACAAAAAAAGTTATTTGTTACGGCGCAAGGCATCTGCACCCGGCAGTTGCCCCGGTAATGGAACGGGCTGCGATCATCGGCGGGGCCGATGCCTGCAGCTGCGTATTGGGTGCGCTGCTTTTGGGACGCAAGCCGGTTGGTACAGTGCCGCATGCCGCTTTTCTGATTGCCGGCGATTCGGTGGAACTGGCTAAAGCTTATGATCGTTTTATTGACAGGGAGACACCGCGGATTATCCTGGTTGATACTTTTAAAGATGAAGCAGAAGAAGCTTTACGGGTTGCCGAAGCCCTCGGTTCAAAACTGGACGGCATCAGGCTTGATACTCCCGGGGAACGCGGCGGCGTTACCCCCTGGTTGGTCAGGGAAGCCAGGGCCCGCCTGGATCAGGCCGGGTATGGGAGGGTACAGATTGTGGTTTCCGGCGGTTTGACCCCCGAAAGAATTGCGCTGCTGTCAGAAGCGGGGGCAGATTCATTCGGTGTCGGGAGCTATATTTCCAGGGAACCGGCAATTGACATGACTATGGATTTGAAAGAGGTTGAAGGCAGGGCGCTGGCTAAAAGGGGGCGCATCCCGGGAGTAACGGATAACCCGCGCCTGCAGAAAATCAGCTGATTATGACTGAAAAAATCGTTATTAAGGCGAGGGCAAAAATAAATTTAAGCCTCACTGTGCACGGAAGACGATCTGATGGATTTCATGAGATTGAGTCGATCATGCAGCAGGTTTCTCTGGCCGATACACTGTGCCTAGAGAAGACCGGCGGCAGCGAGGTAAAATTTAATTGTACAGATCCTGCCCTCTCCGGAACGGACAACCTTGTCTGGCGGGCGGCAGAAAAACTTAAAAATCTGGCTGAGGTGAAAGCGCCGGGCGTAAAAATTGATCTTTATAAAAATATACCGGTCGGGGCCGGTCTGGCCGGAGGCAGCGCAGATGCTGCCTCCGCATTGATCGGGTTGAATGTAATCTGGCACCTAAATTTGCCCCCAGCGAGGCTTCTTGAAATCGGGGCAGAACTCGGCTCGGATATTCCTTTTTGCCTTGAAGGCGGGACGGCACTGGTCAGGGGCAGGGGTGAAATACTAAACAAGCTACCGGCCTGCCCTTTTTTCTGGGTGGTTTTGGCCTTGCCGCCGGGGTTAAAAATTGCCACGGCTGATGCGTACAGCGCTTTTGATCGAAAATTTGCCGGCAGGCCGTCACAGGAACAGATTATCAGGGCAATAAAAAACGGTGACAGAGGGAAAGTGCATATCTGGATGAGCGAAGAACTGACCAACACCCTTGCAACCTCTGATTTGCCTGAAGCAGGTTCTACCGGGAAATTAAAAGCTGAACTGATTGCCGGCGGGTTAAGGCCGCAGTTGTCAGGCAGCGGGCCAACGTTGTTTATGCTTTTTGATTCACTGGTTGAGGCAGGCCGGGCTACGCTGGCAGTTGAGCAGGCGGGAGCCACAGCTTATCTTTGCTGGACTGAAAATGCTCACGGGAGTGATCTCGATGTTTGATACACTCGTTCTGGCCGGAAGCGGCAAAGCTGTCGATCCCCTGGCCGAATCTGCCGGGGTCCTGAATAAGTCGTTTATCCCGATTCATGGCAGGCCCCTGCTCTCTTATGTTCTTGATGCACTGGCGGCGACCCCGGCAGTTGACAAAATCATTGTCGTGGGGCCCGCCGCAGAACTGGATGCCCTGCGCCGCGAAGGCTATCGCATTCAGATTGTCGATGAATGCGACTCCATGTTGAATAATGTAGCCAACGCCCTGAAGCATGCCGACCCGAATCGCCTCTGCCTGGTTATTACCGGCGATATTCCGCTACTCAACCGGGCTGCGCTTGAAGAGTTTCTTAACCTCTGCGAACCTTATGACGGAGATCTTTATTATCCGGTTTTATCTGAAGAGACCTGTCTAAGGAGCTATCCCGATACAAAAAGAACTTATGTTGTATTGAAAGAAGGGCCGGTTACCGGCGGTAATATAGGTTTAGTCAACCCTGCCTGGTATAAGAATAAAAAAGACAGCCTTGAACTTTTTATCTCATACCGTAAAAAACCCCTGAAACTGCTGCGCATATTGCCTCTCAAGCTGGCGTTGAAATATTTTCTGAAGCAGCTTTCCCTGGCTGATTTGGAACACCATATATCCTTGCTGCTGGAAATGAAAGCTTATGCCGTAACCTGCCGGAGCGCGGAGATTGGCCTTGATGTTGACAAAGTCAGCGATCTGGAGCAGGTTAAAAAACTGATTTAGCTGCGGCTTGTTAAGAACCGTTAAGCGGTAACCGGAAACTGGATGTGCGATATATCGCATTCTTTTATTCGAATAAGTGCATGACAGTTAATAGGATTATCCGTACCCAGGCAATAAAATATGCATAGTCTTTGGAATGGTAAGCATGCTGTTTACAGTGGAGGGTAACAGCTTTTTTATAAAGGTAATACCGGTGCGGCCCGCCAGGGAGCAGGGTTTTTCAGCCGGCCGGGTATTGGGCAGCGAAACTCAGCGCAAAAAGTGAGAAGCAGCATGAAAGGTGGGGAATAATGGAGGTAACGGATGTACGAATCCGGAAATTATTTCAAGATGAAAAGATGAAAGCGATTGTTTCTGTAACCTTGGATGATCAATTTGTAATTCATGATATCAGGGTGATAGAAGGGCCAACAGGTTTTTTCGTGGCTATGCCCAGCCGCAAAATACCCGGCGGCGGCTTCAAGGATGTTGCACACCCGATCACCTTAGAAGCCCGCCGGCACTTACAACAGGCTGTTATTGAAGCTTATGAGGCTAAATTGGCCGGTAATCTGCTCCAAGCTTAAAAATTTTTGCCTCCTTCTGCCGGATTTTAGTATAATGTCTGCAGCAGATTAACCGGCAGGGGGAAGGTTTGAGTGAATAATATTTCCGCTGTTGTTTTAGCTGCAGGCAAAGGGAAAAGAATGAAGTCGGCACTGCCAAAAGTTCTGCACCCCTGCTGCGGCCGTTTTCTGATCGACTATATATTACAGAGCGCCGTTTCCCTGACAACAGATATTGTTATTGTTGTCGGGCACGGCGCTTCGCAGGTTAAAAAGCAGCTGGGCGATCAATGGCGTTATGCCATGCAGGAAGAGCAGCTCGGCACCGGCCACGCTGTACTGCAAGCCCTGCCTTTATTGCCCGAGGAGGGAAGCCTGCTGGTCCTCTGCGGGGACACCCCTTTAATTGACAAGCATATCCTGAACCAACTTTTAGCAGCCGAAGGCGATCTGCCTGCCGCCACTGTCGCTGTGACCCGTGTGCCCGACCCGGCGGGCTACGGAAGGATAATCCGTGACTCTCAGGGCCTGATCGATCAAATCGTTGAAGAAAAAGATGCCAGCGAAACTGAAAAAAAGATCTGCGAAATAAACTGCGGTACCTATTGCTTTGACCTGAAGCTGCTGCGCCGCTACCTGCCCCTGCTGTCGAATAACAACGCCCAGCGCGAGTATTACCTGACCGACCTGGTGGCGATGATGCGAGCCGACGGGTTTAGGGTTAATGCCCTGGTGATTGATGATTATCGTAAGGGTATGGGCATCAATGACCGGATCCAGCTCGCGGAAGCTGTATCCCTGATCAGGAGCGGGATTATTGTTAAACTAATGGAAAATGGGGTAACGATCGAAGATCCGGCCTCAACATGGATCGATAGCGGTGTCGAAATCGGCCCCGATACAATAATCCGGCCCGGCTGTTTTTTTGAAAGCGGTACGGTCATCGGTGCATCCTGCACCATCGGGCCCCATGTTCACCTAAGGGGAGCGGTGGTCGGCAAACGGGTATCGATGAGCTGCTGTGTAGTTGAAAACAGCTCTGTTGGCGACGATACCAAGCTAAAACCCTATACGGTGGTCAGTTCCGGCTATTAGAAAATTATTGCCTGGTTAAAAAGCTGTTGGAGAGTTATTATTGCTGCAGGAAAAGGCGAATTGCTAAGCGAAGGAAAGAGCAAACAATCAGCGCTGGGAGGGTTCGATTTGGTAAATGGTGAAGAGCTGAAAATATTTTGCGGCAGCGCTAACCGTGGATTGGCAGAGGAAATAGCCGGATGCTTGGGAGTCAGTCTCGGAAATTGCGAAGTGAGCCGCTTTAGTGACGGGGAAATATCGATCAGTATTGGCGAAAGTGTCCGTCGCACTAACTCATTTTTAATACAGCCACTTGTTTCGCCGATCAACGAAAGCATCATGGAGCTGTTAATAATTATTGACGCCCTCCGCAGGGCTTCGGCAAAAACAGTTAATGCCGTCATTCCTTACTATGCCTATGCCCGGCAGGATCGGAAAACCAAAGCCCGCGATCCGATTACGGCTAAACTGCTGGCCGATCTGATCACCGCAGCCGGCGCCAACCGGGTAGTGGCAATGGATTTACATGCCGGCCAGATCCAGGGTTTTTTCAATATTCCCCTTGACCACCTGACTGCGCTCCCGATCCTGTCCAATTACCTGGAGAAAAAAAAGATCACCAATGGCGTGGTTGTGTCGCCTGATCTGGGCGGGGTGACACGGTCCCGCGATCTGGCCAACCGGCTCGGGATGCAGATCGCGATCATCGAAAAGAAAAGGCCTGCGCCCAACAAAGCTGAAATTATGCACATTATCGGTGATGTAAAAGGAAAGACTGCGATATTTATCGATGATATGATTGATACTGCCGGAACGATCACCTTAGGCGCGGAAACGCTGATCAGGGAAGGCGCAAGCGAAGTGTATGCCTGCTGCACCCATCCTGTATTTTCCGGACGCGCCCTTGAGCGGCTCAGCAAGTCGCCGTTGAAAGAAGTAATCTTTACCAACACCATACCGGTGGACAGGGGCCAATTGGCTGGATTGCGGGACTGTTTCCAAAAGCTGTCGGTTGCCCCGCTAGTTGCCGAGGCGATCATGCGCATTCAGAATAGGGTATCAGTCAGTGAACTTTTCGATTGAGTTGATCTTGTAAGCTTCTTGCTGTATGCTGTATACTGTTGCAGAAGGAGGCTTCAGTTTATGGAAAGAATGGTTTTGGAAGCAATAGTTCGTCCGTCTATGTCCAAGGGCCAGCGCAAACAGCTGCGAGGCGAAGGAAAAGTTCCCGCGGTCATTTACGGCAAGGGTGAAGATACACTGCCCCTGATTGTTGACGGGCGCACTCTGAGGCAGGTTTTACTTACCGGGGGCAGTAACGTGCTCGTTGATCTGGCCGTCAAAGCCAGGGGCAAAAAAACCCGCCAGGAAACAGTTATGTTTAAAGATATTCAAAGGGATATTATTTATCACGATCGGATTGCCCATGTAGATTTTATCCGGATCCTGATGACCGAAAAAATTGAAGTTGCTGTTACGCTGAACTTTATCGGTGAACCGGCCGGTCTCATAGATGGTGGAGTTCTGTCCATGGCAACACGTGAAGTGACGGTCAAGTGCCTGCCCGGTGATATTCCGGAGCACTTTGATGCCGATATCTCCGCTTTGAATATCGGTGACAGCCTGGCTGCCGATGCGCTTAAAGTCGACGGGAAGTTTGAGATGATTACCGCCCCGGACACTGTCCTGGCCCAGGTCCTGGCTCCGATGGCTGAAGAAGAACCGGAAGCTGCCGAAGAAAAGCTTGCTGTAGGCGAAGAAGCGGCCGCGGAAAAAGAGAGAGCAGCCGCAGAGGCTTCTGATGATGAAGCAGCGAAGGAAGGCTAAAGGGCTGACCAACATTCGGCCTGCCTGGTATTAGCATAGATGCCCCTTCTTTGAAGGGGCATCAGTTATAATATTATATACCGGTTGGAAGTGAATAGATGCACTTAGTCGTTGGGCTCGGTAATCCGGGAAAAGCATACGCCGGAAGCCGGCACAATCTTGGCTTTCGGGTTGTTGAAGCGCTGTCCCATAAACTGGGAAGTTCCCGGCCGGCGACGCAACACCATTCGCTCTGCGCCCTGGCTGTTCACAACGGCCGGCAGTTGCTGCTTGTTCAGCCATTAACCTACATGAACCGGAGCGGCAGAGCGGTTAATGAACTGGTTTATAATTACCGGGTTGAATTGGAATGCCTGCTGGTGATCTGCGATGACCTCGATCTGCCGCCCGGAATGATCAGGTTGCGCCAAAGGGGCGGCAGTGCCGGTCATCGGGGGCTGCAGTCAATCATCGAAGATTTGGGAACAGACCAGTTTGCCCGCCTGCGCATCGGCATCGGAAAAACACCCGAAGGCCGGGATGCGGCAGATTATGTCACCGGTCCGGTGGGCGAACCTGATCGCACACTCCTGTCAAAAGCTGTAGACAGGGCTGCCGAAGCCACGCTTATGTATGTCAGCGAAGGCCCCCTGGCGGTCATGAACAGCTACAACAAAGCCCAAGGCGATAATAGCGGGCTGGCGGATACATCTGAAGAAGATTAACCCAAAAAGGTATATTTTACGTGTCCGCAGGATCTTAGGGAAAATATTTATTTTCCCCTCTTCTGGCGTACAACACTATTACTGCTGCTGGAAGGAGTATCTGTTTGCAGCTACAAGAACTGCTTGCGCTTTGGCTTGAAAGCGAACAGTTTACTGTTTTGCTTGATCGCTTTAGGAATATAGAAGGATACCGGGTTGAGTGCAATGGCCTAGATGGCAGTGCCGGGGATTTTTTTCTCTCTGCCCTGACCCGTTACTCGGGCCGGCCATTACTGCTTGTTACTGCCGACCAGGCCGGTGCGGAAAAGGCTTTCGCCAATCTCGGTGCTTTTCTGCCCGGTCAGGTCAGGTTGCTGCCTGCACGGGAATTCTTTGTCAGCCCCTCTACCCTGTCGCGCAGTGAAGAGATCCAACATCAGAGGCTTCAGTTTTATCAGTGGTGCCTCGAAGGTGTTAATGGTGTCTATGTTGCCCCCCTGGCTGCCCTGTTGAGCAGGAATCTGCCTCTTGCTGACTGGCAGAATCTAATAATTGAGCTTCACCGCGGTGATCCGCTAAACCGCGAAGATCTGATTGCCAAACTGGTCGCCGGGGGTTACGAAAGAAGTTCCCTGACCGAGGTGCCCGGACAGTTTAGCGCCCGCGGGGATATTGTTGATATCTTTTCGCCCGGTCTGGGCAGGCCGGTTCGCCTGGAGCTTTTGGATCAAGCCCTTGATTCAATCCGTCTGTACGACCCCCTAAGCCAGCGTTCCATCGAAAAAATCAGCTCAGTGCTGCTCATCCCGGCCCGGGAGCTGCTCCTCAGCGCAGGCCTTTATCGTGAAGGTGAAGTACTGCTAAGAAGCGATCTTGAAAAGGCTGTCTCGAAGCTGCGAAAGCGCGGTGAAGCAGAGACAGCTGCCAGGCTTAACCGGCAGGCAGGACGCGACCTGGAACGGTTGGCTCACCCGGAAGGCCTTGATCTGCTGCCCGGCTATTTCTCTTACTACCACGGTGAAGGCGCCGCTCTGCTCGATTACCTGCCCCCGGAAACCCTCCTGGTCCTTGAAGAATCAACCCTGTTAAAGCAAAAAGAAAAGACGTTGAGTGCGGATTTGACCAGGTATTCCAGGGATGATTACCTGTCCGGGACAATGTTTGGCAAAAGCTCCAGCCTGCTCTGGAGCTTCGAAGAGCTATTTTCCCGTTATTGTGGGCACCTGTTAATTTTGAATGCAATTGCTGAAGATTCCGCGCCCTTAAAACCTGTGGTTATACTGAGCCTTGATGCACAGGGCGCTTCCCGCTATCACGGACAGTGGCAGTTATTGCAAACGGATCTGAAGCATTGGCAAAAAAACGGTTACCGGGTTTTCCTGGCTGCCGCAAACGAGGAACGGGCCAACAGCCTGGCCGGGCTGCTTGCGGAACAGCTTCCAAATGCCCCCGGGTGCATCAGGATGAGCTCTGCCCCCGATGACGGTTTTATCATTCCGGCCCTGCAGGTGGCGCTTATTACCGAACAAAACCTGCTGCCCGGGAGAAAGAAAAAAAAGCGGGTCAGCTCACGTGAAGGCACCTTTTTGGGCAGCTACAGGGAACTTTCCATGGGGGACTATGTGGTTCACGAGCAGCATGGGATCGGGCAGTTTCATGGCATTCACACCCTTGAAGTCAGTGGGATCGAGCGGGATTACATGCTGATAAAATACAGGGGAACAGATAAACTCTATATCCCGATTGATCAGGTCAGGCTGATTCGCAAATACTCCGGCGGTGACAGCCCGGCGCCCCGCCTGCATAGTCTCGGCGGGGCTGAGTGGCAGCGGGTAAAATCAAAGGTAACCAGGTCGGTTGAAGACCTGGCCGTTGAGCTGCTTGAGCTTTACGCTTCCAGGCAAACTGTCAAAGGTTATCAATTCGGCCCTGATCATCCCTGGCAGCAGGAGTTTGAAGCCCGTTTCCCCTTTGAAGAGACCCCTGACCAGCTGCAGGCAATCGCTGAGGTTAAGGCCGATCTGGAAAAAGAACACCCTATGGATCGTTTGATCTGCGGGGATGTGGGCTACGGCAAAACAGAAGTTGCTATGAGGGCTGCCTTTAAAGCAATACTTGAAGGAAAGCAGGTAGCGATTATGGTGCCAACAACAGTACTGGCCCAGCAGCATTACCGCACTTTTCAGGAACGGTTTGACGGGTTTCCGGTGCAGATTGCCCAGCTAAGCCGGTTTGTCGCACCAGCCGGGCAAAAAGATATTATCAGCAAGGTTGCTGCCGGCAAGATCGATCTGGTTATCGGAACCCACCGTCTGCTGGCGGGGGATATGCACTTTCATGACCTGGGGTTGTTGATTATCGATGAAGAGCAGCGCTTTGGGGTCCGACAGAAAGAAAAAATTAAGAAAATGCGCCTGGAGGTGGACACGCTGGCCATGACAGCAACACCTATTCCCCGTACCCTTCATTTATCACTGGCCGGTGCCCGTGACCTCAGCATTATCGACACACCGCCCGAAGACCGCTATCCGGTACAGACCTATGTAATCGAATATGCGGAAAACCTGATCCGGGAAG
Source organism: uncultured Syntrophomonadaceae bacterium (assembly GCA_964389365.1). Lineage (GTDB taxonomy): Bacteria > Bacillota > Dethiobacteria > DTU022 > DTU022 > UBA993. The sequence goes on from CAYMDO010000014.1 coordinate 15,622, forward strand.
TAGTCCAACGCGAATTGAACCGGCAGGGCCAAATCTTTATTGTTTTTAACCGGGTCCGGCAGATTACCGGCTACGCAGAGCGAATAGCGCAACTTTTTCCTGCGGCCGCAGTTGCAGTCGGGCACGGTCAGATGCCTGAAGCTAAACTCGAAAAAGTAATGGTCGATTTCCAGGAGGGACGCTACCAGATCCTGGTCAGTTCGACAATTATTGAATCGGGCCTTGATATCCCTAACGTTAATACCCTGATCGTCTGCGATGCCGACCGTTTCGGCCTTGCCCAGCTTTACCAGATCCGGGGACGCGTTGGACGGTCCAACCGCCTTGCTTACGCTTACCTGACTTATCGCAAGGATAAGCTGATTAGCGAAACGTCCCGCAAAAGGCTGAAAGCGATCAGGGAGTTTACCCAATTGGGCTCAGGTTTTAAGATTGCCTTACGTGACCTTGAAATCAGGGGCGCCGGAAATATCCTCGGTGCTGAACAGCATGGTCACATTGCAGCGGTTGGCTTTGACCTCTATGTGCGCCTGCTTGACCAGGCAGTGGCGCAGCTGAAAAATGTCAAAACCGAGACGAAGGTTGAACCGCGCCTCGAGTTAAATGTAAGCGCTTACCTGCCTTCTGCCTATATCGCAGCCCAGGATCAGAAAATAGATTTCTACCAGAAAATCTATGGTGCGACAAGCCTTGAAGAACTGGCCGAAATAGAAGAGGAGCTGTCAGACCGTTTTGCTTCACCGCCCGAGCCCGGCAGGCTGCTGCTGGAGGTAGCCCGGATCAGAATCCGGGCGGCTGAGGCCGGGGTCGAACAAATCAGCCGCAATAAAGATAGTGTTGAGATAGTATTTGGCAGCGCTGCCGCTTTTGAAGTGCCCATGTTCAAACGTCATCCGTCTCATATAGCAAGACGGATGATGGTTACCGGGCACAGGCCGCTGAAGGTAAAAATCACCGGAATGCCGAAAGGGGCAGCTTTTCCTGAAGGGCTGCGGGCTGAAATCGAAGGCATTTTGGCTTTAAAGCCGGCCTGAACGGGGGAAGCCCGCAGGCCCGGCTTCCTGTGCCAACTCTGACGCCTGCTGACCGGTAACCTTTAACCTGATATAATACGTCATATGATATGCAAAGGCAGGGATTCTTTTTGACCGACAGCACAAAAGCATTTGTCAGGGGTGCCGCAATCCTGGCTTTAACCGGTATTGCCGCCCGCGTGATCGGTGCTGTTTTCAGGGTGATCCTGGCGGCGATTTTAGGTGATGAGGGTATCGGCCTATATCAGTACGCATACCCGATCTATTCCACCCTGCTGGTTCTGTCAACGGCCGGTATTCCGGTAGCTCTTTCCAAAATCATGGCTGAAAAAATAGCTCTCAGGGATTACCTTGAAGCCCAGCGGGTATTTAAGATCGCCTTTCTGCTTCTGGCTTTAAGCGGCCTGGCGATCAGCCTGGTCATGCTGCTTGGCGCCAGGGTGATCTCCCTGTTACTGATCAAAGATGCCTATGCGCTTTACCCGCTCATGGCTATTTCTCCGGCGATCTTTTTTGTTACAATCATGGCTTCGCTGCGCGGCTTTTTTCAGGGACAGCAGAATATGGCACCGACTGCAGTTTCACAGCTTCTAGAACAGCTGGTGCGGGTCGGTTTTTCGATTGCTATAGTCTTGCTACTCATCCCGGCGGGGCTTGAATTTGCAGTTGCCGGAGCCACCTCGGGCGCTGCAGCCGGGGGGCTGGCAGGGCTGCTGCTGCTGGCTGTCCTATACTTTAAAAAGCGTATAGCCCTGGTGAATCTCGGGCAGCATCAAACTGAACATAATCCGGAACCGGTTGGGAAGATCATCACCCGTATCCTGACCCTCGCAGTTCCAGTCACCATTGGCGGCCTGGTGATTCCCCTGATTACCATGATCGATCTGGCGATTGTCCCGCGGCAGCTGCTTGCAGCCGGTTTTGAACTGGCAAAAGCCAGGTCTCTTTACGGCCAGCTTACCGGAATGGCCGGATCGGTAGTATATTTTCCCAATGTGGTGGCCCTGGCCCTCAGCATGAGCCTGGTTCCGGCAATCTCCGAAGCTTATGCCTTACAGAACAGGGCTTTGATTCAGAGCCGGAGCGCTATCGCGATCAAGCTGACGGCTATTTTTTCCCTCCCCTCCGCCCTGGGCCTGTTTTTGCTGGCAGAGCCTGTCACGGTGCTGCTTTTTAACAATGCCGAGGCCGGCTACTCCCTGGCTTATATGTCCTGGTCGGTCGTCCCGCTCTGTCTTTACGTGACGACAACCGGCCTGATCCAGGGGCTTGGCAAACCGATCCTTCCCGCGATAAATATGGTTTATGGCGGCCTGGTCAAGACAGCCCTGGCCTGGTACCTGACGGCAGTCCCTGCGCTGAATGTCGGGGGCGCAGCCCTGGCTTCAGTGATCGGCCTTACTGTAGCAGCCATTCTCAATTTGAACCATGTCAGGCAATTTGGCGGCTGGCAGGCCAGCTGGCGGGAACTGGCTTTGCTGCCCGCGATCGCCACTTTCCTGATGTCGGTGGTTGTCTATTTCAGCTATAGCGGTATAATGCATATTGGCTGGGATTTACTCCCGGCAGGCCGTTTAAATGCCCTGGCTGTACTGTCTGCCATCATGCTTGGGATGCCTGTTTTCGGGATCTCCCTTCTTATGGTTGGCGGTATTAAGCGCGAAGAATTACAGCTGGTTCCTTACATCGGCCAACCGCTGGGAAGGGTCTTATCCCGTTTCCGTCTGATACGGATCCCCTGATTGGAGTTGTTCTTACCTGGGTAAAATAGTTGTGATCGGGCTCGGGCCGGGCAGTCAACGGCATCTGACAGTCGAAGCGCGAAATTACCTGGCTTCAAACTATCCTCTCTACCTGCGAACCATGAAACATCCCGCTGCCAGCTATCTGGCTGCACGGCGGGGGCAGGTACGGTCTTTTGATTATCTCTATAATCAGGAGGATAGTTTTGAGGCGGTTTACCGGGCAATCACCCGTACCCTCTTAATGCAATGCCGGCATCACAAACTGATCTGCTATGCCGTTCCCGGCCACCCCAATGTCGGTGAGGCAACTGTTGAGAGGCTGAAACGGCATGCTCCCCGTTTGGGGGTGAAGGTTGAACTGGTTGCCGGCCTCTCATTCTTAGAACCGCTGCTCAGTCAGCTGGAGCTTGACCTGCTTGACGGGGTTACGATTGTTGACGCCCTTTCAATTGAAAAGATTAAGGAACCAGCCCGCAATCACCTGGTAATGGCCCAGGTTTACAATAAAGTGATCGCTTCCCGGGTTAAATTAAAACTTCTTCAGCTTTACCCCGATAATTACCCCGTAACAATTGTGAACGCCGCGGGCATGACCCGCGCAGGTTTGCAGAAAACAACACTGCGCTCTTTAGACCATTGCAATGCTTTTAATCATTATACAACCGTTTATTTGCCTCCGTTTAAGCGGGGAAGCAGCGGAGAGCTGATTGAGATTATGGCCAGGCTGAGAGCTGCTGATGGCTGCCCCTGGGATAAAAAGCAGGATCATTTAAGCCTGAGGCAGTATTTAATCGAAGAAGCCTATGAAGTTGTGGCCGCGATTGACAGCGGTGATGACCGGCAAATAATTGATGAACTCGGCGACTTGCTGCTTCAGGTGGTTTTCCACAGCCAGATAGGCCGTGAAGAAAACCGTTTTAATTTTTACGATGTGGTTGAGGCCATCAATAAGAAGCTGACCCGCAGGCATCCGCATGTTTTTGGCCCCCGCTTTGCTGTTGATGCAGAGGCGGTTAAGGTGCTGTGGGAAGAGGTTAAATCAGCCGAACGCCCAGAGGGGCATGATACTTTTTCCCTTGATGCCGATGAAGCCATGCCGGCTTTATTGCGGGCTTATAAACTGCAAAAAAAGGCGGCAAAAGCAGGCTTTGACTGGCCAACGATCGAAGGGCCGCTGGACAAAGTCAGGGAAGAGCTTTCTGAACTCGAAGAAGCTGTTGAAAGTGGCAGGCAGGAAGCGGCTGAAGAAGAGCTGGGCGATTTTTTATTTACACTGGTCAACCTGGCGCGGTTTTTAAAAATTAACCCGGAGCTGGCATTAGGCCGATCAATCGGAAAATTTATTTCACGGTATCGCTACATAGTGGATCAAATGGAAAAAAGCGGGAATACATTTGGCGACTTTACACTTCAGCAGCTGGACAATTGGTGGAATGAAGCAAAAAATCAGGAAAATAGAAAAAAAAAAAGGAATACCCTAAATAACGTCGAATAGGGCATATAATGTAAGTATCAATAATTACTTAGGGAGGGCTTATCAAGTGAACAAAACGCAGTTGGTTGACTTGGTTGCTGAGAAGGGCGGATTATCGAAGAAAACCAGCAAGAAAGCGGTAGAGACTATTTTAGGTGGTATCGCAGGCAGCTTGGCTAAAGGCGAGAAGGTTCAGTTAGTTGGTTTCGGTACTTTTGAAGTGCGTCACCGCAAAGCACGCGAAGGGCGTAACCCGGCAACAGGGGAAAAAATAAAAATTAAAGCCCTTAAAGTCCCGGCTTTCAAGCCCGGAAAAGCCTTAAAAGATAAGGTAAAATAATTAGCTGGAGACAGGAGCTTTTAATGATTTTTTTGATTACATTGGAAAAGTCCCCTTCAATCAATAAGGGGACTTTTCCTTCCCACCAGGGAATATGGACATAGTCTGGGGATGACGGCAGGGTGATAGCAGGGAAGAAAAAAAGCAGCCCGGTTTCCAGAATGCCCGTCAGGCACCGGGAAAATCGCTACAGCCTTTACAGGCTGCTGGTGGTAGTGCTCAGTTTCGTTGTTTTTGGTTTAATGGTAATCATCGGGGCCCAGTATTTAAAACAACGGGAGGCCGGCCGGGCACTCACTGATATGGAAGGAAAGATCAGCGAAATGCTCGAGCAGCAGGCCGCACTGGAAGAGGAGATTCTCAGGCTTCAGGATTTGGGCTATATTGAGGTCCTGGCTCGTGAACGGCTCGGGCTGGTCAGGCCGGATGAAGTGATCTTCCAGTTTGAGGATTGACAACAATTTAATTAAAGTTATAATAACCTTAGCCTGCAACAATTCCAAGCAAGGAGGCGTTTTTTTATCAAGAAAGACCTGGCAATCGGCAGTATCCTAGAAGGGGTGATTACCGGAATCACGAAGTTCGGCGCTTTCGTTGAACTGCCCGGTGGAGTTACCGGTTTGGTTCATATTTCGGAAGTGGCTGATGAATACGTGAAAGATATCAACGAGTTCTTTAAAAAATCGGATCAGGTTATGGTTAAGGTTTTAAACGTAGAAAATAACGGAAAAATTGGCCTCTCGATCCGGCAGGCGGCAGAAGGTTATAAAGAAAAAAAAGGTAACGGCCGCGGCAGACCTGCCCCGGTCACTAAAGCCTCGTTTGAAGATAAAATGAACCGTTTCCTTAAGGAAAGTGATGAACGGCTGCTTGATCTGAAAAGAAATACAGAATCCAAAAGAGGCGGTCGCGGCACCTTCAAGGAAGCTTTTTAAGAAACCTTATTTCAGAATTACTTTTTAAAAGGCACTCTGGTTCAGGGTGTTTTTTTATCTTTACCCGGGGTTGGGATAAAAAGACGGATGCTTTTTAAACGTTTCAAAGAATATATCGCAAAAAATGGGCTTGTTTCCGACGGGGAAACGGTTATTATTGCCGTTTCAGGCGGGCCGGATTCGCTTTGCCTCCTACACCTCATTAACCGCCTTGCTCCGGAAAAAAATTTAAGGCTGATCGTAGCCCACCTGAACCATGGCTTAAGGCCGGAAGCAGCTGTGGAGGAAGCTGGAGTTGCCGCAGTTGCTGCACGTATGAACCTGCAGTTCAAAGCAAAAAGGGTAAACATCAGCCTTTATAAAAAAAGGTTAAGTTTGTCGGAGGAGGCAGCAGGCAGGAGAGCGCGCTATAGGTTCCTGTTCCAGGCTGCCCGCAGCTTTCAGGCTGGCGCAATTGCCCTTGGCCACCACCGCGACGATCAGGCGGAAACTGTCTTGCTCAACCTGCTGAGGGGCAGCGGAGTTGACGGCCTTTCCGGTATGTTTCCATCACGGTATGTAAACGGGGTGAAGCTGATCAGGCCGCTGCTCGCTTTCAGACGCAGCGAAATTGAGTCCTACTGCCTTGAGCATGGCCTTAAGCCATTTACTGACAGCAGCAACCTGGAAACAAATTATACCCGCAATAAAATTCGGCTGGAATTGATTCCCCACCTTGAAGAACGATATAATCCCAGGATTCGGGAAGCGCTTGCCGGACTGGCTGAACTTGCGGCTGATGACCGCATATATTTTTTGAATCTGGCCCGGAAGATTGCCGGCAGGTTAGCTGAACACAGGGGCAATGCCCTTATTGTAAATTTAACCTTATTGAATGCTTTGCCCCGCGCGGTTGGCAGCCGGGTTTTGCGGTTGCTGTTGCGAAGCTGCCGGGCCGGGCAGCAGCTGGGTAGAGTGCATCTGAACCAGTTGTTAGAGTTTGCGGCAAGGGGCAGAACAGGCGCCCGCCTTAATCTGCCCGGTGGATTGAAGGCATACAGGGCAAAAGAGGATCTCGTACTGGCCCGGAAAATTGATCCGGGTCGGGAGAAAATAGGCGAGCTAGAGCTGGTTGTCCCCGGGGAAGCAGTGCTTCCCGGCGGGCAGTTGATCAGCGCCCGCCTGGCCCGAAAAGAAAACCTGAACTGGCCGCCCCAGCGCAGCAGCGCATATCTTGATTACGACAAAGTACCGCCAGGCCGGATGGTGATTCGTTCCCGGAAGCCCGGTGATCGTTTCCACCCCCAGGGCGCTGAAGGCAGTAAAAAACTTAAAAAATTTTTGATTGATCAAAAGGTAGATCAGATTTACAGGGACTCTTTACCTCTGGTAACAGTCGGCAGTATTATTATCTGGGTGGCAGGGTTAAGGATTGCCCACCCCTTCCGGGTAACAGATAAGACGGTTCGGGTCCTCTGCCTGGAATATCTTGACTAAACCGCATGAATTGCTGTTTGTGCCCAGGGGTAAAAATAAACGAAAAGGTGGTACCTATGACAGTGGAAAAAATGGAAGTGATGCTTACTGCCGGGCAGATTGAAGAGCGTATCCGTGAATTGGCTGAAGCTATATCAGCAGATTACAGGGGCAAAAAGATCCTTGTTATCGGGGTCTTAAAAGGTGCGGTGATCTTTCTGAGCGATCTTGTCCGCCACCTTGCCGTGCCGGTAGAGATTGATTTCATGGCTGTGTCCAGTTATGGCGCAGATACAAATTCCTCCGGAGTAGTCCGGATCTTGAAGGATCTTGAGCAAAGCATTACGGACAGGGAAGTGTTGATCGTAGAAGATATTATCGACACCGGATTGACACTTAACTATCTTTATGAGATCCTGCTCAGGCGCGGCCCAAAATCACTAAAAGTAGTTACCCTGTTGGATAAGCCCGATCGGCGTCAGGTTCCCTTCGATCCAGACTACTGCGGGTTTCAGATACCAGATCGGTTTGTTATCGGGTATGGGTTGGACTTTAACGAAGATTACCGCCACCTGGCAGACCTGCGTGTTCTGGAATCATAGATCCTTAATTCTGCTCTCGTTGCTTCTGTTTATGGACTATGTTAAAATTTAATTCAAGCTTTCAGGCAGTTGCAGGAGAGGAGGGTTCTGTTTGAGCCCATTTTTAAGACAAATTACATTCTACCTGGTTATAGCCCTGGTAGTATTTATTTTGCTGTCATCTTTTAATAACAGCTCTCCACCGGAGGAGATCTCCTATGATCAGCTAATCCAAAGGGTAGAGCTGGGGGAAGTTGCCAGCGTTGCCCTGTACGGCAGCGAGGTTGAAGCAACCTTAAAAGATGGCACTGCGGTAAAAACAATCAGGCCGGACGACCATAACCTGACCGAGTTGCTTCTCGCCAACAAGGTAACCCTGGAAACATACCTGCCCCGGGGCCCGAAATGGTGGCAAAGCGTTCTCACATACCTGATCCCCTTCCTGCTGCTGATCGGCATCTTCTTTTTCTTTATGCAGCAGACCCAGGGTGGGGGCAATAAAGTTATGAACTTTGGCAAAAGCAGGGCCCGCCTGCAGGAAAGTGAAAAAAAGAAGGTAACTTTCCAGGATGTTGCCGGTGCCGATGAAGAGCGCGCAGAGCTGTCGGAGATCGTCGATTTCCTAAAAGATCCGCGCAAGTACATTGAAATCGGGGCCAGGATTCCCAAGGGCGTGCTTTTGGTCGGCCCTCCCGGTACTGGAAAAACTTTATTGGCAAGGGCTGTAGCCGGAGAAGCAGGGGTGCCTTTTTTCAGCATCAGCGGCTCTGATTTTGTCGAAATGTTTGTCGGGGTTGGCGCTTCCCGGGTGCGCGATATGTTTGATAATGCGAAGAAAAATTCACCCTGTATCGTTTTTATTGATGAAATTGATGCTGTCGGCCGCCAGCGCGGGGCCGGCTTAGGCGGCGGCCACGATGAACGGGAGCAGACCCTGAATCAACTGCTGGTTGAGATGGATGGTTTTGACGTAAACGAGGGGATTATCATTATCGCGGCTACCAATCGCCCGGATATTCTCGATCCGGCTTTGCTCAGGCCGGGGCGCTTTGACCGTGAGATTACTGTCGGGTTGCCCGATGTCAACGGCCGTGAAGCGATTCTAAAAGTCCATACCAGGAATAAGCAGCTTTCAGAGGCGGTAGATCTGAAAGTACTGGCCCGAGGCACTCCCGGTTTTACCGGAGCCGACTTGGAAAATGTCGTAAACGAAGCGGCGCTTCTGGCCGCCCGTAAATCATTGAAGAGAATTGGCATGCAGGATTTGGAAGAATCGATCGAGCGAGTGGTAGCCGGGACCCAGAAAACGAGCCGGGTGATCAGCCCCTTTGAAAAGAAAATTGTTGCCTACCATGAAGCCGGACATGCTCTGGTTGGATACTTACTGCCGCATACCGATCCGGTCCACAAGGTTTCCATAATCCCCCGCGGCCGGGCCGGCGGTTATACCCTGATGTTTCCGGAAGAAGATCGCTATTACATGACCAGGTCGGAACTGCTTGACCGGGTCAGTACTTTGCTCGGGGGCCGGGTAGCCGAGAAACTGGTGCTGAATGATATTAGCACCGGCGCTCAGAACGACCTGGAACGAGCCACGTCAATAGTTCGCCAGATGATCATGGAGTATGGAATGAGCGAGAGTTTAGGCCCGATCACACTGGGCAGAAAACATGATCAGGTTTTTCTGGGGCGCGACCTGGCCCGCGATCGCAATTACAGCGAAGAGATCGCGAAAGCAATCGATCAGGAGATCAGGAAAACTATCGATAACTGTTACCAGAAAGCTCAGGAGATACTGGAAAAAGAACGCGACAAACTGGAAAAAATAGCGCAGACCCTGCTTGACAAGGAAACACTGGACGCCGAAGAAATTAAGGCGCTGGCAGAAGGAAGGCCGCTGCCCCAAAAAACAGAGGGCCCGCATGAAGATGCTAAAGGCTGCTCCGATCAGCCCGGTGAAAACCAGGCTGCCAAAACAGCAGTTGATGCCGGCATAGAAGGGCAGGACGGGCCCCTTAGCGGGGATTTAAAAGAGGAAAAGATCAAGGTGGTCTCCAAAAAAATTGATCGACGCGCCTCATTCGCCAGGCGCAGTAAAACAAAAGAAAAACCGGATTAGACAGTTTACGGGGTCTTAAAGGCTCCATTATTTTACCGGTTCAAACCGGCCAGGAATTTGCCGAAGTTCAGGTGAAAGAGCTTCTCCAGGGTTTCCCGGGGCAGGCCGAGGGCCTCAATCCTGGCGATACCGTTTTGCAAGGGTTCTAAAATAAAGGGAAAATCGCTGCCGTAAAAGATGCGTTCAGGGAACTGTGTGATTATCTCAATAATTTCCGGCAGCGGGGTTTTTATCATTTCATTTTGAAAAACAAAAGCAGTATCGAGATGTAAGCCGTTGTAAACAGGAAGCAGATCGGCATAGGCTGGGAGATCATTTAAGCCGAGATGCGGGATAATCAGATTTAATGCGGGAAAATTTTGCAACAGGTTTGTGACGTGCCTGACTCCTAAGTTGCCCGCTGGCTGCGGAAAACTGCCCGCGTGCATCACCACCGCTTTCGATCTTTCAGCCACGGCTTCGAATACAGAAAACAGCCGCTCGTCGTCGGGACGGCATTGCTGGACAAGGCAGTGGATCTTAATGCCCGGAAAGCCGAACCGGTCAAGGCATTCAATAACTATCTCTTCCGGATTGCAGTCATCCGGATGGACAGCGCCAAAGGGTATGACTGAGCTGTTGCCGAGGCTGAACCCGTGAAGCCAGCTGTTTAGAGTGCGGCTTAATCCGGGTTTGTGGGTGTATGCAAGGGCCGCACATTTTTCCGCACCGCTTTCCTTCAGCAAATTAAGAAGCTGGTCCGGAGCGGCTGGAAAACCGATTTCCCAGCCGTATTGCTTCCGGAAAAATGAGTAAACCGCTTCCATCATTTTTTCCGGGAATAGATGGACATGGCTGTCAATATACCCTGTGATCCCCGTTCACCGCTTTTCAGGAGGAATAGATATCCGGTAATTAATTATACCAGTCGGAGGTATCTAGCGCTATGAGTGTCGGGTTAACGGCTGTAAAAGGGATTAAAGTTGGCGTTGCGTCAAACTTTATAGCGGCAACGGGTGTTACCGTGATCCTGGCGGAAGGCGGTATGCGGGCAGCGGTTGAAGTGCGCGGTTCTGCGCCGGGGACCAGGGAAACCGACCTATTGAAGCCGGGGCAATTAGTGAGCGATATCCAGGCTCTGGTCCTGGCCGGGGGAAGCGCATTCGGTTTAGATGCAGCCTCAGGGGTTGTCAGGTACCTGGAAGAACTAAACTGCGGGTTTGCGGTTGCTCCCTATTATGTGCCGATCGTGCCGGCGGCGGTTCTTTTTGATCTGTTTATCGGTGACGGTTCCATCAGGCCTGATGCAGAAATGGGCTACCGGGCCTGCCTTGCTGCCGGTGATGGGCCGGTCCCGGAAGGATCGGTGGGGGCAGGCACCGGAGCGACAGTTGGCAAGATCTACGGCACAGCCGGGGCGGTTAAAACAGGCCAGGGCTCGGGGACCTGCCGGAAAGGCGATCTGGTAGTTTCTGCCCTGGTTGTGGTCAACGCATTTGGCGATATTTATAATCAGGACGGCACCCTGTTGGCCGGGCCGCGCAACCTACAAAACAAAAAGATGGAAAAAACGATCGATCTAATGTTGGACCGGGAGGCGCAGGGTTTTCCGGGCAATACGACTTTGGGGGTTGTTGCTACCAACGCTTTTTTTGAAGGTGCCGCGCTTGAAAAAATTTGCCGCATGGGTCATGATGGCCTGGCCCGATCAATTTGGCCGGTTCATACAATGTGGGACGGAGACACAATATTTGCGGTATCCATAGGTAACGTAGCCGCTGATCTTAACCTGGTCAGTTTGATGGCTGCAGAAACCGTAGCCGAGGCGGCCAGGCGTTCGGCGCTCACAGCAGTTTCGTTATGCGGGGTTCCAGCGCTGGCAGACTTGGGCTCCAAACAGATGTGAATAATTTAACATTGAAGCAGGAATTATGAAGGTTTTGTTGAATTAACTATTTTGTCTGCTTAAATCTGCAGGTGGTTAGGTTAGGAAAGATATTTATATTATACAAGGAGGTTGTTTTAATGCCGTTGGATCCAACCAAACATGCCGACTGGGAAATTGCAGAAGCTGCTGAAACGAACATGAAGCAGGTATACCAGTTGGCGGAAGAGCTCGGTCTTGAAAAAGAGGAGCTTCTGCCTCACGGCCACTATGTGGCGAAAGTTGATTACAAAAAAGTACTTGAAAGGTTGAAAGATAAGCCGGACGGCAAATACATTGACGTTACGGCGATTACCCCCACCCCGCTGGGCGAAGGAAAATCAACTTCTACTATGGGTCTCACCGAGGGGATGGGCAAGCGCGGCAAGAATGTTATCGCTACAATCCGTCAGCCTTCCGGCGGCCCGACCATGAATGTAAAAGGTTCTGCAGCCGGCGGCGGACTGGCTCAGTGCATACCTCTTACTCCTTTTTCTCTTGGCCTTACCGGGGACATCAACGCGATCATGAACGCCCATAACCTGGCCATGGTTGCGCTCACCTCCCGGATTCAGCACGAATTCAATTCTACCGATGCATTCCTGGAGCGCAGCGGCCTGAAGAGGTTAAATATCGACCCGCGCAATGTGGAGATGAAGTGGATTATTGACTTCTGCGCGCAGGCATTAAGGAACATCATCGTCGGCCTCGGCGGCCGCAAAGATGGTTTTATGATGAACTCAAACTTTGCTATTGCCGTTTCTTCCGAGGTTATGGCTATCCTGGCGGTTGCCAAGGATCTGAAAGATATGCGCGAGCGGATGGCAAAAATCGTTGTTGCCTATGATAAAAAAGGCAAACCGGTTACCACCGGCGACCTTGATGTTGCCGGCGCCATGACAGCCTGGATGGTTGAAGCGATCAACCCGAACCTGCTGCAGACCATTGAGGGGCAGCCGGTCTTTGTCCATGCCGGTCCCTTTGCCAACATTGCTATCGGCCAGTCTTCGATTATTGCCGACCGCGTTGCCCTGAAGCTGGGTGATTATGTTGTCACAGAGTCCGGTTTTGCCGCCGATATCGGTTTCGAGAAATTCTGGAACCTGAAGTGCCGCATGTCCGGCCTGGTTCCAAACTGCGCGGTTGTCGTAACCACGATCAGGGCCCTCAAGTGCCACGGAGGAGCTCCGATTCCCCTTCCCGGTCAGCCTCTTGATCCGGCATACAGCCAGGAGAATGTCGGCTGGGTTGAAAAAGGTTGCGAAAACCTCATCCACCACATTAAGACTGTTAAGAAAGCCGGAATCAACCCGGTTGTCTGTATCAACCACTTCTACACCGATACCGATAACGAAGTAAAAGCCGTTCGCCGCCTGGCTGAAGATGCCGGAGCCCGGGTTGCTCTTTCGAAACACTGGCAGTACGGCGGCGAAGGTGCTGTCGAATTTGCTGATGCAGTTATCGAAGCTTGCAACGAACCGAACGATTTCAAATTCCTCTATGAACTTGAAACCCCGCTGCGCCAGCGTATTGAGCTGATTGCCAGGGAAGTGTACGGGGCGGACGGGGTTGAATATTCCGCTGAAGCGCTTGAGAAGGCCAAGCGGATGGAAGCTGACCCTGTGATTCAAAAGATGGGAACCTGTATGGTTAAAACCCACCTCAGCCTTACAGACAATCCTGCTCTTAAAGGGGTGCCAAAAGGCTGGAAGCTTTTTGTCCGTGACATTCTCACCTATGGCGGCGCAGGATTTGTCGTTCCCGTTGCCGGCGCAATCTCATTGATGCCCGGCACCGCAGCTAACCCCGCTTATCGCCGGGTTGATGTCGATGTTGAAACCGGCAAAGTGCAGGGTCTTTTCTAGACCCTCGCCATACCGCGTATAACAAATGCTTGGCATGTGAATGGTTGTAAAAAGGACGCCCAATTTAAGGCGTCCTTTTTTTCAGATCAATGCACTAGATGCTTATTACAGCCTGAACAATACATGAGCTGCTGTTTGCCGATGGCCCTTCCTTTTTTTCGCTAAAGCGTGAAATTTAAACCTGCTCATACCAGCCCTGCGGCAGGTAAAGCTTAACATCGCCGTTTTCCGGGCGGCCGGCCAGGATCATTGATACGGAGCGGTTGAGCCCCGGAATATTTTGATCCGGGGCTATGTCGGACAGGGGAATTAACACGAAGTCACGCTCGCACATTTCCGGGTGCGGCAGCTCGAGCAGCGGCGTGCTCATGATCGTACTACTGTACAGCAGCAGGTCGAGGTCGATGATGCGTGGCCCCCAGCGCACTTCCCTGATCCTTCCCATCTTTTCTTCTGTTTCAAGCAGCACAGACAGCAGTAAAGTGGGCGGCAGTTCGGTGATTACTGAAGCGCAGGCATTTAAAAACGGGCCCTGCTCCGGCCCGCCGACAGGGGCTGTCTCATATACGGCGGATACGGTATCTAGGGCAATCCGGCCTGCCCGGTCCAGCAATTCCAAGGCAGTTTTCAGGTTCCTGCTCCTGTCCCCCAAATTAGAGCCGAGCGCAATGTGTGCAACTGTCACTGTTTTACCTGACCCTGCTGACCATAACGCTGACGCCGCCCTGTACCCCGGGGATCGGTGGGTTCGGCTTGCGGACTTCCACTGCCGCTTCAATTACCCCGCCCAGGGCGAGCAACTTGTCGGCAATGCGGCAGGCGAGAGTTTCTAGCAGACGGCACGATGGGCCATACATGATCTCTTCCACCGCTGAAATTGCTGCCCGGTAGTCCACAACATTATCAATTTGATCGGTACTGTGGCCGGACAGATCGATTCCCAGCTCTAAGCTGACCTGGAATTCCTGGCCCAGTGATTGCTCTTCGAGCATTACGCCATGGTAAGCGTAACAGACAATCCTCTCAACAATTACCCGGTCCACTAAAACTCACCTCCGAATCATGGCATCAGTCATGTCGATTACACGCTTCATTTCCTTAATATCGTGAACCCTTATAAAATCCGCACCGGCGCTAATCCCGTATGCTACCGTAGCTGCAGTTCCTTCAACCCGCTCTTCAACAGGCAAATCAAGAATTTTACCGATCATTGATTTACGGGAGGTGCCGAGCAGCAGCGGGTACCCGAGGTTACGAAAGTCTTTCAGGTAAAGCATTACTTCAAGGTTCTGCGACAGGTTCTTCCCAAAACCGATGCCGGGGTCAATAATTATTTTTTCGCAGCCTATACCGGCTTTCAGGGCAAGGGAAGCAGATTCCTCCAGATCGGCTAAAATTTCGCTGATCAGATCTTCATATTCCGTGTTGTTGCGGTTATGCATCAGGCAAACCGGAACGCCGAAGCGGGAGGCGACAAGGGCAAGATCGGGATCAGCCTTCAGCCCCCAGACATCGTTAAGCATTTCAACCCCTGCATCCAGCGCTGCTTCAGCAACCTTTGCTTTATACGTATCTATTGACAGCGGAAGCTTAAAAGACCCGTCTTTCTTGAGGGCGTTGATGACTGGCATCACCCGCTCCAGCTCTTCTTCAAACGGTACCCGTTGGTGTCCCGGCCTGGTTGACTCGCCTCCGATATCAATAATATCGGCGCCTTCTTCAGCCATCTGGTAGGCGTGATCAACCGCTTTATCCACAAGGTTAAACAGGCCGCCGTCGGAAAAAGAGTCTGGTGTAACATTTAAGATTCCCATCAGGTAGGTCCGCCTGCCCAGCTCAAAAACCCGGTTCCCGACCTCAAAGTTTCTCTGCTGCATTTTGTTCACTGCAGCCAACCGTTTGTCAATCAGCCGGCCAACCGGGGCCAGGCCGGTTTGATCGTTGGACAGATTCCGGGCGGCAAGGCAAAGCGCTGCTTCACTTCCCGCTAAAATTAAGGTGCAGCTGCCGTTTTTCGCCGTCTCGCCGGGAACTTTCAAAACTGCTAGACCGGCATCCCTGAAGATGCCGTCAAGAGAGTGGGCCGGCACTCCGGAGTCAAAAGACAATTTCATGCAGTACCGCATTTCATTCCGGATGAAATTTGCAGCCACTTCCCGATCGAAACCCATTTTTTGCATTTCGTAAAAGATCAAATCCGGAGTTAGCGTTTGTATTTGCATCAGGCCATCCTCGCTTATCAGTAAATAAGGCAGTTCCGGTGAGGTTGTTCTTCAATCTTGTAACACTGATCGCGCGCTTCGCAGTTAAAACACAGCCTTGAATAAAGGTCTGCTTTTTTTAGCGCCCTGCTTAATGGTGAACGGTGAACGGGATCTGTTTCAGCGAGCCGGTGCTGGCGGATAGCTTTTTTTATCAAAATTGATTCGCCCCTGTCAAAACCGGCGGCAGCCAGGATTGGCCCGGCAAGCTCAGCGCTGGCTGCGGCATGGTCAACGCCCGATCCGTATTCCTGCCAGCGCCCGATGTCGTGCAGCAGGGCAGCCGCATAAACTGTTTCCCGGGCAATAAAAGAGCTGCCGCCTTCAAGCAGAAAAATATAGGCCAGCCGCGCGACAGTCAGAAGATGGTCAAAATTGTGGCTGCAAAAAAAACGGTCTTTTTCGGCGCTCTCATTTCGTTGCAGATATTTCTGGTAGGAGGGATCCTGGAGAATTTGCTTAACTTTATTCACTGTATTAGTTGCTCCCCTGGATCAGGCTGAACACCTCAACCCGAGAACTGGAGTTGCTCCTAAAAAGCCCGCGCACAGCGGAAGTTACCGTTGTCGCCCCCGGTTTGGCAACCCCGCGGATGCTCATGCACAAATGTTCGGCTTCCAGTACGGCAACAACTCCTTTAGGTTTCAGGACTTCGGTAATGCAATCGGCTATCTGGCTGGTTAGCCGCTCCTGCAGCTGAGGCCTCCTGGCAAGGGTTTCAATAACCCTGACCAGCTTACTCAGGCCCACAATACGACCCCCTGCCGGAAGATAGGCGATATGGGCTTTGCCATAAAAAGGTAACAGGTGGTGTTCACACATTGAATAGAAAGATATATCTTTGACCAGCACGATCTCATCATGTCCGTCTTCCACAAAGCAGGTTTTAAGGAGGTCGCGCGGGTTCTGCTTGATGCCGCTGAACAGCTCCGTATACATCTTGGCCACCCGGTCCGGGGTGCCCAGCAGCCCTTCACGGTCTAAATCTTCTCCTACCGCTTCCAGGATCATTGTAACACCTTTTTTGATTTTTTCCTTATCCATAATCTAACCGCCTTTCGGTTAATAGGTAATAATTGTCGGTAACCAGATAATCAGGCTGTGCAGGAAGGCACAGGCTAAAATATTTTCTGTCCGCAGGTAAAGGTAACCAAAAATTGCTGCCAGGCCCGGGGCCAGGATCAGCGTTTCCAGGTAGGTAAAAGGATAGGTTAACATCCACGGGTCGGCTGCAATCAGGTAGATAAACCGTGCCGCTGATGCCATTAAGATCATAGCCAGAAACCCAAGATTGATGCCAAGCCGACGGGTTAAAACCGCCTGGATATATCCGCGCCAGATCATCTCCCGCGGCAACCCGGTTAACAGGAAAATTACAGGCAGAGCAAGCAGGGGCTCTATTCCGCCAATAGATAAACCTGCAGGCACTCCATACGCCGCTACAATAATAATTGCCGCTGTTACTATAGCCAAACCGTAACCGTAGCGCAGCCTGTCAAGCCGTAACCCGAAGTCAAGATAATCAATTTTACCATTTCGTTCCGCGATAACTAGGTAAATTATAATCAGGCCGTAACCGCCAAAAGCATACAAGTGGGATAATTTAAACAGTACTGGAACAATATCGCTCAATGTCAAAAAAGGGATAATGGCAATTGCTGATATGAGGGCGAACCTGCCGGGCATAATGGTGGCAAGGTGATACCAGTAACGGGAGTACCGGTGATCAAGCGAAAAGATAGTGATAATCACGATTGTGATCAGAATGAACAGCAGATAGATCAAAAAAGTACCGTAAAGTTCCCCCATTGTCAGGTTTGTGGCCGGCGGTAAAATCGGGTTTCCTTCCGGGTCAAGAAAATAATAGAAAGCGATGCCCTTGCTGCCGTGAAACGCGAGCGGAACGAGATCTTTCCAGATATTTGGAACTCCGCTGGCGTTCGAAAAAATAAAGGAAGCCAGAAAAAGCAGCGACTGGTCTTCGATCGGCATAAAAATGTTGCTGCCCCGGATCTGATCAAAAAGCTCATGTTCAATCATCATCAGCAGGCCGCTGGTTTCTGCATCAGAATAAGTTATGCCGTCTTTGGTGAAGCTTCCTTCACCCATCAGGATTACTGTTTTAAAGCGGTCGGTTTCGTTTATATTAAGGATTATGCCGCCCTGTGGGAATCTTGCTGCCAGGCTTTCGGCTTCAAAAAACCAGGGCTCAAAATATGAAATCGAACTGATTTCATACCGGTAGGGCTTGTTTCCCGGCGCATTGGGCAGCATAGAGTTTGCCCCAAACAACGAAATAACCAGAATGCTGATTGCGACCAATAATATCATCAGCGCTATAAAATAGTTTTTGCCGGCAATTTTTTTCAGGCGCAAATTCTTATGCCTCCCCATTGCCTTATATAATTTGGTTAAAACCATATTAAGCTAACGAACACTATATTACCTTTAAATCGAAACTAATTCAACGGTGCCGTAAAACAGTAATCTTTTCAAAAAAGGTTTGTTCTGCTATAGTAAAAAGTGCTTTTAGGCAGTTTAGTTTATTGACCGGGGGTTATTTTTTGATACTGGCTGTTGATGTCGGCAATACCCATATTATGCTGGGCGTTTACAAGGAAAAGGAAATTGTCGTTTACTGGCGCCTGGCCACCAGGCGCGACCGCACTGAAGATGAACTCGGCATGCTTGTTAAAAACCTTTTGAATAATAGCCGCATACATCCTGAAGATATCCGTTCCATCGCAATATCTTCGGTCGTGCCACAGCTGATGTATTCCCTGCAGCACATGGGTAAAAAATACTTTAATATTGAGCCGCTGATCATCAGCCCCGGGATAAAAACCGGTTTGAACATCGTTATCGATAATCCACGCGAGGTCGGTGCCGATCGGATTGTCAATGCAGTAGCTGCCCTGGAACTTTACGGGGGCCCTTTGGTGATAGTGGATTTTGGAACAGCAACCACTTTTTGCGCCATTTCGAAAAAAGGCGACTATTTGGGTGGGGCTATCGCCCCGGGAATCGGCATTTCGATGGAAGCGCTTTTTGACAGGGCTGCCAAACTGCCGCGGGTAGAAGTAATCAGGCCAAAGCATGTTATCGGCAAAGATACGATCAGCAGCATGCAATCGGGTATTGTCTACGGGTTTGTCGGGCAGGTTGACGGCATTGTCCGGCGGATGAAAGGCGAATTTGATACTGAACCGCTTGTCGTGGCTACAGGCGGTTTCGCTAACCTGATCGCCAGCGAGTCGGAAACAATCGATAAAGTAAATTCACTTTTAACCCTGGAAGGGTTAAGGATTATTACCGAACGTAACCGGTAACCGCCGAACGGCAGGAGGAAAGACCATGAACATCGGTTTGGCTCTCGGTGGCGGTGCTGCCAGGGGCATCGCTCATATTGGCGTTCTGCATTACCTTGAGGAGCGGGGGGTCAAACCCTGCTGTATTGCCGGGACCAGTGCAGGCAGTATTGTTGGCGCCCTATACTGTTCAGGCAGGTCGGTTGAAGAGCTGATCCAGATCGCTTCTGTCATGTCCTGGAAAGATCTTATTCACTTGTCTATCCCGCGAAAAGGTTTAATTAGCTCTTCATTGCTGCGTAAAACTTTGGAAAAATATATTGGCGGTATCACCTTTGATGAACTCAAAATCCCGCTCGCAGTCAATGCTGTTGATCTGCTGGAAGGGGAAGAGGTGCTGATTACGGAAGGTCCGGTTCTTGATGCTGTTACCGCCAGTTGTGCTATACCGGGTATTTTCAGCCCTTTCCGCTTCAACCGGCGGTTGCTGGTCGACGGCGGCCTGCTCGATAATGTCCCTACTGCGCACTTGGTCGGGAAAAAGGTCAATTATATTATTGCCGTTAATGTAACAGCACAGCGGCCCCTAAAAAAAGAACCTGATAATATATTCGAGGTGCTGGTCCAATCGTACTATATTTTACTCCACCAGAGAGACATTCCTGCTTATAAGCACGCCGACATCCTGATTGAACCGAACCTCGGCAATTACAGTTTTTGGGATACCGGTAAAAGCAAACAGCTGATCCGGGAGGGATATAAGGCTGCCGCTGCCGCACTCGGTGATGTTAACCTGATAGATAGCGGCAGCCGTCTTAAAGAGTGGTTTAAAAAAAGAAAAAAGCGGTAAAGAGAGGGTTTGTTAAATTATGATGAATTGCCAGGAAGCGATAGAAAAACGCCGCAGTATCAGGAAATATGAGACAAAAGCTGTAGCCCCTGAAATGCTTGGGCAAATTATTGAAGCGGCCAGGCTGGCCCCGTCGGGCACCAACCGCCAGCCCTGGCGCCTAGTCCTGCTTACAGCGCCGGAAGAACGCAGTAAAATTGCCGGTGCGGTGATGCAGCCTTTTGTCTGCGAAGCGCCGGCAGTTTTTGTCTGCTGCCTTGATCGTGAAGCCTTTGTGCGCGCTACAGTTGAAAAGCGTATGAACGAGTTGGTTGAAGCAGACGTGATCACCAGGGAAGCCGCCCAATATATCTACCAGCGCAAGTTGCCCGAAAAAAATGAAGATGTGGTCATTCCCGATTCCGGCTATCTCGATCTGGGGATCGCCATCCAGAACATGGCCCTGATGGCAACGGCTCTCGGCCTGGGCTGCTGTTGGGTCCGGCTTTTTGATCAGCAAGCTTTGCACAAAGCGCTGAACTTACCGGACGCTATTTTGCCGGTTGTGCTCCTGCCGGTCGGTTTCCCGGCGCAGGATCCCCCTCCCCGCCCCCGCCTGAAGCGGGAAGAGATCGTTGTTTCACTGTAGGCGTCATGACCAATTCTGGGCGCAGCATTCAGCGGTTGCAACCATGCGGCATGCGGCTAACATGCCACGAATTACAAGAGGCGCCTCATAGCGGGTGCCTCTTGTAGTTTAAAACATAAGTATTTTGCCTATGCTTCTTCCCCGGACTGCACTTCAGCCAGCTGTTTATACATCTGCAGTTTTTCCTTTGCAATCTTTTCAGCCTTGGCGAATAGCTTATTTGCCCGTTCCGGGAATTCTTTCTTTAACGAGCGGAAACGCACCTCATTCATCATGAAAGTCCGCAAATCTTCTTTCGGCTCTTTTGAATCAAGTATAAACGGATTCTTGCCCTCTTGTGCCAGCAGCGGGTTATAGCGGTAAAGCGGCCAGTAACCTGATTCTACAGCCAGTTTTGCTTCATTCTGGCTTTTGCCCATGTTAATGCCATGGGCGATACAAGGTGAGTAGGCGATAATCAACGACGGGCCCGGGTAAGCTTCCGCTTCGACCAGGGCTTTTAAAAATTGGTTCTTGCTGGCACCCATCGAAACCATAGCCACGTAAACATAACCATAAGTGACCGCCATCAGGCCTAAATCCTTCTTGCGCATCTCTTTGCCGGCAGCGGCAAACTTGGCGATTGCCGCTGCCGGCGTTGCCTTGGAGGACTGCCCACCGGTGTTGGAGTAAACTTCGGTATCGAGCACCAGGATATTAACGTCTGCGCCGGTGGCCAGTACGTGATCAAGGCCGCCATAGCCTATATCGTATGCCCAGCCGTCGCCACCGAAAATCCAGACCGATCTTTTTGTAAGCAGGCTTGCTTTTTCCTTAATTTCGTCCAGGATTGCCTTTTCTGCCGGCTGTGGTTTCTCCGATTCAAGCAGCTCCCTGATCCGGTCGGCGGCTTTCATTGAAGCTTCCCCGTCATCTTTAACGGTCAGCCAGTTTTGCAGCGCTTCGTTCAGCGGGGCGGAGATCTGGCTGGCAACCGCTTTATTTGCCAGGTCGATCAAACGCTTGCGCTGCTGATTTATACCCAGCGCGTAGCCGTAGCCAAATTCGGCGTTATCTTCAAAAAGCGAACTGGCCCAGGCCGGGCCGCGCCCGCGGCTGTCAACCGTATATGGAACTGTCGGGGCATTGCCGCCGTAGATAGATGAACAACCTGTAGCATTGGCGATCACCATACGCTGCCCGAAAAGCTGAGTGATTACCTTGATATATGGGGTTTCACCGCAGCCGGCACAGGCCCCGGAATATTCGAATAAAGGTTTGCGGAACTGGCTGCCGCGCACTGTTGTGGGAGCGATGTCGAGGTTGAGTTCCGGCAGGTTCTCGGCAAAACGGAAACGGGGATCTTCTTTTTCCTGAACCTCAGACAATGGTTTCATTACCAGCGCCTTCTCCCTGGCCGGGCAGATATCCTCACAGTTGCCGCAACCGGTGCAGTCGAGCGGTGAAACCTGAATTCTGTACTGCAGCTCTTTAATATCTTTGCTGCTTCCGGCAATAGTTTCAAATCCCCCGGGGGCTCCATCAAGATCCTCTTTGCGTGCCAGGTACGGCCTGATTGCCGCGTGCGGGCAGACAAAAGAGCACTGGTTGCACTGGATGCAGTGTTCCGGCAGCCAAACCGGAACATGAATTGCAATGCCTCGCTTTTCGTAGCGTGTTGTTGCTGTCGGTACAGTACCATCGGGGTTGAACGCGCTAACCGGCAGGTTGTCCCCCTTGAGGAAGGTCATCGGGTAGATGGTGTCACAAACATATTCGGGGGCTTCTTCCGGGGTAAAGTGGGCGCCAGTGGTTGCTTCAGCCCAGCTTTCAGGGTATTTAACCTCTTCTAGGGCTTCGACCCCTTTATAGATTGCGGCAATATTTTTCTCAACAATCTCTTTGCCTTTTTTGCCGTATGATTTGTCGATCGTCTTTTCGATTTCTTTGAAGGCTGTCTCCGCATCGATTACGCCGGAAAGCTTGAAGAAGGCTGCCTGCATGATCACGTTGATTCGGCCGCCGAGACTGATTTCGCCGGCAATTTTGAAAGCATCGAGGTTGTAGAACTTAAGCTTGCGACGGGCAATTGTCTGTTTCATCCCGGCCGGGAGCTGTTCATCCAGGTCTGTTAAGCTCCATTTCGAGTTCAGCAGGAAGACACCGCCTTCCCTGATCCCTTCAAGGATATCGTAGCGAGTTACAAATGAAGGGTTATGGCAGGCCACAAAATCGGCTTGATCGATCAGGTAGGTTGATTTGATCTCTTTCGGGCCGAAACGCAGGTGTGACACGGTAATCCCGCCTGACTTTTTTGAATCGTAAACGAAGTAACCCTGGGCATACTGCGCGGTATTATTGCCGATGATAATGATGCTATTCTTGTTGGCGCCTACCGTTCCGTCAGAGCCCAAACCATAAAACTTGGCCCGGTAGGTCCCTTCGGGTGAGGTATGAAGGCACTCAGGCACTGTAAGGGAAGTATGAGTAACATCATCATTGATCCCGACGGTAAAGTGGTTAAGCGGTTCCCGGGCATTGAGGTTGTCTATTACTGCTTTGACCATGCTGGGATTAAACTCCTTGGAGCCAAGGCCATAACGGCCGCCGATAACAAGGGGGGTTTGCCTTATTTCCATCAATGCTGTGCAAACATCCTGGTAAAGCGGTTCACCGAGAGCGCCCGGCTCCTTGGTCCGGTCCAGTACTGCAATACGCTTGCAGCTTTCCGGCAGTGCTGCTAAAAAGTGTTCCCGTGAGAAGGGGCGGTAAAGCCGCACTTTTATCAGGCCTACTTTTTCGCCGAGCTTGTTTAAATGATTGATGGTCTCTTCGACTGTTTCACTGGCCGATCCCATACAGACCACAATTGCCTCGGCATCGGGCGCCCCGCAGTAATCGAACAGGTTATAGCGGCGCCCGGTTAGTTTGAATACCTGGTCCATCACCGCGGCTACTTTTTCCGGTGTTTCCAGGTAGTAGCGGTTTGCCGCTTCTCGGTTTTGAAAGTAGATGTCAGGGTTCTGGGCTGTGCCGCGCTGGTGCGGTTTTTCTGGGTTCAAGGCCCGCTCGCGGAATGCGCGAACCGCATCCCAATCCAACAGCTTTTTGATATCTTCGTAGTCGATTGTTTCTATCTTCTGTACCTCGTGCGATGTGCGGAAACCGTCGAAAAAGTGCAGGAAAGGCACCCGGGTTTTAATGGTGCTTAAGTGAGCCACCAAAGACAGATCCATGACCTCCTGAACTGAAGCAGAAGAAAGCATGGCAAAACCGGTTTGCCTGGCAGCCATGACATCGGCATGGTCGCCGAAGATCGAAAGCGCGTGGGTTGATAGGGCCCTGGCAGAAACGTGAAAGACAGAAGGCAATAGTTCGCCTGAAATTTTATACATGTTCGGAATTTTAAGCAGCAGGCCCTGTGAAGCGGTAAAGGTAGTTGTCAGCGCTCCGTTTACCAGGGAACCGTGAACTGCCCCTGCCGCGCCTGCTTCCGACTGCATTGTTGCCACATGCAAAGTTTGGTCAAAAATATTTTTGCGCCCGTAGGCGGCCCATTCATCGCATATCTCAGCCATCGGCGATGATGGTGTAATTGGGTAAATAGCCGCTATATCACTGAGGGCATAAGCAATGTAAGCAGCCGCAGTATTTCCATCCATCGTTTCCGTTCTTTTTGTCAAAATCGGCACCTCCACGTGCAACTATTTTGAATACAGTATATTTTACAAATATTACCGTTTAACATCCCGCCTTATCTTAGCACTTATCCATTTCAGTGACAACCGTTCAGCTGTAAAAACACAAGGGGACGGTTCTTTAAAACACAAGGGGACGGTTCTTTTGTGTTATTCTCGTTGCCGTTAAACATCGCACCTTTTCGCTGATTTAATATCTTTAATATCGTGGTTTCTATACAACACAGAAGAACCGTCCCCTTGTGTTACCCTTGTGTTATTTTTTAACACCGGTAAAATTCGGGCTGTGCTATAATTAGCTCATGAATAAGGAACCCATTAAACTGAAACCCCGCCGCATCCTGGTGGTTGAAGATGAAGAGGATATTGTTGGTCTGCTTACTTTCCACCTGGAAAAGGAAGGGTACCAGGTCGAGAGTGCCCCGGATGGGGCTCTTGCCCTCCGGCAGGCTGTTGATAACCCGCCGGATCTGGTGATCCTTGATATCATGTTGCCGGAGGTTGACGGGCTTGAGGTTTGTCGCCGCTTAAGGAGCAATAAACTTACGGCATCTGTTCCGGTCCTGATGCTATCTGCCCGCAAAGAAGAGCTTGATAAAGTGCTGGGGCTCGAACTAGGCGCCGACGATTATATGGTCAAACCGTTTGGCATGCGCGAACTTATTGCCCGGATCAGGGCCATACTCAGGCGGTTGGATCATCAAGAAAATGTTGTCGATCTGAAACCGGCTGAGGAAGATATTTTGCAGCTTGGTGATATTGTGCTTTATCCAGAGCGACATCAGGTTATGGTCAGAGGAGAACCGTGCAATCTAACCCATAAAGAATTCCTATTGTTACAGTTATTAATGTTTAACAACGGGAAGGTTCTGACCCGTGAACTGCTGCTCGACAAAGTTTGGGATTATGAAGTGGAAGTGGATACACGGACGGTCGATGTCCACGTCCGCTACCTAAGACAGAAAATTGAGGACGATCCTGCTAATCCGGCTTACATTGAAACGGTGCGGGGGGTAGGGTATCGTTTTGCTAAACGCTGAGGGAAAAACTTGATACTAAGAGATATCCGAGGTCGACTGATTGCCTATTACCTGATTGTCATTGCCGTCGTTGTTTTTTCAATGGGGGCTTTTTTTTTCTGGTTTTTAAATTATTTTTACCTGCAGACTTTGCAGGAAAACCTCTATACGCAGGCGCGCCTGGCATCTGCGATAATCAGTGAAATGAATGAACGTGGAGCGCAGCAGGCAGAAATTGATCTCCTGGCTAAAGAGCTAGGAGAAGAGCTGGAATTGAGGCTTACTTTGATCGATTACAGCGGAAGGGTGATTGCCGATTCTGCTGAAGACCCCTTGTTAATGGATAATCACCTCGATCGACCTGAAGTGATCGATGCCATCAAGCTGGGACAGGGTATTACCACACGTTTCAGCACTACCGTCAGTGAAGAGATGTATTACTTCGCCCTGCCATTAAAAAGTAAAAAGGCTGCTGCTGATTCCAACACCAGCCAAAAAGCCGTTATCCGTCTGGCTTTGCCTCTGGCAGCCATCAACCGGGCCTTGTCTGACTTAAAGCTATTTATCCTTGGTATTTTGGGGCTGTCATCTTTGCTGGCCTTTGCTGCTTCTCTGGTCTTGGCACAGCGTATTACTGGACCAATCCGTCAGATTAAGGATGCTACCCAGGCTATTGCAACCGGTAATTATACGCCAAATATCAAGATTAACAGCACTGACGAGCTAAATGATCTTGCCAGCATGATTTCAAGCATGGGTAATAATCTAAAAAAAAGAATGGACCAGGTGCTGGGAGAAAAAAACAAACTTGAGATCGTCATATCGTCAATGAGCAGCGGTGTAATCCTCGCCGACCGCGACCTTAATGTTGAGTTGATCAACCCGGCTGCCGGGAAGCTATTTGATCTTAACAGGGATAAAGCAGTTGGATTTCC
The DNA here is from genome assembly GCA_964389365.1 of uncultured Syntrophomonadaceae bacterium. Taxonomy (GTDB): domain Bacteria; phylum Bacillota; class Dethiobacteria; order DTU022; family DTU022; genus UBA993. The sequence continues at coordinate 41,751 of CAYMDO010000014.1, forward strand.
GTTGCAAAAGATTATTCGCAATTATACTCTTTATGAAAACTTAAGGGCTGTAAAACAGGAAAACAAGGCCAAGGTGATTGAGATATATGCCTATTATCCACGCCCGGCAGTCCTGGAGACGTACCTGCTGCCGGTAACCGGTCCTGATCAGGGCTTGATTGGGATTTTACTTTTATTTCACGAAGTTACCCATATCCGCTCCCTGGAGAAAATGCGGAGTGATTTTGTGGCCAATGTTTCACACGAGCTGCGTACGCCACTTACCGCCATTCGCGGCTATACGGAAACTATCCTGCATGAAAAGCTTAAGGAAGAGCAGCTGCAGAGTTTTTTGAAGATCATCGATCGGGAGACACTGAGATTATCTGATTTGCTGAATGACCTTCTTGACTTGGCCCAGATCGAGAATGAGAAAGGCTTCGTCAAAAAGGAAACTGTTGCTTTAAAGAAAATGATTGATGAAGCAGTAGTCAGGGTGGATTTATTACGTGAGCAAAATCAGGTCCAAATCGAATGCTTGCTTCCCGCTGACGATTATATGGTCAGCGGGAATTATGAATGGTTGTGCCAGGCATTGATCAACATTCTTGAGAACAGCATCAGGCATGGCAAACATGGTGGGCTGATCCGGGTTAGCCTGACCAATAAACAGGATAATGCGGTTCTCGAAGTGCGTGATGATGGTCCGGGTATACCGGAAGCAGATTTACCATATATTTTCGAACGATTTTACCGGGTTGACAAAGCCCGGTCGCGTAAAAGTGGCGGGACAGGGCTCGGGCTGTCGATTGTTAAACATATCATGGAAGCACACGATGCGCAGTATAAAATTGACAGCAAGGAAGGCGAAGGCATCGTTTTTTCCTTCACCTTGCCGCTGATCAATTAACTGAGACGGTAATTTAGGCATTTATTCGTTTTTGGCAGTGCCGGCCTCCAAATATTTAACTTCCCTTTAACAATTAATTAACCTTATCTTCCTTCTCTATTAACTTTCTTTGTCTAAGATGAGCAAGGTAAATTATTATGTTCAGGAGGTTTCAGATGAAACAGAAAAGGTGGTTGGCTTTATTTGGAATGGCATTGATTGTTTTAGCAGTACTGGTGCCCGGTTGCGGACAGTCAGCAGAGCCCTTTGAAACCGAGACAGAAGAAGGGACAGGGGCAGAAGAAGCACCAAAAGCAGCATCAATTATGATCGCAGGCTCCGATTCGGAAGTTAACCTGGTAGCCAGGCTGGCTGAAGAGTATATGAGTGCTAATCCTGACGTAGCCATTGCTGTGACCGGTGGTGGATCCGGAGTAGGCATCTCTTCGCTTATCGACGGCGATATTGATATTGCAAATTCATCGCGCCCGATGAAGGAAGCTGAAGAAGCTGATCTGAAAGAGAAACAGGGACAGGATGCCCACGCTGTTCGCTTTGCTGTTGACGGGGTTGCTGTTGTTGTGCACAAAGACAACCCGGTTACAGAACTAACCGTTGATCAAATTGGCGCTATCTACCGCGGCGAGATTACCAACTGGTCCGAAGTTGGCGGAGCTAACCTGGCCATTACCCTTTACGGGCGTCAGAGTACTTCCGGGACATACGTTTTCTTCATGGAAAAAGTAGTTCAGGCTGATTACTCTCCGGAAATGCGCAACCTGGCCGGTAACTCCGATATTGTTGAAGCAGTTACTAACGATACAGGCGGAATCGGTTATGCTGCAATTGGCTATGCAACCAAAGAAGGCATCAAAGCAGTTATGGTTTCCGCTGATGAAGCCTCGGAAGCCTTTGATCCGACAATCTTAGAAAACGTAACCAGTGGAGACTATCCTCTAACCCGCCCGCTCTATCAGTTCGTGATTGGCAGGCCGAGCGGGGCAATCCTTGACTTCCTGCTCTTCGAAGTAAGCGAAGCGGGACAACAGTTGGTCCTTGATGAAGGTTTCTATCCGATTACCGAAGCTGATGTAGACTTTAACAAAAAAGCACTAGAGTAACCGCTGGCTGCTGTTTTGAACTGTTACCAGGCAGATAGATCCTTATTGCAGCCCTGTGATCCACTGCTGTTACTGCACGATGGGCTGCAGGGCTCTTGAAATAAAAGTTTTTTGCTGCTATGGCAGCAGGCAGAAGGAGGTTTGCTTTTGCGCTCCCGAACGGAAATCATCATGCAGATAGTCTTTTGGGCAAGCGGGATCGCGATTATTCTGTTTTTAGCGGGGATCCTGTTTACCCTGCTTTCCAATAGCCTTCCAGCCTTAAGTGAGGTAGGCCTGACTAATTTTTTTAGGCCCGGACTGTGGCGGCCCGGCGCTTTTGGAGAGCCGACTTACAGTATTAATAATTTCATAATCGGTACTTTTATGGTAACCATGGGCGCTCTCGCTTTTGCTGTCCCTATAGGGGTTGCCGCTGCGGCGTACCTGTCTGAAATTGCTTCCCCATGGGAAAGAGAACTAATTAAACCGATAGTCGAAGTGCTGGCCGGAATACCTTCGGTTGTGCTCGGTTTTATCGGCCTGGTCATTCTTGCCCCGCTAATTGCTAAATTATTTAATATACCAAGCGGTATTAACGCCTTAAATGGCGCAGTTTTAGTGGGCATTATGGCGCTGCCAACGATTGTTACCCTGGCGGAGGATGCGATCACCGCAGTTCCCACGGAGTACCGCCATGCTTCTCTGGCCCTCGGAGGGACCCGCTGGCAGACGATCTGGAAAGTGACTGTACCGGCAGCGTTTTCAGGGATTACCGCTGCAGCAATGCTCGGTATGGGGCGGGCGATTGGTGAAACGATGACGGTGTTGATGGTCACCGGTAATATGATTGCCCGTCCTTCCTCCTTTCTTGATTCAACAAGGACTCTGAGTGCAAACATAGCCATTGATATCGGCGATGTAGTCTCTAATTCTGTTCACTTTCACGCTCTCTTTTTTGTCGGTTTGGTTCTCTTTGCGATTACCTTTATTGTTAATCTGCTGGCTGATATCCTAATTCGACGCAAGCCGGAGGTAAACAGATGAAAAAGGGCAGAGCAAAAAAAAATGGTTCTGAATTTGCCGGTCTTGAAAGACTAGGGTACTGGATTCTTCGTTTCTCGCTACTGCTGGTCCTTTTTATTCTGGGGTTTATTATCTACGATATTTTTATCAAGGGGATCGGGGTTATCAACTGGGAATTTCTAACTTCGGCTCCCCGGGCTGGTATGACAGAAGGCGGAATCTTTCCGGCCCTGGTCGGCACTGTCTATGTAACCCTGATTACCATAGCTTTTGCTGTTCCCCTCGGTGTAGCCGCAGCGATCTATTTAAATGAGTATGCCGTTCAGGGACGGTTTACCCGTCTGGTCCGGATGTCTCTCAGGAATCTCGCTGGAGTGCCGTCGATCGTTTTTGGGCTATTCGGTATGGCAGTTTTTGTGAAGTTCTTTGGTTTTGGCCCTTCCCTGATCGCTGCCGGAATTACCCTGGGCTTACTGACACTTCCCGTTACCGTAACGGCTGCGGAGGAAGCTTTAATTACTGTTCCCAGGGCATACCGGGCCGGCTCTTTTGCATTGGGCGCAACCCGCTGGCAGGTTGTCCGCACTGTCGTGCTGCCCCGGGCAATCCCCGGGATCCTGACCGGCACCATCCTAGGTTTGGCCAGGGCGGCCGGGGAAACAGCGCCGATTCTGGCTACGGGAGCGGCATTTTTTCTGCCTGCTTTGCCTGATTCGATCAAAAGCCAGTTTATGGCTTTACCCTATCACCTGTTCATCATGTCAACCCAGCATCATGACCTGTCCGTGGTGAGGCCAATTGCTTACGGAACAGCCCTGGTGCTGATCAGTTTGGTATGTATGTTAAACCTGGCGGCGGTTCTTTTACGTAAACGTTACCGCAGCAAGGCGGCTAAAGGCCTTTAAGCAGTAACCGGGCTTGTTAATCATGCTGGTGACCGGTAGTGAAAGCCCAATTTTTACTGGTAACCGGCATGCTGAAATCCGGCAGCTAAATCGGAAGAGGTGAAAGATGGTTCTCTTCAATAGAACCGAAAAATGATGCTGACAAAAAATGCTTCAACTATTCCCGCTGCCCTCACAGGAGAAGAACCGATGAATAAAGGACTTCACGATCCTTCTCCTGCCAGCGAGCAAAATTGTGATGTAACCGTAGAACACCTGAACTTCTATTATCATCATGTTCAGGCGCTTTTTGACGTTAGCCTGGCGATTAAAGAAAAAGGTGTAGCAGCGCTCATTGGGCCTTCAGGGTGCGGGAAATCTACATTTTTAAGAGTGCTGAACCGGATGAATGATCTAATACCCGGTACCCGGCTGGAAGGCAAAGTTACAGTTCATGGCGAAAATATTTACGATCCGGATACCGATGTAGTTGAACTGAGAAAAAAAGTAGGGATGGTTTTTCAGCAGCCTAATCCCTTCCCCAAAAGCATTTATGATAACGTTGCCTATGGCCCGCGGATTCATGGCCTGAAAAACCGGGAGCAGTTGGATCAGATTGTCGAGGAAAGCCTAAGGGGCGGGGCGCTCTGGGAAGAGGTAAAAGATCGCCTTCATGAGCCGGCCCTGGCCCTGTCCGGTGGTCAGCAGCAGCGGCTCTGTATCGCCAGGGCCCTGGCGGTACAGCCCAAAGTGCTGTTGATGGATGAGCCTACTTCCGCTATTGACCCGATTGCCACCCAGCGTATCGAAGATTTGGTGCGGGAACTGTGCCAAAATTATACGATTATCATTGTTACTCACAATATGCAGCAAGCCGCCCGTATTTCAGATTACACGGGCTTTTTCCTCCAGGGTGAAATGGTGGAATGGGATAAGACTGCACAGCTTTTCACAAGGCCGGCCGATCAGCGCACTGAAGATTATATAACCGGTCGTTTTGGCTAAAGTTTAAGCATAAAGGAGTTTTTACTGATGACAGAAGGAAAGGAATTTACGGAACGTAAAGTGGTATTTGAAGAAAAAATGAACAACCTTTTTGATAAGCTGCAGCAGATGGGCAGCTTGGTAGAAGAATCGATTGCCCGCTCAGTAGATGCGCTCAAAACACAAAATCTTGAGCTGGCGCAGGTTGTTATTGACGGCGATGATCTGATCGATGATCTGGAAGTGGAGATAGAGGAAAAATGCCTCGAGGTGATTGCCACCCAGCAGCCGATGGCCAAGGACTTACGCCGCGTAGCTACCCTCTTTAAAATGATCAATGATCTGGAGCGGATGGCGGACTACGCTACCAGTATTGCCAAAATTACCTTGCGGATTGCCGATCAACCTCTGATCAAACCTCTGGTAGATATCCCCCGCATGGCTGCATTAAGCCAGAAGATGGTGAAGCAGGCCCTGGACGCTTATGTCAGCGAAGATATCGATCTGGCAGCTGCCGTTGGCAAAGATGACGATGAAGTAGATGAACTCTTCGGGCAGATCTTCCGTGAGCTGTTAACGATCATGATGGAAAACCCAAAAACTATAACCCAGGCTACCCATCTGCTCTTTGTCGGTCGCTGGCTGGAGCGGATCTCTGATCACGCTACCAATATCGCCGAAGAGGTGATCTTTTTGGTCACCGGCGAAAAACGCAACCTGAACGAGTAACTTTAAGGATAGACTCCATACTCCCTCCCCCTTGAGGGGGGAGCTACATGTTCGATAAATAAGCAAAAAGAATTTGCTATACTCCCTCCCCCTTGAGGGGGGAGGGTCGGGGTAGGGGTGAAAAGATTTTGTCTTTCTATCTGCTACTCACCTTTACAGCTTCTGGTCGAGCCATTTCCTGAGATCCGCAAAGATCTCATCTTTTTCCGGCTCATTGTGCAACTCGTGGTAGCAGCCCTCATAAAGCTTAAGAGTGCAGTCACCATTTATTGTCTTGGCCAGCAGATCGCTGCCCGTAGCAAAGGTTAGTTGATCTCCTGTACCGTGCATCAGCAGCAGTGGCACCTCAACCTCTGCGTCGCGCCCGAGCACATATTCCATGCTCGCCAGCATATCTTTGGCCATTCGTAATGAACCTTTGTCGTGCACAAGGGGATCATTGCGGTACGCTTCAATTACGGCCGGGTCTCTGGATAAAGCAGCCTGATCCAAACCGCTCGGCAAGGTAACCTTGGGAAGCACAGAGCCCAGAATTTTGGCAGCTGCCATTTTTGCTTTCTGTTCGACGATGGGTGTCTGCAACACCGGGCTGGTTATCACGGCTCCCTTTACTTTCGGACGGCGCTGGATCAGTGTGAAGAGAACAATTAAGCCGCCGAGGCTGTGCCCGTATAGGAATACCGGTTTCCCAGGAAAAAGCTCATCAGTATTTTTAAGCAGGATTGATACATCGTCAGCATAGTGGTCAAATGAAGGGCTGTCGCCGCGCTGCCCTCCCGAACGACCGTGGCCGCGCAGGTCAATAGCCACAACTGCATAGCCGGCATTGTTCAGTTTCTCCGCCCAGTGACTGTAGCGGCCGCTGTGCTCTCCGTGCCCATGGACCAGGCTGATTACCGCCTTGGTTTCATCCGGCGGCTCCCACTTCTGCGCAAACAGCTTTAATCCATCGTTAGAAAGCCATTGCATCTCTTCATGCTTCACTATCATCAACCCCTTTTCTTGTCTGTGTGCATGGGAACGGTCCTTATGTATACAGCCGGTCGTCCTTCATGTACAGCAGGACCGTCCCTTTGTATTTAGTATCTAGTGTACACAGGGACTGTCCCTATGTACACTATGTACAATCTTAGTTTAGTGTTGAGCCGCCGTCGACAACCAGGACCTGTCCGGTGATAAAGTCAGCGCTGCCGGAACAGAGGAAAAGCACCGGTTCCACAACGTCGCTCATATCTGCCAGCCTCCCTGCCGGGATGGTCTTGACGATCTGATCATGCACAGCCTGGTTTGACCAGAAGGGGGCGCTGAAGCCGGTTTTAACCATACAGGGGGCAACGGCATTGACCTGTATGTTGTCTGAAGCCAGCTCGACGGCCAAAACCCTTGTCAACATCTCGATCCCGGCCTTGGCGATGCCGTAGATGCCCATCCCCGGTGCGGGGCGGCAGGCTGCAGTTGATGAAATGCTGACAATCTTGCCTGCTCCCTGCTCTTTCATCAGCCCGGCAGCCGTCCTTGAGCAGTAATAGGTTCCGGTCAGGTTGGACTCAATAATCTTCTGCCAGGTAGCCGTTTCTGCATTGACCAGTGAAGGGGTCAATAGGTTCATCCCCACGTTGTTGATCAGCACATCCAGGCGGCCAAACCGTGCTTTGGTTTGGCCAAAAAGCAGTTCAACATCTTCTTCGCGGGCGATATGGGCCGGTATTGCCAGCAGTCCGTCGCCGCCATTTAAATCAGCTGCCGCCTGATCCAAGCCCTCCTGTTTACGGGCGCAGATTGCTACGTAAGCCCCTTCACCAAGCAGGCGGCGGGCCAATTCCAGGCCGATGCCCCGGCTGCCGCCGGTTACAACAACCACTTTACCAGCCAAACCGTAATTCATTGAGCTCACTGAACCACCCCTTTCATTTTTTAACACCCAAAAGCCTGAAACACACTTGCTTCCTGCTAGATTAGTTAGATTTCAAATATCAAAATCCTTTAATCTACCGGATCTGTTTTACAGGGATTCTATGCCCGGTGCGGCTATTAAAGATGTTGGCCTGCTTATTTTTGGTCCGAATTGCTGCAGGCTTATGATGTCCCGCTGCACCGCTCAGGCGTTGTTCCAGATGCGGTTATAAATTGCGGTTTTTTGTACGCGGCGAATGAAAGCGAAACCCGCCTCCATGAAAATACCCAGTGAAAGGGCGAAAATCACTGTACCGATGCCCAGCGGGCCACCCATGAAATAACCGGCAGCAGCTACCACCACTTCCATCATTGTTCTGATCATGCCAACACGCAGTTTTGTTGCCCGAGTCAGGGCCAGCATTAAACTGTCGCGGGGGCCGGCTCCAAGATTGGGGCTGATGTATAAAGCAACTCCAAAGCCAAAAAGGACGACGCCGATTATAAAGAAGATGATTCTATCAAGCAGGGGCAGCGGCAGCGGTACATAGCCCCAGCCGATAACCAGGTCGATGAAGAGGCCGAGAAATATCATGTTGAGGATAGTGCCGATATTGGGCCGTACCTTGAAGAAGTAACTGAAGATGATCAGCAGCAGCCCAATGATCTGGGTTACACGGCCGATGGTTATGCCGAACTGATTGGCCAGGCCAATATGCAGCACATCCCAGGGATTGACCCCCAGATTTGCGTTGATCAAAAAAACAATGCCGTTTGCAATTACGAAAAGGCCTGTAAAGAGCGCGGTGTAGCGCAGGATAGCTTTGCGGATTACTAACTTGCCGGTGTTAACTTTCATTATTTATGTTCCCGGCCCCTCTTCTGGCTTTCCTGCCTGTTTTATTCCGGTTCTGTTCCCGCTCCTGCCCTTTTCCCCGGACGGCTGCTTCAGCTCTCTTTCCGCCGGGAGGCCTGATCAGGCAGTGCCGTCCGTACCCGATTAAATCTTTTCGCCCGGCTTTATTCAGAGCCTCGAATATCAGGCTGTACAGCTTCGGGTTGCGATACTGGATCAGGGCGCGCTGCATCGCTTTTTCATGAGCGCTGCAAGGCACATGGACCGGCTCCATGGTGCGCGGATCGAGTCCGGTATAATACATGCAGGTAGACAATGTACCCGGTGTCGGGTAAAAATCCTGCACCTGTTCGGGGAAATGTTCGTGCTTACGGATAAAAGAAGCCAGTTCCACCGCCGCCTCCAGGTCGGAACCCGGGTGGCTCGACATAAAATAGGGCACCAGGTACTGGTTTTTTCCAAGCCGTCTGTTAATTTCTTTATACCTTTTTTTAAAGGCCAGGTATGCTTCGCGGCCTGGTTTACCCATCCTTTTCAGTACTTTTTGCGCTACGTGCTCGGGGGCAACTTTAAGCTGCCCGCTGATATGGTGCTCGCAAAGCTCTTCGAAAAAAGCCGGGTCGGGATCACAGAGCAGGTAATCATGGCGGATACCGGAGCGTACGAAAACTTTCTTTACCCCTTCCAGCGAACGCAGCCTGCGCAGCAGCTCTAGGTAATCATGGTGGTCAACAGCCAGGTTATTACAGGGCTCCGGATAGAGGCAGCCCCGATCGTCACAGGTACCAAATTTTAGCTGCCTATTGCATGCCTGCTGCCTGAAGTTCGCAGTTGGGCCGCCTACATCGTGGATGTAGCCTTTAAAATCCGGGTCCCTGATCAGTTTCTCCGCCTCTTCTAATATTGCTTCGATGCTCCTGGACCGGACAATCCGCCCCTGGTGATAATGGAGGGCACAAAAACTGCAGCCCCCGAAACAGCCGCGGCTGCTGACTAAGCTGAACTTAACCTCGTTTAATGCTGGAACGCCCCCCTCTTTCTCGTACATCGGGTGAAACCTGCGGGTAAATGGCAGGCGGTAAACCTGGTCCAGTTCATCGCCGCTCAGCGGTTCGGCCGGAGGGTTCTGCAGCAGGTAACATCCGGGGTAGGGTTCGGCCAGTGCCTTAGCCGTTTGGGGTTCACTGTTTTTGTACTGCAGCATGAAGCTTTCTACAAATTTTTGTTTTGAGCTGCTGATCTCAGAGAAGGAGGGAAGCAGCAGCGTTCCGGACGGGTCGGGCAGTTCGCTGACGCTGGTTACTGTGCCCCTCACATAAGTAATATCGCTGATCTTAATGCCGCCGGCCAGGGTTTCGGCAACTTCGATCACCGGTTTTTCTCCCATCCCGTAAATTAAAAGGTCAGCTCCCGCTTGAAGCAGTACGGAAGGCTGCAGTTTATCGATCCAGTAATCGTAATGAGCCTTCCGCCTTAAGCTGGCTTCAATTCCACCGATGATAATGGCGCTCTGCGGGAATAATTCTCGCACCTTCCTGGCGTAGACGCATAAAGCCCGATCCGGGCGCAGCCCGGTTTTGCCCCCGGGGCTGTAAGCGTCAGCACGGCGCCGCTTTCTAGCCACGCTGAAGTGATTAACCATCGAATCGATATTGCCGGCGCTGATTAAGAACCCCAGTCTCGGTTCGCCCAGCCGGCTGAACTGAAATGGGTTCTTCCAGTCAGGCTGGGCGATTATCGCCACTTTAAACCCGTAAGCCTCAAGCAGGCGGCTGATGATAGCCACCCCGAAAGAGGGGTGATCAACATAAGCGTCGCCGCTGATCATAATAAAATCGGGCTGCTCCCAGCCTCGGGCAGCCATCTCTTCCCTTGTAACCGGTAAAAAAGCCTGTTCCATTTTTCCACCGCCGGTTATAATTTACCATCCGGTACCAGGCCAACCTGTATGCTATTATATCCCAACCTCGGTTTCCCTGCTTCATCTTTTCGGCAGGGATTAGGTTGCCTGCCGGTGAAAAGAATAAATGAGGAAAAACAGGAAAGGCTGATCAATGGCTGTTTTGGATCTGCTGCAAATTTTTTCACGGCGGTCCCGGCAATGCTTAAAAGCGAATTTATGCGGGGGCTTTAATGGCAAAGCTTAAAAAACGAACGCTGTACGCCTGCTTGACAGCCTGAGAATCAGCTACCGGCTGCTTGAGTTTTTGGCCAAATTTCATCCTAACGGCGGATTATAATATGGGCGGCAAATTATCCCGGCTTAAGTGCAAACATACTGTTAAACGGAGGATTTTAGCTTTTCGGGTCGAATAGTTGCATATAAACAAAATTACGCTAAATCGGACAAGCGCTTTCCGGAGGCCGGTTATGGCAGCAAACCAGGATAGCGGGCATAACAGTTTAAAGACTCTCAGCTGGCAATCCCAGGCATGCCCAGCCTTTACCGCGCTTCCGTGGGGCCCTCACAGGCTTCCGATATTTCTTTCGCTAGACAGCCTTTCACTTTCTCTTGAAAAAAGCGGCGCCGGCTATCCTTACCGCCGAGCAGCCCATAGCGGCGCTGTTGAAAAACTGGTTCTGCCCGGCAAAGGTCAAACTATTCCTCACCGCTCAACCCGCTAAAAGAAGCGGTTCTGCTGCTAACTATAAATAACGGCAGTAACCGCTGGGTAGAGGTCAGACAGGTGGTTTTAAACGCTCAGGCGATGAAGATCTACTGCAATCAGCGGTTGGTTGCTATGCAAGCTGCCCGCCGCCGCAGGTTTATGTTGGCGCGCTCGGTGACAGCAGTGT
>CAYMDO010000015.1:0-49791 GCA_964389365.1 uncultured Syntrophomonadaceae bacterium
CTGGGCGCCTGATGCCGCTTCGGCTAAAGATCTGGCCCGGAAACTGGCCGGCTGAGCGAGCTAAGTTTGCGGGGGGTGGATCGGAACGATCGTGCGGACTCTAAATCCGTATAGCCGGGTGGAGCTCCCGGACTCCCCGCCAGATTATTAGCAGGGCAGGGACGGACAAGGGGACGCGGACAAGGGGACGTTTCATCTGTCCGGTCGTCAGAAAGTGAAAGCAATTTCAAGGGGAAAATTCGAGCGTTTCAAATCATCCGGGAACTGACTTAATTAATTGTGGAAAGACTTAAAATTACCTTTCCATTGAACAAAGTGATTAAGTATCAAGAGGGCCGGGGATATCTGAGACATGTTCCAGAGGGATGAAAGAGTCTTGGGGGACGAGGTACCAAAATTGTCAGGTATCCCGTCCCCCTGACACTGACACTTGCATCTATGTCTGCGGTAAACGGTTAAGAAAGGCGGTCACAATCCCGTGAATGAATGGACTGTGGTGCAAAAACAGCGGCTTCAGGAACTGGGGGCTACTGAATCACATCTTGCCGCCACCTTCAGCAATGCCTCTGAACGCAACTGTGCCTACCAAATCCTGGAACAGGAGTTGGTAGCCCGGGGTATGGAAATGCTCTCTGAGTACCGAACCACCATTAGGCAGCCTGCCTTGACACGGCTTGAAGCAGGCCTTGCCAGCACCCTCACTACCGCCGGTTTCTCCCGGGTCGTTACCCCAATACTGCTTTCCAAAGGCCTGCTGACCAAGATGACCATCGGCGAAGAACATCCTCTCTACAAGCAGGTATTCTGGCTGGATGAGCGTAAATGCCTGCGTCCGATGCTGGCCCCCAACCTCTACTTTGTTCTTATAGACCTGCTGCGGCTTTGGCCCCATCCGGTTAGTATCTTCGAGATTGGGCCCTGTTTTCGCAAGGATACCCAGGGAGGCAAACATCAGCAGGAATTCACCATGCTTAATATAGTAGAAATGGGCTTGCCGCAGGAGCAGTGCGCGTCTAGACTAAATGAACTCGGCACCCTGGTGATGCAGGCTGCTGACCTCGACAACTACTCAATCGAAACCGAACGGTCAGAAGTATACGGCGAAACCTTTGACCTGGTCAAGGGAGATCTCGAGCTGGGATCTGGCGCAATCGGGCCCCACCCCCTCGATACAAATTGGGGCATCACTGTGCCCTGGGTAGGCATTGGCTTTGGCCTGGAGCGCCTGATCATGGCCCGCGAAGGGCATGGCAACATCCAGCGCGCCGCCCGCAGCCTGACCTATCTTAATGGTATCCGCCTTAATATCTAAGCATACCAAGTATGCTTGTTGTTATTTTGTAAGATCGAAGGTAAAAATATGCCTGAGTTTAAACTGGAAACGATTTTGGATAAAGCTTCTGACGATAAAAGACTGGTTGGAGAGGAGATTATCCACCTGTTGAGCCTTGAGCAGCCGGAAGAAACCGGGCAGCTCTTTCGCACCGCCAGAAAAGCCCGCCGTAGTCACTTTGGCAATCAAGTATTTCTCTACGGTTTTATCTACTTTTCCACCTACTGCCGCAACGACTGCGCCTTTTGCTTCTACCGCCGTTCAAACCCGGCTGGCACAAGATACCGCAAAACTCCGGCAGAAATTATTGAAACGGCAGGGCAGTTAACTGCCTCCGGGGTGCATCTGCTTGACCTAACGATGGGCGAAGATCCTTACTACTATTATAATGGCTATTTTGACGAACTGCTGGAGTTGGTCAGCGCAGTCAAAGTGCAGAGCGGCCTGCCGGTGATGATTTCACCGGGCGTGGTGACACGCGATCAGCTGCATGATTTTTGCGATCTCGGCGTGGACTGGTTTGCCCTCTACCAGGAGACTCACAACCGCGAGCTCTACGGCAAGCTGCGTCTAGCGCAGGATTATGATGAGAGACTTGAACTAAAGCCCTACGCTCACCAGCTGGGTATGCTGGTTGAAGAGGGTTTGCTTTCAGGTATCGGTGAGAGCGAAGCAGATCTCTGCCAATCTTTTACTATAATGCGTGAACTTGAAGCCGATCAGCTGAGGGTTATGAGTTTTATTCCCCAGATCGGCACCCCGCTTGAAAAACTTGGCACAGGTTCGCATCTGCGTGAGCTGAAAATAATTGCCGTAATGCGTCTGCTTTTTCCCGACCGCCTGATTCCGGCTTCCCTCGATGTTGATGGGTTGGCAGGCCTGCAGCTGCGCCTGAATGCCGGGGCAAATGTGGTTACCTCGATTATTCCGCCTCACAAGGGCCTGCAGGGAGTATCGCAAAGCACTCTCGATGTCGATGAGGGGGGCCGCTCCATTGATGCTATATTGCCTGTTCTTGATAAATGCGGTTTGCACCCGGCGCCGCTCGAAAGCTATATAAACTGGGTCAATCAGAGAAAGCAGTTATACAGTAATCTTGGTTAATCTTAATGAGGTTTATATTTGGGGTTTCACAGATGGTTATCTAACTGGGCTATTTCGGCTCCAAACTTTGGTTAGTGCGGGACCACAGGGATGCGTGTGTCTGTAGGGGCGGGGGATACTGCCACGAGATTTCTGTGACAGGTACCCCGTCCCCATGACACACATCCCCATGACGCACAAAAAGAAGGGCAGCTAAACCGGACAGGACAGATGAAACGTCCCCATGTCAGGGAAGGAGAATAGGGATGCGAGTTGCGATTATCGGTGGCAGGCTGCAAGGGCTGGAAGCGGTTTACCTGGCAAGGAAAGCCGGCTACCAGACCCTGTTGATCGATAAAGACAAAAATGTACCTGCTGCTGGCCTCAGCGACTATTTTCTTTGCATTGATACCCTTTATGCTGCCGACAGCAATAAACTGAAGGCCGCTCTCGAACGAGACATCGACCTGATTATTCCGGCCCTGGAAAACCGCGGCGCCTTAGAACACCTTATATCCCTTTCTGCCCTGACCGGTGTGCCGCTTGCCTTTGACCCTGCTGCTTACGATCTCTCTTCTTCAAAGATTAAATCAGATCAACTCTTTGCAGAACTAGGCCTGCCGCAACCGCAGCCCTGGCCGAAAGGTGCCTTCCCCTATATTGCCAAACCCTCTGCAGCAAGCGGCTCCGAAGGCGTCAGGCTTCTTGAAAACGAAGCAGAGCTGCAAACCTTCAAGGCAGAAACTACGGCTACTCCCGGCCAGTGGGTGATCCAGGAATATTTGGTGGGGCCATCTTACTCGATTGAAGTGATCGGCGACGGCAAGCGGTTTATACCCCTGCAGGTGACCGATCTCTATATGGATGAGCGCTACGACTGCAAAAGGGTGGTAGCCCCCTCCGGTTTAAACACAGCGCAGCAGGCTGACTTTTCTGCGCTGGCCGTTACCATCGCTTCAAGGATCGGCCTATTGGGCATTATGGATGTTGAGGTAATTTTACACGACCGGCAGCTTAAACTGCTCGAGATCGATGCCCGTCTGCCCAGCCAGACCCCCACTGCCGTCTATCACAGCACCGGCCTCAACATTCTTGAACTGATCGCTTCCGTCTTCACCGGTATCGGTGGCCCGCTGCAGACGCCGCCATCCCCCCCGACCCACCCAAAGGCTGCCATCTTTGAGCACTTAGCAGTTAAGAATGGTTTTCTGCAAACAACCGGGGAGCACATTATTGCCTCGGCAGGTCCTTTAAGCCATATAACCGGCTTCTATGGAGCCGACGAAGCGCTAACTAACTATCAACCCGGTTTAAACTGCTGGGTTGCAACGCTGATCATCACTGCCGGAAGCAGAAAAGCTGCCTCAGCTAAAAGAGAAGTGGTAGTTGAGAGAATTATACGCGAAATGAACCTAAAACGGGGTTGTTTAGGTTGACCAGGTTAATCAGCGAACAAGTCTTAAAGATTCCCGCTACGCTTGCAGATTATGACCGGCAGCTAAATAATATAAGCGGCTGGGGCTTAAAGGATCTGGCCCAGGTTGCTGCGGGTAGGGTAATTCCTGCAACCGCACCGGCCAACCTTTCTGCCTGCCGGGTGGCGGTGATTCCGATCACCACCGGACAGGGAACGATTGAAGGCTTTGCTGAAGCCGTTTGCGCCATCGCGAATCATCTTGGCTTCGCCGCCTTCGTCACTGCCGCCACCGATGTATCCGGCCTGGCCGAAGCTTACCGGGGTGGCGCAAGCATTGCTTTAATGGCCGATGACCAATGCTTTGCTGCATTTAATCTTTTTACCCGTCATGTTACCGGTAACAATGAAGCCACGGCTAAAGGTTACACAGCAGCCCTTAAAAAAATGGCCGGCAGCCTTGCCGGCAAAGAAGTCCTTTTGATCGGTTTAGGCCCTGTTGGCACCGCCGCCGCTCAAGCCCTGCAGCAGGAAGGAGCAAATTTGATTCTTTGCGACCTGGCAAGAGAAAAGGAGGCGGCCTTCTTAAAAAGTTGCACCAGGGCTGAACAGCTTAGCATCACAACAGGCTTAAGCTTGGAGCAGGCTCTGGCCCGCACCAACCTTATCTTTGATGCCTCTCCGGGGGAAGCCTTTATCCCTGCCGCCCTGCTTAAACCGGATGCCTGTATCGCCGCTCCCGGCCTGCCTCTGGGGCTCGACCCAGCTGCCGCCAATCTTTACGCTGATCGTATTATCCACGACCCTTTACAAATCGGCACCGCCGTGATGCTTTTTCAGGCATTAACTGCTCCACGGGGTCGATGATCTCAAGCGTGTGTTAGAAAGTGTGTCAAGTGTGTCAAGGGGACGGGGTACCTGACACGTATTTTTCGTGTCAGGTACCCCGTCCCCTTGACACTCCAACTACCCGTTTCAGAAGTTAACGTGGTATAATTATCCCGCCAGATACATAGACCGTAAAGAACTATAGACCATCGAGGGAATATATATTAGGATTAATGGAACCTAAAAAAAGGTACTACCGCAAGCGGGTCGATTTCTTCAGGCTTCTAATCAAAATGAAACTATGGCCTTCCCGAAAGAAGATCCTTCACGGCATCAGGGCAATGGAGGTGAAAGGCAGCCTGGCGCAGATCACAACCTACTGCGGTGAATCTTTTCTGGTTTATAACTCCAAAAACAGCCGGGCTGCCCGCTTTTTACGCAATAAATGGAATTTTATGCCATGTCCTGCCTGCCGTGTGCCTTCCTGGAAACTGGACAAATACAGCTCAACCCGTTTCAGCCAATCTTACGGCTCCGATCTTGCCGATCAACTGGATAGCTAATCACCCAGCTGCTGCTACAACGCTCACGACTGAAATACAACTGCGCCAACCTGCCGCTTCAAGGGCAAACGTGGCTTATGAATCTAAAAAAGTGCGGGCAATTATTTTCATTGGCGGTGCAAGCATGAGTACTGTCAATTCCCTTATGTTTTACTTTGCTGTCATTGCATAAAAAAACCATAAAAGGTCAATCGCCTAAGTTGCTGCCTTCAGCTTCCGGCTCCGTCCCGTCCAAGTAAAACTTAAGCTTTTGCCCGCTGTTTCTGGCGGCATCTCCCAGGCGTCTGGCCAGCTCCTCACCTTGTTTAAGTGTTAGCTTACCGGTATCGACTGTTTTTCTGGTAGCTTTTGACACTAAACTGTGTCCGTAACGAAATGGGCGCTTACCTGCCTTGGCTGTAGCCCTTAAAATCGATTTGGTTACCTGGTAGGTTGAGTCGCTCAGTACTTTGGCTAACAGCGCTGAGGCCTGAACCATGGCTGCCCTTCGCAGGGTGCTTCGCTCCGGCCTAATCAGGGAAGCGCAGTACTGCCTAGTGATTACCCCTACTCTTAAAGTTAAAAATGCGTTGGCCGAACCATTGATTACCGAGTTGGTAATTATTGTGGCTGCCGTGTTAAAAGTTGGGGCCAGGGAAGAGAGTGAGCTGCCCATCAGCGAAGCGATAATCGGTTCCAGCTGGTCTTCGATCAAGTCAAGGTTTTCAATTCGGGTAGCGAGGAAAGCGGTTGTGAATACGTTGCCGTAAAGGTAAGCCAATTCACGTAAAGTAGGGCGCTGGTTATAAAGGGTTGTGACCTGCCAGATCATCCGCAGCTGGGTGATGATTACTATTACTGCATCGAGGGCACCGTACTGCGAAATGGCAGTCATGATAAAAACTCCGGAGGCGGCTTTTTTGATCACTTCGTCGGCTTGGGCATCCAGTTTCCTGAGCGCGGCTTCGATCGCTTCCTTATTGCCGGCATCCAGTGGTAGTTTGTCGAGGTAAGGGTTTTTTGATAGACGCGCTGCCAGTTTCTTCAGGTAGAGTTTGTAATCGGCGCCTTCTGTATCTGCTGGGGGCAACAGGGCAGCGGGCTTACTGTAGATTACGGCCAGGGGTGTGATTATGATGGCAGCGTAAATAGTCAACAGGACAAAGAGCACGATCTGCCCCAACAGGGGGTGCAGCCCGGCAAAGAAAGCAATCAATTGGTTGGTCTGGTTGATAACGAACATCACCAGGAGCAGTGTAAAGAAAAGCACTGCTACGATCATGATTTTCCTGATGAACCCAAACACTTCTCCACCCCCCAAAAAAAGGATTTGTTGTTAATACTATACCACGTAAATCTGCTATAATCTCTTGTAAAAGTAAAAAGCAATGGCGGTGATTAGATGAACTTAACTGAGTTGCTGCAACAAAAAACCTCGCTGGTTTTCGATGGCGCCATGGGCAGTGAACTAGCGCGGCGCGGCCTCCAACCGGGCTGTGAGCTTAATTTAAGCGAACCGCAGCAGATCAGCGCTATTCACCATGAATATGCCGCGATTGGCGTTAACTTTCTTACTACCAATACCTTCACCGCCAACAGGATTTACCAGGAAACTCACGGCCAGGGCGGCGATCTGAAGGCCGTAAACCTGGCCGGGGCCGGGCTTGCCCGCGCTGCGGCCGGCACGCACCAGTATGTAATCGGCGATCTTGGCCCTACCGGTCGTTTGCTCAAACCGTACGGGGAATATAGCGAAGAGCAGTTTGTGGAAAACTATCGTGAACAGGCTATGCTGCTGATGGAAGGTGGCGTTGACGGCCTGCTTGTCGAAACGATGACCGACCTGCGCGAGGCGCTTTGCGCGCTTAAGGCTTGCCGCGAGGTTACCGGGATGCCAGTGCTGGTTACCCTGTCATACTCGTCTACTGACCGGGGGGGGCGCACAATTATGGGAAACGAAGTTGCTGAGTCGGCGGTTGCACTTGAAGAGTACGGGGCAGATGCAGTCGGCGCCAACTGCGGCGAGCTCGCGCCTGAGCAGATGGCTGAAATTGCCTCTTTTTACCGGTTGCACACATCGCTGCCGATACTGATCCAGCCCAATGCCGGTACCCCGAAGCTGGTAGGTGGAGAGACCGTTTATGGGATGAAGCCGGCCGACTTTGCTGCCGGTGTGTCGAAATGCATCGAAAACGGCGCTTCGATTATCGGCGGCTGCTGCGGCACTACCCTGGAGCATATCAGGGCAATAGTCAGGCAGAGACCGGCCCGTGGGTGTCCGGGTTCATTTCCAGGCTTATTCCTGGCACCAACCGACAGCTAATTATATCCTCTATCTTCAGGGTTGCAAGTAATTTCCCGGAGCAGTGTTGAGGAATATGCGCCTGTTATTTGTAATGCTTGCCTCTTGGTGTAATTTGCTGATGACGGTGTAATTAATATTATAAACAGAGAGCTATAATTATGAAAAAATTGTATAAGACAGCTTGCCCGCTCGATTGCTGGGACCAGTGCGCTTTGCTGGCGGAAGTGGATGAGGGGCGCATTATTTCTTTAAAAGCGCACCCCGAGCAACCGGTTACCGGCGGTTTTATCTGTGCCAAAGGAAATAAGCACCTGTCCAGGCTTAATCACCCCTCGCGCTTGCTCTACCCCCTGTTGAAACGAGACGGCAGGTTTAGTCGCATCAGCTGGACAGAAGCGGCAACCTTAGTGACAGAAAAGATTGCAGCAACCGTGGCGGCGCATGGGCCGCTGGCGCTGCTGCATTTTTATGATGGAGGTTACGGAGGGATGCTCAAAGATGTTGAGGGGCGTTTTTTCAGCGCCCTTGGCGGCTGTACCCTGCACCGGGGCAGTCTGTGCTGGGCAGCGGGCATTGCCGCTCAAAGGTATGATTTTGGCGTGGCTAAGGCCCACCCACACGGGGATTTAATTAACTCCAGGTTGATCTTAATCTGGGGCCGCAACCCGGCCGTTACACAGGTACACCTGCTGCCTTTTATAAAAGCGGCCCGGGCGGGTGGCACCAGGGTAGTGCTTATTGATCCGCTGGAGACAGCCACAGCCATGATTGCCGACCAGTATGTGAGGGTTAAACCGGCTGCCGACGGCGCTCTGGCACTGGGGATGGCCAGGGTGATCATCGATCGAGGGCTGTATGACCGGGAATTTGTCGGGTTGCATAGCAGCGGTTTTGAGCAGTTTAAGGAGCTTTGCAGGCAGTTTAACTTAGAGCGGGTGTCCCTGATTAGCGGCCTACCGGCAGAAATGATAGAAAAACTGGCCATGGATTTTGCTACCAGTAAACCGGCATCTATTTTGCCGGGGATCGGGCTGCAGCGCCACAGCAACGGGGGCAATACGGTGCGGGCGATTGACGCCCTTGCAGCGCTGACCGGAAATATCGGGGTGGCGGGTGGCGGTGTGAGTTACGTTAATTTCAGGGTGACCCGTCATATCGATCATGATTACTTTAGCGGGCTTGACCTGAAACCTATCCGCCGCTATTACCCGAAACCGCAGCTGGCCAAAGCGCTGATTGGCCCTGCGGAGCCACCGGTTAAGTTTGTCTATATCAGCCGGGCAAATCCACTGACCCAGGTTGGCGACAGCAACATTCTGCGGCAGGCGCTTGCCGGCGTTCCTTTTGTTGTTACTGCTGAACATTTTATGACTGATACTGCAGCCGCTTCCGACCTGGTGCTGCCGGCTACTGCATTTTTGGAAACGGAAGATCTCTATTTTAACTCATTTAGTCATTCCTACCTGGTATACGGCGAAAAGTTGGCGGATCCGCCCGGCGAGTGCCGCCCGGAGTATGAATTTTTGGCGGAAGTGGCTTCAGGGCTTGGCCGGTCTGGCTTCCCGACCGGCATTAAAGCGGAGGACCTGTTAAAGCGGGCAATCAGGCCGCTGACAGAAGCTTACGGAATTACACTTCAGCAGATCAGGGAAGATGGGCCGCTGTTGCTGCCGGGCGGGGAAGATATCCCCTGGAGCGATGGCGCTTTTGATACGGATGACGGTAAGTTTAACTTTTATTCCAAACTGGCGGAAGAGGAAGGGGCAGGTGGTTTGCCGGTTTACCGGGAACCGCTGGAGCTTAGCGACCGTTCGCTTTGGAAGGCCGGTTATCGTTACTGGTTTGTGACCCCGCACATGAAAGAATCGATTCATTCCACCCACCTGCTGCCGGGTTCCGGGCTGGAGCCGAAAGCTTATGTCAGCCAGCAGTTGGCAGTGCAGGAAAGCTTAGCCGAAGGCGAATCAGTTGCAGTTTCGTCCATAAGGGGCCGGATAGAGCTGAAGGTGGCAGTCAGCGATGCAGTGCCTCCCGGCACTGTGCTTGTTTTCCAGGGCTGGTGGGCGGATAGCGGGGCAGCGGTTAACAAGCTGACCCCAGACCGAATAACAGATTATGGTAACCAGGCCGCCTATTACGACTGCCTCTGCCGGGTGGAGAAGATTTAAACAAGCTATCTTTGGTGCGCCGACGCAGCGTGCGGATAGATCATCATGGATATAATGAAACTGCTAAAGGGCTTCTGCTGTTTGCAAAGCCTTTTTCATATATTGATCCTTGCAAAGCGAGCGCTGCAGCTTGCCGGAACTCGTTTTTGGCATTGTTCCCGGTTTGATCAGGGCGATATCCTTAGGCGGGACGCCGCAGACACTTAAAGTCCGGTAGCGGATGTTTTTGCGAATCTCTTCAAGGTTGCCGCCTTTAACTTCAGCCACTACCACAACCGCTTCTTTACCTTTGCTGCCGTCTATGCCAAAGGCAATCACGTTGCCGGGGCGCACTCCTTCAACTGCGCCGGCAGCCCGTTCGATATCTTCCGGGTAAATGTTGCGCCCGGCGATGATGATCACGTCCTTGATGCGACCGCAGATTACCAGCTCGGGCTTGCTGCCGCCGGGAGGGGTAACAAAGTAGCCGAGATCGCCCGTGCGCAGCCAGCCATCCTTGAGCAGGGCTGCTGTTAAATCGGGTCTCTTGTAGTAGCCGGTGGTGAGTGAAGTTCCGGCAATATGCAGTTCGCCAACTTTCCGTTCAGCGAGTTCGGCGCCCGTCTGCGGGTCGCAGATGCGCATCTTGAGGCCCGGCAGTGGGCAGCCGAGAAGGGGCAGGCGGCGGGCTGGTTCCATATCGGATTCGACCGGGCAAGCCACTTTTTCTGCTTCCAGGGTTTCGCGGTTCACCGTATCGCAGAGCATCCCGCGCATCACCGGCGGAAAAGTGCCGCCTATTGAGACTTCTGCCATACCGAAGGCGCAGAATTCAGCGCCGGGGCGGAAGCCGTGCGGTCGTGCGGCGGAAATGAATTTTTCCACGGCATCAGGGTCGATCGGTTCGGCGCCGTTTAAGGCCATGCGCATCTGTTTTAAGTCAAGCACTTCGCTGTTGTCGGTCATTCGGCGCAGGGCACGGGTTGCCAGCACATAGGAGAAGTTTGGCCCGGCTGTAATTGTGCCCCGGTAATCGCTGATCCACCTCATCCAGTCGCCAGGGACGTTGAGAAAATCCTGCGGGGCGGCGAGCACCAGGTTGCAGCCTTTTGACATGCTGGTGGTCAGGACACCGATCAGGCCCATATCGTGGTAAAGCGGCAGCCATGAAACCAGCAGGTCATGTTCGGTGTCAAGCCCGACTGCCTGGTCCATGGCATCAATATTGGCGCATATGGATCGGTGCGGCAGCATTACACCTTTGGGAACAGCAGTGCTGCCCGAAGTAAACTGCATGATCGCCAAACGATTGGGATCGTCGGGCACTGCCGTATAGTCGGCAGCCGAAAAACCGGCTTTGGAAGGGTTTAGCTGGTCAAAGTAATATACCGGGGGGTCGCCGGCTTCGCTTTCATAAAAGGTAGAGAGGTTTGGATCGAGCAGGAGCATTTTGGCATCGCTGTAGCGAATGCTGGCGCGGGCCTGGGTTGTGAACTCGGCAATCGAGCCCATGCGCATCGGAATTGGCAGCACAATCACACAGCCCCCGGCAAGCCAGATAGCCTGCAGTGCGGTAACCAGATGACGGCTGGTCAGGCCCAGTAAGGCTATGTGATCGCCCGGTTTCAGGCCTTTATGCTGGAGTGCGGCGGCTATCGCGGCGGCATCGTTGTGCATGGTGCTCCAGGGAACGGTATATTTTCCGCTGTTGCCGGCTGCCGAGCCGACAAAGGTGATGCATTTACTGCCAGCGGCCGCCCGGCGTATGCGTGGCAGGAGGCTTGCGGTTGTGGTCGAGACGGTTTGTTTTTCTGACATTGGTATTCCTTTCTGCTTTTATCTGCCTGGATTTCGATGACTAGTACAAATTGTATTTACACTAACTTTGCTATTGTAGCCGATAGCCGGTCAGATTTCAATAAGAAAAAGAAATAAGAGGCGAATTATGTGCCCTTTTATTTCAGTCTACGAGCATAAAATGAAACAAAGCCCGCGGTTACATTTTATCCGGCGCCTCGTATGTGGTGCCGAATGTTTCAACGGTGATCTTCTTGATCCGCTGCTCTTCAAGAGGCCTGTCATTTTGATCGCGCTTAACGCTAACGATCTGGTCAACCGTTTCCAATCCCTCGGTAACCCGGCCAAAAGCAGCATATTGACCGTCGAGGTGGGGGGCGTCATCGACCATGATAAAGAACTGGGATCCGGCTGAATCGGCATGGCGTGAGCGGGCCATCGAGATCACGCCGCGCTGGTGCACAATCGGGTTATTGTGGTTGTTATCGGCAAACTCGCCTTTTATGCTATAACCGGGGCCGCCGCTTCCCTGCCCTTCAGGGCAGCCGCCCTGGATCATAAAACCGGGGATGACGCGGTGAAAGGTTAAGCCGTCGTAAAAGCCGCCGGATGCAAGCGCGATAAAATTGCGCACCGTATTGGGGGCACTTACCGGATCCAACTCGACCCTGATTAGGCTGCCGTCTTCCATTTCAATGGTTGCTACCGGCTTGGTCACATTCATGTAGTTTTCTCCTTCGTTAATGTTTTGTTCATCACCTTTATGCCTGGTTGCTGAAAAATAATAAATAGCTGTAGCTGTCAGGACCAGCAGGATCAACAGAAGCAAGATGATCAATGTCCGTTTTTTGGCAATAGATACATCTTGTTGTTTTTGTTGCTGCAGCTGATGCATTTTAGTGTTCCTGCCACTTTTTTTCTTGGCCACTATTTAACCCCCACCGGCAATAGTTTGGTTTTGTACATATTCGCATTATAGAGGCTGTTGGCGCCATTTTCAACCGCCGGTTCAATAAACTCATCCTCACTCTAAAAGCCGGAAGGTAACGGTTTAATGTTGGAGGCGCTGTTATTAAACCATTGCTTCATATACCCGGCAGGCAGAACCAATAATGCTACCTTCAGTAATGTGGGAAGTGTATAATAGGATCAACCTTGGTTATTATGAAATTGCTGCTGATGGGAGTGATCGCTGTGGTACAGGTCAAGGAGCCTTACAATCTTTCCCCGCGCATCAGGTGGCTTTATGATTATTATTTTAAAGGAACGGAACGAAACTGGAACAACGAATACCTGGCCTTTAGCACCGGGGCGAAAGATGACTGGCTTTTCGAAGAGATGAATTTTTACATTGTGCCGGAGGTTTACTCTTTTTTCAATACTTTCACAAAGACCTTTAACCAGAATGCAGTTACATTTGATCTGCCCCCTGATTTTTATAAGAGAGGGTTGGCTGAGCGCAAGGCCTACTTTACCCGTAAGGTAATGGTCGAGAATGTGCCGGCGGAGATTCTGCCAGGTGACCTGCTGGCCGGCAGCCGCTTCAATGTAATCTGCTCTAAATGCTGGACTGCTGCCGAAAGGAAAAAACATCATAAGCTGGTGCTGGGCAAGGGTGCCTTACGCGACCGGCTTTTTTCTTTTAAAGATAAGGGATTCGGCAACTGCGGGCCGACATCAGGACACTTAATTGCCGATTACCCGCGGGTTTTAAGGATGGGCTTTAAAGGGCTTCACCGATATTTCGTTGAGCTTTACGAAAATTTAAGCGCTGCAGAAAAAAGCGGACAGAAAGGATCCAACCTGAGGGCGATGATTGACTCCTGCCTGATGCCGCGCGATCTGGCAGTGGTTTACTGCGGCGAGTGCCGAGCTTTGGCAGAGAGGGAAAATGATGAGGAGAGAAAAGCAGAGCTATTGCAGATGGCTGATAATTTGCGGATGGTGCCCTGGGAGCCGGCTGCGAATTTCTGGCAGGCGGTACAGTCGCTCTGGCTGACCCATATGCTTGTGATGGCTGATGAAAATTACCCGGGGCCCGGTGTATCATTTGGCCGGCTCGACCAGTACCTTTTGCCTTATTGGCAGCGGTCGATGGCCGAGGGGATGGAAATTGAGTTCGGCAAAGAAATTTTAAAGTGTTTCTGGATCCACTGTAACACCGCTTACGATGCAATGATCCGCACTGGCTGCAACCAGGGCATTACTGCCGGTTACGGCCAGCTGTTTAATTTGTCGGGAATGGGTAAAGGGGGAGTCGACCTGACCAACGAGCTGACTTTTGTGCTGCTCGAGGTGATCGATGAGATGAGCCCGATACTGGAGCCGAAACCGAACGTGCGCCTGCACCGCAATTCGCCTGATGAACTGTTGGACAAAGTGGTTGAGATGATTGCCCACAGCCAGGGGGCACCATTTTTACTTAATTTTGACGAGCGCTCTATGGCCGGTTTACTGCGCCAGGCTGAGAAAGCCGGCTGCCGGGAGTTAATCAACGAAGAAAATGTGCACGACTACGGGGCCGTCGGCTGCCTGGAAAATACTATGTGCGGTAATGACCGCTCATCCACCGTAGACTGCAACTTAAACCTCTACAAGGCGGTGGAGTTGGCCCTCGGCGGCGGCCATGAGCTGCAGGTTTACACAGACAGCGTCTGGGGCAAGCCTTACAAGCCGGCGATTGACGCGCCCCGGACCGGCGATCCGGCAGAATTTACGGATTTTGAGCAGTTTTACAAGGCTTTTGCCGGGCAGGTTGCCTATCTCGTAAAAAAAATAGTTCTGCTCTATGACGAAATGGATGCGGTAAGGGCCGATTTTTCACCCACCCCTTATCTTTCTGCACTGGTACGGGGCTGCGCCGAACAGGGTCTGGATATTACCCAGGGAGGAGCCGAATTGAAGTTTGTAACCATCGAGGCGGTTACCTTTGCCACGACAGTTGACTCGCTGCTGGCGGTTAAGTACCTGGTATTTGACCAGCAGCTGTGCACCATGGAGGAACTGATCAGGGCGCTGAAAGCCAACTGGGAAGGGTTTGAGAAGCTGCAGGCAGTGGCCATAAACAGGGCACCAAAGTACGGGCGCGATGACCGGGAAGCTGATCAGCTGGCCCTGCGGGTTATGGACAGCTGGTCTGAGGAGACCTGGCGTTACAAGACCAGGTCGACCGGGGCCCGGTTTAGGCCGGGCATGCTCAGCTGGAACTACTGGATTTTATCAGGCTATATTTTGCCGGCCAGTCCTGATGGCCGTAAAAAAGGGCAGTTTTTATCCAATGCCATCTGTCCGGTCAACGGGGCTGATATTAAAGGGCCGACAGCCAATGCCAACTCGGTAGGCAAGGCGCTGGGCGGTCACACCGAAAAAGGCGACTATCTAACTTACCTGAACAACCTGCCCAACGGGGCATCGCACACTATTACCCTGAACCCGGCGCTGGTTAAGAGCCCGGAACATAAGGAGAAGCTGAAAGCTTTCCTGAGGGGCTACATCGAAAATGGCGGAACAGCTTTACAGATCAACATTATTGATGCAGATCTGCTGCGCGATGCACAGGCGCATCCTGAAAATTACCGCAACCTGCTGGTGAGAGTTACCGGTTATAATGCCTACTTTGCTTCAATCGGCCGGGAGCTTCAGGATGAAATCATCGCCAGGGAAAGCCATAAATGTTTTTAGAGGGTAAAGATCGTCCGGTAACGGTGCTTGATATCCAGAGGATGTCAACCGAGGACGGGCCGGGTTTGCGGACCACTCTCTTCATGAAGGGCTGCAACCTGCGCTGTGACTGGTGCCATAACCCTGAGAGCATCGACCCGCGGCCGCTTATCCAGTGGAACAGCCACCGCTGTATCGGTTGCAGTTCCTGTCGCGAGGTTTGTACAAGCGGCGCCCTGACTTACATGCAGGCAGAGGACAGGATTAAAATTAATGGCAGCAGCTGTATCTTATGCCGGGCCTGTGTGGAGCGCTGCCCCTCGGGGGCCCTGCACCTGAAAGGTGAGCAGTGGGAGAGGGGGGAGCTGCTGCAAGAGTTGTTAAAAGACAGGGCCTATTTCGGCGGCGAAGGCGGGATCACCCTCTCCGGCGGGGAGCCGCTGCTGCAGGCGGAAGCCACAACCTGGCTGCTGCAGAACGTCAGACGGGAAGGCTTAAAAACAGCGCTCGATACCGCCGGGCTGCTGCAATCCGGAACCCTGCTTGCAGCCCTTGAGCATACCGATCTGCTGCTCTACGATCTTAAAATATTTGACAGCGAACTTCACCGTAAATATACAGGCAGGGGCAACGAGCAGATATTGGCCAACCTGGTTGCCGCCTTGGCGGAGGCCGGGCAGAACGGTACGAAATTTTGGATTAGGACCCCGCTGGTACCGGGTATAACGGATCGGTCGGAGAATATAGCCGGCCTGGCCCGTTGGCTTGGCAACCACGGCAATAATTTCATCGAGCGATGGGAGCTGTGCGCTTTTAATAACCTTTGCGAGAATAAGTACCTGATGCTCGATCGTGAATGGCCGTACCGGGGGGTGAAGCTGCCGGGCAGGGTTGAACTTGACTGGCTGGTAGAGATTGCCCGCGCTAACTTGGGCAATTGCGGGATATTAATCCAGTGGACCGGTTCGGCGGCGTTGGAAAAGGATCAGGAAGGCGGTGAAACAGGTGATCAGTGATGAAGAAAGGGCGTTAATGTGCTCAGACAGTAAGATTGGCCTGCTGGCGACTATAGACGACGAAGGTTCTCCGCATATTACCTTTATTTCTTCGATTCAGCCGCACGGCAGCGGCCAGCTGACTGCGGGCCAGTTTTGTAGCGGGCTCAGTAAGCGCTTTTTTCGGGAACGCCCAAAGGTGGGTTTTCTGATCTTTTCGCCGCGGATGGATATCTGGCGCGGCCGGGCAGTCTTCGATAAAACGCTGACAAGCGGGCCCGAATATGAGGCTTACAATAAGAAGCCGATGTTTCGTTACAACTCCTATTTCGGGTTTGGGGCGATCCACTATTTTGACCTGGTTTCCATAACAGAACGCGAAAAGCTGACTTTTGGGCAGATCATCAGCGGGGCTGTTAAAACCAGGCTGCTGCGGCCCTTTTATGCTGCAGGGGCCAGGGGGGCGCTTAACGATATCAGCAGGTCCATGTTCAGCCAGATTGACGGGCTGAAGTTCATCTCCTACGTCGACCGAGACGGTTACCCGGTGTTGATCCCGGCAATACAGGCGGCCAATGCCGGCCGGGACAGGATTTTATTTTCGCTCAACCCTTACGGCAGGGAACTGGCCGAGATTCCCGACCAGTCTGGTGTGGCGGTGCTTTTTGTGAACCTGAAGATGGAGTCGGTGTTAATCAAGGGCTGCTACGCGATGGGAGGGGGCCTCACAGCCCATGCCCTGGTAGAGATCAGCCGCGTCTACAACTCGATGCCGCCCCAACCCGGCTACATCTACCCGCGTGAAAACCGCCACCCTAAGATAACAAATTTTTAGCAGGGAAAATTATGAAAGATGAGCGGTTTAGTAACCAGGGATAAGCGGATACTGCTGGTGGCCAACTGCCTGGCGGAGCACGGCGACAGCCGCTTCAGAAGGCTTTACGAGTTTATCGAGCTTGCCGGGGTTGATTTTGCCCGGCGGTTTCTTGGTGCCCATTACCGGGAGGTAAACTCACTAAGGGATAATGAGGCGACCTGGCCTGCTTTTTTGCAATGGCTGGCAACAACTGGAGGCAGGCAGGAAATCGAAGCGGTTGATCTCTTCTTCCAACTGCACGGGGTACAGGGGCGGGTCCGTTTTTTTGACCGCTGGGTGTCTGCGGCGGAAATGGGCAGTAAGATCAAAAAAGCCGTAGCGCCGGGGCGCCTGCGCCTGGTTTATAATCTTTGCTGCTACGGAGATTCGCACTCGGCGGCTTTTCTCAATGCCGGGTTTGATACGGCGATAGGAGCGCTTAAAGTTAATACCAGCGCTGCAGTGGAGTACCCGCTTTTTTGCCGCCTCTGGCCCGGTAGGGGCAGCTCTCCCGAAACTTCACCGGCGATTGGCGAAGTCTTGCGCCGGGCAGATCGCCCGCTGCCCCGCCTCGTTCAGGACCTTGTTGCCCGCCGCTATTTTGGCGATACTGACAGCAAAAAAACTCTCAAAGGCAAAAACACCCTCACTATCTTTACTTAAGATACACTGTGTATCAAGGTATCAAGTTATTGTTTTTGGGCCTGCAGCGATCTAAACATTAAAGCGGAAGTTGATGATGTCCCCGTCGCGAACCGGGTAATCTTTGCCTTCAAGTCGGAAGTGGCCCGCTTCGCGCACCCTGGCGGCGTTACCTAACTCGTAGAGGCGGTCGTAATGAAAGAGTTCAGCGCGGATAAAGCCGCGCTCGATGTCGGTGTGAATTTTGCCGGCCGCCCGCCGTGCAGTTGAACCCTGCTGCACCGTCCAGGCCCTGACTTCGTCTTCCCCTACAGTAAAGAAAGAGATCAGGTTCAGCTGCCGGTAAGCGGCCCGGGCCAACCTCTGCAGGCCTGATTCGGCCAGGTTCAGGTCTTCCATAAAGGCAGTCCGCTCTTCAGGATCGAGCGTGCTGATTTCAGCTTCAATGCGGGCGCTGACCTCTACCGCGATCAGGCTTTTTTCAGCCACATAAGCGGCGATCCGGTCGCGGTCGGGGTAGTTTTTGCGGCGCAGCTGTTCTTCGTCCAAATTGATGACGATAAAGATCGGCTTTTCGGTCAGAAAAACCTGCCCTTTGAAAAGGTCTTTTTCACTTGCGGTCAGGTCAACTGAGCTGACCGGTTTCTCCTCTTCCAGGGCGCTGAGCAGTTTTTTGTAAACCGGAACCTGCTCGGCGCATTCCCGTTTGTTTTTTGTGCTGCTTTCCATGCGTGCAATTCGTTTTCCCAAAAAATCTATATCGGCAAGCAGCAGCTCGGTGCCGTAGCTTTCCAGGGCCCGGTAAGGATTAAGCTCCGTTGAGCCGGTGCCGTCATCCTTAACCGTAAAGACTTTTAATACATGCACCAGTGCATCGGCGCTGCGTGCTTCTTCCAGCAACCTGGCCGCCCTCGCTTTGCTGTCACCCATCCTGGCACCCGGGATATCCTTGATATCGATCCGGGCATAGGTCACCTTGTTTGGGTTATAGAGGGTGGCAAGGTAATCGATGCGTTGGTCGGGCACTGCAGAGCTGCCAAAATAGATTTCGTCTGCCCCGCTAAGCCCCACCGGGTGTTCGCTGCCTGTAAGCAGGTTAAATAGTGTTGTTTTTCCGGATCCGGGCATACCGACCAGGCCAATTTGCATCTTGATCATCTCCAAAATTAATTCGACCAACCCGGACATTGTAGCATATCGGAAAGATCCTGATAAGTCCCAGCAATATTAGCGGGAATCGCAACCGCAAGGCTGGCTGATGGCTTTCTTGCTTGTTGAAAGCTGTTTTGGCTGATTCATCATATTTTCAGCGGTAAGTAAAAGAGGCAGTGTCCGGGGTTGGGTGATAACCCGGCGGCAGCAAAGGTAAAGGCAAAGGCAGAGGTGAGGGCGAGTGCACGGACGGGGGCTAAACTTTCGAAAAGCCGCCATAACCGTTATAATGACTAAGGAATAGTTTTGCGGAGAGGAAGTGTCGGTATGGTTTTCAACCATGAAATAGGAACTGCGATGGCTGTGAAACTGGAAAAGGATTATTATAAACTGCTACCCTTTGAGGCAGGGATTCGTCGCGCCCCGCCCCGGAGTTTTACATTATCCCGCAGCCAGGCTGCCATTGCCCTGAAAAATGCCCTTCGTTATGTGCCGGAAGAGCTGCATATTAAATTGGCCCCGGAATTCATGGAAGAGCTCATTACCAGGGGCCGGATTTACGGTTACCGGTATCGCCCGCCTGGAAACATGAAGGCAAAACCAATTGACAGTTACCCGGGGAACTGCCTGGAAGGCAAAGCGTTCCAGGTGATGATTGATAATAACCTTGATTTTGACGTTGCTCTTTATCCATATGAGCTGGTGACGTACGGTGAAACAGGGCGGGTTTGCCAGAACTGGATGCAGTACCGGCTAATTAAAAAATACTTATCGGAAATGACCGATCACCAGACCCTAGTGGTTGAGTCGGGCCACCCGTTGGGGCTCTTCCGCTCCAGGCCCGATGCTCCCCGGGTAATAATCACCAATGCTTTGATGGTGGGCCTCTATGACAATCCTGCTGACTGGAACGTGGCCGAGCAGATGGGAGTAGCCAATTACGGACAGATGACTGCCGGTGGCTGGATGTATATCGGGCCTCAGGGTATTGTGCACGGTACTTTCAACACCATATTAAATGCCGGGCGCAGCAAACTGGGTATAGCCAGTGACGGGGATTTAAAAGGGGTGCTTTTTGTTTCTTCAGGCCTGGGCGGGATGAGCGGGGCCCAGCCAAAAGCGGTGGAAATCGCTGGCGGCGTGGGGTTGATAGCTGAGGTGGATTATTCTCGGATAAAAACCAGGCACGACCAGGGTTGGGTCGGTGCGGTTACAGCCGACCGGGCAGAGGCTTTTCACCTGGCTGTTGAAGCACAGCAGGCCGGCAGAGCGCTTTCCATTGCTTTTCACGGCAATATCGTCGATCTGTTGGAGTATGCGGTGGAAAACAAGATCAAAATCGACCTGCTTTCAGACCAGACTTCCTGCCATGCACAGTATGACGGGGGCTACTGCCCGCAGGGCTTAAGTTTTGATGAGCGGACAACGCTGCTGGCCGAAGACCGTAGTGAATTCTGCCGCCGGGTCGATCAATCACTTTTCTATCACTTTGAGGCAGTGAAAAGGCTGGCACAGCAGGGCACTTACTTTTTCGACTACGGCAACTCTTTCCTGAAAGCTGTTTTTGACGCCGGGGTGAAAGATGTTTCGCGAAACGGTATCGATGATAAAGAAGGTTTTATTTTTCCTTCTTATGTGGAGGATATCATGGGCCCGCTGCTCTTTGATTATGGTTACGGCCCTTTTCGCTGGGTATGCCTGAGCGGTGATCCTATGGATTTGCGTAAAACAGATCAGGCTGCAATGAGCTGTATTGATCCGGCGCGACGCGGCCAGGATCGCGATAATTACGTTTGGATCAGGGATGCGGAAAAAAACCGCCTTGTAGTGGGCACCCAGGCCCGGATTCTTTACCAGGATGCGGCGGGGCGCACAGCGATAGCGCTTAAGTTTAACGAAATGGTCCGCAATAAAGAAGTCGGCCCGATAATGCTAGGCCGCGATCACCACGATGTAAGCGGGACCGACTCACCTTTCCGCGAAACAGCCAACATCAAGGACGGCAGCAATGTGATGGCCGAGATGGCGGTGCAGTGTTTTGCCGGCAATGCAGCCCGCGGCATGAGTCTGGTGGCGCTGCACAACGGTGGCGGCGTTGGCATTGGTAAAGCTGTTAACGGCGGTTTCGGGATGGTGCTAGACGGCAGTTTGCGGGTTGATCAAATATTATCCACTGCTATGCCATGGGATGTTATGGGCGGCGTGGCCCGCCGGGCCTGGGCCCGAAATGAAAACTCGATTAGAACCAGCATCGAATATAACAAAGTGAACTGCGGAACCGATCAGATAACCCTGCCTTACCTGGCAGACGAAGGGCTGGTGCAGGATCTGGTTAATAAAGCTTTTCGTTGAGGAGCGATACTATTATGACAGTCAGCCTGTTAATTAAAAATGCAGGCCAGGTGGTGACTTCAAAGGGTGCTTCGGCCAAACCGCTGACAGGCGGAGCGCTGGACCGCATTGAAGTGACAGAAGACGGTGCGGTTGCTATCAGCGGCAACCAGATTATTGCGGTTGGGCCGACTGCGGAAATTACCAGGCAGATTAAAACCGATCGGCAGACTCAAGTAATCGATGCTTCCGGAAAAATAGTGCTGCCAGGCCTGGTAGACCCACATACCCACGTTGTTTTCGGCGGGTCGCGCGAGCACGAGCTGACTTTAAAATTACAGGGGATACCCTATCTGGAGATTTTGGCACGGGGCGGCGGAATTTTAAGCAGCGTAGAGGCAACCCGAGCTGCTTCCGAAGATCAGCTTGTCGAGAGGGGGATTAAGCACTGCCGCCAAATGCTGGCCCAGGGAACAACAACCGCAGAAGCAAAAAGCGGCTATGGCCTGTCGACTGAAGCGGAACTGAAAATCCTGCGGGCAGTGCGCCGGGTATCCGCCGCTCAGCCGGTTGACCTTGTACCGACCTTCCTCGGCGCCCATGCAGTGCCGAAAGAATATAAGGGAGAATCAGATCGCTACCTGGATCTGGTGATTGATGAGATGCTTCCACGGGTGGCGGAGCAGAAGCTGGCCCGTTACTGCGATATTTTCTGTGAAGAAGGAGTTTTTTCTATTAAGCAGTCACGGCGCTTCTTAAATGCGGCACGCTCAGCGGGCCTGGAGCTGAAGCTGCATGCTGATGAAATAGTGCCATTGGGTGGGGCGGAACTGGCTGCCGAGCTGGGCGCTGTTTCTGCCGATCATCTGCTGGTGATTTCCGATCAGGGCATCGAAAAAATGGCGGCCGCAGGCGTTATTGCGGTGCTGTTGCCAGGCACCACCTTCTACTTACGGGAAGAGCATTATGCACCGGCGCGTAAAATGATTGACGCCGGGGTTCCGGTAGCGCTAGCCACTGATTTTAACCCCGGCAGCTCGCCGAATAACAACCTGCAGCTGGTGATCAATATTGCATGCCTCTACCTGAGGATGACCCCGGCTGAGGCGCTCAACGCGATAACGATCAACGCAGCGCATGCCCTGGGGCGCGCTGCCGCGGTTGGCAGCCTGGAAGTAAGCAAAAATGCCGACCTGGTGATTTTTGACGCGCCCAACTATGATTACCTGGCTTACCGTTACGGCACCAACCTGGTAGAAACGGTTATAAAAAATGGAATTGTAGTTGTTGGGGGCGGAGCAGTTGGCTGTGCGTAAGCCGAAACATGGCCGTTTCCCTGCCGGCCCCCTGCCGCCGTATGATTCCGGATACAGCAAACACGATATCAAATCGGTGCTGCTGCTTTACCTGCTCGTCTTTGCCGCCCTCCTGCTGTTTGGCTCTTCTTTGCAGGCGCTGCACTTTGAGTACGGGATAATCGCCACCCAGGTTTTTATTATCCTGCTGCCTGCAACATTGTACTGGCGGCGCTTTCCCATAGATCACATTGCTGTTGCCCGCCTGGGGCCGCTGCCGCTGAGGTTTGTGCCGGCAATAATTATCCTGGCCGCTTCAATGTGGCTGGTTAATGTTTTTGTAGCAGCAGGCCTGGTGGGAGGGTTGATGGAACTTGGTTATCAGCCACTGGTAATGATCGAACCGCCTGCTACCTGGCAGCAGTACCTCGGCTACGTGGTAGTGTTATCTGTTTTTGCCGGGATTTGCGAGGAGATTCTCTTTCGGGGCACGATTATGCCGGCCCTTGAACACTACGGACCGATACCTGCAATCGTTTTCAGTTCCCTGCTGTTCGCTCTGCTCCATGGTTCCCTGCTTAGCTTGCTCAGCACCTTCAGCCTGGGTGTGGTTATGGCGGTAATCGTGATCAAAACCGGTTCGCTCTGGAGTGGGATATTCTACCATATGTTGAACAACTTTTTTGCTGCCACCTATCTCTACTGGGCCGGTAAGGTTGACATAACCCCCGTATATTTTGAACTTGAAGCCTACATTACGCTTCTTCCCTTTCTGCTGGCGGGTTTACTGGGGGTAACAACCGGCCTCAGGATGCTGCATAAAAACAGCGATCAGCCGCCGCTGCTGAAAGACAGGAAAGGATGGTTACCGGCAGGTTGGCCGAGTTGGCCGTTTTATTTCAGCTTTGTGCTGTTTCTGTTAATTGCTGTACTGGAAATAGCCATCGGTTTCAGCTGGTTTGATTTACCCTCTGTCATGTTTAACTATTGACAGTCAGAAGGGAAATAGGATTAAACAGAAGGAATATATAATTATTATATTTATTAACTTTGTACATTAAATCTAGTTGCAATTAAATACTAGCTTTGCTAATATTATAACCGTAAGGCATATAAATCTATCTGACACGAGGTGCATAAAAATGCCGAGACCACAAAAACCACGAATAGTAAGTAAAATGCCGCAGCATGCTTATTTCAAGCCGCAAGGCATACCGAAAGGACAACTTAAAGATGTGATTTTGACGATTGATGAATATGAAGCAATGCGGCTGAAAGATATTGAAAAGCTTGAACAGCACGATTGTGCTGCCCGCATGGGTGTTGCCCAGAGTACCCTGCAGAGGATCCTGGTTTCCGCTCGCGAAAAGGTTACTACTGCGATTTATGAAGGTAAAGCTTTGCGGATCGAGGGCGGTGTCTACAAGCTAAAGCCTTAAATACAAACCGCCGGGAAAAGGCAGGCGGGGTTGCTGCCAAATAGGCCCGGGCAGGCTCACTCCGGGTGAATAAAGTAGAAAAGTATCATAGCTGCTGTGTCGTATAACACAGCAGCTTGTTCATTGCGGGCAAATCGAAGGCCGGCGAAAATTTTGTCACTAACGGCGGCAGAATGCAATTCTAACCCGGGCATTATCGCCTTCAAGCCGGATTTGGCCTAAATAGACGTTTTCAGTGAAGCTATTGCGGATTTCCTTCAAAAACTAGAAAATATCAGGGCAGAGGGACGGTCGATATCCGTGGTAGAAAACGAAGTTTTCAAGGGCGGTTACCTGGTGAGAAGGTTGTCTGCCCGGCACTATGAGCGGTTGGCGGGATTGGCAATCGAATTTAAAAGATCTCTATGGATGAATGGTCGGGCAAGTTTAATCTGCCTGTCTACGAAGAACTGCTGGGGCAGTTCTGGATCGCAGCCGGCCAGTTTATAAAAGTTAACCTGCAGTAAACCCTGTCCGGGCAGGCGCAGGTTAAAACATCTTGCGACGCCCGGCATGATAGGCTTTTAAATCCTTCAAATGTTTGATAAAAATTACCAGGGCGATTGCCGTGCCGCAATAATAGCCGGCAGGAGATCCTATATTCAACCCCAGAAATAAAGGAAGCGAGAGGATCCCTGCCCCGGCAGCGGCATTGGAATCTTTGATCAAAAATAGCAGGACCATGTAGAACAGCAGCAAATATAGAATTGTCAGCGGAGAGAGCAGGATTAATATACCTGCCAGGCTGGCCAGCCCTTTACCTCCTTTAAGCCCTAAAAAAATGTTAAAATTATGGCCGATAACGGCCAGCAAGCCTGCCAGAAGGGGCATGATCGAAGCAGTGCCAAACCTGCCAGCTAAATATACGGCAAGCATGGCCTTTGCCAGGTCAAGGAGCATGGTCAGGATACCCGGTAAAATGCCGACCGTGCGCGCCGTGTTCATCGCTCCCACATTGCCGCTGCCGGAAGTCCTTATGTCAAGGCCGGCAAATATTTTCCCGCAGAGGAAAGCGGAAGGAAAGGCTCCCAAAAGGTAAGCGGCGCATGCCAGCACAATGTCGGTCATCAACAATCACCCCCATGTAAGTTTAAGACATTATAGCAAACAATAGCCGTTGACGATATCGCTATCAGTGACAGTTGCCAAAGCAGCTGTTTCCGCCCGGGCGGCTCCGGCAAGCTATTTTGTGTAAATCCGGCAGCTGCTGTCTCCGGTCATGCTGATCAAGCGCTTGCTTCAAAGTTGTTTTAGTAATAAGCTGTCAATATATGATGGGTTAACATGTCAGGGGGATCGGTTTTCATTTTGAATAAGATTGTGCCTGATGACAACACGGTCGGGATCTGGTACGGTATTGCAGCTTACAGCCTCTGGGGGGTTCTCCCGCTTTACTGGAAACAGCTGATCTCAGTTCCGCCGCTGCAAATCCTGGCCCATAGGATCATCTGGTCTTTTGTTTTTATGATCCTGATTATGGCCTTTTCACGCGGCAGAAAAACCTTGATCGATGTATTGGCCGACAAAAAGAAGTTATTCTACATGTTTCTTTGCGGTTTTGTGATCAGTGTGAACTGGTTCACTTACATTTACGCAGTCAATAACAATCACGTAATAGAAGCCAGTATGGGTTATTTTATCAACCCCCTGGTAGTGGTATTGCTCGGGATTACTGTGCTGAAAGAAAAACTTTCACGCTGGCAGCTGGCCGCTTTAATTCTGGCGGCGGTTGGGGTTTTAATCATTGCCACCCGGTATGGCCGGGTACCCTGGATTGCTATCTTCCTGGCTGCCACCTTTGCCGCTTACGGTTTGATGAAGAAGCTGGCTAAAGTTGATTCGGTTACCGGTTTAACATTGGAAACCTTTATTGTGATGCCGATTGCCCTGCTTTATTTGTTAAGCCTGGAAGCCCGGGGTGGCGGGACTATGGGATCAACTGCTCCGCTGATCAAATTGATACTGGCGGGAGCTGGTATTGTCACCGCCACACCATTAATTCTTTTTGCCCGCGGTGTTGAAAAGACTACTTTTTCGATGATGGGTTTCTTACAATATATAGCGCCGACGCTGACCCTGCTTCTCGGAATATTTGCTTTCAAGGAGCAGTTTTCACTGATCCACCTCGTCAGCTTTTGTTTTATCTGGGCAGCCCTGCTT
Organism: uncultured Syntrophomonadaceae bacterium; assembly: GCA_964389365.1. GTDB lineage: Bacteria > Bacillota > Dethiobacteria > DTU022 > DTU022 > UBA993. The sequence continues at coordinate 26,019 of CAYMDO010000015.1, forward strand.
ATTTTTACCCTGGCCAATGTTGGTATATTGAAAGAGCCGCAACAGCCTCAACAGATTTTATTAGACAAGCAATAAAGACAGTGCTATAATGGGGAAAATAATTAAATAGTTGCTTTTCAGGTGTCTAAAGACTTAATAAGGGAAGCCGGTACAAGTCCGGCGCGGTCCCGCCACTGTAAGTGGGATGTGCTTCCTGAGGCCACTGGTTAGTTAACCGGGAAGGCTGGAGGCGCTGTGAACACGAGCCAGGAGACCTGCCTGACAACGCGCGCTTAACCCCTTCGGGCGAGAGGGTAAAGCGGGGTACTGGCCACGTTTTACCGTGGTCTTATTATTTGGAACCACTCCAAGCTCCTGCTTTCCTGCAAGGGAAGAAGGAGCTTTTTGCCGGTTTATGATGTTAAAAACAAAAAAATCAAATGTATTGGACAGGAGAGGATTTGAAATGAACAAAAAACTTTATTTAGCACTATTTCTGCTTTTCATGGCAGCAATGTTGATCGGAGGCTGCGGGCAGGCTTCCGGGCCGGAAGGCGAAGAGGGGCAAGCAGAGCTGCTGCAATCCGGAACAGGGGACTCAATAACAGTAACGGATCAAATGGGACGGGAAGTTGTTATCGACGGTATCCCACAGAGTATTGTTTCCCTATCGCCAAGTAATACTGAGATTGCCTTTGCGCTGGGCCTTGCCGAGCGCATTGTGGGCGTAACCGAGTATTGCAATTACCCTCCCGAAGCGCAGGAGAAAGAAATTATCGGCGGTTTTGCCACTCCCAATATTGAAAGGATCGTCGAGCTTGAGCCAGACTTGGTTCTTGCTTCCACAATTCATGAAGAGGCTGTTACCCGGTTTGAGGCACTCGGTATTCCGGTGCTGGTTATTGAATCAGCTTCATTGGCCGAACTGCTTGACAATATTTCCCTGATCGCGGAGCTGACCGGCGCTACCGGTAAAGGAGATGTGCTGACCGCCTCCATGCAGAGCCGTATAAGTGCAGTGGAGAGGCAGGTTGCCTCGATTCCCGAAGCTGACAGGGTCAGGGTCTATTATGAAGTTTACTCAGATCCGCTGATGAGTGCCGGCAGGCCGGCTTTTATCAACGAGATCATTAGCCTGGCCGGCGGTATTAATATTTTTGCTGACCTTGATGAGAGCTACCCGCAAATAAGCGCCGAGGTGGTCGCCGAAAGGCAGCCCCATGTGATTCTATTTCCTGATTATCACGGCACCGCCGAATTGGTGCTTGAATCGATGGTTAATCGTCCCGGCTGGTCTGCTATTCCGGCAGTTACGGCACGTAAGGTTTTTTCTGCATCAGATGATGTCTTTGCCCGGCCCGGCCCGCGGGTAGTGGAGGCAGTTGAAGAAGCGGCCAGGCTATTTTACCCGGATCTGTTTAGTCATGATAACTGCTACTCCTGCGAATAATGGCAGTTAGAAAAGTTCAGGCAGGGAATTAGATGGCCGGCAGTATTGCAGAAAAAAAAATACAACTCAATGCCTTGAAATATACGCAACCCTTGTTATTGGTTGTGCTGGTTCTGCTGCTTTTTTTTGTCGCCCTGACGGCAATGATTTGGGGGGCAGTGGCAATCGGCTGGAAGAATGTTTTTATTATTCTTTTTGATGCCCTGCCCTTCTGCCGGTCGGAAACGACTGCCGGTATTGCACCTGTTTACAAGGATATTCTGCTGCAAATCAGGGTGCCGCGGGTGCTCCTGGCGGCGGCGGTCGGCAGTTCCCTGGCGGTTTCAGGAGCTGTTTTCCAGGGTCTTTTCCGCAATCCGATGGCTGATCCCTACGTAATCGGGATTTCTTCCGGCTCCGCCCTTGGTGCAGTATTTGCCATGCTCGGTGGGTACAGCCTGACAGTAGGTGGTTTTGGAGCGGTACCCCTCTTTGCATTTTTTGGCGGTTTGGCGACCATTCTGCTGGTATACGGTATGGCCCGGGTCGGGCGGGCGGTACCGGTCATGACCTTACTGCTGGCCGGGATTGCGGCCAGCGCCTTTTTATCTGCGCTGGTATCGCTTTTGACTTACTTTGCAGGGGAACAGCTGCACCGGGTGATCTTCTGGCTGATGGGAGGGTTAAGCGGCGCAACCTGGATGCAGGTAAAGGTGATGCTTCCTTATGCCCTTATTGGTTATCTTTCTGTCAGTATTTTCTCCCGGGAACTGAATGCGATGCTGTTGGGAGAAGAGACGGCCAGCCACCTCGGGGTTGACACGGAGAAAGTAAAAAAAATTCTGCTGGCCGGAGCATCGCTGCTTGTTGCGGCTGCGGTATCAACCAGTGGTATTATCGGTTTCGTCGGCCTGGTTGTGCCACATTTTGTCCGCCTGGTAGCCGGGCCTGATCACCGCTTTCTGATTCCTGCTTCTGCCCTGCTCGGTGGATCGCTGCTAATAGCTACCGATATGGTTGCCCGGGTGGTTGTAGCCCCGGCAGAATTGCCGGTTGGCATCATTACCGCCCTGATCGGCGCGCCGCTCTTTATTTACCTGCTGAAAAAAAGGCGAAAGCTGCGCTATTTCGGGGGAGGGGGATAAAAATGGGCCTGACGATCGATGTGCACGGCCTGAAGGTGGCCTATGATTCCATCCCCGTGCTCGACGGCACCGAATTTTGCGTTAACCGCGGCGATCTCGTAGCCCTGCTTGGCGCCAATGGCGCCGGAAAGTCGACTCTGCTGCGTTGTATCAGCCGTGTTTTGCGTCCGGCGGGTGGTCAGATTTTACTCGACGGGCAGGAGCTGAATCGGCTCAGCAGCCGGGAGTCCGCCCGCCTCATGGCTGTGGTACCCCAGGAGACTGCCTCTGACTTTGATTTTACTGTTGAAGACATTGTTATGATGGGTCGGTTTCCCTACCTGACCCGGTTTCGAAAAGAAGGCCGCCATGACCGTGAAGTGGTGCGCAGATCTATGGAAATGACCGGGGTTACCCACCTGGCGGAACGTTCAATCGCACAACTCAGCGGTGGGGAAAAACAGCGGGTGGTGATGGCCCGAGCCGTGGCCCAGCAGCCTGAAGTGCTGCTGCTGGATGAGCCGACTGCTAACCTGGATATCGGCTACCAATCAATGCTGCTTGAGTTGGCCTCCCGCCTGAACCGTGAAGAAGGAGTGACAGTGATGGCTGCTATTCACGATATTAACCTGTCAGTTCACCATTTCAACCGTTTCATACTGTTGGCCGGGGGCCGCGTGTTGGCTGCCGGCAGGGCTGATGAGGTGATCACAGCCGAAAATATTCGCAAATCTTACGGGGTGCCGGCGACAACTTTCCGCCACCCCTTGCACGGGGTGCTTCAGGTGAGTGTAGTCCGGAGCGACGAAGCCAGGATTGCCGTAAATAACGGCCCCCGGGTACATGTAATCGGCGGTGGCGAAGAGGCGCTGCCCGTTTTGGAGCTGCTTTACCAAAAATGCTGCCGCCTCTCCATCGGACCTGTTTCCGCCCAGGACAGCAGCTGCCGGTATGCGCACTTTAACTCCCTTCCGGTGGTAATCGTGCCTCCTTTTTCTGCAATGACCCGGGAACACCGGGATGAACATTTAAAGCTTATGCGTGAAGCAGAGGCCATAGTGGTGCCGCCTATACCTTTCGGCGAGGGGAACCTGCCGCTCTTTGAAGAAGTTGAGGTCGCCCTGGAAGACGGGAAACCTCTCTACATGATCGATATTGACGGGGTGCCGGATCGTGATTACAGCGGGGGCAAAGCGGTGGCGTTGCTCAGGCGGCTGCTGGAAAAAGGCGCATCATCGGTAGGTACGGTTGATGACCTGGCGATGGTTTTTGAGAGAGGCGGTGACGGGCATGATAAATGACAGGGCAGGCAGGCATTTGATCCTGATTACAGGCGGGGTGCGCAGCGGTAAGAGCACCTTTGCCGAACGCCTGGCCGGTGAAAACAACAGGCCTTATATTTACCTGGCTACAGCCCGGGTGGATGACGAAGCAATGCGTGAGAGAGTCTCCCGCCATCAAAGCCGCCGCCCTGACACTGTGCAAACGGTGGAGGAACCGCTGGAGCCGCACCTGGTTCTTGAGCGGGAAGGGAAGGCTGGTAAAGTGATCCTGGTTGATTGCCTGACACTTTTACTCAGCAACCGTTTTTTGGCTGATATTGACCGGCATGGAGCCATCAGGAACGGGGAAGATATATTTGCCGATGAACTGTTGTTGGAGGAAGCTGCCGGCCGGGCCCTTGAATATGTAAGATTCTTTGCTGAAACCGCCGGTAAGTCGAAGGCCGAAATAATCGTGGTTACCAATGAGGTTGGAATGGGGGTAGTTCCCGAATATCCCGTTGGCCGTGTTTACCGGGATCTTTCAGGCCGGGCCAACCAGTTGATGGCGCAGGCGGCTGACCAGGTATGGTTTGTAGTATGCGGCTTGTCCCAGCGGTTTAAATAGAGGGAAAGCACTCGTTTTGACGGCTGTTGCTGTGGCGTCGGCATCGGTTTCTCTGGTTGGCGATCCAACCTGGGTGCAGCCGTGGATAGAATCGTTTCCGGGTTCAGCCTGTTTTAGGAAAAATTTGACTGCCTGTTATCCTGCTCATGCTTGGCCCGCCCTGCGGATTACTGCAGCTGGAGGCTGGTAAATTTTGAAAAACTTATTCCGGGCGCTGGCTTTTCTGACAATCATTCCCCTTCCTTTTGTCTCTTTCGAGCAGGGGGAAAAAAACCTGGCTGATTCTGCCGCGGCTTTTCCGCTTGCCGGAGCGGTGATTGGTCTGATCCAGGCGATTTTAGCCGCTTTGCTGCTCCGTGTTTTTCCGCCTGCCCCCGTGGCGGTTCTAATCCTAGCCGCCGGGTTTTTCCTGACCCGCGGCCTTCATGCCGATGGTCTTGCTGATACGGCAGACGGCCTAATCGGTGTTACCGATCGCGAAAAATCTTTTAAGGCGATGGCTGACAGCGCTATCGGGGTAATGGGCGCAGTAGTGCTGTTGCTCTTTTACCTGCTTAAATTTACCTTGCTCAGCGCTGCCGGAAAGCTATTTATACCGGTAGCCGCCTTTTTTATGCCGCTGGCGGGTCGCTGGGCAATTGTGCTGGCCGGCTCACTCTCGCAGCCGGTTTTTGACCGTGGTATGGGCGATCTTTTCCTGCGCAGTCTCGGGTTGGTTCAGCTGTTTAAAGCGTCTCTCGGGGCGTTGCTGATCCTGGCCCTAGCTTTCTTCGGGTTGCCTCCGCTGACCACACCCGTGGCCTTAGGAATGGTGGCGGCACTACTTTGCGGGGTGCTCCTGACCTGTTACGCGACCCGGCGGCTAGGTGGCCTGACCGGCGATATCCTTGGGGCGGTAAGCGAGTTGGGAGAGCTTGGATTTTTAGTGATATTTTACTTGTTTTTTAGTCACGGCCCCTATGCGGCAGCAATAAAAATGGCGGTGGCTTCTTTGTTCTCATTTTTTCTGGGTTAAAGGGATAGATCCTGAAATCAAGGTGGGGTTTACCCAGCCAGCCATGGCGTATACGGTTCGGCCAACCAGACGGGCCCCGACCATTACTGCTCAAGCTTAACCGCGCGAAGGCTGGTGGAAAGCGCGTAACTGGTTAAAGATTATTAAACAGCAGCCGGCTGCAGGGCGGAGTTGAAACTGCTTTGCAGCCTGAGAGGGATGAATGATGGGTAGTTACTGTTTAATGATTCAGGGAACGGCTTCTTCAGTTGGCAAGAGTTTGCTCTGCGCCGCTCTCTGCCGGATTCTGAAACAGGATGGATACAGGGTTGCCCCGTTCAAATCGCAGAATATGGCTCTTAACTCCTTTGTCACATACGACGGGCTGGAGATGGGGCGGGCCCAGGTAATGCAGGCCGAAGCGGCCGGGATTGAACCCGCGGTTGAAATGAACCCGGTGCTTTTAAAGCCGACATCAGACCAGGGTTCACAGGTAGTGGTGATGGGCCGGCCGACCGGTATTATGGATGCTTTTGAATACTTAAAATGGAAAGAAAATTTATGGCCGGTAATCGACGAAGCGTACTATAAGCTAAAAAATAAACATGACATTATCGTGATCGAAGGTGCCGGCAGCCCCGCAGAAATCAACTTAATGCAAAGCGACCTGGTAAACATGGGGTTGGCTAAAAGGTTTAAGGCCCCGGTTTTGCTGGTCGGCGATATTGACCGAGGGGGAGTTTTTGCCTCACTTTACGGTACTTCAGCCCTGCTCAACAAAAGGGAGCGGGTCCTGCTTAAAGGCATGATCATCAACAAGTTTCGCGGCGATCCCAAAGTGCTGGAGCCCGGCCTGCAAGCGCTCGAAAAGCTGACTTCACTGCCGGTGCTGGGGGTGGTGCCGATGTTGAAGCTGAGACTTGATGATGAAGACAGCGTGACTGAGCGCTTTAACAGGCGCTCCGGTCAGGGAGATCTGAAAGTGCAGGTTCTGCTGCTGCCGCTGATCTCCAACTTTACGGACTTCAACCCCTTTGAACTTTTCGATGATGTCAACCTTTCATATGTCCGTGAAGTTGCGGAACTGGATGCCCCCGATCTGCTGATCCTGCCGGGTTCAAAAAATACGATTGAGGACCTGCTTTTTTTGCGGGAAAAAGGCTGGGAAGAGCCTTTGCGCCAGTATGTCTCCGGAGGTGGGCTTTTAATTGGCATTAGCGGCGGTTTCCAGATGCTGGGCCGGCGAATTTTAAATCCTCACCGGGTGGAAAGCAGCCTGCCGGAAATAGACGGGTTAGGTTTCCTGGATTTTGAAACAGTAATGGAGCGAGAAAAAGAAAGCAGGCAGGTTGATGCGCTCTGGCAATATAATGAGTCAATTTATTTTTCGCAGCAGGAAGAAGAGCAGCTAATCAGGGGCTACGAGATTCACATGGGCAGGACTGAATACGGGCCGGTAGAACACCCGTTTTTTGTGCGCACCACGGGCCTGGGCGAAGGAGCCATCAACGCAGCGGGCAATGTTTTCGGAACCTGCCTGCACGGTATTTTCGATAACCTGTCCTGGACCGCCGGCCTGCTGAACGCGGTACGGCGCAGGCGGAGCCTGCCGGAGAAGAACAACCTTCTGCCGGACACGTACCGTGAATACAAAGAACGGGATTATGACAGCCTGGCGGCAGTGGTACGTGAAAGCCTCGACATGGGCCGAATAATGCGGATCATCAGCCGAACCCACTAAAACTTGAACATCAACCGGGCACTCTCCCGCTTTGAGGATCAAGATTAGGCGCCGCGGCTTTCTTTCAATAAATTACCTGTACAGGAAAGGGGTTATAAAGTATGGAAAAGATCAAAGTTTTGGAGCAAAAACTGCAGAAAATAATTACAGCTGTTAAGCCGCTTGATAAAGGGGCGATGTATAAGGCCCGGGCGCGGGTTGATATTTTGACCAAGCCGCTTGGCAGCCTCGGCCGAATGGAAGACCTGGGTGTACAATTGGCCGGGATATATGGCGATCTTTTCCCGGTCGAAGCAGGAAAGCGGGTAGTGGTAATGGCTGCCGACCACGGGGTGACAGAAGAAGGCGTCAGCGCTTATCCGTCCGAGGTAACAGCCCAGATGACAGCCAATTTTGCAGCCGGGGGTGCCGCGATTAATGTTTTAGGGCGCCTGGGCAAGGTGGAAGTGGTAGTGGTTGACGTTGGCATTAAAGTGGATACAGACCTGCCTGGTGTGAAAAAGGTCAGGATTAAAAACGGTACCGACAACTTCCGCCGCCGGGCTGCGATGACACGCTGTGAGGCTCTGCAGGCGCTGCTGGCCGGTGTTGGTTGCGCCGAGGAAGCATTTGCAGCCGGGATAAAAATACTGGCAACCGGCGAAATGGGGATAGGCAATACAACAGCCAGCAGCGCGCTGATGGCCGCCCTGACCGGATATGACGTGTCGCTTGTAGTCGGCCGCGGTACCGGTTTAGATGACCGTAAACTGCTGCATAAAAAGCAGGTGGTGGAAGAGGCCCTTGATTTTCATGGCCTCAGCGGTGGACAGGCAGAGCCGATAGCTGCGCTCAGCATGGTAGGTGGCCTTGAGATAGCAGCTTTGGCCGGCCTGATCATCGGCGCAGCCGCGAAAAAAATGCCGATTGTGATCGACGGTTTCATTTCCAGCACAGCAGCGCTGGCAGCGTTTAAAATTTGCCCGGAAGTCATCAATTACCTGATCCCTTCGCATCTTTCAGCCGAATCAGGTCATGCCCTGTTGATGGATTACCTGAACCTGAAGCCCTACATAAATATGGGGATGCGCCTGGGCGAGGGAACCGGGGCGGTGCTGGCAATGCAGTTGGTTGAGGCTGCAGCCAGGGTGATCAGCGAAATGGCTACTTTTGAAAGTGCCCGGGTCAGCAATAAGGAAGAAGAACCATCATATGCCGAGCCGAAGGGGGAATAATAAAGGTGGAAATTTTTTTGATCCGACATGGGGAGACGGAATCAAATAAAGAACGCCGTTACCTTGGTTGGAGTGAATCGCCTCTTTCAGGGCTCGGATTGCGCCAGGCCGAGGCGGTCGGGAACTTTCTGGCTTCCCAGGGCATCGATGAGCTCTACTGCAGCGATCTGAAGCGTGCCCTGCATACGGCACGGGTGATCGGTGCGGGCTGCGGGCTGAAGCCGGTTATTACCCCGTTGCTGCGTGAAATTCATTTCGGACAGTGGGAGGGCCTTACGTTTGACGAAATAGAGAAAGAGTGGGGCAGCGCTATCAGCCACTGGCTCGATGATCCCTTTCATAAAGAGGCGCCCGGGGGTGAATCGTTAAAAGATGTCTGTGACCGGATGAGAGAATTCCTGACAGCCGTTTCAGAAGTAGCCTCCGACGGAAAAAGGGTCGTGGCGGTTAGTCATGGCGGTTCGATCAGGGCTTTGCTTTATAACATTTTAAACCTTAAACACAGCGCTTTCTGGGATATTAAAATTGACAATGCATCGATCACCATGGTTCGGCGGACCGGGGCAGGATTTACTGTTGAATATTATAACCGCACCCACCATCTCGCTGGCGGCGGAAGCACGGGTGAAGAAACTGATGATCTATGAAAGCGTTCCCGGCGACCGGGTTTTTGTTTCCTGGAGCGGAGGAAAGGATTCCTACCTTTCGATGCTGCTGGCGCGGGAAAAAGGGCTTGAAATCGGCTGCCTGCTCAATTTTGCCGGTGAGGACGGCTACAGCCGGTCGCATGGACTAAGTACTGCGATACTGCGTCAACAAGCAAATGCGCTTGGCTTGCCCCTGCATACCGAAGCTGTAACATGGGAAAGCTATGAAGCCGGCTTTGAGCTGGCGGTTAAGGGGTTGAAAGAGCAGTACTTAATATCCGGCGGTATCTTTGGCGATATTAACCTGGAAGAACACCGGCAGTGGGTAGAAAAGATGGCCGGACGCTGCGGCATTAAATACAATTTGCCCTTATGGCACATGGAAGAGCAGTTCGTTGCTGAAGAGCTGATCAGGCGCGGTGGAAAAGCCTTGATCGTTGCAATTCGCAGCGACCTGGTTGAGCAAAAGTGGTTAGGCCGGTTAATGGACCACGACTATATTGAATACTGTATCAGCATCGGCATTTCGCCCTGCGGTGAAGGTGGGGAAGCCCACACCCTGGTTGTTGACGGCCCCGGTTTTGCCGAGCCTGTCGCATACCGTGCCGGATCGAACAGGTTAAAAGGAAACCATGCAAAGCTTGAATTATATGCGGATTAAAGGTGCAGGCCCCGGGCTTTTAAGTAGTCGTAGATTGTAAGCGCTTCGCTTAGAATTACTACGGCTGATGTTTCTTCAGGATTGATTCCGGTAAGTTTGCGAATCTGGTTCAGACGGTACTTCATGGTATGGCGGTGGATATAGAGCTCTTCAGAAGCCTTTTTAATATTGTGGTGTTTCAGGTATACCCTGAGGGTCCGGACCAGCGCTCCTCCGGTGCGCTGGTCGTATTCAAACAGGGGAGCCAGGGTTTCATGCAGCTGATCTTCGAGGGCTTCAGTTTTTTTGACCGAGAGGATCAGTTTTAACGGACCAAGTGCCGCGTAAGAACCGAACCCGTTTTGTTTAACAAGCCCCAGTACGGCAGCCTGCAGGGCCCCTTCGGCCTGGTCAAGTGCTTTTTCCCAGTTTGCCAGGTTAGAGTGGTTGTTACTTAATCCGAGGTAGACATCATACCGGGAGCATAAAAGCCGTAGCTCCTCAAGGATCCTTCTGCAGTACTGCATTATTGCGCTGCCGGTGCCGCTCTCCGGAAGCGGCTGCAACAGCAGGGTAAGGTTTGCACCGGCTGCCCCCAGCAGGTACGGTATATGCCGTTGTTCCATCAGCTGAAAAAGAGCCTGGGCAACCGGCTCTGACAGATGTTCTTCGGTTAGAACCGGGTAATATGGCAGGCTGCGGTTCTGCTCGCAGGCCGCCACTCTGCAAATCCAATATTCCCGGTCTGTTTCAAGGCCTAAACCGAGAAAATCCTGATGGTAAGAAAATGGCTTAATACCCTCAGTCAGGCCGGCCCAGATAGCGAGCATGGCCCGGTATTTTCGCTGGATCAGGTCTTTCCCTTTTGCAGGCTGTATAGCCCCGGGTTCTTCTTTTTCAGCCTTTAGCAATGAAAGCATCAGCGACCTGGTTATCTTTTTAAAACTGATATCCGGGGGTATTTCGATCAAAGGTATGCTGTATGCGTTGAAAAGGTTTACCAGCGCCGCAGGTATTTCTTCTATGTAGTGCCCGGTCTGGATCGCCATGGCGGCCATTTTGCGCTCGGCAAAAAGCCCGACCATCTCCTGCTGCCTTATTTCGTTCAAAATCTGCAGCCCGTGGGCTGTTGTGATTAAAAATTCACCGGGCTCTATGTGACTTAAATCATCAAGGATTTCCAGGATATTAACCCAGTAGATGTTATTGTTCAGACCGCCCCCGGTGGTTAAAAGTCGGCAGCGCCTGAAAATTTCAAGGTCTAGGGCTTCCTGGACAGTCAGAGCCATTTTGTGTCTCCGTTCTTTTATTTTGATCATTTATACTTCTCTTAATTCAAAATTACTTCACATAATCCTGCAGACTTATACATAGTGTATAAGAAAATATTTGGTTTTTTGGCCTATCGTGTGAAGGTATTTATCAGATACTTTTCGTATTTTATTGTTGATTCTACTGCTGAAGAACAGATCGCGGCAAATCATCTAACAGAGATAAAGCCTGCATGATACTACAGGCCGCACCATAATAAGAGTAAGTTCCATGATCGCAGTAGAATCTTTTTTTGACCACTTTTAGGTGCTGACGGGGATATGATGATCAGACTGGATCACTTGGTAAAAACAGCAGGCTGCAGCTCGATTGCGATCGTGGGCATGACAAAAAACGTTGGTAAAACGGTTACTTTTAATCATCTGGTAGCATTGGTTGAAAAAGACGGAGTAATCCCGGGTTTGATTTCAGCAGGCTACGACGGTGAGCGTTTTGACCGGCTGACCTTAAAAGAAAAACCGAGAATCTACGCGCCTGAAGGAGCCATTGTAGCAACGGCTAAAGCCTGCTATGACGCAGCCGATGCCGGACTCGATCTGCTGGCGACCAGCACGTTTTCAACCCCGCTCGGTGAAGTTTTACTGGCCAGGGTGAGGCGGCCCGGACTGGTTGAGCTGGCCGGCCCGGGCAGTGTTTCTTCGCTGCGTGAGCTGGTTGCGGATATGGCTGATTTCGGTGCCGGATTTGTTTTGGTGGATGGTGCGATTAACCGCCTGGCATCTGCTTCGCCGCTCTTAACCGGTGGCACTATCCTGGCTACCGGCGCCGCTCTCGGGCCGACGATGGATGATGTGATTAAAAAAACTGTTTTCCGCCGTAATCTTTTTACTGCTGCCGCGGTGGAAGGCGATATGGCTGCAGCGGCCAGGTCCGGCCTGAAAACCGGTAATGCGGTGTTACTCCACCGCGACGGTAACAATTTGAGCATTGAACCGGTCAGGGCCACTATTCCGCTTCTGGCCGGAGCGCAGCTGATTGACAGATGCCGCCGGGAAACCGAGGCGCTGGTTTTTGGCGGGGCAGTGGTTGACAATAATTTAGCGGAAGTGATGGAGTACTATCCTGTGCTGCCAACGCTGGTCGTGGTGGATGCTACACGTCTTTTTATCTCGCCTGAATTATATTATCGTTTCATAAATAAGGGCGGTAAAATTGAAGTCCTGGAAAGAATAAATCTGGTTGCAGTAACACTGAACCCGACAGATCCCTGCGGTAGGGGTTATGACCCGCAGATGTTTTTGGAGAGGATGAAGGAAGCGTTAAGTTCATGTCCCGTATTCGATCTCGTTTACGAAAACTCGATACACCCTTAAACGCGCTCTTCTCTGGGGAGTAACTCCGGGTGTGGGCAAAAAATATCTACAGTATCATAAAATATTTAACGAAAGGATAGTGATGTAAGTGGCAAACAAACTGGATTTGGATCGCTCAAAAGTTGATCTGTCCAGAGAAATGGCCGGTAAAATTGCCGATCGCCTGCATGCATGGATTGGCGATTATACAACTACTACCACTGAAAGGGCTGCTGCGCGGTTGCTCGGTATTGACGGAGTAGACGCTGCCGAAGTGCCGTTGGCCAATGTAATGGTTGAAAAACTCCAGCAGGCCGGCCTGCTGGACCGGGGCCTGGTGCCCTGGCTGGCAAAAGCGATTGTTGACAGGGGTGAAACCTCGCAGGAAGTTGCCCGGGCCCTTGCGGACGGAACTCTGCAAGTTAAGGATGTCCCGGATTGCCCGGAAGAAAAGTGGCGAACAGTTGCCGACGAACTGGCAAAAAAATCAGCCGCTCAGATCAGCTCGGTCAGGGCTGAACGGGAGCGCCGGATCGCCGGGGCCGCCCCACCCGGCAAACCTATGTTATATGTGATCGTTGCTACCGGTAACGTTTATGAAGATGCCGTGCAAGCAAAGGCTGCAGCCCTGCAGGGAGCCGATATAGTAGCCGTAATCAGGCATACCGGGCAGAGCCTGCTTGATTACGTGCCTTATGGGCCGACAAGTGAAGGGTTTGGCGGCACTTATGCCACCCAGGACAACTTCCGCATTGTGCGAAAAGCGCTTGACGAAGCCGGGGAGGAGACCGGGCGTTATATACGCCTGGTTAACTATGCTTCGGGGCTTTGCATGCCCGAGATATCAGCCATGGGCGCCATCGAACGCCTTGACATGATGCTGAACGATGCCATGTACGGGATTTTATTCCGCGATATCAATATGCGCCGGACTTTTATCGACCAGCACTTTTCTAGGATGATCAATGCCTGTGCCGGTATTGTCATCAATACGGGAGAAGATAATTATTTGACCACGACCGATGCTTTTGACAAGGGCTACACTGTTTTAGCGTCACAGTTTATTAACGAACAGCTGGCATTGCGTTCTGGCCTGAAAGAAGAGCAGCTGGGTTTGGGGCATGCCTTTGAGATTAACCCGGCTATGGAAGATGGCCTGCTGATGGAGATCGCGCAGGCACAGCTCTGCCGTGAGTTATTCCCCAAATCACCGCTCAAGTACATGCCTCCAACCAAGCACGCTACAGGCAACATTTTTAAAACATACCTGATCAACGGCATGTATAATTTGGTGGCAGTGTTGACCGGGCAGGAGATCCAGCTTCTCGGCATGCTGACCGAAGCGATTCATACACCTTTTATCAGCGATCGCTATTTAAGCATTGATAATGCCGGCTACATTTTTAACAACGCCCGCCACTTAGGTGATGAGCTGGTCTTTGCTACCGGCGGCAAGGTGCAAACCCGTGCCGCTTACCTGCTCGGTGAGGCCTGTAAAATGCTGCAGGAAATAGAGCAGATTGGCCTTGAAACAGCGATGGAAAGGGGTATGTTTGCCGATATCAAGCGGACCCGCGAAGGCGGTAAAGGCGGTAACGGGGTTATCAAAAAAGACAGCTGTTATTACAACCCGTTCCTCGATATTTTTGGTAATCACGGTCCAGTAATTGAAGGGAGGCGCTCTTGAAGTGTCTGTTGACTTAAGCAAAGTAAAGACTTACGGTGATACACTAAATGACGGGGCGGTGCAGCTGAGCTTTACCTTACCGGTGCCGGCCGGTGACGAAGCCCGGGAAGCTGCCCGGCAGATTGCTATCAAAATGGGATTGGATTCGCCGGCTGTTACCGAAATGGCTGACCTGGGTGCCGGTTTTACTTTTTTTGTCCTCTATGGCAAATGTACCCACAGTGTTGATTTTTCAGCGATAAAAATACCCAAGCAGCAGCAAAGAATCATGGATTTCAAAGAGATTAACTACCTGATAAAAAATGAACTGGGGCGCAAGGTGGTAGTGGCAGCCGCCTGCACCGGCAGTGATGCCCACACGGTCGGGATTGACGCGATTATCAATATGAAAGGTTATATGGGGGAATACGGCCTGGAACGTTACCCGGAGATGGAAGCGTATAACCTGGGCAGTCAGGTGCCTAATGCCGAGCTGCTGGCCAGGGCGGTCGAACTGGGCGCCGATGCGATCCTGGTATCGCAGGTTGTAACCCAGAAGAATATCCACCTGGAAAACTTAACTGAACTGGTTGAATTGGCCGAGGCGGAAGGTCTGCGCGATAAGGTATTATTGATTTGCGGCGGGCCGCGCATCTCACATGAGCTGGCCATTGAGCTCGGTTATGATGCCGGTTTCGGGCCTGGCACACTGCCAAATCACGTTGCTTCTTACATCGCAGCGGAACTGTTGCGGTGCAAAAAGCCAGGCAGTTAAGAGACGTTGCAGATTTTTATCAGTGCAGGTATTTTCATAGCATCAGTGATATCTTATTTTTAAGCGTTTTACCTGGCGGCTGGTTTTCAGAACAGCTGCACTGTGGTAATATTGGCCTGTCCGGCCTCAGTTTTTAACCAGGCCGGGCAGTTTTATTGGGAGCGCCTGAGAACATGAACGAGAATGCTGAAAACAAAAAAACAATCATGGCAGATATATCGCTTCTCTTTGTTGCCCTTTTTTGGGGTTCCAACTTCGTGATCATGAAACACGCTTTCGAGGTTATCGAACCTTTTACCTATCTCGGGATCCGGTTCTGCCTTGCAGCACTGATATTAGCGGTTATCTTCCGAAAACGGCTGCTGAAAGCCCATTTGGGAGATTATCTGGCCGGAGTGCAGATCGGTTTTTTCCTATTTACCGGATACATTTTTCAAACCGTTGGCCTGCTCTATACCACGCCGGCCAACTCCGGCTTTATCACCGGTATGGCAGTGGTGGTTGTTCCTTTCTTGTACTATTTAATCACCAAAAAATCACCGGGCCTGTGGGCAGTGATCGGGGCGCTGATGGCGGCAGTGGGCCTTTTCTTCATGTCCGCCAGCGATACAATGGGCCTGGGGTTTGGCGATCTGCTGACCCTGATCGGCTCTTTTCTCTTTGCCGGCCACCTGATAGCAATAGCTATTCACGTCAGGTTTCGTGACCCGGTTGTATTGGCGGTAACCCAAATTGCCCTTACCGGTGCCGCCAGCTTTGCCGTTGCAGTTGTATTTGAGCCAACCAACGGGATGTTTATTCACTCGCCGGCTATCTGGGGTGCGATTTTGTACGCGGTCATCTTTTGCACAATCGGTGCTTTTGTCACCCAGACTATAGCCCAGCGCTACACCCCGCCTACCCACGCGGTGCTGATCCTTACTACAGAAGCGGTTTTTGCCGGATTATTTTCGTATTTTTTTTGGGGTGAGATCTTTACCGTGCAAAAATTGTTCGGTGCGGGTTTAATCTTATCAGGTATTTTAATTACCGAGCTGCGGCCATTGTTAGTTGTTAAATTGCTGCGGCGGCGGGAAGAAAAGCCGGCCATCAGGGAGCTTAAGCAATAATAAAAAGGAATTAGGCCCCCGAAGCAGAATAGCAAAGCATTGTAAACATTCCGGGGGTGCGCGGCTTGGAAAAGGAAATCAGGGAATACGCCCTGGAGATCGGCTTTGATGATGTTGGTTTTACCACTGCTGAACCATTCCCACAATTATCAGAGGCTTTAGAAGAACGAAAAGATGGTTACAGCTGGATTAGCGACGGGTTGCTGCAGCTGGCCCGTGTGGCCGATCCTGGGTTTGTGCTGCCTTCTGCCCGTTCGATCGTGGTGTTGATCTACGATTATTATAAGCAGGAATACCCGGTGGAGTTTAACGGGCGCATCGGCAAAGCTTATCAATCAAGACTCTATCCGGGCAAAAAACGCCTTTTTGGCAGTCGTTTACACCTGATCAGGGAATTCCTGGAGAGCAAAGGGATGGAAGTCGGCTTCAGGCCGGCAATGCCGGAGCGGCAGGCTGCAGTGCGGGCCGGTCTGGGCAGCTTTGGCTGCAATACGTTTGTTTATTCTTTTGGGCACGGCAGCTACATCAGTATCGTGGCTATGGCGGTCAGCGGTGAGCTTGAGCCGGCACCAGCCCGAAAAGATCACAGCTGCCCCGATGACTGTTGCCGCTGTATTAAAGCATGTCCAACCGGGGCTTTATACGCTCCGTACAAAATGGATCCGCTGCGCTGTATAGCTTTTAACAGTTATGGCGCCGGTAATTTTCCGGGAGCCCCCGGGGATATTCCGCCTGCAGTTCGCGTAAAAATGGGCGGCTGGATTTACGGCTGCGATCTCTGCCAGGATGCCTGTCCCCATAACCAGGCCAGGCTGAGGCAAAAACTGGCGCCGGAAGCATTTCTGCAGGAGATGGTGCCCAGGTTCGAGCTTCCGTTACTGCTGGCAATGGATGACCGGTACTTTCATGAAACTGTGCAGCAGCTGTTATATGGCTATATCTGGGAGAAAAAAATTATACAGCGTAATGCGGCGATTGCGCTTGGCAATTGCCGTGATGAGTCAGCCGTTCCCCTGCTGGCCAAAGCACTGTCCGACCCCCAGGAAATGGTGCGCAAGTACAGCGCCTGGGCTTTGGGCAGGATTGGCGGCAGTAAGGGCATGAAAAAGCTTGAGAGAGCGTTGAGTGTAGAAAACGAGGCCGCTGTTATTGCTGAAATTAATACTGCGCTCGAAAGCTGCTGATACGGAAAAGCTGATTATTGCTCTGGCCCGGCTCGGAAATTGCATTTGACAAGCAAGCGCTCTACCGGTATGATGTCAATGACTGAAGAGTAATTATTATGTGGTCCAGCTGCTCATAGCTATTAGACATGAGAGAGCGCCGGGACGATAGTCCTTTCGCTCTTTTTTATTTGAAAGGGGTTTAGTAAATGGGTTTGCTGAAGCTAAATGAAAAAAATAAAGGCATGTTACAGATGACCGGCGATTCGCTGCTGATTGAAGATATTGTAAGCGTAAGCCGCAGGGGAATGCCGGTGGTTCTGGATGAAGAAGCTTTACAGCGTGTGGGCCGCTCCAGGGCCATGCTGGAGAAACTGGTTGACAGTGATGCTGTAGTCTATGGTATTACTACCGGATTTGGGTGCTTCAGCGATGTCCATATTTCACGTAAAGATGCCATTCAACTGCAAAAGAATTTAATATCCAGTCATGCTACTGCAGTGGGCGATCTGCTGCCGGAAGAAACGGTGCGCGCAGCCATATTGTTACGCATCAATGCCCTGGCCAGGGGTTGTTCCGGGGTGCGGCCGGCACTGCTTGAACGTTTGATTGAACTGCTTAACTCCGGGGTTATTCCGGTAATCCCCGAACAGGGCTCACTTGGCGCCAGCGGCGATCTTGCCCCCCTGTCGCATCTGGCCCTGGTTGTAATCGGCGAGGGAGAAGCATTTTATAAAGGAAAGCGGATCTCAGGGGCCGCTGCCCTGGCGGCAGCCGGTCTCGAACCGGTCACCCTGCTTGAAAAAGAAGGCCTGGCGTTGATCAACGGTACCCAGGTGATGACGGCGATCGGTACTCTTGCCTACTATGATGCGGTAAACCTGCTTAAAGCATCGATGATAACAGCAGCCCTGACTATGGAAGCCCAGCTGGCAGTGCCTGATGCTTTTGATCCCCTGATCTGGCAGGTGCGGGCTTACCAGGGTCACGGGTATGCCGCTGGGATGATCCGCTGCCTGATAGAGGACAGCAAGCTGATCGGCAGTGACAGCCGAAAAGTGCAGGATGCCTACAGCTTGCGCTGTGTGCCCCAGGTGCACGGCGCCACTGCCAATGCCCTTGATTATGTCCGCTCCATACTGGAAATAGAAATTAACTCGGTAAATGATAATCCGCTGCTCTTTCCGGAAGAAGATAAGGTTCTTTCCGGGGGCAATTTCCATGGGCAGCCGGTGGCCCAGGCGATGGATTTTCTGGCGATAGCTGTGGCGGAGCTGGCCAGTATTGCCGAGCGGCGTATTGAACGGTTGGTCAACCCGACATTAAGCGGCCTGCCTCCATTCCTGGTAAAAGAAGGCGGCTTAAATTCCGGATTGATGATTGCCCAGTATACTGCTGCCTCGCTGGTCAGCGAAAACAAGGTCCTTTGTCATCCGGCCAGCGTTGACTCGATACCATCTTCGGCCAATCAGGAAGACCATGTCAGCATGGGGACGACTGCTGCACGCAAAGCGCGCAGAGTTGTTGATAATGTAGCAGCAGTTCTCGGGATTGAATTGCTGACAGCAGCGCAGGCTGTAGATTTTCGTGGTGCGGAAAACTTAGGACGCGGTACGATGGCGGCGCACCGGCTGCTTCGGGAGGAAGTGGATTATATTGAAAAAGATGTAATTTTATACCCTCTTGTTAATATAGCGGTCGATCTGGTTAAAAGCGGCCGCCTGGTTGAAGAAGTTGATAGCAAGGTTAAGTTTTGCTAATATTCGGAATTTCTTTTAATTTATTTTCTGAATGGTATAGTTATTGTAGAGTTATTATATATGCAAGGCGGTATAAAAGTGATGAAGTCGATCGGAAAAACAGCAATCCTTTATGCTTTAGCTGAACCTGGCAGTGAGGCAGAAATCAGGGCCGAAGCAATTCAAAAAGGGTATAAGCTGATCAAGGGCAAAGTTGGTTCAATGAATACCGAAAAGATTTTTGCAGCGGTAGAGACGGCTGCCCTGCGGGAGGGTATGGTACGTAAAGACTTTTATCGCGATACCCATGCTCTCTATCATGCCACTCTCGATGCTTTTGTCGGTATTTGCCGGGGCCAGCTGGGCCTGGGCAATATGCTGCGGACTGTCGGGTTAATTTTTACCGTTGTCCGCGGCCCGCGCACCACAGAGCAGGTTGAGGACGGAGAATGGTTGGCCGTGGTGCTCTATGGAATGATAGGCGCACCTATAAAGGGCTATGAACACGAAACTATCGGTTTAGGTTTAAACCACCTATAACAAAAATTAAGCCTGGCAGTTATTATTCTTTTTTGGGGGTGTTTTAGATAAAAGGATACCGTTCCAACTACAGTCAGCAGCGATCACCCAGGTTAAGCTGGTTTAGCGAAAACCAGCTAGAGGAGCTCCACAGCGCTACAATTGACGTGCTGGAAAGAGTTGGAGTCAGGGTTGATCATGACGAATCGCTGAAACTGTTGAAAGATGCCGGCTGCCTGGTGAAAGATCGTGTGGCGAGAATCCCGGGTTGGTTAATCGAAGAAGCGATTAGGACAGCCCCTTCCAAGATCAATGTTTATAACCGTGAAGGGCTTCCGGCGATGAGCCTGGAGAGCAATTGCACTTATTTTGGAACCGGCTCGGACCTGCCTTTTCACCTTGATCTTGAAACTGGAAAGCGCAGGGGGACAGTTAGGCAGGATATTGTAAACGCTGCAACTATTATGGAGAACCTGCCCAACTTTGATTTTGTGATGAGTTACGGGATTCCCGGTGATGTAATGGCTGTAAAGGGTTGTCTTTACCAATTTGCCACGATGACCCTGAACACGGCCAAGCCGATAATTTTTACCGCTTTAAGCGAAGAGGAAACCAGGACAATCATTGAAATGGCTGCTGCTGCGGCCGGTTCTGTTGAAGAGCTGCGGGCCAGGCCATACATTATTATTTACGATGAACCGATTTCGCCCCTGGTTCACACTGCTGAAGGGATGGCCAAGATGTTTGCCTGTATCGAGTACGGCGTACCGGTTATTTATACGCCGGGTGTTGTGGCCGGCGGAACATGTCCGGTGAGCAAAGCTGGAACCATAGTGCAGATGAATGCCGAAAGTTTATCGGGCCTGCTTATCGCCCAGCTCAAGAAGAAGGGCGCTTCAATTATAATCGGGGGAGGGGCAACCCCGATGGACATGCAGTCAACGGCAACCCTGTATGGCTCGCCCGATGCAGCAATGAACTACTGCGCCATGAGCGAGCTGGCACGTTTTTACGGTCTGCCTAATTTTACCGAAGCCGGCTGCTGTAATGCACCTCTGCCCGATGCCCAGGCCGGGATGGAAGCGGCTGTGGGCATATTGTTGAACCAGCTCTGCGGCGCTAACCTGGTGCACGATGTTGGCTACCTTGACGGAGGTAAAACAGGTTCGCTTCCTTTCCTGGTTATGTGTGATGATTTTATCAGCGCTGCCCGCTACATCGGAGCCGGCACTGAAATCAGCACAGCTGCGATGGGGGTTGAGGCTATTGAAAGAGTTGGGCCGGCCGGTCATTTTTTAAGCGAAGAGCATACTATGAAGCATTTTCGCAGTGAAATATGGATGCCAACTGTTTTTAACCGGATGATGTATGAAACCTGGCAGCAGTTGGGCGGTAAAGATTGTTTTGAGTTGGCAAAGGAGAAGGCTAAATCTATTTTGGATGGTGATCCGGCCAATAAGCCGGGTCAAAAAGTAATAGACCGGATTAACAGCCTGCTTTAAAATAGCCAAAGCGTTACATTAACCCAGGGGAGCGGATCATAAAAGCACGCAACCTTGAGCAGCCGGACCTTGTTCCCCTGCCGGTTGCGCGGGAGAGGCAGGGCGGCATGATCAGGGAAGACAAGGATAACGGGATAATTTTATTGGCACTTCGGTATAATTTTTAAGGCTTCATTAAAGAAATATTTGAAGGGGGATGGTAATAAAGACGAAACTCTGTTTATATAATGGCTGTAATATCAATTTATCGAGGAGGATAACAATGTATAAGAAAGCATTTATTCTGCTGGTTTTAATTCTGGCAGTCAGCATGTTCCTTGTTTCCTGCGCATCTGAAACTCCCGGGGAAACTGATACTCCAGGCGAGGCCCTTTCAGAGAAGCACGGTGGCGTACTGCGCAGTGCTTACTATGCGCCGACCAATATGGATCCGGCATTTTTCAGCACGGTATCCGACGATTGGATTGGTAAACAATGGGGTGATTTCCTGGTTTATATCGACGAACAGAATGCTCCTGACCCCAGCCGCAGCATTGCTGAAAGTTGGGAAGGCA
Source organism: uncultured Syntrophomonadaceae bacterium (assembly GCA_964389365.1). GTDB lineage: Bacteria > Bacillota > Dethiobacteria > DTU022 > DTU022 > UBA993. Next base: position 47,328 of record CAYMDO010000015.1, read on the forward strand.
GTGAAGATGCCAAGTCCTGGACCTTCAACCTGCGCCAGGGTGTCCTTTTCCACGACGGTAAAGAGCTGACCTCGCGCGATGTAAAGTTTACTTTTGACCGCCTGCGTGATCCTGATATCGGGGCGGCTACTGTGGGCTTATATTCCAACATTGTTGAAATTAGCACTCCTGACGACTACACTGTTATCTTTGAACTTGCCGAGTCGAACCCAGATTTCCTTTATGATATGTTTGATTACCATTCGATCATAGTGGATGCTGATAATGAAGACTTTGCCACCAATTGGAACGGCACTGGTCCCTTCATGATTACCAGCTATTCGCCTGAGGACAGGATTGTTTTTGAGCGCAACCTGAACTACTGGATGAGCGATGCAGCCGGTAACCCGCTGCCATACCTTGACGGTATCGAGATAATCTTCCTCAGCGATTCATCAGCGCAGGTTGAAGCGTTGCGCGGCGGTCAGATTGATTACCTGATCTACCTGCCGACTGAGTTTATTCCCCTGTTAGCGGCAGATCCCAACCTGGTGGTGCTGCAGGCGCCTTCCAATACGGCGTATGTGCTGCGCATGCGTTCTGACGAAGGTCCGGCTGCTGATGTCCGCGTTCGCCAGGCATTAAAGCTGGGCACCGATCGTGCAGCAATTCTTGACGGTGCAGTTGACGGCTTGGGTACCACCGGTCGTGATACCCCGATCGGTCCGGCCTATGGCGATTTTCACCTGGCTGTGCCCGAACTGGTCCGTGATGTTGAAGCAGCCAGGGCGCTGTTGGACGATGCCGGTTACGGCGCCGGGCTGGACATTGTGATCACTACCCAGGAATCCTCACCGGTACCGGCAATCGCTACCATCTGGAAAGAGCAGATGGCGGAGATCGGTGTAAATGTTGAGATTCAGCTTGTACCTTCAGATGTTTATTATGGTGCTGAAGATATGTGGCTTGAAGTGCCTTTTGGCATTACTGACTGGGGTGCACGGCCTAACCCGCAGCCTTATCTTGACCTGGCTTATGTTACCGGGGCCCAGTGGAATGAAAGCCACTGGTCTGACGCTGAGCTTGATGAACTGGCTGCTCTTGCTGCCAAGGAGATGGACCGCGAAGAGCGGATTCGCCTCTACCACCGGATCCAGGAGATCTTCATGGAGCGCGGCCCGATCATTATTCCCTTCTTTATCAACAACCTCTGGGGAGCCAGCGCAAACCTGCAGGGTTTAGAACCGACCAGTATCCTCGGTACTGCAATGGACCTGCGTCCTGTTTATTTTAAGCGGTAGGCAAAGAGCATCTGTAACGTTTAACCCGGCGGGTTCGTGATGCCCGCCGGGTTATTTCTGACAGATTAGGTGCCGGAGGGGAGGTAACCGATGTCTGAAGCAAACCTGGTAGCAAATAAGCCAAAAAAGAGGTCAAGATTTATTGCCGCGGTCAGGCGCCTGCGCCGTTATCCCACAACTTTGATCGGGTTTGCAATTGTCTTCATCTTTTTTGTCATTGCAATTTTTGGTCCACTGTTGGCACCATATGCTTACACAGCCCAAAATCTGCCGGATAAGCTGCAGCCTCCATCAGAAGAACATATTTTTGGCACAGATCAGTTTGGCAGGGATGTTTACAGCCGGATCCTGGTCGGCAGCCGCGATGTTTTATCTGTTGCCGGTTCCGGCACTGCTCTGGCAGTATTTTTCGGTTTGCTGCTGGGGCTTTTTTCCGGATACCGGGGTGGGCTGCTTGACGAGCTGATCATGAGGGCGATGGATGTGATCCTGTCTATTCCCCCGCTGCTGTTGGCAATGGTTATACTCTTTTCGCTCGGCCCGTCCAGGGTTAATGTCATTATCGTCGTCGGTTTTCTCTATATCCCCATGGTGGCGCGGGTAGTGCGCAGCGTGGTTCTTGATCTAAAAACCAGGCAGTTTATCGAGGCGGCGCGTTTGAGGGGCGAAAACAGTTATTATATATTATACAAGGAAATACTGCCCAATGTATTGCCCCATCTGGCGGTAGAAGCGTCGATGCGTTTTTCATATTCAATATTTCTTGTTGCCTCGCTAGGGTTCTTAGGCCTTGGTGTTCAGCCGCCTTCACCGGACTGGGGCCTGATGGTTGGCGAAGCACGGATCTGGTTTCACCAGGCGAGATGGGTCTTATTTTTTCCGGCCGGAGCCATCGCCGTGCTGGTAGTCGGTGTTGGCTTTATGAGCGACGGTTTACGGAGGATGCTCTTGCCGGGAGGTGTCAGCGATGTCTAATAAAGTTTTGGACGCCCGCAACTTAACTGTTTCTTACCATACAGAACAAGGGATTCTTGATACGGTGCGCGATGTTTCCCTGCAGATCTGTTCAGGCGAAATTTACGGCCTGGTAGGTGAGTCCGGTTCCGGCAAAACTACTCTGGCCCGGGCAATTGTTCGCTACCTGCCGGAAAATGGTTTTCTGAAAAAGGGGGAAATCTATCTTG
>CAYMDO010000016.1:0-45067 GCA_964389365.1 uncultured Syntrophomonadaceae bacterium
GCATCAGGGTTAAGCGGCCTTTCCTAACTACTAAACTGCAAAAGTCAGGTTATATAGACCAAGATTTTCTTTGTCAACAAGGATTAAATCGTTTTTTACTATCTGAATATATAGCGTGAGAGCCTCTTGCAGCAATATATGCAGGCTAATAGGTTACAGAATCAATCCCCTCTACTTCACCCGGTCGGGATGAGCCAGAAAATACAACCATAATCTGGTTAGGCAGGCAGACAATGCTTTCATAGGAATATTCGATCCAACCGGTGTGTGAACAAACTGCCCGGGGGCAAAGATCCTCAGAAAGAGGCAACATCCGAATTCTGCCGTCATTGATCTCGATGGTTGCCGGGTATTGGTTGTTTTCTCCAAAGGAAAGGGTATAATCAAACTTATCCCCAGCTATGAGCGAAAGCTCCGCAACCTGACGGTTATTTACAAATATAGCAGCATACTTCGGCCCTGCAGCGCCGGCTTCTGTCCAGTTGAGCCAAAAGCCGGCCACTCCACTAAGCAGAATAACGGCAACCACAATGTAATCAAGTATCATAATTCTAATAGAACCCATGTGCTTCACCCGTTGCCTATTATAGCACAACAGGTCCATGCTCTTTAACGCCGGGATACCGGAATGAAAAGAGCATCAGCCGCAACAGCTCCTTCACCGCTGGCATGGACTATCAGCGGATTAATATCCATCTCCTGGATTTGATCTTCCAATTCAATCGCGAGGCGTGAAACCCGCACCAGAATATCTACCAGGGCCTCTGTGTCTCCGGGCAAACTGCCGCGCACCCCGTCCAGCAGGGACCTGCCTTTTAATTCGCCGAGCATGTTCCTTGCATCTTCTTTACACAGCGGCGCAACCCTGGTTGAAACATCTTTTAAAACCTCCACAAAAATACCGCCCAATCCCAGGACAACCGCCGGCCCAAAGACCGGGTCCTGCTTTACTCCGATAATTATCTCAACCCCGGGTTTAAGCATCTCTTGCACCAAAACCCCTTCTATGACAGCATCAGGTTTATTTGCTGCCGCCCGCCCATTCATTTCAGAGTATGCTTTTTTGACGGCTTGGTCATCAGCAACGTTAAGAACAACTCCCCCAATATCGCTTTTGTGTAATATGTCGGGAGACATTATTTTCATTGCTACTGGATAACCAATTTGGTTTGCCGCCGCCACTGCCTCGTCAGCAGAGCTGGCCAGGATCTCACCGGTGACAGGAATCCCGTAAACTTGAAGAATCTGCTTCGAACGCCATTCTGATAAAGCCCTTCCTCCCATACCGGCAGAAAGGATCTGTAGGGCTTTTTTCCGCTCTATCCCGGGCTGATAATGAGGATATATCCTTTTCTCTGTTGTTGTCCTGACCCAGTCCGCCAAAACGCTAATCGCCCATAAACCACTTGGTATATGTTCAATTACCGGCACCCCGGCCTGGACCAGCTTCTTCTTTGCTTCTAGCGCATACTCCTGGCCAGTTGGCCAGGTAAAAATAATCAACGGTTTTTCAATTTCATTATAAACTTCAATAATTTTATGAACTGCTTCCGGATCGGGCATTTCGAGATTGTAGAAAAACCCCCCTACATCAATCCCCGGATCTTGCATAACCAGGCGCAGGGCCTTCTGGAATAATGTGGAATCAACTAAGAGCTGTGATGTCAGATCAACCGGGTTAGCCACAGCGCCAAACGAGGGGAAAAATTCACGCAGGCTGTCCTGAGTCACAGCTTGTAGTTTAACCACCTCGATGCCGTATTGTGGACACTTGTCCGCAACTACAACTCCACCGCCACCGGAAATAGTGATCACTGCCATCTTCTTGCCAGCTGGGAATTTCTTGGTCGCATAAAGGGCTATCAGGGCATTCATCTGCTCCACATCATCGGCACGTGGGACACCGAATTGTTTAAAAACACCTTCATAGACCTGATCGGAACCAACCAGGGCCCCGGTATGCGATGAAGCGGCAGCGGCTCCGCTAGCCGTCCGGCCCACTTTCAGCATGGTAATCATTTTCTTTTGTTCCAGCGCATTTTTACAAGCTTCAATAAAGAGACGCCCGTCACCCTGCAATCCTTCCATATATCCTGCAACGATTGATACTTCATCACGGCCCACCAAATAATTCAACACTTCTGCAAAAGAAACGTCTGCCTCATTACCGGTACTGACGAAGTAATTGAAACCGATTGAAAGCTGCATAACCATCTGGTATATAATGCCACCCAAACCTCCGCTCTGGGTAATAAATGAAAGCAGCTCTGGGTGAACCAGGTCGCTGCGTTCCTGATTATAGAAAAAACTGGCCATGCATCCGTTATAATAATTCAGTATTCCCAGGCAGTTAGGCCCGAGTATCCGCATACCGCTTTCCTGGGCTAATCTGCGCATCTCAACCTGTTCTTTCCGCCCTTCTGCGCTAGTTTCCGCAAACCCGGAGGTAAAGATGATTACCGAACCAACCTTTTTCTGAGCACAATCCCTCAGCACTTTCATAACCTGCGGCGCTGCAACCCCGATAATAGCCAGATCAACGGTTCCGTCGATATCAACAACAGTAGGGTAGCATTTTAAACCGCCAACCCTGTCATACTTTGGGTTAACCGGGTAAACGTCTCCATTGTAGCTAAACATGCTTAGAAGGTAGAGAGGGATACCATTGGGTTTAATGGGGTTCTGGCTGGCGCCGATCACCGCTATAGAACGGGGATAAAAAAAAGTTTCCAATTCGCTTGACTCAGCTCGTATTGCTGCTTGGTTGATGTTCTGCATAAAAAATCATCCTCCGTAGATTCTGTTTACTTTTCTATATTTGTTTCTACTTATTGATATTTTACATGATCACATGATTAATAGGTAGAGGAATTTTTCAGAGATAAATGGATATCAGTTCTGATAAAATCAGGTTTTAACAGTTATGTTATAATTGAAAAGTAATTTTTAACGTGCTTTAGGAGGCATAGACGTAAGTGGCAGAAAAAAAGATTCCTTTCGATCGTCATAATTCCGGTTCTACCGGCTCCGAACAACCACGCAAACGCCGGACTAAACGAAAAAAAGTTAGGGATGCTATACTGATCCTGCTGGCTGTTGCCGTGATCGGATTTACCACCGTAGCAGCAGTGGTAATAAGTTTTATTAACGATGCTCCACCACTTGACCCACAACGCCTTGAAACTGTTGAAACTTCGTATCTTTTCGACAGCAAAGGGTTGGAAATTACTGCACTGCACGATGAACAAAACCGGGTCACCGTTACTTTAGATGAAATACCCCAGCATGTAATCGATGCTTTTATCGCCATCGAAGACGTACGTTTTTATAACCATTTCGGTTTTGATATTACCGGCAGTTTCAGGGCCGCTTTTGCAAATTTCCGGGCCGGCACGATCGTTCAGGGCGCCAGCACTATTACTCAACAGTTGGCACGAAACGCTTTTTTAACAACCGAAACCAGTTACAAGCGAAAAATCCAGGAAATCTGGCTGGCAATCCAACTGGAGCGCAATTATTCAAAAGAAGAAATCTTGGAACTCTACCTGAACCGGATTTATTTCGGCAACGGGGCATACGGAGTAGAAGCTGCTGCACTAACTTACTTTGGCAAGAATATTGGTGAATTAACTATTGCAGAAGCAGCCATGATTGCTGGCGCTGTTCGCTGGCCAAACTATTACAACCCAATCGATAATGTTGTTGAAGCGGAGGGCAGGATGCGTTTGGTCCTCGCCAATATGCTGAGGCTTTCTCTGATCAGCGAAGAAGAGTATCAAGCTGCTATTTCTTCAACCATGCACTATATCCGGAGGCAAAGTCAGGATGACTACCCCTATCCCCATTACGTTGATTATGTTGTCCACCATGAACTAATCCGGATTTTAAGCGCCTTGCCTTCCATCGGCTCGCGTGAAGAAGCTTACCGGGCTATATATACCGGAGGCCTGCAAATTTACACCAACCTGATCCCCGATATGCAACAGCATGTAGAAGATGTTCTCGGAAGAACTGATCTCTATCCCACCACAATCATGCTGAATATGCCAAGAGTCAGAGAGGCTGTTGCCGAACTGTCGGCCAAGCACGATTTAACCAGGGCACAATTGGCAGAGCTGGTCGACGAAGAGGGAGGCGTTGCCCAACCTCAGGCTGCAATCGTGCTCGCCGACCCGGTAACCGGAAAAATCATAGCTTTAGGGGGCGGCCGGGATTATGAAAAAAGAGTTAATGAAGTTTTGCGCTTCGTAACCCTGCGCCAACCCGGATCAGCCATTAAACCAATCGTAACTTACGGTCCGGCTTTCGAAGAAGGCATTCTGGCCGGTGCGGGATCAACCCTTGATGACTCACCATATATAAATACCAAGGGCAATTGGTTCCCCGAAAACTTTGACTACAAGTTCAGGGGTATGATTACCGCCCGTGAAGCACTTTATTTTTCCTATAATATCCCAGCAATCCGCTTGCTGGAAGCGCTCGGCCCCCGGATTGGTGCCGATTATGCAGAACGTATGGGCATCACTACGCTTCACCCCAGTGAGGTTGACAACTTAAGCCTTACGTTAGGCGGCCTGACTTATGGGGTCAGTGCAATCGATATGGCACAGGCTTACAGTGTACTGGCCAATAATGGAGTGAAGATCGACCTGCACAGTGTAGATAGAATTATTAACCGCCACGGTGATGTAATTTATCAAAGCAGGCCCGATCCAAAACAAATCCTAAGCCCGCAGGCGGCATTTTTGGTTAATGATATCCTGCAGGATTTCGTCAACAGATATCTCGGACGTGCACTGCAGATAGACCGCCCTATTGCAGCCAAAACAGGGACTACCGAAAACTGGAAAGATGTTTACCTGGTTGCCTACACCCCAAATATTGTTGCATCTTTCTGGATGGGCTATGATGAACCAAAAACCGGAAGTATCAAACAAGGCTGGCGTTACTCAACGCAATTCTTAAGAGAAATTTTGGTAGAAATATTTAAAGATCTTGAAATCAAGCCTTTTGAAAGGCCGGAAGGGATTACTTCTGTTTCCGTCTGTAATAAATCCGGACTGCCGCCCAACGATTACTGCGGCGCCGCAGGAACAGTAATCAGCGACTACTTTATTGAAAACCTGATACCGGGAGAAACCTGCACTATGCATACCGGAATGTTCTATAACCGCCCGCCATATATCATTACAGATGAACGATGGTCACGCGAGGGCGGGCCGGGCAGGGGGCCTGATGATGCTTTGGGTATGCCGGCTGGCGGAGTATTTGACATGTTAGAACAGTCGGGCTCAACAACCAGGGAAATCAGCCTTTTTAATGCCTATACTATACCGGATGGTGTAACCCTGCAGTGGCAATATAACGGCCCACCGGTCAGCGGTTTTATCCTGATCAGATACGGCCGGGGCGACAGCGACAGCGAAACTGTCGAATTAGATGCGAATGCCCGACAGCATACGGATACCGGGCTGGCAGAGAATGCATCTTACACCTACAACCTTTCTGCAGTATTCCAAGGAGGAGAGCTTTCCGATCCAGCCACAGTGAGTGTTGACACAGGGGTGGCAAGCAGCGGACCTGAAGGCGGTTTCTTCGGGTTCCCCGGTCAAACTACCAGCGAGATGGTAACCGTACCGAATGTAGTCGGGGAATTCCAGCCAATCGCAGAATCAAAGCTTTCCCAAGCCGGATTAAGGGTAGGCAATATTGAGGCTAAAATAGATGAGGGGCAGCCGCGCCTTTCTGTGCTCTCCCAGGAGCCGGCTGCAGGCTCGGTGGTAAGAAGGGGAACACCAGTTTACCTTGTGATTAGTGATTATAAAATGTTTCTTGACAATTAAATTAATACAGGACTAACATGCAGATAAACATGTTAAAGAGGGCTGTCGGGACCGCCCTCTTTTTTTACTCCAAAAATGCATGCTGCCCTTATTATACCGCCGGCAGCTGCCTGCAGGTAGTTTAAGCAAGGCCTGGGCGATACGGGTAGAGGGCTGCTGGATTGAGCTGCAACCATTACCATAGATTATACGGCCTTCTTTTTCCAGCATATCCCAGAATAAAGGGTATTCCATCCGAAACTCTTCTACTAATTGAGCAGTAATCTTGTAAATATTTGGTTCCAATAATCGAAGTAACCTTGCCTGAAGCCGTTCTGAGTTCATTTTTACAATTCCTATTCTTTCAGATCTACCACAGTCACACCTTCTCCCCCTTCGTCGGGGTTCCCGCTGCGCAGTTTACCAACCAGGGGATGCGAGAATAAATAGCTGCGTAAAGCCTCTTTCAGTTTACCGGTACCTTTGCCGTGTATCAAATCGACCCTATTTAAACCGGCCCAGAGAGCATTGTCTAGCAGTTTATCAACTAGCGGCTGTGCTTGATCAAAATTCAAACCCCGCAGATCGACGGAGCTGCTGATTGACAGATCCTTGACGACGCTGTAGCTGCCGCCGGCAATCGCCTGTTTTTGCTTAGGCTTGTGCCGTCCGCTTTTTTCACGGCTCAGATCGCGGGGAGTAAGATTAACTTTAATAGCTCCGACCTGAACCAGAACTTCGTCGCCTGTAATAGAAATAACCTCGCCTTTTTGCTTTATGCCAGGAATGTAGACTAAATCTCCCGCTTCTATTTCTTCTGCGGTAAGACTATTTTCTCCGTAATCTGACTCTTCACTACTATCAATAACACTGCGCATCTGACCTACCTCCTGTTTAATTCGTTCAATGCGCTGTTCAGATCGGGCAGGTTGTTCCGCCCGTATCTCTTTCAGTTCTTTAATTAGCTTCTCGGCAGTTTTTTTAGTACTGCGTACTATCAGCCGCGCTTCTTCCCGGGCTTGCTGAAGCATATCTTCCCGTCTGGCTTTTAACAACTCACGCTCTTTCTCCAACTCGGAAAGCATCAATTCAGCCCTGCTTCTGTCGATAGCAGCCTGGTGGCTGTCACGATAATACCGTTGCTGATCTTCGACCAAACTGGCAATTACCGACTCAACCTGATCGTGAGAACGATGCAAAAAGCTTCTGGCCTTATCCAGCAAGCCTTTGTCAAGCCCAAGCTGTTCAGCTATATGAAGCGCATTGCTCTGTCCCGGAACGCCTTGTAGCAAACGGTAGGTGGGAGAAAGAGTATTCGGATCGAACTCCATCGACGCATTCTGCATATGTCCTTGGACCTGTGCAAACAGTTTTAACTCATTAATATGAGTCGTAGCGACAGTAAATACACCCCGGAATGTCAGCTCTGAAAGAACAGCCATAGCTAAAGCAGCACCTTCAGAAGGGTCAGTTCCGGCTCCAAGCTCATCGAACAAAGTCAGGCTGCGTGGCCCGGCTGCTTTTAGAATATCGATAATATTCTTCATATGCCCGGAAAAAGTGCTGAGCGATTGGGCAATGCTTTGTTCATCTCCAATATCAGCCCTAATCCTGCCGAAAACTGTTAGCCTGGAGCCCTGATCGGCTGGAATATGCAGCCCACTCTGGGCCATAACACAGAGCAGGCCAATTGTTTTAAGTGCTACAGTTTTGCCCCCTGTATTCGGACCGGTGATCACCAGGGTGGACACCTGCTCATTTATCCTGACTGTAAGGGGTATTTTCTTTCCCGGCAGCAGGGGATGCAGCGCATTAACAAGGTGAATTTCCGGTGCAGTATCAGTTTCCGGCAGTACCGGCTCAATGCCGCCTAATTTCAAGCTTAAACGGCCCCTGGCGACAATAAAATCCAATTCACCGTATAGTTCGCAGTTTTGGTCAAGGTCATTACCAGCTGAGTCAACCATGCTGCTCAGGTGGTAAAGTATTTTTTCTATTTCCTGTTCCTCCTGGCGCTGAAGTGAAACAAGGTCATTCTGCATCCTGACAACCGGCAGCGGTTCAATAAAGAGAGTTGCTCCACTGGCAGATTGGTCATGAACTACCCCGTCTATCTGTTGTTTGTATTCCAGCTTTACTGGTAACACATAACGACCATTGCGAATAGTGACCAGTGCTTCCTGCAGATAACGCCTGTAACTTACGCTGCGAATACAGTCGTCAAGTTTATCACGAATTTTATTTTGAAGGTTGTGTTTCCTGGCCCGAATAGATGCGAGTTCAGGCGATGCACTGTCGAGGATATTGCCTTCATCATCTACCGCTTTCTCCAGCTGGGACCCAAGCTCTACCGCAGGCTTGATCAGGGATGCCAGTTCAGCCAGGAGCGGGTATAGTTCAGGATGCCCGGTTTCCCTGAAAAACTGAGGCCACCTGCGGGCAGCCCTGATAAAAACTTTTATTCCAACCAAGTCCGGGCCATACAGCAAAGCCCCCTTGGCAGCCCTAGACAAAAGGGGTGTTATATCCTCAACAACAGCTGGCGCAAACGAATTGCGGGTGTACAACAGTTTTGCTTCGCTAGTTTCCTGCAGCTTTCGTTTAATCAAAGCCAAGTCTGCTATCGGCTCCAGTTTGGAAGCCCTGGACAGTCCCATCGGTGAAACGGTCAACGATACCAAATCCTGCCTGATTTGTGCAAACTCGAGAATCTCTATTTCTCGTTTTCTGGCAACATCAACCACGTTTTTCTCTCCTCGATAAAAACTGATTGCCGCTGATAAAAAAGCGAAGTTCCTGATCACATTTCACAGAAAGACCAATTCTGGTCGCTGCAGCAATATTCATAATCGGATCCCGGCAACTGTTTTCAGCCAGGTAAAGCGGTTTTTCGGACAAATTATGATTGTTATAACTCCAGTCTATGGCAAAAGCTGAACAAATCTTCCCCGGACCGTTTGTCAGATCACGATCCGGGCAGTCTATATCACGCCTTTTACGCATGAGGTCCAAGCCTTCAAGGGGCTCAACTGCCCTGATGAGGACTGCCTCCCCTCTGCCTTCTACACCGGTAACCACATTCAAACAATAATAGCTACCGTAAATAAAGTAAACATAGGCTCTCCCAGGAGGCCCAAACATAGCCTGGTTACGCCGGGTCATACCCCTGTAGGCATGACAAGCCGGATCATTATCTGCCAGATAAGCCTCAGTTTCAACAATCAAACCAGCTGTAAAGCCGTCTGCCGCTTCATGACAAAGATAATGGCCAAGAAGCGCCCTGGCCACTGCTGCAGTATCACCTAGGTAATAATTGCTTCCAAGAGTTGTCCAACTCAAAAATAAGCCCACTTCCAACCCTGCTGTACTTATTCAACCATTTAAACTTAAAAAATACTTAAGCAGTATGCCCTTCAACCAGTCTGCGATTGGAGTCAGATAATGATTGGCGATAAAAACCGCTTCCGAATTATCAAGTGCTTCTTCAAAAAGTTGCAACGGGATCAACGACATGCCAGCAATTATAAGATAAACAAACGTAATCCCGATCAGCGCACCAAGAACAGCGCCACCTAATCGGTTGAAAAAACCGATTACCGGCACCTTGTTAACCCAGCGAAAACTTCCAGAAATAATCCGAAAGAGCAGGCTTAAAACCAGGAACATGACCAAAAAAACAATGATAGCGGCAATCAACTGTGGAGCTTTGTCTAATGCAACTTCCAGCCCCAGGCTTTCGATGAGCTCATGGTGCGGAATAATATCTTCGGTATTAATTTTAGCTGCCAGGAGGCCGCTAATATGGCGGCTGCCCCAAAAAGAAAAAACTATCACAACCAGAAAACCAACCAGATCAAAAAACTGTTTGACCAGCCCGTGAAAAAAACCGTTTAGCAGGTGCAAAACGAAAACCGCCAGCAACAGTATATCAAGCCAATTCATTCGCTTCGCCCTTTCTTTCAGCCGGCAATATCTGTTTTTCCTGCTCGGATTTTAATTTTATCAGTTCATCAGCCAGGTTCAACGCCGCTAGCACAGCAACCCTATGCCGGCTCATCTGAATATTACTTTCTGCCAATTTACGCATCAGGCGATCAACGTAGCGGCCAACCCTATCCATTTCGTATGCCGAAGAAGTGCCTCTGAGAATATAATCCTCTCCCATAATGGAAACAGTAACCCGGTTTTTCTCTTTGCTTTCCATAGATCAGGCCTGCCTTCTTGTCAGTTGAAAGCCAACGGTTACTATTTTCGCTGTCAGAGACCTCAAATCCTGCCTGATCGGCTGCGAAGCATAGCCCCAAGGCCATGCAGGGCTTTTTCAATCTTTCTCATAACTTCATTTATATCCGCTTCAGTAAGAGTACCTTCATCCCTCCTGAAAACAAGCGAATAAGCCAAGCTTCTTTTACCTGCCGGCACCTGTTTCCCTTCATAAAGATCAAACAGCTTTACAGCACTAAGCAGTTCACCTCCGGCTACCCGGATAGCCTCTTCCAGATCTGCAGCACTGACCGTTTTTGAAGCCACTACAGCCAGATCGCGATTGGCTGCCGGATATCGAGGCAGCGGAACGATCCGCGGCACCAGGATAGCTTTTCTAAATAACGGAGCAAGTTCTATTTCCGCCAGCGTAACCGGTTGATCCAAATCAAAATCGGCTGCCACTTCCGGATGCAAATCACCGATAAAACCGATCTTTACCCCATCTAGTAGCAACTGTGCGCTGCGTGTTGGATGTGTAAACGGTTCTGCAACCCCGCTAAAGGTTATCCCATCAATTTGCAGCCTCTTAAAAATCAGCTCCAAAACCCCTTTTATTTCATAGAATCCAGCCTGACGTGAAGGTATAACCCAGTTGGGCTCCGGAGTTAAACCGCTTACCAAGAAAGTTAACCTCTCCGTCTCTTCTGGCAGGCTGGTTATCGGCAGTTCTTTCGGGGTATAAACTGTACCGAGTTCAAAAAGCTGCAGATTCAGTTCCCGGTAGCTGATATTTTGCTGCGCCGCTTTCAGCAAACCCGGCAAAATCGTAGAGCGCATTACTGCCTGTTCATCAGAAAAAGGGTTTTGAACCGGGATCAATCGCAGACGTGGATCACCCTCGGCAATCCTCAACCGATCCAGGTTGACCGGATTGATAAAAGAATAGGTAATACATTCGTAAAAACCGCAGGAGGCCAAAAGATCCCGGATCACTGTTTTCAAACGTTCCGGAAAAGATTCGCGATTTTCAACCAACTCGCCGCTGGGCAGGGTTGTCGGCACCCGATCATAACCATGCAACCTTACGATCTCCTCGACCAAATCTTCCTCAATTAACAGATCCGGCCGCCGCAGTGGCACGGTAACCATAAACTGATCCTCTTCAACCCGCTCAGGTAGCAGCCCCAGTCTATTTAAGATGTTCACAATCTCTTCTTCAGCAATATCCATCCCCAGTATCTTATTAACCCGCGATGGTTTGAGTTGAATAGTCCATGGTTTAACCGTCGAGTTGTTGATATCGATTATATTTTGTAGCACTTTACCACCAGTCAATTCGCCAATTAAATATGATGCGCGGTTTTGTGCAACCAGCACCATTTCGTGGTTAACCCCTTTTTCGAAACGCTGAGACGCTTCCGAGGGAAGGGTATAACGACGCGCAGTACACCTGATATTTTTTGGGTTAAACGCGGCGGCCTCAATTAAGACAGCCTTGGTTGAGGCTGTAATCTCTGTGTTTTCGCCGCCCATTACTCCAGCCAGCCCAACTGCTTTATTTCTGTCAGCAATGACAAGCACTTCAGCATCAAGTTCCCTTTTTACCCCGTCCAGCGTAATCAGCACTTCATCGTTCTCAGCCCGCCTGACAATAATCTCGTTGTTGGACAGCCGGTCAAGATCAAATGCGTGCAACGGCTGCCCGTACTCCCACATTACATAGTTGGTAATATCAACCACATTATTGATCGGCCTGATCCCGGCTTTAAGCAACCTCAGCTGCATCCAGATCGGCGATCTTTCGATTATTATCTTTTCAATCGCCCTTGCAGTGTAGCGCGGACACAAATCCGGATCTTCAACCGTCACCTGAAAGAAATTATTTATCAGCCTACCGTTTTCTTTTGGATTACAAGGAGGAAAGACCACCTGCTTTCCCGTGAGAGCAGCTACTTCATAAGCAACGCCAATTAAACCAAGACAGTCAGAACGGTTTGGGGTCAGTTCCAGGTGAAGGATCTCTTCATCAAAACCCAGTAAACGGTCAACCGGTGTTCCGGGCACCGCTTCATTATCTAGTATCAATATTTCATCTTCTGCTCCGAGTTCCAATCCCAACTCCTGTGCTGAACAGAGCATTCCGTACGATAATACACCGTAAAGTTTAGCCACCTCGATCAACCGTTCTCCAGGCAATTTAGAGCCCGGTTTGGCAACCGGAACTTTGGCTCCCGTTTTAACGTTATGTGCCCCACAAACTATACTTAGAGCTGCATCCCCGGTGTAAACTTCAACCAGTATCAGGTTGCCTCGTCCGGGATGTTGCTCCACTTTTTTAACCTGCCCCACTACTACTCCGGGAAGTTCAGCCCCAAACCTTTCAACCACACCTACTTCAATGCCGGACTGGGTCATCAAGTCGGCCAATTGCTGGGCGCTCATTCCCGGATCAATATATTCTTTTAGCCACCGATAAGGCACCTGCATTAAGAACTCCCCCAGTATCATATTATATGCTTATTGCATATTATCAGGCAAACTGTTTAAGAAAACGCAAATCGTTAGCAAAGAAAAGGCGCAGATCGGCAATGCCGTATTTAAGCATTGCAATACGCTCTACTCCCATGCCAAAAGCATAACCGGTAACCTGTTTCGGATCGTATCCGGCTACTTCCAGAACCCGGGGGTGGACCATCCCGGCACCTAAAATTTCCAACCACCCCATATCACTACAAACCCGGCAACCTTTGCCCTCACACATAATACAGGATATATCCACTTCGGCGCTGGGCTCTGTGAAGGGGAAAAAACTGGGCCGCAGGCGGATCTTCTGCCCGGAACCAAACATCTCCCTGGCAAAAAGAAGCAATGTCCCTTTCAGGTCAGCAAAAGTAATATCATAATCGACAGCTAGACCTTCAACCTGATGAAACATCGGAGAATGAGTTGCATCATCATCGCGACGGAAAACCTTCCCCGGGGCAATGATTCTTACCGGCAGCGCCGGAGCCAGTTTTTCCATTACCCTGACCTGCACAGGAGAAGTATGGGTCCTAAGCAGGTATTCAGTAGTAATATAGAAGCTGTCCTGCATATCCCGAGCCGGATGGTCAGCCGGGAAATTAAGAGCTTCGTAGTTATAATAATCGCTTTCAATCTCCGGACCATGGGCTACCTGAAAACCAAGGCCGATAAAAATCTCTTTAATTTCATCAGTAATCAGCGTAAGCGGATGTTTCTGCCCCAGGATCGCTGGGCGCCCGGGAAGTGTAATATCAATCTGTTCCGTTACCCATTTATCCCCGATAGATGCATCGCGCAATAATTGCTCTTTTCTCAGAAACAACTCTTCAAGCTCAAGGCGCAGGGCATTAGCCACACTGCCTACCCTGGGGCGCTCACCCGGATCGACAGCACCCAAGCTGCGTAACATTGTTGTCAGCTCACCTTTTTTCCCAAGGATGCGGATCTTAATTTCTTTAAGTGCCTCAATATTTTCCGCTTCCTTAACTTTCAGGCGCGCTTCATTCTCCAGTTCTTTTAGCTTTTCAAGCATCTTGAACACCTCCATAAATAAAAAAACCCTCTAAACGAGGGACGAAAGCAAGCTTCCGCGGTACCACCCAGATTGGCTTATATAATAATCAAAGCCCTCTTGGCATCGTTAACGGGATGAGCGTCCTATGCCTACCAAGTTTCTTTCAACCCTTCAGCGGGAAGTTCCGGAGCGAACTTCAACCGTCGGCACCGGGCCGGCTTTCAGTCTGTGGCCGCACCTCCCTGAGCAGTGCCTGCATCGGCATACTTTTCTCCTTCATCACTTTTCTATGCAGCAATAAAAGAATTATAGCATCTATAGTCGCTCGCTTCAAGTGCTGCCTGCTGACTCCTGGCGCCTGATCTCATAGAGAATAATACCGGCTGCCACTGCTGCGTTTAACGATTCTATATTTCCATGCATGGGAATTGCTGCCACCATATCAGCCAGCGACAGAATTTTATCAGCAACACCGGAGGCTTCATTGCCAACCACCAGGGCAACAGGCCTATTATAAGTCAATGACCAGTAAGGGTGTTCTCCAATCCCGGCAGCTGCCACAACAGAATATCCTTCCTCTTTCAACCGGGTAAGCAGTTGTTCCGGGCCGCTGACCTCCTGGATTCCAATCTTAAATATCGAACCCGCTGTAGAACGTAATACTTTAGGACCGTACGGATCAGTGGAACCCTCGGTACAGTAAAGCAGATCAACCCCAGCTGCAACTGCTGTCCTGATTAAACTACCCATATTGCCCGGATCCTGCAACCTGTCTGCAATAACAACAAGCCCGGATATACTATTTATTTCTATTTTCGTGCTTTTAAAAACAAAGGGGAAGATAGCTGCAATCTCTTGTGGTGATTCTGTTTCAGATATTTCCTTGAACAGCAACGGGGGCAAAACTATCTTCTGTGTTAAATGCGGCAAATCAGCGAACCACTTTATTTCGTTGTTGTAAAAGCTTTCTGTGATAAAAACAAATTCGGGAATCAACCCAGCCTGCAAGGCCTCCCTCACAAGATTTGGGCCTTCAACTGCGATCCTTTCTTTCTTCCTGCGGTAATTTCTATTTGCCAGCAGTTTTCGGTATTCTTTCAGAATTGGATTATGCCGGCTATTTAAGGCCCGGGGTTTCAAAAATTTCACTCCAGCGTATGCGGTATAGTCAATAACCGCTTTGTTTTCCAACAGTGAAATATTTCGCCAGTTGAATAAGAGCCTGTTTAGCATCTACCATGTCATAATAATGATCGACAACAATGTTTCTAAACAGGCTCAAGATTACTTATCTATTGGCTTTTGCCAACTCAACCAGCTGGGCAAATGCATTTTTATCTTTCACAGCCAAATCAGCGAGTACTTTACGGTTGATCTGAACATCGGCCTTTTTCAACCCGCTGATGAAGCGGCTATATGAAATCCCACCATTTCTTGCCTCGGCATTAATTCTGGCTATCCATAACTTACGAAAATCTCGTTTACGCTGACGACGGTCGCGGTAAGCATAGGCCAGCGATTTCATCACCTGCTGATTTGCCACCCTAAACAGTTTGCTTTTGGAACCATAATAGCCTTTGGCCAGTTTTAATATTTTTTTCCGCCTTTTGCGGGCAACATTACCTCTTTTTGTGCGAGGCATAATTAATCATCCTCCTACTGATCAGCTATAAAAATCTTAAATCTGAGTTAAGTAGATATTGTCTTTAATGCGTCTAAATAATAAGCAGTTTTACCCGCTTATCATCTGCCGGTTTTACCAGGGTTGACTTACGTAAACGCCTGATTCGGCTTGAGCTTTTCTTGCCTGTAAGGTGGCTGGCAAAAGCACGGTAGCGTTTAATCTTACCACTGCCGGTTTTTTTAAAGCGCTTTGCTGCACCACGATGAGTCTTCATTTTAGGCATGCTGAATACAACCTTCCTCTACTATGAATTTGGCGTTAAGATCATGATCATGTTTCGCCCTTCCTGTTTTGCAGGCTTCTCAACTGTGCCATAGCCGGAAAGATCCTGGGCTAACTGCTGGCAGAGTCTCTGGGCAATCTCAGGATGGGTTATTTCCCTGCCCCTAAACATGACGGTTACTTTAACCTTATCTCCGTTTTCAAGAAACTTTTGCCCCCGCTTAACTTTTACATCAAAGTCGTGTTTATCAATGTTCGGGCGCAGTTTAATCTCTTTTATTGTTGTAACCTTTTGGTTCTTCCTGGCTTCGCGGTCACGTTTGCTTTGCTCGTACTTGTGTTTGCCATAATCCATCAAACGGCAGACTGGTGGGCGGGCACTTGGCGCAACATTGACCAGATCAAGTTTCTTTTTACTGGCCAGCTCTAGAGCTTCATCAGTTTTCATTACTCCGAGCTGAGTTCCATCTGCATCGATAACTAAAACTTCACGGGCACTAATTTGTTCATTAACGAACAAATTTTTACTAATTTCTTTTCACCTCCAAATAAATTATAAGAGCAGGTGTTGGCCACCTGCTCTAAAATATCCTTAACCTTTATGGACAACCCGGACGGCACATTATAGGCCTCAGGGTGAGAAGCGGTGGCTTCTGCTTTTATAATCAATATTTATATTCCTAAATATAACAGAAAAATAAACAGTGGTCAAATTGTTTTTTCGGTTATTTCCTTTTTCAAGCCCGAAATAAAGTTATCTAATCTGCCGCTGCCAAGATCGCCCTTTTCACGATGCCTGATGGCAATCGTTTTTTCTTCCAACTCACGATCTCCGACTACCAGCATATAAGGAATTTTCTTCAACTGAGCTTCACGAATCTTATAGCCTACCTTCTCATTACGAATATCAAGCGTTATCCTGAGGCCCTCTTCTTTCAGCCGGCCAGCAACTTGTCCGGCATAAGCATGACTGCGTTCGGTTACCGGTACAACAACTGCCTGAACAGGTGCCAGCCAGGCTGGAAATGATCCACCATAATGTTCAATTAGCAAAGCAAAAAAACGCTCCATCGAGCCATATACAACACGGTGAATCACTACCGGCCGGTGTTTAGCTCCATCTTCACCGATATAGGTGAGATCAAATTTTTCGGGCATCTGGAAATCTAGTTGTATAGTGCCACATTGCCAGCTGCGGCCGAGGCAATCTTCAAGATGGAAATCGATCTTGGGCCCGTAAAAAGCCCCGTCACCTTCTTTGATCTTAAAATTAATATCCTTATCTTTTAAGACCCGCCCAAGAATGCCCGTAGCTTTATCCCACATTTCTGTTGAACCCATTGCCTTTTCCGGCCTGGTGCTTAACTCTACCCGATAGTCAAACCCAAAAATCCGATAGAAACGATCCATCAGTTTGATGATACCGGCCACTTCGCTCTCAATTTGTCCGGGTAGCATAAAAATATGAGCGTCATCCTGTGTAAATGTACGCACCCGCATCAAGCCATGAAGTGTTCCCGAAAGTTCATGCCGGTGAACAATACCCATCTCTGCAATCCGGCGAGGCAGATCGCGGTAGCTATGCATCTTCGTGCCGTAGACGAGCATCGCTCCGGGACAATTCATCGGTTTGACAATAAAATCCAGTTCATCAATTTTTGTGAAATACATATTTTCACGGTAATGATCCCAATGGCCCGACTGTTCCCAGAGGGTTCGGTTCAAAATCAGTGGGGTCTTAATTTCTTCATAACCTGCCAGTCGGTGTTCCCGTTTCCAGAAATCAGCGAGTTCCTGCCAAATTATCATTCCGTTATTGTGTAAAAAGGGGAACCCCGGGCCTTCTTCATGCAAGCTGAACAGCTCAAGTTCACGCCCCAGTTTCCTGTGATCACGTTTCCTGGCCTCTTCGAGCATATTCAGATAATGATCCAAACGTTCCCTGCTAGGGAATGCGGTGCCGTAAATGCGCTGCAACATGGTATTATGTTCGTCCCCACGCCAGTAAGCCCCTGCCAAACCGGTCAGCTTAAATGCTTTTACCATCCCTGTGTGGCTCAAGTGTGGACCGGCGCAAAGATCGATAAAATCATCCTGCTCGTAACAGCTGATTACAACATTATCCGGCAAATCTGCAATCAGTTCCAACTTATAAGTTTCATTCTTAGCGCGGAAGATCTCTTTTGCTTCTTCGCGGCTCATTTCATGCCGCCGGAACAGTCTTTTTTCCCTGATTATTTTTTGCATTTCAGCTTCGATAGCCGGAAAAACATCTGTGGAAATCGGTTCTTCAAACTCAAAGTCATAATAAAACCCATTTTCAATCGCCGGGCCAATACCCATTTTAGCTGACGGGTAGAGCCTCTTAACCGCGTGAGCCAGAATATGACTGGCACTGTGGCGGTACACTGCTGCCCCAATTGATGAATTAAAATCAACAAAACTGATCGTGCGGTTTTCCTTCAGCGGCTGGTTAAGATCGCATTCTTGGCCATCAACCAACACAGCAACCAGATCTTTATTTTCAGCGGTTTTTTCCCTGTAGAGGTCCATACATGTAGTGCCATCTGGGAAAACACCAACTTTGCCATCATCAAGTATTACTTTTATTGACAAAGGCTTTTCGCCTCCTTTTAAAAGACATTCAAAACAATCTATTAGATCCTGCTAATAAAAAGTATGATAAAACCTGTCCATCATACTGTCAAGGTGTTATACCTAGCCTCTTAAATTGATCGCCTGTGGCAGAATTTCAATTTCCACCGGGGCGCGGCCTGGCTGTTCGCCATCTAAATCGAGCAGAGCTTCACCGGAGGCTTCGACCCTCACAGACTTGCCTTGCAGGCTGATTATTCGCGGATGACTTAAGTGGCTACCCTTATAGACCCTAGGCAGACTTAACAAAAGATTAATCTTGCTTAGATCTTTTAAGATAACAATATCAAAAAGTCCATCATCTACCAGTGCATCAGGGGCTATGCACATTCCGCTGCCAAAATAACGACCATTCCCAAAAACTACAACCGTTACCGGTTCGTTGCAAACTACAGTACCGTCAACAATGATTTTCATCTCCTGATTTTTATATAAAACGAGGGTTACTACGGTTGCCCAAAGAAAAGAGACAAATCCGCCAAGGACTTTGCTGGTATTATTGACCCTGTCGACAGTTGCCCCGTCTAAGCCCAGTCCGGCGACGTTAATAAAATAACGCATTACAGGTAAACCCTGATTGTTTACAAATGATACACGGCCAAGATCAATTGGACGAACAGGGCAATTTAATAGATGCCTTACCGCCTCTGTAGTATCTGTTGGAATACCGATTGTCCGGATAAAGTCACGCCCGGTGCCACCTGATATACAACTGACTGCTGCCTGAGGGCGGATTGCTTTACCGGATTGATCGAAAAAGCCGTTGATTACTTCATTAGTTGTGCCGTCCCCACCTATAGCAATGATCAAGTCATGACCTTCTTGTAAAAATTGACTGGTTATTAATGTGGCATGCCCCGGCCTGTCGGTAAGGCGGTATTCAAAAGAAATACCCCCACGACTAATTATTTCGGCTATTTCCGGCCAATATTTGCCTGTTGCGCCGTTTGCTGAAGCAGGGTTGACTACGAGCGCGGCATTAAGCTTATTCACCTGTTATTCCCCCTCAGAATAATACTGCACTTTGCCTTAACTTTAGGAAATTATAACATAAAAAAAGCCCACACCATCCCGGTACAGTCTTGTAAGGAACTATTTTTTCTTCTATTCCTCTTTCAAAAAAGCCTTTATATGGGACCTGATTATATCCCTGGTAGCCCTATATTTTTCCATAATTTCCATATCGCTACCTTTCGTGCTCGTTGGATCTTCCAGAGCCCAATGTCTTTTCTTAACCTTTTCTAGAACCACGGGACAGTTATCCCGTGCATCGCCACAGAGTGTTATCAAAAGGTCAACCTGAACCAAAAGTTCACTGTTAACAGCATTTGATGATTGTTTGCTGATATCAATACCAACTTCCTGCATAACCCGGATCGCATACGGATTTATACCAGCCGGAGCAATGCCGGCACTGTATACTTCGAATCGACCTTTACCTAGATTTTTTAAAAACCCTTCGGCCATCTGGCTGCGCGCAGAGTTGCCGGTGCAGAGAAAAAGCACTTTTTTTAATTCTTCTTTTTTATTCAAAACAATTCCTCCGGAACTCATATTAGCCTGTAAGCTTATGTCACCTTTTTCAGGACTGGGAACCAGTTTCCGGTCCGCAGACAGATGCGCACGAGAACCAGCATAACCGGCACTTCAATCAACACCCCTACAACTGTTGACAGAGCTGCACCGGAAGTTAAACCAAATATGGTAACTGCCGTAGCAATTGCGACCTCAAAATGGTTGCTCGCTCCGATCATTGCTGCAGGGCCTGCTTCTTCATAAGTAAGGCCGATATATTTGGCAGCAATATATCCGATTAAAAATACGAACAGAGTTTGGATAATCAGGGGTACAGCAATAATCCCCACGACCAGGGGCGCCTCCAGGATAACTCCACCCTGTAGCATGAAAAGAAAGATCAAAGTCACTAAAAGAGCAACGATAGAAATGGTACCCATGTTTTTGAGAAAAACACGCTCATACCATTCAATGCCGCGGTTTTTTATCAACCTGGCCCGGCTGATATAACCGGCGACCAACGAAACGCCGACATAGAGCATAACACTTAAAAATATTGTCATAAACGGAACTGACATTTCGGCAACTCCAAGCAGAAAATTGCCCAGTGGGGCGTAAAAAACTAACATGGTCAGCGAATTCAGCGCAACCAATACCAGGGTCAACCCCATAAATCCGCGGGCTAAATAGCTCCAGACCAATACCATGGCAGTACATGGTGCAATCCCAAGTAAAATCATACCGGCAATATATTCACCTGCTAAGGTGTGATCAAGAAATTGTGCAAAAATCACCCGCATAAAAAGCCAGGCGAAAAAAAACATGGTAAATGGCTTGACCGCCCAGTTGAGGACCAGGGTTAGAATCACAGCCTTTGGTGCCTTAACAGCGTTGGCAACTTCGCTAAAATCAATTTGCACCATGATCGGGTACATCATGGCAAAAAGAAATATCGCAACCGGAATATTAACCTGTGCAACTGACAGAGAATTTAAAAGGCTTGCAGCACCGGGAAATGCAGCCCCCAACCCGATTCCAATCAGGATGCATAGTGCAACCCAAACGGATAAATACTTATGGAAAAATCCAAGTTCATACTCTTTCTGGACATTCATGTAATCCGGTCACTCCTTTTTTTAATTATTTATCTTTCTCCGATAATCTCGAAAACTAATATTATATTCCGGAAATAAATATGTTTCTTACCTTGTTAGCGGTAATATCTGCTTAGCAAAATCCCAGGAGGTATAAACCCAGTTTTTCCGCTCATTCTAGTTAAACCATTTGACTAAAATAAACCAGAGGTATCTGCTTAGGCATCGCCTAAGCAGATACATTTTTATTATCACTAGTGTAAACCCCTATTGACGCGTAATATCCACACTATTGGTACCTGCATAGCTTACAGCAGATCTCAAAATCAAGATACGATTTCTGCTTTCTTCAGCTATGCAAGACACCGTGATACGCTGGACTGTTCAATATTTAGACCAAAAATAGCTTATAAATATAGTGCTCACCTGACCGTAACAGTCCTAATTTCTGCAAGCGGATAAAATGCGCCAGAGCTTTAAATAAAATCCGCAAATAAGTTATATTGATCCACCGTAAACCTTCCTTTAAAAAAAATACATAGTATATTCTTATATATATAATATTCTTGATGTCAAGATTTTTTAATTATTCCAGACAAAAATAAAAGGTTTTAGCCCAGTCTATCAACTAAAACCTGAAGGGTTTCCTTATGCGCGCCGGCTAGCGGGCGCCACCACCGCCGCCGCCGCCGCCACCGCCGCCGCCACCTGAAAAACCTCCGCCACCACCCGAGCCGGAAGATGCAGCAGATTGGAAAGCAGTTTTAAAAGATCTTTCCAACGCAGAGCTCATATTGTTAAAACTAACCGGGTTTAACGCCATCACTCCAAAAGTGGGCCAGGCACGATTTAGCTCGTTACCCAGTTCCGGATAGACTAACTGCAGCTGTTCCATAACCTCTTTGGCCACACCAAGTGTTATTGCATAAACCAGGTAATGCTCCCATACTGCCAGGGCCGGAACAGTTGAACGATCAAGATGTGAAAAATGCCTGAGAAACCGTTTAAAAGCACACCACTTGGCATAGTGATCGGCTCCTTCCGGTGTAAGCCTTTTTAATATGGCAAAAAAGGCGATCATTACCGGGCCTAAAACCAGGGCAAGAGCCCCGGTTACAAAAAGTTCGAGGAAAAAAAGTGCAAACCCAAAGAGAAAAAAGATTAACCCTAGAGCTATTCCCACCCAAGCCGTACCTTTAAAGAATTTATTTGTATCGAATTCTTTTTTTATCCCCTCAGTCCAGGTTTTATAAAAAGTATGGGTGTCCTCCTGGTTTTTCTTACCGTACCGTTCTATTTCGCGCATTGTAACACCATTACTGCTATTATCGCTGACCTTGCTGAAAATAAAATTATACAGTTCATTTTCATGGGTTTTTAATTTGCCTTTACCTGCCGCAGGAAACAGGCGGTAATCGGTAAAAGGCCTTTTCCAAATCAGGCCTGCCTCACCCTGGTACTCCTCAAAGCGTAAATGTCCCCGGCGAGCCAGATCAATGACCGTAGCAGTAAAATCTTCCGGTTTGATTTTTCCAGCACGTACAATGTAGCCGGCCTCCGCCGGCGAATATTCACCCGGCAGTTCCCGGTAATAGTCACCCCTGTAGATGCCCGTAGCCCGCTTCGACCCAATTTTAGAAATGATGATGTAAACCAGCAAAGCGATTGCTACAAGCGGTCCAACGTAAAAATCGAGCCGGGTAACCGTTCTTTTAAGGTTTGCCTGGTCGGCCCATTTTTGCTCTTCCTCCAGGATTCCCGGTAACCCTTCATGGCCACTGAAATTAGCAGACTGCCCAACCAGGGAAATGGGGAAGGTCACCCGACCTTCAACAAAAGTATAAGCCGGCAAACCTTCAACTTCCCACACAACCAAACCCGGACTGACAATACTCACATCACCGTAAAGAGGACCATGCCCCCAAGCCTTGATGTCACCATCTCCTGCTCCCGCTGGAAGGTACAGGGAAATCCTTACATGTTCGGTTTTTTCGCCCCATTCATTGCCGATAAACTGCCAGTAAAGCTCAGCTAAATCACTGTGAACCAGCACTGCATTATCTACAGTGTAGCTGATTGTGAAGGTCCGGTCCTCATTATATGCTTCATAACTCCAGTCAATGTAAACCACGTCAGGATTGTATTCCACATAATAAACCCCGGGTATGTCCTTTACTCCGACAGCAACCTTTCTGTATGGCACACCCTGTTCACTGACTGATATATCCCGGATAGTACTGTTATGCTTGAGGTATATATATACCCAGGCGCCCCGATACCGTCCGTTAAACCTGAAAGTACGCTCCTCCACAACCTGCATCGATCCGTCAGGTTGCACTTCCGCTTCTATGATAACTGAAGGGAAATAAAAGGAGCGGTCATCCTGGGCTCCGGCCGCCGCAGGTAGTGACATGGCAACCACCAGAATAATCAACAGATAGAGCATGATTCGCAAAAAAAACCCTGACCAGTATAGATGAAAAGACCTATTCATCCGGACAACTCCTAAAATTCTACTTTTACTGCTTCACGGGCTGCCGCTTCCTCATCAAGATTAAAATAATCTTCCCGATTAAAACCAAACATACCGGCAACAAGTACGGTAGGAAAATGTTGAATGGTAGTATTATAGGTCATTACTGTATCGTTATAAAACTGTCTAGAAAAAGCGATTTTGCCTTCAGTATTGGTCAGCTCTTCCTGCAGCTGACGGAAATTGGCATCTGCTTTAAGCTCCGGATAACTCTCTGCAACAGCAAAGAGAGTCTTTAAAGCTCCGGAAAGCATATTCTCAGCACCAGCCTGTTCCTTAACATCTTTCGCCTGAATCGCCATATTGCGAGCCTGAGTTACTTTTTCAAAAGTCTCTCTTTCATGTGTAGCATAGCCTTTAACGGTATTCACCAGATTCGGGATCAGATCGTAGCGTCTTTTTAACTGAACTTCAATCTGTGCCCAGGCATTCTTAATTCGCTGCCGCAGCGTAACCAAGCGGTTATAAATACCGATCAAAAAAACAACTACCAGCGCGATCAGCCCAATAATTACCCATCCCATTCAGAATCAGCTCCTAATAAATAGTATGTGAAACAAACTCGTCATGAGCTACATTGACAAATATTTCGGAAAAAAATGCCTGATTCCTGCCTTAACCAGCCCGAAAAACAATCTATCACGGATAACCGGATTAACAAATAGAATTAATAAAGCTGCAGCTCTACTATATCACCGTCATCTAAGACGTAATCACGCGAGACAGCCTGACCTTCAAATTTTACCGATCCCCAAACCAGTGCGTTTTTAAGCTTCTGTGGGAAATCTTTATGGATCTGCGCCGCAAAATCAAGTACACTGCTGCCCTTCCTTAAGATAAAAGGGCGATCCGTATCAGCCGGTTTCCCAACCGGTTTACCGTAAACCCGTATAATGTTTAAGATATTGTAAAGCCTTTCTTTGAGATCCTCCAAACCACTGCCGTACCCGGAAACCGGGACAATCTCCAGGGTTGGCCACAGTTCCACCAGCACCTGCAAATTTTCCTCCGCTTCCCGGTGATCACACTTATTGCCTAACACCAGGAAAGGTATCGGGGCTATAACCATTCCTTCTTCTGACAAGTCGATTACTTCGCGATCCTGAAGTACCCGTATCAACCCTTCGAGTTGATCCAGACATTCAGCTGTAAGCAGATCAACAACTACCAGTAAGGCATCAGCTTCTTTGAAAGTGCCAATCAGGCCGGATGGAATGTTATCAACAGACAGCGGCGGGGTATCAACCAGTTGGATAAAAGTATCTTTATAGGGCATCATTCCGCTAACTGGCAAAGCGGTTGAAAAAGGATAATCCGCCACCTTAACTTTAGCCCGTGAGAGAGCGCCAACAAGGGTAGATTTTCCACTATTGGGGTAACCGGCGAGCACTATCTGGCCGGCACCCTGTTTCTCAACACCAAATGGATTAAAACCCTTGCTCTGTTTCTTCTTTTTGCCTTCTTCTTTCAGCTTGGCAATCCGCTTTTTTATATCGCCCTGTAAGCGTTCTGTACCTTTATGTTTTGGAATAACCGCCAACATTTCCTGCAAGGCCCGGATCTTATCTTCAGCCGATTGAGCCAGGCGGTATTTATCTTCAGCTGCATAATACTGCGGGGTCAGATTAGCAGGCAAGCAAGCCCCTCCCTGCTTCTTGGTTTCAGTAATATGATAGCATAGATGATCAGATATTTGTAGATTTACCGCACCCTAATTCCTTGACACCAAAGTTCAGCAAATGCTAAAATGTTTTAGCAGTTACAGATATGCGCCTGTAGCTCAGGGGGAGAGCGCCTGCTTGACACGCAGGAGGCCCGTGGTTCAAAACCACGCAGGCGCACCAAAATAAAAACCGGGAATAATCCCGGTTTTTATTTTGCATTTTGCTCTTTCATCATCACCATCTAGACAAAAACCACTTGCTATATCCGCCACATATCGGCAATATTATCAAATAATTCAACTTTCATGATATGATCCAACCAGTCTTCGATTTTTGAAGGAGGCAGCAGGAGCGCAGACAGACGTCGAAACTTAGTATGCAACTGTTCAAGGGAAAGTTTATTTTCCGGATCGCCTTTCGGGAAATCTGTCTGCTCATGATCGACAGTTCCATTACGTAATATTACATTCAGCTTTGCTCCCCATTTCTGTGGATAATGGGCATCCAGCAAAGGATCAATTTCAACAGTACAATGACTCATCAGCTCTTCGAGAACCGGATCCTTAATCCTTTGCTCGGTAAAATCCTCAACCCCGACATGTCCGTAAACGAGGGCTGTTGACACGCAAAAAGGCAAGCTGAACTTAGCTTCGTAAATTGATTCGGGGAAAGGCTCTCCAACCAGGTCGCGGGCCACGGAATAGGTCTGAATCCTGAGCAGTTCAATATCCTCAGGTTTAATACCTTTAGCGCGCAAGCGCAAGGCCAGGTCAATACCGGCATGGGTATGACGAGTTGAAGCGTAGATCCGATAGCTGATTTGCATTATTCTAAAATCTACACCCAGGGCTTCAACAATTTTTTCCAGTTTTGCTTTAGGGGCAAAGACTCTCAGGAAACCTTTTTCACCGGATAATATTGTCTTGGTACTGGTATAACCCCCGCCGGCTAACATGGCGGAAAACAGCCCGTTCTGAGCTGCTTTGCTGGCATGAAGCGGCTTGCTCATCATCCCTTCGGGGCTGTAATGGAGTTCCATCAATCCGGCAGCCTGGGTCCCGGCATGGCCAAGCGCATGGATCAACTGTTCTTCATTCAGATTCATTACTTTCCCGGCAGCTATTGCCGCAGCAAAAGTACCGCACGTTCCGGTAGTATGCCAAAAGTTATAATGCGCTGGCGTCATCGCCTCGGCTATGCGAATCCCCACCTCGTAACCAACCACAATGGCTGTGATCAGATCTTTTCCCGATGCTCCGGTCTTTTCAGCAGCGGCCAATGCAGCAGGGATAATTGGTGATCCAGGCCTTAAAATCGAGCTTCGGTGTAGATCATCCAGCTCCAGGGCATGGGCATATAACCCATTGCCAAGAGCAGCGTTAAGAGCAGGAACTTTTCCCTTGCGGCCGATCAAAACAGCCTGAGGGCTGCCAGCTGCTTCTTCGATTATTTCAGTCACGACGTGTCCGGGAAGAGCTGTGGCCCCGGCACATGCTGCGCCAACCAGATCCAGTAAACATAGCTTTGCCTGTTCAATAACAGTTTCAGGCAACTTGTCATAAGTGGTTTCCCTGGCAAACTTCGCCAGCTCTTGTTCTATCATTACTTGGTTCCCTTCTTTCTTTGCAAAGCCGTAATGTTTAAGCAATTTTTTACTTCTTCAGCCTAAGGCAGGCTCCTGCCTTAGGCCGGCAGGTTTAGATAAATAACTGCAATGACATTACGATTATAAGTACCACAAAAAATATAATAACATAGTATTCGAAATTTGAAGTATTGACCAACATAAAAAATTTACCGCGTGGTTTATAATCCAACCTGAACAGGAAATAAAATATTGTGAGGAAAAAAATTCTTGAGCGATTGAAGAAAGTCCGCAGGTAATACGTCCAGGCTTTATGGATCTTCAACAGCATCCAACCGGTTTGCCTCATCAACCAGACAAAAAACTGGTCCTGCTTTTCGATTTTATTGATAGCATAGCTTACTTTTTTTAACGGTCCGAGGGTGTCAACGATAAAATAATCAGCAAAAGAATCAAGCATCTTTCCACCAGTACAATAGTATGTTAAGAGGCGCGGGCTGTTTACATAAGCGCTATCAACTGCCAATTCAAGCGCCCGGCCACTTCGTGTAAATACCCGTACTAACAAGCCAACCAGGGGACGGTAAAGTAATTGCTCTATGCTCAGCCATGCGGGCAATTTTATCTTGAAAAAACCGGTGTAAGCCCCAACAGTAAATAAGAGAGCGGCAATTATAACAATCCCGGCCATTCCTTCGAGATCGTGGATGTCCCAGAAATTTACCGCCAGTAGATGCTTTATGGAATATGCATCAAATGGAAAAGATTTAGCCAGGGGGGCGATCAACTTATGAAGGGCCAGGAAAGGGCTTGTTCCAATCAATAGCAGAACCGCACCGATGATTACAAATACAGTTTTTTCATTCCATGGCTCTCCGGCAATATATTGCAGGTGATCAGGCTTTCGCCCAAGAAATATTGAACTGAAGAGTCGTGTAATATATATTGTTGTCAATACTCCGGTCAGCATAAAAATCCGTTCGGCCCAATAGAGCGAAACCAGATGGTGGTGTTCATATGCCTCTACAATGGCATGGTGAAGCAGAACTTTACTGGCATAGCCGTTCAGACCTGGTATACCGGCAATTCCCATAGCTGCAAGCAAAAACACAAATGTGGTCACTGGAAAATCCCGCCAGAGACCGCCCAACCGGTTAAGTTCTATTTCTCCGGTTTTAAAAAAAACCGCACCAACCATCATAAACATACCAGCTTTAAAAAAAGCATGGTTGATTATATGAAGGCTAAAACCACCGAAGGCAACGGCACCGTCCAACCCCAGGTAGGCACAAACCCCCACACCCATTAAAATGTAACCCATCTGGCTAACGCTGCTGTAAGCCAAAATTCTTTTTGCATTAAGCTGGAATAAGGCCATCAAGGCTGCAACAAACATTGTAACGATACCAAACCAAATCATAATATAACCGGCTTGTTCACCAAAAGCCCAGAGCTGCTTTGCTTCTTCGCCTGAAGGGGTATAAAGTACGGTAAGAACCCGGATAATACCGTAAGCTCCCGTTTTGATCATAATTCCGGAAAGAAGCGCACTTGCGGGAGCAGGCGCTACCGGGTGTGCTTTAGGCAGCCAGATATGCAGCGGGACCATCCCGGCCTTAATCCCAAAACCGATAAGCATTAAGATAAGTACCAGTGTCCTGGCCGGGATAATAATCAGCTCTTCTAACCGCGGTGCAATAAATACTGAGCCGGTGTACCAGTAAAGCAGGATCGTTGCTGCCAGCAGACAGAGCCCGCCAAATATACCGAGAAAAATATACAGCCTGCCGGCGCTAATCGCTTCTTCCGATTGATTGTGAACAACTAGCAAATATGAGGCGACCGACATCATCTCAAAAAAGAAAAAAAGGCTGAACAGATCAGCAGTAAGAAATACCCCCAGACACCCGCCAAGAGTGAGCAAATAAAAAGTGTAGTACCGGTTACGCCTTTTTTCATGGGCCATGTAAGAAAGCGAAAAAACTGTAGCCAGGAACCAGACAAACGATGACAGAAGATTAAAAACAGCGCTGAGCTGATCAACCCTGAAAAAAAGTGGCATTTCACCAAAACCGATATCATACAGTGACATTACAATTCCGTACCGGCTATAAATAAAAAGCAACGCAGATAGTATGCAGGTAACAGCCGTTACGGAAAGCGTCATGCAGTCGCGGTGCTTTTCAGATATCCTGCCCAGGGGAGTAGCCAATGCAGCGCCGATAAAAGGGATGATCACTATTGCCAATGGAAGAATACCGAACAGTGCATTATTTAAAGGCTCTCCGTTCATCCATGATTACTCCTCTTTACTTATGTAACTGCATCACTCAAAATTTGAATTAAAAGCAGAGCGGTGATTAGTCCCGCGAAGGGCCCAAATACCGGGGGCACTACTTTAACAAAGATCTTGCTTATATGCTGAACAAAAATCTTGCCGCCATCAAGGCCAGATCCCACGGCCAGTTATGCGGCATCAGGGCAAAAACAACACAACCGATGGCTAATAGCCCCATAGGTACAACCATATGCCACGGAGCTTCCTGGCCAAGACGCCCACCGTAGTAAACTTGATGCCCGCCCTGGTGACTAGTGTAATGAGTTATTTCAACAGCAGAACTATGCCCTGAATCGGGAAGTTCGTATTTTCCATGGCTATCGGCATCGCTATGACCGTGGTGAACAGCTTTTTCGCCGGGGAAAAAGGCAGTAATCACAATTGGGAAATAATAAGCTGCATTTAGCAGGCTGCTCACAATTAGAATAGCCACAAAAACCGGCTGCCCTGCTTCCAGTGACGCGATCGAAAGTTGCCACTTACTGATGAAACCGTTAAAAGGTGGAATTCCTACTATGGTAACAGAAGCAACCGTAAAAAAGACCATAGTCAACGGCATTTTTAAGCCGATACCTTTCATCTGGCTGATATTGCGGATCCCGGTTTGAACAATAATCGCCCCGGCGCACATGAAGAGCAAACCTTTCATAAAAGCATGGGTAAAAAGATGGTAAAGGCCACCAGTCAAACCCTGCTGGTTTAAAAGAAACAAACCCAACACTATATAACCGATCTGAGCAATACTGGAATAAGCAAGCCGCCGTTTAAGGTCATCTTGAAGTAAAGCCATTGCCGAGCCAAGCAGGATTGTAATGCCGGCCAGGACGAGCATGATCGTATCCCAATTAGCTGAACTGATAAAGTCTGGGCTAAAAACGTTAAAGACAACCCGTATCATACCGTAGATACCTGTTTTCAGCATTACTCCTGAAAGAGCAGCGCTGACAGGCGACGGGGCTGCAGGGTGGGCATCCGGTAGCCAGACATGCAGTGGGAAAAGGCCGGCTTTTAAACCGAAACCGATCATGAAGGCAATAAAAGCAGCTGTCGCCAAAGTAGATGGTTCAGTAATCAAACCCGGCCTGGTAAAGGTCACCGACCCTGTAAGAAAAAACATGGTTAATAAACCGAAAAAAACAGCCAACCCTCCGCCCACAGTCATATATAAATATTTGGCACCAGCAAACATGGTTACGGCATTCTCTTCATGAGCTATCAAAACATAAGTAGTCAGTGCCATAAATTCAAAGAACAGGAAAAGGCCGAGCAGGTCGCCTGCAAAAATTGTACCCATGCAGCCACCTTCCGCCATCAGCAAAAAGGCATAGTAGCGTTCTTTTTTATGCTCATGGGCCATATAGCCTGGAGAATAACAGGCCGCCATAAACCAGACAAAGGAAAAGAATACACCCAGGAAAAAGGTTAGCTGGTCTACTTTGAAAGAAATTGACAGGGGAAAAGAAAAATACTGAAAAACGCCAAGCAGGATTTTTCCGCTCTTGATAGCCGGATACATGGACAAAACCAAAATAAAAAAGAGCCCGGTTACTCCGATACAGATCTTTTCTTTATAAGGATATAGCCTGTCTGCCAGGAAAAAGAGCAGCAATCCAGATATGATCGGCACAAAGATAATAATAGCTGGTAATAATGTGTGTACTATCTCATGTTCCATGTCAAATCACCTCCGGTAATCGTTGACCAGATTACAAAAAATTATTTAAAAATAGTATTCCACAACAGTCTTGGCCAGCATTAATGGCCAGTTATAAGGCGCAAGTGTAAAAACTGCAGCTCCCAGGGCAAGAATTATGACCGGTACCATACGCAGCGGCTGTAAACGTAATCTCTTCCTTTCAATGTTCTGCAGTTCTCGGCAGCCAAGAAAAGCATTGATTGATATTGGGAAATAATATGATGCATTTAACAAACTGCTAATCAACAACAGGACAATAACACTCGACATCCCTGCTTCGAAGGCCCCGAGGCCTATGTGCCATTTACTGACAAATACATTGAAAGGAGGAGTGCCCACAGCGCTGACCGCTGCAACGGTAAAGGCCATCATTGTAATAGGCATTTGCAATCCCACACCTCTCATTTCGCTAATCTTTGTTTTACCGGTATTCACATATATAACTCCGGCACAGAGGAACATACACCCCTTCATAAAGGCATGGGCCATTATATGGTATATAGTGCCTACGAGCGCCTGCGGAGAAAGTAAAGCAATTCCGAGCAGCATATAACCAACTTGGGCTACACCGGAGTATGCTAACCGCCTGTTCAGATCATCCTGTGCAAATGCGCAGACAGAACCGTAGAGGATGCTGATGATTGCTAGTGCCAACAGGATTTTATTCCACCCAAATTCCTGCAAAAAAGATAAGCCAAAAACATCATGAAAAACCCGGATCAACCCCAGCACTCCAGTCTTGAGCATAACGGCCGAAGATAAAGTCGTTGCCGGAATCGGAGCAGATGAGTAAGCATCGGGCATCCAGATATGCAGAGGCACCATGGCTGATTTAATACCCAAGGAAATGAGAAAACAGATATAAGCCGATAAAACCAATGGCGTTGCTGAGCTGAAAAGCCCTCCCATTCCGAAGGAAGTACTGCCAGTCAGGTTATAAGTGACCATAATCGCCCAAAACATTGCTATCCCGGAAATAATTGTCATAAAGAAAAACTTAAATCCGGCTGCTGCTGCATCTGGGGTTGATTTATATGCAACCATTGGGAAAAACATCAGTGACATAAACTCAAAA
Organism: uncultured Syntrophomonadaceae bacterium; assembly: GCA_964389365.1. Taxonomy (GTDB): domain Bacteria; phylum Bacillota; class Dethiobacteria; order DTU022; family DTU022; genus UBA993. The sequence continues at coordinate 31,628 of CAYMDO010000016.1, forward strand.
AACAGAAAAAAAGTAATCATATTACCGCTGAGTGCCACACCAAAAGCACCGCTTATCGATAAAAGGAGAAAATAAAAGAACGTTTTGCCTTCTGGCTTATCACGGTAATAGCCGAGGGAATAGACGGTAATTACCAGGGCGAAAAAACTGAAAAGCATGATCATGTAAATTGCCAGGCTGTCAACCCTGAATTCCATGCCGATTGGGTGTAAAACATTGAAATACTTATACAGGACTGAATGTTCCCCGACAAGGCGATAAAGATAAATAACAAACAGGAGGGGCACTAACACTCCAGATAGAATTGCCACGTTGCGTATAGCAGGACGATAGCGATCGGCCAGCACAGTAAAGGCAGCACTAAGGATTGGAGCTAAAATAATCAGTACCGGAAATATAGAAATTGAATATTCAGCCTGAGGCAACTATTATCCCCTCCTAAAACTAAAATACGGTTTTCAAGACATTTTCAATAAATGGTATAGTAGTGTATTCAGCAAAAAGCCCGAGCAAGACCGCAGCAGATGCCAGAACCAATGTCGGTACCAACATGGTCAGCGGTGCTTCCGGTCCGGGTTGTTTTGTAAAATTGCCATTTTTAAAAAAAGCGTTAACAATAATTGGCAAATAGTATATCGCGTTCAGTAGAGTACCGGTTACGATCACAATGGCATATAACGCATGCCCGGATAAAATACCACCGGTTAAGAGGTAGTATTTGCTTATATAGCCGCATATCGGTGTAACGCCCATCAAACCCAAAGCGCCGACAGTAAAGGCAAGCATCGTTAACGGCATCTGTTTACCGATCCCGCGCAATTGATCAAGATTATTTTTGCCGGTTACGGTGATGATCATTCCCGCGCAAAAGAATAGAGTAATCTTTAATATAGCGTGGTTAATAATATGAGATAAACCGCCCATAGCACCGGCTGGGTGAAGCATCAGCACACCAAGAGTGATATAGCCCAGCTGTCCGATAGTGGAGTAGGCCAGCCTTAGTTTTATAACTGTCTGTTTTATAGCCATTAACGAGCCGACAATAATGGTAAAAATAACAATAACAGCCAGGACACTTGTTACATTGAGCCCCTGAAGGACGTCAACGCCGTATAACGAGAAAAAGACACGCGAGATCCCGAAAACCCCGGCCTTAACAATGGCAACTGCGTGTAATAACGCGCTGACGGGAGTCGGCGCTACCATTGCTCCCGGCAACCACGAGTGAAGCGGCATAATTGCGGCCTTGGTGCCGAAGCCTGCAATCAGGAGGGCGAAAATAACAGTTATTCGAACGCTGTATTCATCTGTTACAGCCCCCATGATCCCCCCGACTGTAAAATCGAGGGTGCCTACAAGGTCGAAAATCATGAAAATAGAGAGCAGGATCAGAGCGCCGCCTGCTAAACTATAGCTGATGTATTTAATACCGGCTTTAACTGATTCCTCAGTACCGGAGTGAACAACCAGGGGATAAGTGCAAATCGCCAGGTACTCATAAAAAATGTACAAAGTAAAAAGGTTCCCGGCGAAAGCAACACCCATGGCCGCACTGCAGGATAAAACAAAGAAAACAAAATAGCTCCGTTGATCATGTTCATGAGCCATATAGCCGATAGAATAAATAGTGGCAAAGACCCACAATGTAGATGAAACAAGGCCAAAAACCATACCGAGCGGATCAATCTTAAAGAAAAGACCAAGCCCGTCAAGGAAACTAAAAAGGTTGACTTCAAGTGTATCTCCGGCCATGATCACCGGAAGCATTGATATAACTGATATAAAGACCACTGAAACGGTAACCAGGGCAATTATATGACGCTTGACAGCCTGATCCTCATCAAGAGCACGAATAATGACCGCTCCGATTATCGGTACGATCACAGCTATTAAAGGTTGCGGAAAAACCATGGTCAATAGTATCGCCTCCAGCTGAGTTGATCAAAGCTTTAGTATCAGAGAATAAAGAGCAAGCTTGTTGCCAGTATAGCACTAACCACAATCAGGACAATATACAGGTCAAAATCAATATTGGATATGTTAACAGTTTGAAAGCGTTTATCACCAAGTGTGCTGTAATCAAACTTAAATAGAGCCATAAAGATTTTCTTCAGGTAAAGCCCGATAATACCAAAAAGCCGTGCAACATTACCGGCCCAAAACTCGTAAAGGCCATCCCAGGCAGACCTGCCAAACCGGGCCAGTTGATTCCCTTTTTTTCGCAGATACTGATCGTCAAAATAACCTGTTCCGACAGAAACCCTTGCTAAAAGAATCGGCATGAGATAATAACCGTAATTTAAATTTTCATCGACAAATCTCCCGGCCCTGGTAAATTGGGCGCCTAAATAAGCGGTAACCGGCCGGTACAGCGAGTACTCCACACTCAAGCAATCAGGCAGCCTGATGGCAAAGAGATTTTTCTTAGTAAAAAGCAGGTAGAATACGGCACCCAGTGCAAAGCCAATAACAATACCGAATAGATCATGGATGTTCCAGATATTGGTCTTATAAAGATACTTAATATAATACTCTGCAAAAGTAAAAGGTTCAGTCATCGGAACCAGTACTTTCTTGATCGCTATTTCCGGATAGAGGCCAAGGAAGATGACTATAGCTATAAATGAAACGGCTATCAGCCGTTCAAGCCAGTTTTCACCCGACTCCTTATGTTTCAGCTTAGCGGCTGCTTCATCCGGGCAACTCCCAAGGAAAATGCGGGCAATGAGCTTGGCAATATAACAGATCGTCAGCCCGCTTGTTAACATGAACAGTTTTTCAGCTAACCAGAGATCCCATAAATGATGGTGCTCGAAAGCCTCCACTACAGCATGGTGCAGCAATGTTTTACTGGCATAACCGTTAAATCCGGGGACACCGGTTATACCGGCCGCACATACTGCAAATGCCAAAAAAGTAAACGGGAAGCTCTTCCACAAACCGCCAAGCTTATTCATGTCCACTTCATGTAAGCGTGTATAGATAATGCCAAATAATATAAAGAATCCTGATTTAAAAAAAGCGTGATTAATAATATGGTAAGAAAAACCACCAAACCCCATTGGCCCGCTGTAGCCCAAATAAGCAGCGGTACCCACGCCCATCAGGATATAGCCCATTTGACTGATACTGCTGTATGCCAGGAGACGTTTGGCATTATCCTGCAGTACAGCCATAATTGCCGCCAGGAGCATTGTTACTATGCCAATCCAGATAATCAGGTGGCCAAGATTTTCTGTAAAGTGCCATAGTTTGCTCTCCGCCAGTTCTGCTGCAGGTGTATAAAGCATTACAGCAACCCGGATAATACCGTAAGCGCCTGTTTTTATCATAATTCCGGACAGCAATGCACTGGCTGGAGCCGGCGCTACCGGGTGAGCTTGCGGCAGCCAGATATGCAACGGTATCATTCCGGCTTTCACCCCAAAGCCGGCAATCATTAGGACCGCGATCAGCACAGCTGTCTCTTTGTAGTGGATAATATTTTGTAAGGAGGGAGCTAAAGCAACCGAACCAGTATTTACATATAGAAGTATAATTCCCGAAAGCAGAGACAAACCCCCGATCACACCCAGGTATAGATAATTGACACCGGCTGACAACGCTTCACTGGTTTGGTTGTGAACCACCAGGGTATACGCAGCTATCGTCATCAGCTCAAAAAAGAGAAAAAGGCTGAGGAAATCTCCGCATAAAAAAACACCCATACATCCTGCAAGAGACATCATGAGGAATACATAATACCGGGTCTGTTTTGAATCATGCTGCATGTATGGAATCGAAGCAAGAACAGCCAGTAACCAGATAAGTGCCGAAAAGAGAGTAAAAACTGAACCGAAAAGATCAACATTAAAGCCCATCTCTATACCAGCAAAGGCGGGTAGGTTTAAAATAACCTGGTAGCCATGCAGGCAGGCCATAAAAAGTTCCAGTGCCAGGAATAAAGTTGTCCCTGACACAGCTATTGTGAACAAATTGCGCAGCAGGTTGCTTTTCAGGCCGATCAGACCGATAATAAAAGAACCAACCAGGGGTAATAAAACAATAATTAGGGGTAAAAAACTTTCCATGACCACATTATCAACTTGTATCACGAAGATTTCCGCCATTTATATGCCTCTCAAGTTTTATCGATAAACAAACAAAACCTATTATTCTCTTTTCAACACTATTTTCCTTCAAAAAAATATTATTATACAACTTATTGCCATTCAGACTATATTTAAAAACAACTTGACATATAAATAAAAATGATTGAGAATGATAGGGTGAAACGGGGATTTTTTTTGCATTTTCCCGGGCGATATTATAACATAAATGGCTACCTGTCAGTTTTTTTTTGAGGGTTTTTGTGAATATTTTAACTTACGAAATATTCTAATCGTTTGCAAGGTGCTGCTTTTTATTTGCGCGCCATCCGGGGGGTTGATATCATGCACGATTATGTCACACGGGTTGTTTTTCGCTACATGTTGTTATTTGTGCTGCTATATGGTTTGTATGTGATCATGCATGGCCACCTGTCACCCGGCGGTGGTTTTTCCGGCGGTATGATCATCGGCCTCGGCTTGTTGCTATATATTCTAATATTCGGCCAACTATGGAACGATAGTTTCCGCCAGACTATTTTGGATTCCGCCATTATTTTTGTCGGAATAGGTGGCATCATGGAAATCATTAAGTTTATAGTACCGCACGAACACGGGCCTGTCGGTGTAACAGGCACTCTTTTTAGTGTAGGAATTATGTCTGTTGCCAATTTTGGTATTGGCATTCTGGTCGCCAGCACTATTCTCGGCATTTACTTTATGATCAGCGAGGAGGCTTGACTCTTGGATCTTCAACTTTTTCTGCAAAACTTTCCATATTTCGTAGCTATTATCCTGTTTTCAATGGGTACCCTGATTATCCTCACCCAGCCAAACCTCGTAAAAAAAGTAATCGGTATCAATATAATGCAATCAGCAATTTTTTTATTTTATATTGCCGTTGGAAACATCCATGGGGGAATTCCGCCTATTTACGATCCCAACCTGCCCGATGCCCTTTATATTAACCCACTGCCATCCTGTTTAATGCTCACCGGGATTGTCGTTGGATTCAGTGTGACAGCATTCGCACTTGCTTTAATCGTTAAGCTCTATATCTATTATGGAACAATTTCTTCGCCAAACTTTATGAAAATGAAATAGAGGTGACCCTCTGATGGATGAACTTATTTTAAGGCTACCCTTTCTCTGCGTAATCGGCACCCTGATTGCTTCTTTTTGTATGCCGGTACTGGCCAGATGGAAAAAAGAATTCTGTGCACCACTGGCAACTTTGGTGAGTGGTTCAGTTTTTATTACTTCCTTACTTATCGCCCGATATGTAATGCAGGGAAATATAATCCACTATGAAGTTTCGAACTGGGCTCCACCATGGGGCATCGAAATAGTCGTTGATCCAATTACAAGCCTGATGATTTCACTGCTTTCTGGTGTTTGTTTTTTTATATGCATCTACAGCTTTACCGCTATTAAGTTTGAGCTTGAACGTATAGTTACCGGGTGGTATTATGCCGCATATTTGTTATGCCTGGCTGGAATGATTGGCCTGGTAATCTCGAACGATGTTTTTAACATGTATGTTTTCATCGAAGTAACCGGAATCAGCGCTGTCGCCCTGGTTGCAAGTAAGGGGACCCGTCAGGCAACCGAGGCCGCTTTGAAATACCTGCTTCTGGCAACAATCGGCTCCGGTTTTATACTTTTTAGCATCGGGTTTATCTATATGATAACCGGAAACCTCAATATTACTTTCATTGCCCAGGAATTGGAACCCATAAAAGGCAACTACCCCTTTTTAATCTGGACCGCTATCAGTTTTCTGACAGTCGGTTTTGGTGTGAAATCAGCTTTTTTCCCACTGCACTTATGGCTGCCCGATGCCCACTCCTCAGCGCCTTCACCATCCAGTGCAGTACTTTCCGCCCTGGTTGTTAAAGTATATATAATTGCCTTCATGAAAATTCTCTTTATCGCTTTCGGCCTGGAGATATTTCACGATACATTTATTCGTCATCTGATCATAGTCCTTGCCGTTATTGCTATGCTGGCAGGTTCATTTTTTGCTTTTGTACAAATTGAGCTCAAAAGGCGCCTGGCTTATTCCACAGTAGCCCAGGTAGGCTATGTTTACTTAGGTATTGGACTCGGCACTCCCTGGGGTTTGGCTGCCGGATTGCTGCACATCCTGGTTCACGCTTTTATGAAAACCTGCCTCTTTCTATGTGCCGGCGCAATATACTATCAAACCGGCCGCAAGAAAGTTAATGAGTTTTCTGGGATGGGCTATAAAATGCCCATTACGATGGGCGCTTTTACTATAGCAGCATTCTCAATGGTCGGCATTCCGCTTTTTGGCGGTTTTATTAGTAAATATGGTCTGGCGTTGGGCAGCCTGGAAGCGAACATGCCGATAATTATCATGGTTATCATTTTAAGTGGTTTGCTAAACGCAACATATTATTTCCCGATTATCGGCCAGGCCTATTTTACACAGGAAGGCCATTCGGAAGAGCATTTTGAAGCCAGTCATCATGAATCGAAAAAATTTCAGCGAGACCAGATTCCACTCAGCATGCTGGTACCGATAGCCATATTCGCCCTGGGAATCATTTACCTGGGAATTTTTCCGGGCACTTTATTAAATTTTATCAATCAAACAGTGGCTGTACTGCTTTAAACATAGAAGTTACAGTAGGAGGTGGTTTGATTGTTTTCCAGGTTCAGAATTGATTTTTTAGGTTCCCTGTTTATCTTTTCATTGTTACTTGCATTTTGGCTGCTCATCTCAGCAAGTGTTCACTGGCAGCATATTTTAGTGGGGGTTATTTTCTGTTTTATTCTCACTGTCTTCTGGAGCAACCTGAGTATCTCAGAAAACATAAAAACCGGTTTTAGTTTCAAACAGCTCTACATGCTGATCAAATACTTCATCTTTTTAGGGATTGATATTATTGTAGCAAATATCAATGTGGCGGTTATCGTGCTTAACCCCCAAATGCCTATTTCGCCAGGTATCGTGATCATGCGCTGTGATCTGGAACGGAGTTTGTCGAGAGTTTTATATGTAAACTCAATCACTTTAACCCCGGGGACAATTACAGTTGAACTGGAGGATAACCTATTGATTGTACACGCCTTAACCAAAGATGTTGCGCACGATGTCGAAGATTGGGCCCTGTACCGCAGATTGATAGAAGTGGAGGGTGTTTATAGAAATGGTTGAAATTTCTCTCTATGCTGTCGTAGTCGGGCTAATCGTTATTTCCCTGCTCTCAATTGCCCGCGCCTATAGCGGACCATCAGTTCTGGACAGAGTAGTAGCTATGAATATGATTACCACAAACGTTGTTCTAACCATCCTAATTTTTGCCTATCTTGATAAAAGTTATTACTATATTGATGTTGCTTTTGTTTTTGTGCTCGGAGCTTTCATCGGAACGCTCTGCATCCTAAAATTATTGCGCGAGGGCCATATTCTGTAAATACCCGGTGCGATAATACTTACTTGAGGTGTTATCAATGTTGTTTATCCAGCAAGTAATCCCATTTGTTGCTCTCTTCTTTATTTTTGGCGGCTTCTTTTTTCTGCTGGTAGGAGTAGTAGGCCTGCTCCGCCTGCCCGATGTTTATACCCGTATGCATGCGATGGGCAAATGCGATACCCTGGGTACGGGAATGATGCTGATAGGAATGATGCTGCTTTTTGCTAATATAACCAATGTTACCAAGTTAATATTAATTGCAGCTATGATCATAACAATTAATCCCGTAGTTACACATTTAATTGCCAAAACAGCATACAACAGAGGCACACCAATGGTTGAAGGCAGTTTCATTATTAATGACTATGTGGCCTCTCAAAGACGCAGGAGAAGAAAAACTTTCGTACCGGCCCCGGAGAAGGGGGGAGATGACAGTTGATATTTGATGTTCTGATGTTCATGTTATTGATAATCCTTATCGTATCTACCTTATCAATTTTTATTTTCGATGATCTTCTTTATATTGTTATCATTTTTGGGGCTTACAGCATGGTAATGTCCCTGATCTGGCAGCAGCTAAATTCGCCTGACCTGGCTATTACTGAAGCTGCTGTAGGCATTGGAATGACAGTATTAATGGTAACTGTAGTCACCAAAGTTGGGAGGCGTCCCCAGTGAAAAACCTGCCTCGAATTATTTTTTACATTATGTCAATTGTTTTAGTTGGGCTGATCTCTTATATGCTGATGCTGGCAGTAACCGAAATGCCTGTTTATGGTAAATTAGACAACCCGACTAATAACTATGTTTATGAACGATACGTATATAAAGGGGTTGAGGAAAGCGGTGGATTAAATATGGTAGCCAATATTCTGATTGACTACCGGGGCTACGACACCTTGCTCGAGTCAACAGTTCTTTTTGCAACTGTTATTTCAATCATGCTGGTTTGGGGTACTAGCAGCACCAGCCAAAAAGAGAAGGAACAAGAATCTCATCACTGACATTTGTTCTTTGAACTGTCGGGAAAGGAAGACCTATTAAATGAATTACTTTTCATACCTGCCACTCTTTATGATTGTCTTTCCCCTGGTAGGAGCGCTGATTACAGGACTGGCCAAAGAAGGAAATGACCGGGCCCGCAACACTATGGCCATAACGATCAGCCTGATTAGCGCCGCAGCTATGATCCTGATCTTGTTCCAGTATGTAAACCACGGTGAATGGGCGATTCTGCTGCACCAAATTGCCCCCGGCCTCGAAATTAAATTGCGAGTGGATCCTCTTGCCGCCCTATTCGGCGGTACTGCCGCTATTCTATGGTTTTTTTCTGTTATTTATTCAACAGGTTACATGGCTCACGAACACGCCCGTCGCCGTTACTTTATTTTTTACCTGCTCTCGCTAGGCATGACTATGGGTGTTGCATTGGCAGCTAACCTGTTAACACTCTACCTCTTTTACGAATTTCTGACACTATTCACTTACCCCCTGGTCATTCACGAAGAAAACGATGAAGCCAAAAAAGCCGGTATCCGCTACCTGATCTACAGTTTTTTCGGAGCAGGCTTGATCTTGATTGGCTTGATTATTACTTACGGCAACGCGGGAACGCTTGAGTTTGCCCGCGGCGGTATTATTAACTCCGGAACAGGTTCTCCTTTTATGCTGCAGCTGGCCTATCTCTGCTTTATTTTTGGCTTTGGAGTAAAAGCAGCAGTTATGCCTCTGCATGCCTGGCTCCCGTCAGCCATGGCTGCTCCGACTCCGGTCAGCGCTCTTCTGCATGCAGTAGCTGTTGTTAAGTCGGGTGTTTTTGGGATTTTACGCAGTATGTACTCAATTTTCGGTATCACAGCCCTGATTAGCTTAAATTTGGGCTATTTTACAGCTGCGCTGGTATCGCTGACTATCCTGACAGCCTCATTAATTGCGATGCAGCAGGATGTGTTGAAGCGGCGCCTCGCTTACTCGACTATCAGCCAGCTCGGCTATATCACCCTTGGCGCCGGGTTATTTAACGTTATCGGCCTGGCGGGTGGGTTGCTGCACATTATTAACCATGCTTTGCTGAAGATTACACTCTTTTTCTGTGCCGGGGCGATAATAACCGTGACCGGCAAGAAAAAGATCAGTGAATACAACGGCCTTGGCAGGCGAATGCCGCTAACTATGATCGCATTTACAATTGCAGCCATCGGTATGATCGGAATTCCCCCGGTTAACGGCTTCATCTCAAAATGGTACCTGATTCAAGGCAGCTTAGAAAGCGGCGCCTGGATTTTTATTGTGGTATTGATCAGCAGTGCTTTTTTTAATGCCGTTTACTTCTTGCCGATTATTATTGCCGCCTTTTTCAAAGAAGGTAATTATGAGCCGGTTAAAGGACCTGAAGCCCCACTCTCAATGCTGCTGCCCATAATAGTTCTGGTTGCCGGTTGTCTAGTTGTTGGCACAAACCTGCAGTTAACAGTACCGTATCTGCAGCATATCGCCGAGTATCTATTCTACGCAGGAGGTAAATAGCTATGGCCCGGGAAATAATTTCTGGCTTACCCTTAATAGCTGTCCTCGTTCCGTTACTTGCTTTTGTGATGATCATTGTTGCCGGAAAAATACCCTGGTGGCGTAATACCTGGTCGCTGATCGGCAGCACAGGCGCTCTCGTTGCCATAGCTATTATGTACCCCCACGTTACAGCCGGCAACATAATTACTTATCAACTGCCGATGATTGTCAGTCCGTTGAACCTCACCTTTAAGGTCGACGGTTTCAGTTTTTTTATAGCTCTGGTTGCAGCATTCATCTGGCTGCTGGCAACCATTTTTGCCATCGATTACATGAAACACGAAAAAAACCAGGGACGTTTCTTTGTTTTTTTCATGCTGACTCTGGCCGGAACTATCGGTGTTACACTGGCCGGCGACCTGCTATCCCTGATCCTCTTTTTTGAGTTAATGTCTCTGGCCTCATATGTTCTTGTAGTCCACACGCAAACCGGAGAAGCATACAAAGCCGGCGATATTTATCTCTACATGGGGATTTTCGGCGGCATGTGCCTTTTGACAGCAATGGGAATTATTTTTTTCAACACCGGTTCCCTGGCCATCGCCTCACTGGCCGGCATGGCCCAATCAGGCAGCAGTATCATGCAGACAGCTATGTTTTTATTGATTGTCGGGTTCGGAATAAAAGCCGGTATAGTACCGCTGCATATCTGGCTGCCCAAAGCCCATCCAGTTGCCCCTGCACCTGCCAGCGCCCTGCTTTCAGGGATCATGATCAAAACCGGGGCATACGGTATTATCAGAACCCTAAGCCTGATTTACGCCCCGGAGCATGGCACATCTGCTAATGACACAGTTGTAAGCGGTGCCGGCGCCTTATGGGCTCAACTTTCCGGTGCCGGGTATGTCATTATCTGGTTTGGCATTGTAACCATGTTTTTCGGGGTATGCATGGCTTTGATCCAGGATAACATTAAGAAAATGCTGGCATGCAGCAGTATCAGCCAGATCGGATACATTATTATGGGAGCCGGTGTTGCCGCCTATCTTGGCTATGAAGGTGCCATGGGCCTGACTGGTTCTGCATACCATATTCTTAATCATGCCTTTTTTAAATCAACACTTTTTCTTGTCGCCGGAACTATTGTCTACCTAACCGGAGAACTTGATATGAACAAACTGGGCGGCTTACGGCATAAACTACCATTTACTTCTGTGGTTGCCCTGATCGCTTTGCTTGGGATCATCGGTATACCGCTTTTTAATGGTTATGCCAGTAAAACACTGCTGCACCATGCTATCGTTGAAGCATACGAACACCATCACTGGATATCGTTATCAATAGCCGAAAAGATTTTTACCATAACCAGTGCCGGAACGGCCTGTTATTTTCTTAAATTTTTATATTTGGTTTTTTGGCGTCCGGTACCAGACAACCTTGAAAATATAAAAAGTGAGCCTGTGCTGATGAAAATCAGTATGGGTATCCTGGCTGCCATGATGGTTATATTCGGTTTCTCTCCTAACTTTATACTAAAAAAGATGGTCGGGCCGGTTTTGAATTCTTTCACTCTTGATGGTCACGGCGTTGAATATCTGCTAAAAATAAATTTCTGGAAAACAGGCGACCTTTTGGCAGTAGCCCTCGCTTTAGGCCTTGGCATTATCTTCTTTTATTTAACACAACACTTTAATCTTTACAGGCTACGGGTGCCTTACTGGCTGGGAGCAGAATTTCTCGGGACTCTAGCGGGCAGGATCGCTGTTTTGTCCTGGTTTTTCATCAGCTTACCTTTTACTGCTATCCAGAATTTGAGCGGGAAAATATCATCCAGATTCTACCGTAAAGGGTTTTCGCTCCTGCAAAGTATCGATTATCGCCCCGGCCAGTCTGCCGTGTTTCGAATCGTAAATATCAGTAATATTGATTTTAGCATGATCCTTGTGCTTGTTGCACTAAGTGTTATACTGACTGTAGTTTTTTACTTAAGGTTCGGATATAAAATTATCGGCTTTTAGCAACGGGCGGTTTCTATCGCTATTAATGCCTACCTGACGCACGAACCTGTCAGGTTTAATTACCACAAAGTTTTTGTTTGCATAAAGCATCTAATCAATTATTGCCCGGACAATCAAACATCCTGATACAATAGCTGACTTTCCGCACCCTTGATCTTTGAAAAAATATTTTACTTTATCCCATTTTCAGGGAGGTACAAAAACCGCCTTTGTCGAATAAAGTATTAACCTTACCAGGCAGGAGTGCCTTTAACGGATATCGACGTCAGAGACGTTGGCCCGGCCCCGCTGCTTGCTGCCCTAGGCAGGGAACCGGGCATTGTCGAGAGCATCAACACCCGCCTTCCTGCCACCTGCGATTTGGCCGAAGAGCTGATTGTAAAAGCTGTCCGTAAAGATAACTGGTTTAACCTTGGCCAACCGGCAGAAGGCAAAGATAATGCTAACTACTGAGCTGTTTTGTCATTATCACCAACCATCAAGCCTTAAGTGCAGCAGAATTATTAAGCGAATACCGCAATCAGACTGTGGTGGAAAACCGCTTCGGGTTTATCAAAGATCCGATTTTTATCAGCCCGCTGAACATCAAGCGAAATGACCGGCTGGAGGCGCTCTGTTATGTAGCCCTGATTGCGCCGGCTCTCTAGATGATCTTACAGATCAGAGTGCGTAGAGCCTTATCAGCTGAAACCGAACCGATCGTGTCAGCCGGGAAAAAGAAAAGTTTTGAACCAACGGCCAAGAAGGCGCTCGATCTGTTTGCCGCGATCAAGATTATTTGGCTAAATGACGGTACTACCACCGAGCGTCAACTACCAAAGCGTTACCGGGAATTGACCAGGGTGCTCAAGATGGCCGGCTTTGATTTTGATATTTTTACTTCACTTCCGTAGGGGTAGTTCAAAAAACGGGACAAAGAAAACAGTTATTGGTAGGTGCAAGGGTGCGGAAAGTCAGATATATAGCTATTGCCTGCTTATTTAATAGCAGTTATAATACTGTATGTCAAAGTTTACGCGCCTGTAGCTCAGGGGATAGAGCAACGGATTCCTAATCCGTGTGCCGCAGGTTCGAATCCTGCCAGGCGCACCAGAAACTTCATCATTACTGCAACAGCATTATTACCTTTATAACTCTAAAACTGTTATAAACAATTTCAATAAAAGCACATATCAACCAATCGACAGATCAAATGTTTACAAGCTCTGCCGCTTGTTTATATGCATTTCTTTAAGTGTTCATTGCGATTTACAACAATAACTGCACATGGCCTCCCGGAATAGTATGTCTTTACCGGGGCTTTTTATAGAACAGGGAACCTGATAGTTATCTTGCATTCAACACCCCAAAAATTCCCTTTTCGCCTAATTATACAATAGGCTA
>CAYMDO010000017.1:0-38124 GCA_964389365.1 uncultured Syntrophomonadaceae bacterium
TCGGTTTTCAAAGAACGAAATGCTTAATGGCTGAAAAATCAGCCTGAGCAGTTACTACTAAGCATATATATAATAATGCTGATATTGAAAGATTATAACCAAATGGAAATCAATGCCGGGGAAGCAGTTAATAATAATATAGAGGGAAGCAGAAAACTGGTTGATCTTGCTTCGGAGTACGGGGTTAAAAGGTTTGTTTTTATTTCGACAGATAAAGCAGTTAATCCAAGCAGCGTGATGGGCGCAACCAAGCGTGCGGTCGAAATCTACCTGCAAAACAAAGCGCGGGTCAGCAACAGCTGCGTTTATTGTGCCGTGCGGTTTGGCAATGTACTGGGCAGCCAGGGCAGCGTGGTGGAGATTTTCAGGCGTCAGATTGCCAGTGGCGGGCCCGTTACGGTAACCGATCCGGAAATGAAGCGCTATTTCATGACAATACCGGAGGCAGTGCAGCTGGTAATCCAGGCTGGAGCAATGGGGCAGGGGGGCGAAATATTTGTACTTGATATGGGTAATCCGGTTAAGATTGTTGACCTGGCCCGTGATATGATCATGCTATCCGGATTAAAACCGGATCAGGATATTGCCATAGAATTTACCGGTTTGAGGCAGGGCGAAAAACTTTACGAAGAACTGTTCAGCGACCGGGAGAACTTTGCAGTGACCAGGCACGAACGAATATTTATCGCGCCCGATCTTTCATTTGATGAGAGTGTAATGCATAATGAAATAATAGAACTTAGCAGGATCTTGATGATTGAAAATCTCAGCGATTTGTTGGCTTCGGGCTAAATAAGCAATTAGTATTGGTTAGGCAACTGGGAGGTACTAAAACTGACAGCAAAAAAAACTGCGGATAATTATTCCCTTACTGCAGTAATCGGCCTTGGTTATGTAGGTTTGCCCCTGGTATTGGACTTTTGTTCAAACGGCCTGTCTGTATTGGGGTTTGATATTGATTGCAAAAAAGTAGATCTGTTGAACAGTGGTAAAAGCTATATTAGTTATATTGCCGCAGAGCAGATCAATGCTTGTATCGAGAGTGGCAAGCTTGAAGCATCAACCGATTTTAGCCGCCTTGAAACCGTTAATAATATTATAATTGCTGTACCAACTCCTCTGACTGAACATCGCGACCCGGATCTATCGTTTATTATCAATACAACAAATACCATAGCCGGCTATTTGCAGCCAGGCCAGTTAATTGTACTTGAAAGTACAACATATCCTGGAACATGCAGGGAAGTGATGCTCCCGATCCTGGAAAAAAGCGGCCTGAAGGTGGGGTGCGATTTTTTTCTGGCTTACTCACCGGAGAGGGTCGATCCTGCCAATAACAGTTTTAAAGGAACCAGTATCCCCAAGGTGGCAGGCGGAATTACCGAAGACTGCCTCGAACGTTGTAAGGCACTATATAGCAAGGTTTTTACAAAATTGGTTCCCGTATCCTCCACCGAAACGGCGGAAGCGAGTAAACTGCTTGAAAATATCTTTCGCAGTGTCAATATTGCCCTGGTTAATGAATTAAAGCTTTTATTTGATCGGATGGGCATTGATATCTGGGAAGTTATTGGAGCTTCGGCAACAAAGCCTTTCGGCTATATGCCCTTTTACCCGGGCCCGGGACTGGGAGGACACTGTATCCCGATAGATCCTTTCTATTTAACCTGGAAAGCCCGGGAATATGATTTTTCCGCCCGCTTCATTGAACTGGCCGGTGAAATTAATACCGGGATGCCTTATCATGTGGTGGAAAAAGTAGCCGAAGCATTGAATGAGAATGAGAAAAGTATTAAAGGCTCAAAGATCTTAGTGCTTGGCGTTGCTTATAAAAAAGATGTTGATGATATCAGGGAATCGCCGGCGGTAAAAATTATTACCATACTGCAGGAAAAGGGCGCCGGGGTAATCTACCATGATCCCTATGTCCCGGTAATCAAGGATCTGCGTGATTATCCGGGGCTCGAAATGACAGGTGTTGAAGTAACAGAAGAAATACTTTGTGAAGCGGACTGTGTCCTGCTTCTTACTGATCACAGCAGTTTTGACCTGGAATTCATATTGAAACACGGCACAATGATCGTCGATACCCGTAATGCTTTTAAAAATAAACTTTCAGCAAAGATCAAGAAAGCGTAGATATTGTGGCAGACACCTTGTTAGGTTAGCAGTATCTAAAGCTATATCATAGCGATATCGGAATAGTTGCCAAGCGATATCATGTTAAACGTTTTTCGTATGTTGATGCAGTAAGTTTTTGCATTATGCGAAATTTAAGAATTAAGCAAGCTTTTGCCTATGATCAACATTTTATTACGGCCGGCTTTCGACTGATTAATAGAAACTGAATGTTACTCTCTTTAGCCCCTTGACTCATTTGGGATTTTGTTTATCTTCCCATAGAAGAAGGCGGATTAGCATGTGTGTTCTATTAGACGCTTACTTATACCGGGTTTATAAAAAATAATCCAGGTGGTTGATAACATGTATCTGGTAACTGGTGGAGCTGGTTTTATCGGCAGCAATATTGTTCGCAAACTTGTGAGTGATGGAGAAAAGGTGCGTGTTTTTGACGATTTCTCTACCGGGCGGCGAGAAAATCTGGCCGGCCTGGATAGTGCAGGGATAATTGAAGGCAGCCTCACCGATATGGCGGCCCTGAGAGGGGCGCTGAGCGGGGTGGAATATGTTTTGCACCAGGGTGCAATCCCCTCGGTGCCTCGTTCTATTGCCGACCCTCTGCAGAGCAATGAAACCAACATAACCGGAACGCTGAACCTGCTGACGGCGGCTAAAGAGGCCGGGGTGCGGCGGGTTGTTTTTGCAGCCTCTTCATCAGCTTACGGTGACACGGAAGTACTGCCGAAGGTGGAAACTATGGACGGTGACCCGCTTTCGCCATATGCTGTGGGTAAATTTGCAGGAGAACTCTATGCCCGTGTCTTTGCCGGCATTTACGGGCTGGAGACAGTTTCGCTGCGTTATTTCAATATTTTCGGGCCGTACCAGGATCCGGCTTCCGAATATGCTGCGGTAATACCTAAATTTATCAAGGCAATGCTCAAAGGCGATCCCCCGACTATCTACGGTGACGGGGAACTGTCGCGGGATTTTACTTATATCGACAACGCGGTTGAAGCCAACTTGCTTGCATGCCGCTCAAACAGGGTAGGCAGGGGTGAAGTGATCAACATTGCCAGTGGCGAGCGCTACAGCCTCAACCAGTTGGTAAAGGCGCTGAATGAGATCATGGGAACTGCAATCGGACCGGTTTATACTAAATCCCAACCGGGTGACGTAAAACATTCACTGGCTGACATATCGAAGGCCAGGGATTTGCTTAACTATGAAGTAAAAGTTTCTTTCCGCGACGGGCTGAAGCGGACGATCGGGTGGTTCCGTGCAAATGAGGGCAGGTTGTTATAATGGCAACCGTGTTGATTACCGGCGGGGCGGGTTATATCGGGTCGCATGCCGCAAGGATAATGAAGCGTGCCGGCTATGGGGTGGTTGTTTATGATAACTTCAGCCGCGGCCACCGTGAAGCGGTAAAAGGTTTAACGGTAACCGAAGGTGATATTGCCGATACCGGTTTATTGCGAAAAGTGCTTGAATCGCACAGGGTTGACGCTGTAATGCACTTTGCCGCATATAGCCAGGTGGGCGAGTCGGTAAAAGAACCGGCGCTTTATTACCAGAATAATGTGGGCGGCGGGTTAAGGCTCCTGGAAGCTATGCTGTCAGCTGGTATAAAATATTTCATATTTTCCTCGAGCGCGGCAGTTTACGGCGAACCTCAGAAGGTGCCAATTCCAGAAGATCATCCGCTGATACCGGCAAGCCCTTACGGGGAGACGAAAGCCGTCATTGAAAAAGCGCTGGTTTATTATGGGCATGCTTTTGGCCTTCAGTCTGTGAGCCTGCGATACTTCAACGCTGCCGGAGCGGCGGCGGAAGGCGGTATAGGTGAAGACCATGATCCGGAATCGCATTTGATACCGCTGGCGCTGAAAGCTGCTGCCGGACATATCGGGAAACTGGCAGTTTTTGGAGCTGACTATCCGACACCCGACGGTTCGGCGGTGCGCGATTATATTCATGTTGACGACCTGGCCGATGCCCACAGGCTGGCGCTTGATCATCTGCTTGAAGGTAAGGCAGGCGGGGTATATAACCTGGGAAACGGCAGTGGATTTTCGGTATTCGAAGTCATACGGGCAGTAGAGAAAGTAACCGACCGGAAAGTCCCCCACGTTATTGGTCACCGCCGTGAAGGAGATCCTGCGGTGCTGGTTGCATCAGCGGTAAAAGCCAGAACCAAACTCGGCTGGCAGCCGCGTTATGCCAACCTGGAGAAGATCATTGAAACTGCCTGGCGCTGGCACCGGAGTAATCCTAGCGGATACCGTCATCCATAGCGGATTGCGTGGTGGTACCCGGATAGTGATTGTACATAAAAACTGGCGCAGCCGGTATGGAAATTTGCCGTAAAAATGGTTGCAAACAACATATAATGACATCTTTAGACATTTAAACTTAAAATTTGCAGCAAAAAATGTAATTATATAGTATAATACCCTAAAGAGAAATGAACTAGTACCAGGGAGGAATTGAAAATGGTTGAATCGCGGCAGGAGATGCGCAAAGAGAAAAAAGGCACATCGAAAGCAAAGCTGTTCAAAGTGATAGCGGCGGTACTGATCGTAGCGGGAATCGGGGTTCTTGGCTATGCCGGTTTCCAAAAAATGCTCGTTGATTTTCAGCAATCAAGGCTGCGCGATGATTATCACGCTTCGGCCGGCTTCAAGAAGGTTGAACTCGTTCCGGAGAAGATTGTTATTACGGAATGGGAACCGATGCGCCTCGTGATTCCGGTTATCGAAGTTGATTTGATCACCGTAGGTGGGGATAACGTAGACGTTTTCGACCGGTCCATGCTCGATAAGGGACCGACTCACTTCAACGATCTTACCAGCATTGGTGTTGATGTGTTGGGAGATCTGCCAAACACGGAAAAAGGCAATGTTGCTTTTGCCGGGCACCGTGCCGGACGCTGGAACTTTTTCTTAAACCTAGACAAGCTTAACGAAGGCGATGATATTTACCTTGATGTCGCCGGGTATAGATTTATTTACAAGGTGGAATGGGTTAAGGTTTTTGGCAAGTACGACTGGGAACCGCTTGAAACTACAGCTTACCCGGCCATTACGCTGCAAACCTGTGAACCGCCCCATGTCTCGAATCCAAATTACCGCCTGATGGCCAGGGGAGCGCTGCATTCTGTGATACCGGTACCGGCGGAACTTCCGGATGCCAACTAGCACTCAAAAGCGGCGTTGCCGATTCTGCGCGGCGCCGCTTAATCATACATTTGCCGACCTGGGGGTATCGCCCCTGGCCAATGCGTACCTTAATGCCGAACAGCTTCAGAGGGTGGAACCTTTTTACCCGCTTTACGCTTATGTCTGCTCAAACTGCTACCTGGTACAGCTCGAAGAACTGAGCAGGCCCGCAGAAATATTCAGCGAATACGCTTATTTCTCATCATTTTCCGACAGCTGGTTGGCTCATGCCCGCAATTTTTCCGTATCGGCTGCCCAGCGGTTGCAGCTTGACGGGAAAAGCCTGGTCGTGGAAATCGGCAGCAATGACGGATACCTGCTTCGCTTTTTCAAAGAAGCAGGGATACCGGTGCTGGGTATTGAACCGGCTGAAAATGTGGCCAAATCAGCGAGGGACAACGGGATCGAAACCGCCGTCTGCTTTTTCGACCACAAGCTGGCTGCCGAACTGGCAGCTGCCGGCCGGCAGGCCGACCTGATCGTAGCGAATAATGTGCTGGCACACATACCGGCGACCAATGATCTGATCTCCGGGCTCAAGGTACTGCTCAAGGCAGACGGCGTAGTCAGCATCGAGACACCACATTTGATGGCTTTAATTGAACAAAACCAATTTGACACTATTTACCATGAACACTATTCCTACTATTCACTGACAACGCTGACCAAAATCCTGGCAGCACACCGGCTGACTGTTTTTGACCTGGAAGTATTACCGACCCACGGTGGCTCGCTTCGTATTTACGCCGGACATGCTGCTGAATATGAGGGTGGGGTTGGTGTAAACGTAAAAGGTTTCCTGGAAGAGGAACGAAAGAACGGGATATGTTCGCTGGAGGTTTATGAAGCGTTCGGAGCCAAGATTAAAAAGGTCAAACGCGATCTCTTAAGCGGGCTGATTGGCCTGAAAGAAGCCGGTAAATCGGTTGCCGCATACGGCGCCCCGGCCAAGGGAAACACTTTGCTTAACTATTGCGGGATAGGCACTGATTTTATCGATTATACAGTTGACCGGAATCCGTATAAACAGGGCTTGTTCCTTCCGGGCAGCCATATTCCGATTTTCAGCCCGGCTAAGATAACAGAGACCAGGCCTGATTACCTGTTAATTTTGCCGTGGAACCTTAAAGAGGAAATCATGGGGCAGATGAACGTAATCAGGGAATGGGGCGGGCGTTTCATGATACCGATTCCGGCTTACCAAGTTTGCTAAAGGCAGGTTATTTCGGTTTGTTGAACGGGCACCTGCAAAACATTGGGCAGATCCGGCAGAGGCGCAGACAAGAAAATTTTCCAGCTGATGGCGAGATTGCATCATGGCGGGCAATCGTGATTCGTGGCAGCCACGAGTGGCTGCTGGAAGGCCCGACAGTTATTGAAGCGCCGGGTTGTCTTGATGGATTAAGCGACAGGGTGGTTCAAACCATTTCAACGATCCGGTCAGCCATGGGAGAGCTGAGCATGAAGCAGTCGCGGGAGCTGATAGCCCTGGTTGAAAAGACGGTACCGCAGGCGGAAGAAGTCCGTGCAGTTTTATATAAATAGCCGAACAGGAGGACAGCCCTACTGATATGTTCTTAACTGAGAGCAATCTCCGGGGGGCATATTTGATCACGCTCGATGCTGCGGAAGACAAACGCGGTTGTTTCGCGCGCACTTATTGCCGGATGGAATTTGCCGAACACGGCCTGCATACTGATTACGTTCAGAGCAGTATTTCGGTTAACCGGCTTGCCAGAACGCTGCGCGGTATGCACTTTCAGGCTGCCCCGGCGGCTGAAATCAAGATCGTGCAGTGTGTGCGCGGCTCAATTTACGATGTGATAATTGATCTGCGTCCCGGATCGGATACTTACTGCCAGTGGGCCGGTTACGAACTGACTGCCGGGAATAACCGGATATTATATATCCCCGCGGGTTTTGCCCATGGGTTTATGACCGGGGCAGACGATTCTGCGGTTTATTACATGATTTCCGAGTGTTATGCACCCCAGTTTGCCGGAGGAGTAAGGTGGGATGATCCGGTGTTCGGTATAAACTGGCCCTCGGGCGATCCGATCATATCGGACAAGGACCGTTCCTGGCCGGATTATGTGCGATGAAAAGAATATTGGTTACCGGGGCAAAAGGCTTCATTGGCGCGCATTGCCTGACAGCATTGGCCGGGCGCGGATTTGAGGTGCACGCGATAAGTTCCCGGGGGCTTTGGAACCGCGACAGCGGTGAAATCGAGTGGCATCATGTTGATCTGCATAATGCCGAGCATGTGATCAGGCTGGTGCACGGACTGCGGCCTCAGTACCTGCTGCACCTGGCCTGGGATGTAAGCAGGGGTCTATACTGGCGTTCCCCTGGTAACCTGCGCTGGGTTAAGAGCAGTCTTGGACTGCTGCAGGCGTTTATAGAATCAGGCGGTACAAGGCTGTTAACTGCCGGAAGCTGCGCGGAATACGACTGGAGGTACGGCTTCTGCTCCGAAGGGCTGACGCCGCTTAAGCCGGGCTCGCTTTACGGGACCTGTAAAGATGCTTTGCAGAAGATGACCGCGTCAGCCTGCCGGGAAGCGGGTATCAGCAATGCCTGGGGCAGGCTTTTCTTTATTTTCGGTCCCGGGGAACATGAAAACAGGTTAGTGCCGTCAGTAATTACAGCTCTCCTGAATGGTAAAGAAGCACTATGCGCGCACGGCGAGCTGTTCCGGGACTATCTTTATGTCAAAGATGTTGCAGGCGCTCTGGTTGCCCTTTTGGAAAGTGAGGCAGAAGGGCCCGTTAATATTGCCTCCGGGCAGCTGATCAAGCTGAAAGAATTAGTCGCTGCCGCAGCCGAAGCGTGCGGCAGGCCGGAAATATTAAGGCTGGGGGTACTGAAGCCGCCAGCAGACGAGCCGCCGCTGCTGGCGGCTGATACATACCGCCTCACTGATGAAGTCGGTTGGCGCCCTTCATACACCCTCCAGCAGGGTATGCGCGAGACGGTGGAATGGTGGCGGCAAAAATTGGCTTAATGGCAGCAGTTTTATATCGGATAAAGAATAATAAATAGCAGGCAGGCGGGAGTTGAAGCTTTTTGAAATCAGCAGGGAGACTGCAAATCATGGTTATCGGTACCGGTTATGTCGGCCTGACCACCGGGGTTGCCCTTGCCTACCTGGGGCACAAGATAACCTGTATCGACAAGGATACAGCAATAATCGATAAGCTGCAGAGGGGGATATCGACGATCTACGAGCCTGGTCTTGAAGAACTGCTGAAGGAAAGCGGGAAGGTGGTCTGTTTTACCCGTGATCTGATTGATGAATTGCCCCGGTCCGATATCGTGATTATTGCGGTCGGCACCCCGCCGAAAGAAAACGGCGATACAGATCTGAGTTATGTCGAAGCTGTGGCCGGCGAGATCGGGAGGATGATGGACCCGCATGAGCCGCCCCTGATTGTCAACAAGTCGACCGTTCCGGTTGGGACAGCGCGCCGGGTGGAAACCGTGATTAAGGAAGAATTGGAAAAACGCGGGGTGGACTGCAATTTTAACGTTGCGTCAAACCCTGAATTCCTGCGGGAGGGTTCGGCCCTCCATGACACTTTTTATCCGGACCGTATCGTTGTCGGGACAAATGATATCAATGCCCTGAACCTGGTACGCCAGATGTACGCCCCGATACTCGAACAGACCTTCTTGCCACCGCCGGCTGTACCCCGCCCCGAAAGCTACAGCCTGCCGGCATTGGTGACTACCAGCCAGACCAGCGCCGAATTGATCAAGTATGCTGCCAATGCATTTCTGGCAACAAAGATTTCATTTATCAACGAATTTGCGGCAATTGCCGAAAAAGTTGGCGCCGATATTGTCGAAGTAGCCAAGGGCGTCGGCCTTGACAAGCGCATCGGGCCGGGGTTCTTGAAGGCAGGGGTTGGCTGGGGCGGCAGCTGCTTTCCAAAAGACGTGCAGTCCATACTTTTCACCGGCAGCCAGTACAACTGCGGGATGCCCCTGGTGCAGGCTGCGCTAGAAGTGAACCGGAAACAGAAAATGAAAGTAATCGAAAAACTGCAGGCGACCCTGAAAGTGATCAGGGGCAGCACCGTGGGTTTGCTTGGGCTTGCCTTTAAGCCGAATACAGACGATATAAGGGAATCCCCGGCAGTCGGTGTGATCAGGGAGCTTCTGGAGATGGGGGCCAGGGTGAAAGTTTATGATCCGGTAGCGATGGATAAATACCGGTTTAACTACCCGGAACAGCAGATTATCTACTGCCTGACAGCTGAAGATGCTGCCCGCGAGAGCGATGCCGTGGCTATCCTTACCGATTGGGAGCAATTCCTGCACCTGCCCTGGGCAGAGATCGGATCTGTTATGAAAAACAGGATAATTATCGACGGCCGGAATATGCTCGACCGCGAACAGCTGCAGCTGGCCGGCTTTACCTATAGCGGTATTGGCAGGTAGAGAGGCATTTATCTTCACCAACCGAAGGTGGGTGGGGTCAGATTAAGATCGTTTTTATCATCACCAGGGCTGATGATCTGGGCGGCGCACAGGCCCATGTGCGTGATCTGGCCACAGCGCTGAAGGTGCGGGGTGAAGACGTCACGGTACTGGCCGGCAGCGGGGGGGCGCTTTTCGATGCGCTCAAAAGCAGCGGTATTTGTTGCCTGCTTCTGACAAACCTGGTCCACCCGGTTAAACCTTTGAGGGACATGGCCGTCTACCGGGAGATCAGGTCCCGGCTGCGCGAGTTGAAACCGGACCTGGTAAGCACGCATTCCAACAAGGCCGGTTTTTTGGGGCGTTTAGCGGCACATAACTTAAAAATTCCGGTTGTTCATACTTCGCACGGTTTTCTATTCGGCGGCAGGAAGCAGACGCTTACCTGCCGCTTTTACCGTTTAATGGAGAAATTTGCGGCAGCCCGGGGTGATTTGGTGATTACCGTATCGCAAAGCGAATATAACCTTGCTGCTGCCTTAAGAGTAATACCGCCGGAAAAGATGGCAGTTATCCACAACGGCCTGCCCGATATGAAAACCAATCTGCAGGCGCACCCTGAATCTGAACCGGCCCGTATCATTATGGTGGCCCGTTTCGCCAGCCCGAAAGATCACCGGACCCTGATCAGGGCACTGGGTGGGCTTAAAGAACTGCACTGGCGTTTAATGCTGGTCGGTGACGGCAGGGAGCGCCCTGCTGCCGAGGCGCTGGTTAATAAGCTTGGTTTGACGGAAAAGGTGGATTTTCCCGGGGTTCGTCCTGATGTGGAAGAGCTGCTGGCAGCCAGTTCTATATTTGTTTTAAGCAGCTTACGCGAGGGTTTTCCGATCAGTATCCTGGAGGCGATGCGCGCCGGTTTGCCGGTGGTGGCTTCGCGGGTTGGAGGGGTAGCCGAAGCGGTGGCGGATGGAGAAACAGGTTTTTTATTTGAACCCGGAGACGAACCGGCTTTAAAGCTAAAGCTGGCAGAGTTAATTACCAATCCGTCTTTGCGCAGGCAGATGGGCCTAGCCGGCCAAAAAAGAATTCAGGCTAACTTTTCCCTAAATCAAATGGCAGAAAAAACTATGATTGTATTTAAGAAAGTTGTTTATGGCAAAGCTTAACTTGCTAAGAGGCTGCAATTCTGGTAATAATAGGTTAATGAAATAATAGCCTGAATTTTACAGGGGGCAATTTGATGAAAGTAGTCATTTTGGCCGGTGGAATGGGAACCAGACTGGCGGAAGAAACGGCAGCTAGGCCAAAACCGCTGGTTGAGATCGGTGGCAGACCGATCATCTGGCATATTATGAAGCACTATGCTTATCACGGATATAAAGAATTTGTCATTGCCCTTGGCTACAAGGGCGAGATGATTAAACGCTACTTTCACGATTACTATCCTTTAAACGGCGCTATGACCATATCGCTGGCCGATGGAAAGCTGCAGGTGCATGATGCCGTTAAGGAGGACTGGCTGGTTCACCTGGTTGATACCGGCCTGCAGACCAACACGGGAGGGCGAATAAAAAAACTGGCCGGATGGTTGGAAGGTGAAACATTTATGATGACCTACGGCGACGGGGTTTGCAACGTAAACTTAGGCGAACTGCTTGCTTTTCACCGCAGCAGCGGGAAATTGGTCACGGTGACGGCTGTGCGCCCACCGGCACGTTTTGGAAGCCTGAAATTTGCTGAGGGCGATCTGATTACAGAATTCGTCGAAAAACCACTCAGCGGCGGAGGCTGGATCAACGGCGGCTATTTTGTGATTGAAAGCGCAGCCTTGGAATATATTAAGTCAGATGTCCCCTGGGAAAGCGAACCGCTGCGCAACCTGGCTGCAGACGGCCAGCTGGTAGCGTACCGCCATGATGATTTCTGGCAGTGTATGGATACTTACCGCGAGCTGAAGATATTAGAAAACTACTGGAAGAGCGGGGAAGCGCCTTGGAAGATATGGTAAAACTTCCCTGAAGCATAGGGATAAAATTCTTATAGAAGATGAAATCTAGTGCCTTCTCTCTTGCGGGGGGAGGGGCGGGGTGGGGGTGAGAAGCACGGTGGAACAAATCGGGTTTTGGCGCGACCGTCCGGTTTTAGTTACCGGCGGCGCCGGTTTTCTCGGCAGTTGGCTGGTAAAAAGGCTTTACGATTCCGGTGCCGATCTAGTATGCCCCCTGCGCGACCGCGTTCCGCATTCCGAGCTTTTCCGCAGCGGAGTAAGCAAAAAGATCAACCTGGTTAGCGGCGATATTACCGATCAAAGCCTGTTGGAAAGGGTACTTGGCGAATACGAGGTTGACACAGTCTTTCATCTTGCTGCCCAGACCATAGTGCCGATTGCCAACCGTAATCCGGTTTCCACCTTTGACAGCAATATCAGGGGTACCTGGACTTTGCTTGAAGCCTGCCGCCGCAGCCCGCTGGTTAAGCAAATTGTGATTGCTTCTTCAGATAAAGCCTACGGTCAGCAGAAGCAGCTGCCCTATACCGAATCAATGCCGCTGGCAGGGACTTTTCCTTATGATGTCAGCAAGGCCTGCAGCGACATGCTGGCCTGCAGTTATTCGGCAACCTATAAACTGCCTGTTGTGATTACGCGCTGCGGTAATTTTTTTGGCGGCGGGGATTTAAACTGGAACAGGATCGTTCCGGGAACAATCCGATCATTGGTCAGGGGCCAGCGACCGCTTATCCGTTCTGACGGAAAATATATACGCGATTATTTCTACGTAGAAGACGGAGCAGCGGCCTATATGCTGCTGGCAGAGAAACTCTGTGATAACCGCGATCTGGCCGGCGAAGCTTTTAATTTCTCTAACGAAATCCAGTTATCCGTTATCGGCATGGCTGAAAAAATTGCCGCGTTAATGAATTCTAATCTTAAACCGGTAATCTGCGGCGAGGCTGCCGGTGAGATTACGCACCAACATTTAAGCGCAGCAAAAGCAAAAGAAATGTTGGGCTGGCGGCCCCTATTCTCGTTAGACGAAGCGTTAAAAAAGACTGTTTCCTGGTATGAAGGGTATTTTGCATGACACTTATAAACATCCTAATTTCAACGATTGATGCCGGTATTAGAAGGGTGGATGAAGCCCTCCTTGGCCCACGACCGGATGTAAAATACATAATATCGCACCAGGTGACAGACGAGCGCTTCAGGCCAGTACCGGGACACCTTAAACGCGCCGATATCCTGGTCAGCCAGATTGAGGGCAGGGGGCTTAGCCGCAACCGTAATAATGCATTTAACCTGGCTGACGGTGAAATCGCTGTACTGGCTGATGATGATGTCCGCTACTGCGATGCCTACATCGACAATATTATAACGGCTTATGCAGCTGACCGTGAGCTGGGGGCAGCCTGTTTTAAAATCGCCACGCCTGAAGGCGATCCTGAATACAAAGAGTATACAGCGTTTCCCTACCTGCTCAATAAAGAGAGCCATCACTATTTATCGACAATTGAAATAACTGTGAGGCTGCGGGCGCTCAGGTATAAGAAAATCAAATTCGATGAACGCTTCGGCCTGGGAAGCAAATTAAACAGTTTCGGGGAAGAAGCTGTATTTATTTATGATTGCATCAAAGCCGGCCTGAAAGTGATGTATATACCGGAATATATAGTTGAGCATCAGGCGACCAGCACAATTAAAGCTATTGACCGGTACGCAGCTGTCAACAATATCTTCAAGGGCGCGTACGATGCACGACGCTATGGATGGCTTGCCTTTCCGGCAGCTTTTTACGGAACAGTGCGTTACCTGCCTGGTTTATACAGTGAAGGGAAGAATCCTGTTCATTATTTGCTTGAACGGTTAAAGGGAGCCTTTTATATTTACCGCGAACCAAAGTTTGATTAACCCCGGCACAGCTGTTTTTAGGTTTGAAGTCAACGCGGGAAAGGGTGTAAGCCAGTTGTCGTCTTTAGTCAGCGTAATGCTCCCGGTTTATAACGGCGCTGCATATGTCAGGTCCGCTATCGAAAGCGTTCTGAAGCAGGGCTATGAAAAATTTGAATTTATTATAGTTGATAACGCCTCTACAGACGGAACCGCGGCGATTATAGGTGAATACAGCTTTGACAGCCGGGTCAGGATAATCAGTAACCGGGCGACTGTTACACGCCTGGATAATTTCAGGATAGCCTTCAACGCCGCTTCACCCGCTAGCAAATGGTATAAATTTATCGGCGACGACGATCAATTGCTGCCCGGATGCCTGGCGCAGATGATTTGTGCCGGGGAGAAATATAGAAACGTCGGGTTGGTAACATCATGGTATTACAACGGCGAAAACCTGGTCAAAGGGGTTATTGGCGATGGAGATGAGTTAATCAGCGGCCCGGCGATTTTGAAACGGTTACTGGTTGAACCAGGGGCCCGGGCTGCTATATTCTCGCCTGCTTCCGTGCTTATAGCGCCGGAAGCATACCATGTTTTGGGCGGTTTTCGTACCGACCTGCTGCATTCCGATGCCGAGCTTTTTTACCGCATCTTAAATCAATATGATCTTGCATATGTTTATAAGCCGCTTACAGCTATCGGTTACCATGGCAGTTCCGGGCAGGCTCTCAGTACCGTTAGCGGCGATACTTTTTCAGAAGCATACCTGATCAGGTATTATAACCTAAAAAAATATGACCGGCTGAAACTTAAGCGGGCAGAGGTGGAAAGAATCAAGAATAACCTTGTGACCGATTCAGTCGGTTACATACTGGCACGGATTGCCCGGAAGGATTATCTGGCAGCTCTCAGGCATATAAAGAAAATACCTTTCAGCGCATTTTACCACCTGCTGCCGGCATGCTTTTACTTTCTACAGCTGACATTGAAAAAAATATGGCGGCGGGAACCAATCCGCTTACTTGGGAGTGAGAATCAATGATTATGAACAAGAGGATACTATGCGTTAGCAGCACCGATTGGGAATCACCGGGAGAGTTACAGGTTGTAACTGAAGCCCTGTCCGGCTCCAACAATATTGTCTGGATAAACCCGTTCGGGGGGATCAGCTCGAACCTGCTGCCACGTATTGACCGGTTAACGGAAACCCTGACAATCTATAACCCGGGTATCAATCTACTGCCGCTGCCATTTCTTGGTCGGTTAAACCGATCCAGGTTGCTGATACATACCAAACTTTACCTTTTTGAAAGGGATTTTGAGCCGGACGTGATCATTATTGACAGCCCGGTACTGCATAATTTTGCGAAAGCTTACCGGAAAACCGGAACCCGGGCGCTGTATTATGCCCCGGCGGCAGCTGGAATTTCATTGCCCAGGCCAGAAAAACAAAAAGCGGAAGAAGCTGTGGATTATACGTATAAAGCCGGAAAAATCCCCGAAGATATAAACGAGGATCAGTACATGGTTTTAATCAATAAGCAGGTTAATGAGATTTCTAAACTGCTTGAACCAAATTTACAATAAGTTGGACAACTGTTTTATTAAGTGGGAGGCGATCACTGTGTTTGACGGTAAAACCCTTCTTGTAACCGGAGGTACCGGTAGTTTTGGCAATGCGGTAGTCGAGAGGTTTATAGACTCGGATATCGGCGAAATACG
Source organism: uncultured Syntrophomonadaceae bacterium (assembly GCA_964389365.1). Taxonomy (GTDB): domain Bacteria; phylum Bacillota; class Dethiobacteria; order DTU022; family DTU022; genus UBA993. Next base: position 15,382 of record CAYMDO010000017.1, read on the forward strand.
TATATTCTCTCGTGATGAAAAAAAACAGGATGATATGCGCAAAAAATTTAACAACCGCAAACTAAAATTCTACATCGGAACGGTTCGCGACCGGCAGAGCGTGAAGGATGCTATGCATAACGTAGATTATATATTCCATGCCGCGGCGCTGAAACAGGTACCCTCGTGCGAATTTTTTCCGCTTGAAGCAGTGAACACTAATATACTGGGCACTGAGAATGTGTTATTTGCGGCGATTGAGGAAGGGGTAAAAAAAGTGGTCTGCCTTTCCACCGATAAGGCAGCCTACCCGGTTAATGCAATGGGTATTTCAAAGGCAATGATGGAAAAAGTCTTCACCGCAAAATCACGTACCGTTTCTCCGGAAAAAACATTAATCTGCGGAGTCCGCTATGGCAACGTGATCTGTTCGCGCGGTTCAGTCATACCCCTCTTTATCGAACAGATTAAAGACGGTAGAAGGATTACGGTTACCGACCCCCGGATGACCCGCTTTATCATGAGCCTTGATGAAGCAATTGACCTGATTCTGTATGCTTTTCAGCATGCATCCGGGGGCGACCTGATGATCAAAAAGGCTGAAGCCTGCTATATCGGTGATCTGGCTCAGGCGCTGAAAGAGATTTTTAATGCCGGCAACGAAATTGATTTGATCGGAACAAGGCATGGTGAAAAAACTTTTGAGGTGCTGATGACAAGAGAGGAATCGGCCAAGGCGATTGATATGGGAGAATTTTTTAGAATTCCGGCGGATAATCGGGATCTTAACTATGCCATCTACTTTGAAGAAGGCTCCGCTAAGTTTACGCAAGCGGTTGAATACAGCTCTAATAATACCAGGATACTGTCAGTGGCTGAAATCAAGGATAAATTGTTAGGTTTAAAGGTTATCCGGGATGAACTGGCAGACTATAAGGCTGTGTAGGCTGATGAAAATACTGGTTACCGGTTCAAGCGGCTTTATTGGCAGAAACCTGGCCGAAAGACTGGCATGTAAGCTAGAGGCGGAGATTTTCCAGTACAACAGCTGTTCTGATCCTGAAAGCCTGAGGGGCATCGCAGCAGAATGCGATTTTGTATACCACCTGGCTGCCGTACACCGACCTGTCGACCAAACTGCTTATATCACCGTAAACATTAATCTTTTAAACCACTTGCTTGATTTGCTAAAAACTAATATGAATAAATGTCCCGTACTGCTCAGCTCATCGATCCAGGCTGTGGATGACACTGTTTACGGGAAAAGTAAGTTAGCAGCAGAAGAAGCTCTTTTTAAGCATGCTGAAAAAAATCACTCGGAAGCGATCATTTACAGGCTTACGAATACCTTTGGCCGCTACGCCAGGCCAAACCAGCATTCGGTAGTGGCTACTTTTTGCTACAATATTGCCCGGGGGCTGCCGATTGCTATCCACGAGCCGAAACGGGTAATGCGTCTCTACTACATTGACGATCTTGTCAGCGCGTTCCTTTCACATTTGGACGGTTGTGTTAAACCGGATAAAGACGGTTATTACCGGCTGCCCGAAAGTTTAACTTACGAGATCGCGCTGCAGGATTTAGCAGAAACGCTTATTGGCTTTAAAACCGATTTTGACCGGGGCATCAGGACCAACCCCCCCGATGATTTGACTGCGAAACTATTTGCAACTTACCAAGCTTATATCCCCTGAATACTCGTAAAATGTTATAGTTAACAAACGAGAGCAGGTAACTGAAAATATTCATACCTTTGATGATTTTTGCCACGCTGGTTTTTCAGTCCGGGGGAGGTGTTACGGTTGGTGGCCGATTATGATCAAAATATATCCGCTGTAACCCCTTCCGCTATTACCTCTGGCTTTGATTTCCGGAAGCTGTTTTCAGACGTGACAATCTACAGTTCCGGCAACATATTGATTAAAGGTCTTTCTTTAATTTCGGCCCCTATTTTTACCCGCCTTTTCGATCCAGCTCAGTACGGCGTGTGGAGTTACATCAATGTAATGGTTACATTCCTGACCGGCATACTGCTCCTCGGCGGTGACAATGCTTATACCCGTTATTACTTCAGCTGCAAAGATGATGAAGAAAAAAAAACCCTGACCGCAACCTGGTTTTCGTTCCTGGCTATTTGGAGCATCGTTATAGTGGCAGCGTTGCTGCCATTCAGTGGGGCTCTCGCCGGGTGGATGCTCGGCGACCATAATTATCGGGCGGCCTGGATTATCGGGCTGGTTTCGAGCCCCCTGGCGATGATGAACCTGGTTTTAGCCCAGGCACTGCGCAACCGCTTCCAGGCGAAGGCGTATGCGATGTTTAACCTGGCGACAGCAGTTTTATCAATCAGCCTGGCCGTGTATTTCGTGTTGCAGTATAACCTCGGGGTAGCCGGGGTGCTGCTGGGTGCAGCTGCAGCCTCGTTTATCATGATCCCGATCCGGCTCTGGTCAATCAGGGAACTTCTTAACCGCTCTTTTTCATTTAAGTTCCTGAAACAGCTGCTGCTATTTGGCTTACCGCTGGTGCCGATGAATGTTGCTTTTTGGCTGTTCAGTAACACAGACCGGCTGATGCTGGCTCGCATGGCAGCACTCGATGCGGTCGGCCTTTATTCGATCGCCGGATCGATGGCTGCCGTGATTATGCTGCTTCAAAATGCCATTGGGCAGTCCTGGCTGCCGCACGGGATAAAAGTGTTCGAAGAGGAAGAGCATCTGGCCCGTTCTGTTTTTTCACGCATCATGGTCTTCTTTTTGGCTGCTATGGGTATAATTATTACCGGGTTCGTTGCCCTAGCCCAGGAGGTTATTTTTATCCTTGTTCCGCCTGCGTATTACGATGCTTTTACCGTTATTCCCTTTCTGGCCGCCGGTTTTATCTTTTTCACCAGTGCCCACGTATCGGTAGTAACGATCATGGCTAAAAATAAAACATCTCATATTATGCTGGCTTGTTGGTTGATTGCCGCTTTGAATATCGGGTTAAACTATATTTTAATACCCCGTTTCGGAATCGCCGGTGCCGGCGCGGCAACCGGTTTGTCGTACACGTTTTTCGCTTTGAGCTACGCTCTTATTTCAAGACGGCTCTGGCCGGTCGAATACCCGCGGAAGGCAATTGTCGGATTATTATTTATCCCTGTAATAGCCGTATTTATCATTTATATAATATCTTTATTCGGCCCGGGAGTTTTGCTTAACCTGCTATTTAAAATTATGGTAACAATAGTTGCTGCGTTTGGGTTATTGCTGATTGCCTTACGCAATGAAAAAGTTTCTCTTCCGGAATTACCAAAAATGGTTATGAACTTAATCCGGGGCCGTTCGAAGAAGGAGTATTGACAGGGACATGAAAGTGCTATTTGCAGAGTCACACAACCTGGATCGCCCTGAACCGCTTGGGTCACACCATTATATACGCCTTTTTCAACAGGCTGGATACGACTGTTTCTGGTTGGGCCCGGCGATCAGCCCGCAGCACATATTTAAGCCCGATCGTGTAAACCGCTACCGCTTCAAAGTATGGCAGGAAGGGGTTAGAGAAGTGGATGGGATCAAGTGGCTGGTTCCTTTGTGTTTTCTTTTTTACTATAACCGGCCTATATTGAAGTGGCTTTCCATCGGGCGCAATCAGTACCGCTTTTGCATACCCTCGATCGCAAAAAGTATCGTTAAAAACAGCTTTAGCCCGGTTGACCTGCTTTGGTGCGCAGGCCCTGTGGCTTACAGCTTGTTTGATCTTATTCCGCACCGGATCAGCTGTTACCGGCTTGCCGACCGCCTGGATCAATTCAGCCGTATTCCCCCGAGCAGTGTTGAATTGCAGAAAGAGTTAATCAGGCGGGTTGATTTTGTGATAGCTTCGTCGCATTCCCTGTATGAATGGGCGCTTCAATTTCGCCGCCATGATATTTACTATTTGCCAAACGGTGTGGGAGACAGCTTCTTTCAGCCGCTGAAACCACGTCCTGCAGGTTTCCCGGCTACGAAGCTCCCCGTTGTTGTTTACCTTGGCGCAATCGATGTTCGGTTTGATCTGGAAACAATAGAACAGGCGGTAAAAATAGGCAGGAATTACCATTTCATGCTTATCGGGCCGATCACTGAAAAAAGATTAGCCCGGAAAATAAATGTGATGCTTAAGGAACAAAATTTCAGCTGGCTGGGGCCCGTTAAGCAGGAAGAAGCGATCGCCTATTTACAGCACAGCGATGTCGGGATCATTCCTTTTTACATAAACGATTTGACTGAAGCGGTCAACCCGATTAAATATTACGAGTATCTGGCCTGCGGGTTGCCGGTGGTTGCTTCTCAGCTGCGCGAACTGGAGTACATGAAAGTGCCGCTGCATTTTTATTCTGAACGGGTACCTTTTCTAACTGCTGTAGAAGAAGCGGTCAAAGAGCGTACTAATAACCGGGACCTGTATAAAAATTATGCTGCCGAAAACAGCTGGCAGAAACGATTTGAAAAAGTAAAGCAGATCTCCGGCAGAATTAGCTACATGAAAGAAATACAGGAAAAAGAGAGCGGTGAATATTGGCTTTCAGTGGTGATTATCGGCCGCAATGAGGCAAAAATACTGCCGCTGCTTTTCGATTCGCTGCCTGATGCAGACGGTATTGAGTGGCTGTATATTGATTCCGGTTCAACAGACGGCAGTCCCGAACTGGCATATAAAAGGGGGGCCAGGGTATTTGTGCTGGACGATCTGTCAGTCTATGCCCCGGCAACAGGTCGCTATGCGGGTACCCTGGAGGCAAAGGGCAGGTGGGTGCTCTACTTGGATGGTGATATGGTGCTGAGCCGGCAGTTTATAGCTTTTGTTGAACAACTGAAACAGAGCGAAACCGCAATACCGCCTAATACCGTTGGTTTCGTCGGGCATACTGCCAACTGCTACCGAGATGCCGGAAATAATGAAATATGCAGGCGCGAGCAGGTGGTTTTCAGCCGGCGCGAGGCAGGATCTGCTGATGGTTGGGGTAAACCGGCGGGCTATCATGGCGGGGCGGTCGTCTACTTGCGCAAAGCCGTGCTCGAGGCCGGCAACTGGAACCCGGCGCTCAGTCAACTGGAGGAAATAGATCTGCTGAGCCGTATTAAAGCAAGCAAAAAAAAAGTTATGGCAGTCGACCTGCCGATGGTCGAACATCATACGCCGCTAATAAGTAACCTGGACAGGCTGCTTTTTAATTTTATGCCTTCCTGGAAAGGGAAAAAATTTTATGGTGCCGGGCAGGCTGTTGCTGCAGGTATGCGGGAAGGTAATCTTTTTGCCTTTCTAGTATCCTATCCGTACCCGTTCCTGGTATTTGCAGGGTTATTAGTATCGCCGCCGCTCTACTATTTTTGGCCGCCTTTACCCCTGCTTGTTAATCTGCTGCTTGCGCTCTGGATTGCCTTGAAAAAGCGCTGGTATTTTTATCTTGTATACCTTGGCAATATGTTTCAGATCTTTTATGGCCTTAACCGTTACCGCCCTTTCAAGCCGGGACATTCTGAATATTACCCCGACAACAGCCGCAGGTAAAAAAGTGCAAATTGCTTCAACCCCTTAACCTGTTTCGGAGAGCAGAACATTATTGCAGGATATCAGCCTGGCAAAAACGAAAAAACAGAAGCAGCATGTAAATAAAAAAGTCGCTGTGGAGCACAGGTTATGCAACCAACAAACAACAACCATCTGACAAAATCAGTTTCGCTGCCGAAGTGGCTGGTTGGCCTGGTTGACATCTCGCTGGTCAACCTGGGGTTTTATTTAAGCATAATATTTACCGGAACAGAGCTGCTGGGCTACCAGGTAGGCCCGCTTCTGTTTCTATTAATATTAATTACGGTTTTTTCAGTACTCCTGTTCAACAGCCTCGGCCTTTACGGTCAGCAGCGCAGCGATTTCATGGCGGTATTCCGGGCGCTTCTTACCGGTGTAACCGGTCTTGCCCTATTTAGCATACTGTTTGCTTTTTTGACCAGGGCATTTATATTCCAGCGTACTGTTTTTATTATCGCTACTATCATTCAACTGCTGTTGCTCCTCGGCTGGCGCATCCTTTACTGGCGGCTTGAATACTGGATTCAGGGCCAAAAGAGGTTATTACTGATCGGCAGCGGCGAGGATGCAGATCTGGCTTTCGATAAGCTTATGAGGATGCCTCGCAGCTTTTTTACCATAACCAAGAAGCTAGATCCGCAAAAGCTGGATATGCTGGCGCAGTGTCTTGATGATGTTGATGCGGTAATGATTGCCGGCAACCTGGACCTCAATTTGAAAAGCATGATTATACGGTCAAGTTTTAACCGGGATCGCGAAGTTTACATTATTCCGGAACTATATGAGATTATCCTTACGCGGGCTGCTATGACACAGCTTCATGACACCCCGGTTATTGAGTGCCGCACGGTGCGGCTCAGTTTTGCCCAGCTTTTTTTTAAGCGCCTTACGGATCTTCTGGTAATCCTGATATTGGCCGTGCCTGTCCTTGTAATGTTAATTCCACTGGTTGTTTTAGTTAAGACAACTTCACAAGGCCCGGTTTTTTTTACCCAAGAACGCATCGGTTTATTTGGCCGCCCGTTTACCCTCTATAAGCTGCGCAGTATGATCGCCGAGGCTGAAGAAGATAGCGGGCCGATTTTTGCGACGGAAGAAGATGATCGAGTAACCGCAGCCGGCCGGATCTTAAGAAAAACCAGGCTCGATGAACTGCCGCAGCTGTTTAATGTATTACGCGGCGATTTGAGCATTGTTGGCCCCAGGCCCGAACGTCCGTTTTTTGTGAACAAATTTAGCGAGCAGATGCCCGATTACGAATTGCGCCACCTGGTTAAACCGGGCATAACCGGCCTGGCCCAGGTTGCCGGGTACTATGCGACTAACACTCATGACAAACTTCGCTACGACCTTTATTACGTAACGGATTATTCTCTTTTCCTGGATTTTAAAATTCTGCTGCTGACCATTCCCACTTTACTAAACAGCGAAGCAGCTAAAGGGGTAAGTGAAAAAATGGCAGGAAGGCTGGGTCGGGATGGCTGAGATCGTCGTTATTGGTGCCGGAGTAGCCGGATTGGCTGCGGCTTATCATGCCGGGCAGGCCGGACACGAAGTCAGGGTTTTAGAAGCGCTAGATCGCTGGGGTGGTTTGCTCGACCATTTTATGGTTGAAAATTTTCGTTTCGACAGCGGCGTTCATTTCGCTTTCAGCAGCAATAACGAGTTTAGGGACCTGATTAACCAGACAGATTACTTAGTCCATCGACCAGAGCCATTTAATTATGAACAGGGCTGTTGGTTGAAACACCCGGTACAGAATAACCTTTTCCCTCTCCCGGTTACAGATAAAATTATAGCGATAAAATCGTTTATCGAACGCCCGGCACAAACCGCCGTTCACAAACATTATCGCCAGTGGCTTGATCAGCAGTATGGTGAAGTAATCGCCGGTCGTTACCCTGGGCGTTATACAGAAAAATACTGGACAGTAAAAGCAGAAAGATTAAGCACTGATTGGGTTGGAAACAGGTTATACCGGCCTTCGCTTGACGAAGTTCTCCTGGGGGCAATGAGTGATCAAACACCGCAGACCTATTACCTGCAGGAGATGCTCTATCCCCGGCAGGGAGGGTTTCGCGCTTTCTTGGATCCGCTAATCCCAGGGCTTGATATTCAGTTAAATAGCCGGGTAACAAAAGTTGATCACAAGAGGCGCTACGTGGAATTGAGCAACGGCAGGCGAGAATACTATAACATATTGATTAACAGTGCACCGTTGCCGGAGTTAATATCGATGCTGGATTCCGTCCCGGCAGCAGTCCGTGAAGCTGCTGCATCTCTATGGGCAACTTCGACCGCCCTGGTTTCGCTCGGTTTCGATTTACCGGAAGCGGGAGAACATCTATGGTTTTATATCTACGACCACGATATATACCCTTCACGGGTACATGCCCCGTACCGTAAAGCAGCTGAAAATGCACCCCCGGGCCACAGCTCGCTGCAATTTGAAATCTATTACTCGCGCCACCGTCCGCTGCCCGCTTCGCCGGAAGGATTGATCGAGCATGTCATCGATGCAGCAGCGGCCATGAAACTGGCTCCACGCAGCGCAGTAAAAGTGGCAGATTACCGCGTTTTAAACTATTCATTTGTTGTTTTCGACCTAGGGATGATCGCAAGAAGGGACTATGTTTTAAACTATGTCCGCAGCCGCGGTGTTTTTCCGGTTGGCCGCTTCGGCCTCTGGGATTATCTCTGGAGCGATCAGAGCTATTTTAGCGGCAGCAGGGTAACTGAATGGCCCGGTATGCTATAATCTGCATAAATAAATGTAATTAAGGGAAAAGAAGGCGAATGCAAGATGGACGCTAAAGCAGGGGAAGAACGGCCAACAAAAACCGCGTTAAACCATCAGCAAAAAGCCGGAAAGATACGCAGCTCGCGAACTACAAAAAAAGCACTGCTGATAATTGCAGCGGTTCTGTTCATGCTCATGGCGATTGCCGGTTCATACGTTTTTTCTTTTTTTAACCAGATCAGGGAACCGCAGCGTATTCTACTCGACGAAGTCGTTTTTGAAGAATTATATGACGTCAGCGAAGAATTTTCGGAGCACATTTTAAATATCGGGTTGCTAGGCTTTGACCGCGGCTGGAACAGGGAACAAAAGGGTGAATATCTCTTCCGGCCCGACATGCAGGCAGTTATCTCAATTAATTTTGACACCGACAAGATCGCTGTAGTGCGGCTAACGCGCGATTCCTATGTGCCGATTCACGGGGCCGGCGGTTTGCACGACAAGATCAATCACTCCTACTATTACGGGTACATCAGAAAAAGTGAAGATAAGCATGCTGCCGGAATTCAAAACACACTGAAAACGATAAGTGACGTACTGGGCAATATCCCGATCCACTACTATATATCGGTTGACATGTACTCCATTATCGAGCTGGTTGATGCCTTCGGGGGCATCTATTACGAGGTGGATGAAACTATTTATGACCGCCACTGGAACGTAGGGGCAGTGCTGGTGCCTGAAGGGCCGCAGATTATGGACGGAAAAACTTATTTACGTTTCCTGCAGTACCGGGATGACAAAACCAACCAGGATTACGGGCGGATAGACCGCCAGATGGATCTCTTGAAACATACATTTATTTACCTTAAAGAAAAAGGCAGAATCACTGATATTCCTTCTGTTTACCGGATCTACAAAGATTACGTTGAAACCGATCTTTCTTACACCCAGGTTGCCGCCCTTGCCTATTACGCCCGTGATTTTAATATTGATGATGAGCACCTTAAGTTTTTCACTATTCAGGGTGATGGACAGATGAAAGATGGTATTTGGTACCAGGTGCTTTTTCAGGACAACAGGATAAATACAATTAAAGAAGTGTTCGGTCTTGATGTTCCTCCCTGGCCGCCTATCATATTAGAAGATAGCCCGGAATACGTTGAAGAACAGCGTCTGAAAAAGTTAGCAGAAGAAGGTATGCTTATCGAAAACCTCATTGGTGACGAACCGGATCAGGCGGAAACTGACGGAACCGGCCCGGCAGGCGAACCGCCGAAGAGCATACCGGTTCCCGATCTGACCGGCATGACCGTAGATGAAGCCAGGAGCCGCCTAGAATCGGTTGATTTGCTGGTTGGCGGTATTGAAGAACGATATTACAGCTTTATTGAAAAAGGGCGTGTTATCTTTAGCTTTCCTTTTACCGGCAGTACCGTTTATGCCGGGGCAACCATTGACTTGATCGTATCACTGGGGCCGGAAACGCCTGCCCCCTGAACCTGGCACCTGCCAAACCGTATTGGCGAAAGAAGGTCGACCATGAATAGACTAACTCAAAAAGCCAGGTTTTATATTGCGCTGACTGTTACAGTCACAATTGTGATGTTTTCTTTTTCAATTATTTTTTCTGGAATTTACCAGGTATATTTTGCGCCGGCTTCACTTTTTAACGGGGATTTTAAGCGGGCCGGTGACGTGGAAGAAGAATTTGAGCAAAGAGTACTTAATGTTGCGATTCTCGGTCTCCACAACCGGAATGAGGATAATACTTTCGGCGAGATCTATAATATTGATACAATATTACTGGCTTCAATCAATTTTGACGCCAACTCGCTTGCACTGCTCTCAATCCCCCGTGACTCCTATGTGCCGCTTGCAGGCAGTGAAGTTTATGATCGGATCCGACAATCATACCGTTACGGGTTTGACCGGGAATCAGCGGATCCCCACGCAGCAGGATTAAGGGCGGCACTTATTACAATTAAGGGCCTGCTCGACGATGTGGTGATTCATTATTATGTTGCCATGGATCTCCAGGGGTTAAAAGAGTTAATTGATTCGATGGGCGGGGTTTACTATACTATCGAACGCGACTTAACCGGATTTACCCCCCGGGAGTCGCTGAAAGCGGGCCCCCAGCACCTTGACGGCCGCGGTTACATTACCTACCTCACTTACCGGGAAGCAGATGCCCGAGACGATATTAACCGGATGGAAAGGCAAAAAGAACTGCTGCTTGCTACATTTGAGTATTTCAAAGAGATGAGTCTCTTCAGTTATGTCATCCCCACTTACCTGGCCTACCAGGAACATATCCGCACTGACTTAAGCTTTAACCAGATAGCAGCGCTGGCCATTTTTACCGGAGAGCGGCTGGAAAGCGACGCAATTAAAGATTACTCCCTGACCGGCGAATATTTTAGTTCCGATGAGGGCAAAACCTATTTTTTGGCTTTGGACGAAGAGGCCAATAAAAAAATCATTGCCCGTTGGGCCGGTTGGCGAAGGGCAGGAGATTAAAACTTGCATAAACCGTTAGAAAATCATGATCGGCAAAATATGCAAAGAATATGCCTGGTTACCGGGGCAGCCGGTTTTATCGGTTCTCACCTGGTGCGGCGGCTTCTTGAAGCAGGCCACCGGGTTACCGGGGTCGATTCGTTCACAGACTATTACGATCCGAAAATCAAGTGGAACAATATTGCAGACTTGCTGCAGCACTCTCAATTCGATCTGATTGAAGATGATTTAATCGATGCCCTGGAGAGCCTGCCTCAGAAAGTGGACTGGGTTTTCCATCAGGCTGCCCAGGCCGGGGTGCGTGCCAGTTGGGGCCGTGATTTCGAAATTTATACAAGGCAAAATATTCTGGTTACACAGCAGCTGCTGGAATGGTCCCTCAGCAGCAAGCCCGAACGGTTTGTCCATGCTTCGTCATCCTCGGTTTACGGGGATGTGAAGAAATTACCGATGCAGGAAGACGATCCGCTGTCCCCGCTTTCACCGTACGGTGTCTCGAAGCTGGCTGCAGAAAACCTGTGCACGCTGTATTATAAAAACTTCGGGGTGCCGACTGTTTCATTGCGTTATTTTACCGTATATGGCCCGGGACAGAGGCCTGATATGGCTTTTCACCGTTTTGTCAGGGCAATTAAAGATACCGGTGAGCTTGTGATTTATGGCAGCGGTGAGCAGACCCGCGACTTCACCTACGTCAGCGACATTGTTTCAGCCAACCTGGCTGCTGCTTCGAGGCCGCATGCTGTAGGACGGATTTACAATATCGGCGGCGGCAGCCGCATTTCGGTTAACGGGGTGCTCAAGCTGCTTTATGAAATTTCTGCGAAGCAGGTTAAGGTAAAGTATGAAGAAATACAGGCCGGCGATCCGCCGCATACATTTGCTGACACGAATAGGGCTGAGCTTGAGCTTGGGTTTAAACCACAAACAGGAATTGAAGAAGGGCTGAAAATTATGTATGAGAGCTTTAAAAATAGCCGGTTGGATTAGTGAACCGCATTATTTCGCATCCTGGCCAGCAGGCATACAAGGGTTGCACCTGCCAGGGTAAAAATGAGAAAAGAAAAACTGAATTTTAGCGGTAACAGCGCCCGTGTTGAACCGGCGATCAGCCCGACCAATAAAAATGATATCTCTGACTGGTAGCGGCGATAGAGGGCTGAGAGCAGGCGGGCAAGCCCCAAAATGCCAACAAAAAAACCGGCTGCCAGGGGAAAAAGCTTCAGCCATTCCCAGTAACGGATAGCATTGATAGCATCATCATAAAGATTGATAATGATCAACACGGAGCTGCCCGAAATGCCGGGCAGCAGCATTGTAGCGCTGGCCAGGGCGCCACCGACAAATAAATGCAGTAATCCCCCGGGGGGCAGGACAGCAAAGGTTTGGCTGGGTTCACCGATTACATGCCAGGCCAGATAGAAACCGCCGGCGCCACAGAGCAGGGGTAATGGTTTTAGCAGGTAACGGCCGCGTCTGAAATCTAACACCACCGGAACGGAAGCGATCAGCATCCCGAAGATAAAGGCCATAAGCAACAGGTTGTGGTTATCGAAAAGATAACGCACCGTATAGACAGCAAACAGGGCTCCGGCCAGGGCACCGATAATATGGAAGAGATACGGGCGGATGTTTAAAACAGCCAAATCGTTGAGAAAACGGCGGTAAAAGCCGAAAATGAGGATGACAGTTCCGGCGCTGAGGCCGGGCAGCGCCAGGGCCACTCCGATTAAAAAACCCTGCAGGGTATTATTTAACATGTTAGCTCCTTTATTGACAAACAATAACTATGTTCTTTTCGCTATAGAAAAAGGATATCCTTTTAACTCATTCAAAATCGGGCGAACCGCGTTACCTGTTAACAATTCGGGATGTGGTGAAATATAATGAGAGAAATGGTTAAATCCGCTTCATACGGCCCCGAAGTAACCAGGATCGGCGTGATCTCCGATACCCATTTGCCAACCAGGGCACGTTCTATCCAGGGTAAAATTTTCGAGCTTTTCTCCGGGGTACATTTGATCCTGCATGCCGGCGATCTTGTCGATCAATCAGTGATTGATGAACTGGGTGTCCTGGCACCGGTTGAAGCTGTTGCCGGTAACATGGACCCTTTGAAACTTAAGCATAAACTGGGGCGGTTCAAGATAATTCATGTCGGCCGGCTGTCTATCGGGCTGCTCCATGGCGATGTCAGCGGCAGAACAGTCAGTTTCAGCCAGGTCAGGGAAATCTTTTTGCCTGATATGCCAAATGCGATCGTTTTTGGCCATTTACACGAACCTTTTATGATGAGGGTTGACGGAATCCTGTATTTTAACCCCGGCTCGACGGCAGAACCGCGACGGGTGGCCAGGCCTTCCTGTGGGATACTGACCATCGGGGAAGCGGAAATTAGCGGAGAAGTAATCTATTTTTAGTGTTATAATCAAGCATAGGAAGCAACTTAGGAGGGATTTTAAGTGGTTTTGGATATTAACAAACAAAAAGAACTCCGCGAACGGATTCTCTACGAGGCGGAAGCACTAAAGCTGCCGTGCAGCAAAGCTTTCATTATTGCGGCGGAAGTTGGCTGCCCGGTCAACGAAGTAGGCAAAGCATGCAATGAAGTCGGGATAAAAATTATCGGCTGCCAGCTCGGCTGTTTTTGATAAATACAAGCGTAAATAGGTGTAACAAAGAGAAATATGGGCAAAAAGCGGTAAAAAGCTGCTATAAGGGTGGGCAGGCCTGAATATGGCCTGCCTTTCTGTTTGCCTGTATAACGAGGCTCATGTATATTAACTTATGGTATTGTTAGCACTCACCAAAGGAGAGTGCTGCTAAAAATAAAATTCACAATAAAGGAGGAAATTCAAATGAATCTCAAACCCCTTTCAGACAGAGTAGTAGTCAAGGTTTTGGAGGCGGAAGAGAAGACAGCCAGTGGTATTGTCCTGCCGGACAAAGCCAAGGAAAAGCCGCAGGAAGGTGAAGTGATGGCGGTCGGTACCGGAAAAGTCCTGGAAAACGGCAGCCGGATGGAGATGGATGTCAAGGTTGGCGATAAAGTGATCTTTTCCCGTTATGCCGGAACCGAAGTAAAAGTCAAAGGCGATGAGTACCTGATTTTGAGGCAGGATGATATCCTGGCCCTCATTAAGTAATAATAATAAGAGCTCAGAAGGAGGTTCAAAAGTAATGGCTAAACAGATTATTTATAACGAAGAAGCACGGCGTGCGCTCGAAAGAGGCGTCAACGCGCTGGCTAATACCGTAACTGTAACATTAGGCCCCAAAGGCCGTAACGTAGTGCTTGACAAGAAATTTGGCTCTCCCCAGATTACCAACGATGGAGTAACCATCGCACGCGAAATTGAGTTGGAAGACCCATTTGAAAACATGGGTGCCCAGCTGGTTAAAGAAGTGGCGACAAAAACCAACGACGTCGCCGGAGACGGTACCACAACTGCCACTTTATTGGCCCAGGGTATTATCCGTGACGGCTTAAAAAACGTGGCTGCCGGCGCAAACCCGATGCTGATGAAAAGAGGCATTGAAAAAGCAGTTGCTGTAGCGCTTAGAGAGCTGGAAAAAATGAGCAAACCGGTAGAAACCAAAGAAGATATCTCGCAGGTTGCCGCAATATCCGCTGATGATGAAACCATTGGCCAGCTGATTGCCGAAGCGATGGAAAAGGTCGGTAAAGACGGTGTTATCACGGTCGAAGAATCAAAAGGATTCACAACCGATCTGAAAGTAGTGGAAGGGATGCAGTTTGATCGCGGTTATATCTCCCCTTACATGGTTACCGATACTGAAAAAATGGAAGCAGTGTTAGAAGATCCGTTTATTTTACTGACCGACCGTAAAGTCAGCAATATTCATGATTTCCTGCCCCTGCTGGAGAAGATTGTCCAGAAAGGCAAAAACCTGCTGTTAATCGCCGAAGATGTTGAAGGCGAAGCACTGGCTACCCTCGTGGTTAATAAGCTTCGCGGAACATTTACCTGTGTTGCGGTTAAAGCTCCCGGTTTTGGCGATCGTCGCAAGGCTATGCTGGAAGATATCGCTGTCCTGACCGGCGGTAAAGTGATTTCCGAAGACCTCGGTATTGATATGAAAAATGTTGAAATCGACATGCTCGGACATGCCCGCCAGGTTCGCATCAGCAAAGAAGAGACCGTGATCGTTGACGGTGCAGGAAGCTCTGATGATATCAAAAAGCGTATAGCGCAGCTGAGAGTCCAGATTGAAGACACCACATCAGACTTTGATCGCGAAAAACTGCAGGAACGGCTGGCCAAACTGGCCGGCGGCGTGGCAGTGATTGAAGTTGGCGCGGCTACCGAGACCGAAATGAAAGAGAAGAAAATGCGCATCGAGGATGCCCTTTCAGCAACCCGGGCTGCCGTTGAGGAAGGTATTGTTCCCGGCGGTGGAATCGCCTACCTGAATATTACCAGCGGTTTTGAGCAGCTCGAAAAAGATCTGACAGGGGATGCTTTAACCGGCCTGATGATAATCAAGCGGGCATTGGAAGATCCGGTCCGCGTGATAGCTGACAATGCAGGCGCTGAGGGCTCCGTGGTAGTTGAGAAAATTAAGGCAATGGATAAGGGAACCGGATTTAATGCCGCAACAGCCAAGTTTGAAAACATGATGGCTGCCGGTATCGTTGACCCTGCTAAAGTAGCCCGTTCGGCGATCCAAAATGCGGCCAGTATTTCGGCCCTCTTCCTGACCACCGAAGCTGTGGTTACGGATCTGCCGGAGAAAAGTAGCGGCGGAATGCCCGGCGGAATGCCCGGCGGCGGAATGCCAATGATGTAAAGAATATATCCGCAAGGTTTTAAAGCCAAGAGATTGCCTCCCCCCGTTCACTGCGGATGGGGGGTTTTTTTATGATGTGAAAGATTCTCGACATTATTCTGATAAAACATTATAATCAGTTTAACAATTTAACTATTTACGACTGCAAATAATAATCAGGAGGAGATTACCGGTGATCGATTTTTCATTAAGTGAAGAGCAGCAGGCGATACAAATGATGGCTCGTGATTTTGCCCAATCAGAAATTTTACCGCATGCAGCTGGTTTTGATCGCAGCGGGGATTACCCGGAAGAAATTGTCAAGAAGGCATTTCGGGCTGAGCTGGTATACGGGGTTATTCCGGAGCAGTACGGGGGCGGAGGTCTCAGTGCCCTTGATCAACTGATTATTGCTGAAGAACTTTCAGCCGCTTGCGCCGGTATAGGCAGCTGTATTGCCATTAACAGCCTGGCGGCAATCCCTCTGATTAGTTTTGGCAGTGAGAGGCAAAAAGAAGCTATGCTCGGCAAAATCTGCGCGGAAGAAAAGAAGATGGCTCTGTGCGTGACTGAACCCGGGGCCGGTTCAGATGTAGCCTCAATCAGCAGTACAGCGAAAAAAGTTGGCGCAAAGTATATCCTGAGCGGTAATAAAACTTTTATCACCAACGGCGGCGTAGCGGACTATTACATTGTTTTTGCATCGGTTGACCGCGCTTTGGGTAATAAAGGTATCACCGCATTCTGGGTTCCGAGGGACCTGCCTGGTGTTTCAGTCGGTAAAAAAGAAGATAAAATGGGGCAGCGCGCTTCTAACACAACTGACGTGGTATTCGATCAGGTAGAGTTACCTGAGGAATACCGAATCGGCGACGAAGGTCAGGGCTTTAAAATTATCATGCAGACTTTTAACCACTCCCGGCCTGGAGTTGGCGCTTCAGCTGTTGGCGTGGCCCGCAGCGCCATGGATTATGCCCTAAAATATGCTTCCGAGCGGGAACAATTTGGCCTGCCGCTCCTGATGCACCAGGCGGTGATGTTCATGCTGGCCGATATGGCAAAAGATATCGAAGCCGGACGGTTATTAGCCTGGCTGGCAGCCTGGAAAGGCAGCCAGGGTATGGATAATTCAAAAGAAGCTGCTATAGCCAAAGTATTTTGCGGTGATATGGTGATGAGAGTTACCACCGATGCGGTCCAGGTGCTGGGCGGTTACGGTTACGTCAAGGATTACCCGGTGGAAAAGCTGATGCGCGACGCTAAGGTTTTTCAGATCTACGAAGGTACTGCCCAGATTCAACGACTGTTGATCGGTCGATCCCTGTTCAAGGAATGCTATTAAACTTTCCAAGCAATTGATTAAGGGCGAAAAGCCATTCCCACGGCGGGAGGGCTTTTCGCCACATTGCGCAACAAATTTACCTGGGTTTCGGGTAAGATTTAAGCAGCTCGATATTTTTATCAATTTCTTCCTGTGGCAGGCTGTAATCAGTTAATTTCCCACTCATATAAGAGTCGTACCCGCTCAGATCAAGCATGCCATGCCCGCTCAGATTGAATAAGATGGTTTTTTCAAGCCCTTCTTCGCGGGCCTTGTTGGCTTCATCAATTACAGCCGCTATAGCGTGATTTGTTTCCGGCGCGCAAACGAGCCCTTCGCTGCGGGCGAAAGTAATGCCGGCTTCGTAAGATGTCAGTTGATTATAGGACCTTGCTTCGATCAGATTGTCTAAAAGCAGCTGGCTGACCAGCGGAGCCACCCCGTGATACCTCAGCCCGCCGGCGTGCAGCGGGGCAGGCATAAAGTTATGCCCCAGTGAGTGCATCGGGACTAACGGGGTCGTGGCCGCTCCGTCCCCAAAGTCGTATAAAAATGGCGCGCGGGTCATAGTAGGGCAGGCAGTGGGTTCGATACCGAGCACTTTCAGATCTTTGCCGTGAATCTTATCCCGGATAAAGGGGAAGGAAAGGCCGGCAAAATTACTTCCACCCCCGACACAACCTATTACTAGATCAGGGTAATCGCCAAACGCCTCCATCTGTTTTTGAGCCTCCAGGCCAATAATCGTCTGGTGAAGTATTACATGGTTTAATACGCTGCCCAGTGAATATTTTGTATTTACTTTTGACGTAACAGCATCCTCCACAGCTTCACTGATCGCGATGCCCAGGCTGCCCGGGGTATCCGAGTTTTCTTCCAGTAATTTACGCCCGTAGTTTGTATCCGGGCTGGGGCTGGGCACACATTCTGCCCCCCAGGTGTTCATCAGTAACTTACGGTAAGGTTTATGGTCAAAACTAATCCTGACCATATATACCTTTAGGGGCATATCAAATAAGGCACAGGCAAAGCTGAGCGCACTGCCCCACTGGCCGGCGCCGGTTTCCGTAGTCATACGTTCAACCCCGGCGATTTTATTGTAATAAACCTGTGCAACTGCCGTGTTTGGCTTATGGCTGCCAGCCGGACTGACTGACTCGTTCTTAAAATAAATTTTTGCCGGTGTTCTCAAAAGTTTTTCAAGGCCAAAAGCCCTGGTCAGCGGTGTCGGCCTCCAGATGAAAAGTTTCTCGATTACCTCGTCAGGAATGTCTATCCACGGGTCAGTGCTGAATTCCTGTTCGATAAGGCTCATTGGAAACAAAGGGGACCAATCCTCGGGCACAGTTGGTTTACCTGTCCCCGGATGCAAGTAAGGTTGCATCGGGTTAGGCAGATCGGCCTGAATGTTATACCATCTGCGCGGCATTTCCTTCTCGGATAGAGTTACTGTACGTGTTTTCATGGTATTACCTCCTTTTAATTTTTAATACATATTTGGTAAATAAAAAAACTCCCGTCCGGGGACGAGAGTTTTCGCGGTACCACCCTGGTTACCTGCCTTGGCAGGTCTCTTTATCAGGTGCGAGAAATATCTTCTCAGACCTGCTTTCATCTATCGGTGAAAGTTCCGTCCGGGACTACTTGCGCAAGCACGCTTTCAGCCGGAGCCTCTCAGGAGCCATTCACGCGGTGCATCGTCGCCGGGCTTTCAGCTTCGGAAACATTTCTGTTCCCTCAATCCGGCTCTCTGGGACGACCCGTTCCGGGTTACTATTTCCTGTCATCGGCAGTACTATATTCTCTTTGACTTAGGATTTTAACACAGGACAGCAATCGTGTCAAGCAAAATATTTTTTCATCTTACAGCAGGATTATCAGGGCCAACCGGCGAAAATATCACGCGAAGGGCCGAAGGCGGAGTGGCATTGATCAGTTAAAGGTGCTGCCCGAAAAATAGCGGGAGTCTATCAGACGGCGTTTTCGGTGCCAGGGAGAAAACTAAATATATATCTATCGTTAAAAGTATTTTAACGAGGGAAAGTGTGCCTAGGGTTCCGCATCCGTACCCTGTTTGCAAAATGGATGGACTGGTCCAAGTGGTACAGGCGTTTGCGGCAGCCAGAACAGCTGCAGCTGGATGTCACACCGAAGGGATAAAAACCCAGGCGGGTAGGTTTCGCTCGATGCCTATCTGTCAGGGTTTTTTATTTGCACAGAGGAGGTGACTCAGCGGAAAAACCTAATAAGCATTTTTAAAGGTTCTTCGGGTATTAACTTAAACCAGGAGGAGGATTACGTATGGAAAAGTTTTTTCAATTCAAAGAACACAATACGACGTTGAAGACAGAAATTAATGCCGGTGCTACCACTTTTATGACAATGGCATATATTATTTTTGTAAACCCGGCCATTTTAAGCGCAGCCGGTATGGATTTTGGTGCAGTCATGACGGCAACAATTATTGCTGCGGGCTTAACCACTATACTGATGGGTTTATTGACTAACTATCCATTTGCTCTCGCCAGCGGAATGGGGCTAAACGCATTTTTTGCTTTCGTAGTTGCTGCCCAGTATGGCTGGCAGGCTGCATTGGGTGCAGTATTTATTTCCGGTGTGGTATTCCTGATTCTGTCTGTTACAGGGGCGATTAGCCATATCGATGCTGCTGTTCCAATAAGCCTGAAAAGTGCGGTTGCTGCCGGGATCGGGATCTTCATCGCTTTTATCGGATTAAAAAATGCAGGGATCATAGTCGGTCATGAAGTGACTAAGGTTACTCTCGGCGAATTAACCGCACCTGGTCCGCTTTTGGCTTTGATAGGAACTTTGATCATTGCCGTTTTGATGGCCCGCAAAGTGAAAGGAGCGATCTTAATCGGCATTTTGCTGACAACTATTGTCAGTTTTTTTATGGGCATTCAGCCGCTGCCTTCCGGCCTTGGTGGAGTTTTTGGCCCTCCGGCCAGCATTGCCCCTGTTTTTCTGCAGCTTGATTTGCGTTCTGCCCTTGCCATTCCATTTTTTGTGATCTTCTCCTTTGTTTTTGTTGATGTTTTTGACACCGTAGGTACACTCATGGGAACCAGTGCCCGGGCCGGATTTTTAAACAAGGAAGGGCGCCTGCCACGGGTAAACAAAGCTATGCTGGCAGATTCGATCGGCACCATGGGTGGCGCCCTGCTGGGAACCAGCACGGTCACAACTTATATCGAGTCAGCTGCCGGTATCTCAGAAGGAGGGAAAACCGGGTTTACATCGGTAGTTACAGGTTTGCTGTTTTTTATAACGCTTTTTCTCGCACCCCTTGCCGGGCTAATCCCTGCCGAAGCGACAGCGCCTGCCCTGATTGTAGTCGGGGTGCTGATGGTTGGCTCTGTCGTCAAGATCGACTTTGAAGATTTTACAGAAGCTTTTCCGGCTTTCCTGACAATCATCTTTATGCCGTTGGCTTTTAGCATCGCCGACGGTATTGCTTTTGGCTTTATGGCATTTCCGATCGTCAAACTGGTTGCCGGAAGAGGTAAAGAGGTGCACTGGCTGCTGTATATCCTGGCAGCTATTTCGCTGATTCATTTCTTCTGGAAATAGCTTAAATTTTACAGGCTGCCGGACAGGAGTCTTGGGCTTTAATTAAGGTTAATACTTGTAGACCTGTAGCAGTGGGGCTTGGTTTTTGCTGAATAGCTCGGGAAAATATGGGCGGGGCGCTTACGCATTTTTTATCAGCGGGCGCCCCGCTTCAGAAAGAAAACGGAGTTGAGTTTTGATGCCGGAGATTCAGGTAGGGATTATCATGGGTAGTGAATCAGATCTGCCAATCATGCAAAAGTGTGCAGATGCACTTGACGAGTTTGAGATTGGCTGGGAAGTGGTGATCTCAAGCACGCACCGCCATCCGGAAAAACCGCCCGTTATGCCCGTGGCGCTGCGGAGGCGGGTTTGAAAGTAATCATCGCCGGCGCCGGAGGCACGGTTCACCTGCCCGGTGTAATTGCTTCCATGACATTGCTGCCGGTGGTTGGTGTGCCGATTGCGATTGAACCGCTTGGCGGAATCGATTCGCTTTACTCGATTGTACAGATGCCGCAGGGGATACCCGTTGCCACCGTGGCGATTAACGGCGCTTACAATGCCGGATTGTTGGCAGTACAGATTATGGCAGTGCAAGATGAAAAACTTTACCACCACTTAAACAGTTACAGGCAAAAGCTAGCAGCTAAAATGGAAGAGAATGATTGCGCCCTGCGTGAAAAAATATGCCGGGGCAAGCGATCCGGGCAGGGTGAAGAATGATGATTGAGCGTTATACCGGTGCAGCTATGGGTAGTATCTGGAGTCTCAGCAACCGCTACCAAAAATATCTGGAAGTGGAAATACTGGCCAGCGAAGCATGGGCTGAACTCGGTGTTATACCAAAAGAAGCTGCAGACCTGATTGCTGCCAATGCCAGGTTTGATGTTGAGCGAATCGAGGTGCTGGAACAGGAAACCAGGCACGATGTTGTGGCATTTACCCGCTCGGTTGCCGAATCGCTGGGCGCTGAAAGCCGATATTTTCACTACGGGCTCACTTCGTATGATGTTGTTGATACAGCCCTTTCGGTTTTACTTTCCGAGGCTGCGGCCCTGCTGCATACCGGCCTGGCTGAGCTTGATCAGGTTCTGACCAAACAGGCCCTCCGTTACAAGCATACACCGACGGTCGGCCGCACGCATGGCGTTCATGCCGAACCGACAAGCCTTGGCCTGAAATTTGCGCTCTGGCTGGCTGAGAACCGCCGTAATATAAAGCGCATGGAGCGGGCGGCGGAAGCTGTTCGGGTAGGTAAGATATCCGGCGCTGTCGGAAACTTTGCCCATATCGATCCCTTCATTGAAGAATTCGTCTGCCGAAAGTTGGGATTGGAACCTGCGGCTATATCCACCCAGGTTATACAGCGGGACCGGCATGCAGAATTCGTCACCACCCTGGCCCTGATCGGGTCCACCCTCGAAAAGATTTCACTCGAAATACGCAACCTACAGCACACAGAGACCAGGGAACTGGAAGAACCATTTTACAGCAGCCAAAAAGGGTCATCGGCGATGCCGCACAAGAAGAATCCCGTCACTGCGGAAAAAATTTGCGGTTTAGCCCGCCTGCTGCGTGGTTACGCGGTTACCGCCCTCGAAAATGTTGCCCTCTGGCATGAACGCGATATTTCGCACTCATCAGTCGAGAGGGTGATTTTGCCTGATTGCACTATTACCCTCGATCACATGTTGCAGCAGACAATCCGCATAGTAAGCGCACTGGTGATCAATGAAGAGCAGCTGGCTGTAAACCTTGATCTGACTGGCGGCCTGATCTATTCGCAAAGGGTTTTGCTGGCACTGGTGGAGAGCGGCGGTTTATCGTGCGAAGCGGCGTATGACCTGGTGCAAACATATGCGCTTCGGGCCTGGGAGAGCAATCAGCAATTTAGCGAACTGCTGAAAGCAGACACATTTATAACCGAAAAACTGGGGCACCAAAAACTCGAAGAGTGCATTAATCCGGCCTACTATCTGCGGAGAATAGACTATATCTATAAGCGCCTAAGGCTTTAATAGACCGGCAAAATAATAATACCTGGCCAGAAAAACCATACGGAGGGCTTGTCTTGCGTAAAGGAGCCTTTTTGTATGAAGGAAAAGCAAAGAAAATTTACGCGGCTGATGATCCAAGTCAGCTGTGGATTGAATATAAAGACGATGCTACCGCATTTGAAGGAGTTAAAAAGATCGGCTTAAAAGCCAGGCATTCCGTAAATGAAATAGAATAATGCCTTTAAAGGCAGTTAAAGTAAGGG
>CAYMDO010000018.1:0-37515 GCA_964389365.1 uncultured Syntrophomonadaceae bacterium
TTGATCGGTTGGTTCATCATGGCTATCTCTTAATCTTTGATGGCCAGAGTTACCGGATTAAAAATTCTTTAATGAAAACCGAGGCTTAAAAATTCCCTAGCGGGTTGCTGCAAAATTTGTTTGCAAAAACAGGGAAAAATTGATTGCAAAAAACATGTTACCGCTTTGAATCGCGTGGTAAAAGGCCCCCGTATATTCGATACGTTTTTCATCAAAATAATAATCGCCTCCCGCCGGTATTATAGCAAAAGGCGATGCCAAACTAAGTAACTTGACAACCTGATACACAGTGTTACGGCGCTAATTTGCGCTACATGAAAAAACACCATTAGTTGCTGTATAATTTCCTGTTGTCGGGCAAGCAGGTGTTTCAAGGATGTAGTCAGGCACTAAATCAGCAACTCCTGTTGGAAAAGCGCCTGTTTCTGCATTAAACATACTCGAAGCACCATTTAGTGTTCTCACGGTCGCATCACATGCGTTTTGTTGGGCGTTTGCCTGAACATTATTATAAATCGGAATCGCAATAGCCACCAAAATACCGATGATAACAACAACCACCATCAGTTCAACCAGCGTGAAGCTGTTTGATACCGGCTATTTTATATTATCTATGGCATTAGAAAACCTTCTAACCACGGGCTTTTAGGTGATGTTGACATGGTATATTATGGTATGTTTTATGGTTGCCGTAGCTATCAAAGTGTATTGATGTGGCTCTGATAGCTACCGCCACAATAGCAGCTTGTTATACCACCAGGCTTGCCGGGCTAAAGTAATTAGTGTATAATATCTTTAGATTAGTTAAGGAGGATAGTTACATGCCAAACATTAAATCCAGTACGGACTTAAGGAATAACTATAATGAAATTTCGACATTCTGCCGTGAACGCAGGGAACCTGTCTTTATTACAAAAAACGGGCAGGGTGATTTGGCCGTTATGAGCATGGAGGTTTATGAAATGCTAAGCGGTAAGCTTGAACTATACCGCTTGCTTGACGCGGGAAGAGCGGCGGTAGCAGAGGGCAGGAAGCGTCCGCTTGAAGATGTCATGCGAGACATCCGGCAGGAAATTACAGATGGCAAGATATAGGGTTGACATATCTGAACCCGCCAAAAACGACCTTCGCGACATTGTCAGATATATCTCCGCGCAAATGTCTGCGCCTATGACGGCAATTAAGATGTTGGATGCCATGAACGAAGCGATAGCGGGACTTGCTCTTATGCCGCAAAAATACACTTTTGTGACGGATGAAAGACTTGCTATGTTAGGATATCGCAAGTTGTCCGTATAGAACTATATTGTCTTTTTCACTATAAACGAAAAGTCAAAAGTCGTTGATGTGGAGAGAATTCTTTACGCAAGACGCGACTGGCAGTGTATCCTCTAAACGTATCATTTTCGTCTGCGTCAGCTTTCTTTGTTCCAAAAGCCACCGTTACCTATTCAAGCATCACTGACCCCGTCTCTGGGGTGAATGAATTCCTCTGCAAACAGACCCCTGCTCAATAATGAGCATGCCTGCGGATGAAATAAGTTTATAATTTCCTGCTGTCCTCGGTGTAAACGCTTGTAATGGAATGTTTGCTTTTATCCGATTTGGCAAATTTCCAAATATATGTTAAACGTCAATAAAATATACCATTATGCTTTACAATGTCATTGCATAGCGGATATTGATCGGCAACGTGATTTGTCCTTTGCCCGTAATTTTAGCCAATACCATCTCGATGCCTCCATTTGATTGGAATTCCATGTATTCCTTACTATATTTGTCGAAGGTGCCGTCCCCAACAAGGCGTACAGGCTCACTGCCGGCAAGGCTGTCTGAAACGAGTCTGTGAAGGTGGTCAGGAAGGTCTCCGCATCTTTGGTGTGTATGTTCATTTGTTTCGCTATGCTGGCGATAGGTCGATTTTAACCATCTTTTTTCCTCCGTTCTGGTTTGTAGGGGTCGGTTTTTTGGCAAAAAAAAAGCCAGCCCTTGATTTTAAGGCTGGCAATTATACATTATTGTTACTATGGAGCTACATTACCAGTAAAACGACCAGTTGTTTGGTTCCATGCTACATTTGGGGCAGCGGCATCAAAATCTGCTCCTAGCATGTATGTTGGCACTACTGCTGCTCTAACTGCTGCGGTATTTGCCAAGCTAGTAGGTACGTTAGTTGCCGGGGCTGCTGCTTGCCACATAGCTACCACGCCATTTAAAGTTCTTGCATTAGCATCGTTTGCGGATTGTTGGGCGGACCGCGTTACGTTGTTATAAATCGGAATCGCAATCGCCACCAAAATACCAATAATAACCACAACCACCATCAGTTCAACCAGCGTGAAGCCCTTTTCATTCTTGTGAAAATGTTTCATTAATTTTTGCATTTTTAATCTCCTCTCAAATTTTATTGTGTTGGGCGATGGATGTCAGATTTTCCAGCCCGCTAAATCACTACTGCAAATATTTTCTGCAATCACCTCCGCAGTTGATAATCGACGATTCGGTTCAGGCCTAAAATAATTAACCCTGTTTCGGCAGCCTGGCAATCATACCCCTGGTGAGGCTTAGACCCATTGCTTTGCGCCCCTCTCTTTCGAGAGGTTAGCCCTTATCGTCAGGTTTATTATCTACCGTAAGAGCAGTCTTCCTGCCCTTCTATATACAGTTATACCAGGAAAAATTTTTTTTAGACACTATTTTGAAAATAATTTAAGGTTTTTTATCAAAGGGGAATTCTCCCCAGGGGGTCGGGGGATTTTTTTTAAGGCTAGGCTAAAATATAAGCTCGCATTTCCTTTAAACCTTTATCCAGAAGGCGCGAAACTTTTCGCTGGTTGATACCAAGTTTTTTGGCGGTTTCTTCCTGGGTAAGGCCTTCGTAGTAGATCAGCCTGATCACATTTTGCTGCAGTTTGTCCATTTTTTCCAACGACATCCTTATTGTAAGCATGTCTTCAATTGGCAGCTTAAAAGATTCATAATGCAGGTGGCGCAACTTTGATAGATCCAGTTCATCAAGGGATATGCAGCCAGCCTGCATTACTTCTGCAATACCTTTCTCCGTAACATTTACTTTTTCGGCAATTTCCCTGATTGTAGGCATTGATTTATTTGCCTGGTAGAGTTCTTCTGTAGCCTGAACGATCTGGCCCTGCAAAGTTTTTATCCATCCGGGGATTTTATAGTTACCGCGATCCCTTATTTCGTGGCGTATCTCACCCAAGATACAATGTACCGCATAAGTGACGAATTTATTGCCACGGTAAGGATCGAAATTTTTAATTGCTTTGAGCAGCCCTTCGTAAGCTACCTGTTTTAGATCTTCATCAAACCCACCTATGCTGTACAAGGCGCTGTAATGCCTGATGAGGGGATCTGCAGCCCCGATTATGGCTTCCTTCGCTTCTGGGCTGTTGTTTTTCAGATAACAGTTCATCGCCTCTTCCAAAGTAACTTTGCAATGAATACTAAGGAGTCTATCCACTGACCTGATCCCCCACACTTTAAAGCGATCGGGATTGCTGTATACGGCTTATCCCTTTCCTGTTATGCCAATACACGCAATACTTCTTCGAGCGAAGTGTGCCCGGCCCGCACTTTTAGCAAGCCATCCTGGCGCAGGGTAATCATGCCTTCAGAAACAGCCATCTTATGGATTTCGCCGGCTGAGCTTCGCTGAAGGGTGAGGTTCCTGATTTTTTCGCTGACAATCAATAGCTCATAAACGCCGCTGCGGCCTTTATAACCCGTCTTGCTGCATCGCAGGCAACCAACCGGCTTAAAAATCTTTAGCTCAGTTTCTTCCCTCCGTAAGGGAAATTCCGGAACTGAAGCCAGCAACTCTTCCCTGCTGATGACATACTCCTCCCGGCAAAAGGTACAGAGCAGCCTGACCAGGCGCTGCGCTAAAATAGCATTTACCGATGAAGCTGTCAGGTACGATTCGATACCCATATCGCCAAGCCGGGTGATCGCACCGGCAGCATCATTTGTATGCAGGGTAGAGAGCACCAGGTGGCCGGTTAAGGCAGATTCAATAGCAATACGTGCGGTTTCGTGATCCCTGATTTCGCCGATCATGATGATGTCCGGGTCGTTGCGTAAGATTGACTTTAAACCGGAAGCAAAAGTCAGCCCGGCCAGGGGGTTGATTTGCACCTGGTTAATACCGGCCAGGCGGTATTCGATCGGATCTTCAACGGTAATGATATGTTTTTCTACCGAGTTAAGTTCGATCAGCCCGGCATAGAGCGTTGTTGTCTTACCGCTGCCGGTCGGCCCGGTAACCAAAACGCAGCCGTGCGGCCTGGTAATCATTTTCCTGAAAAGCTTCAGCTGACTAACCGGAAAACCAAGCTCGCTGAGGGTGATAACCTCTGAGCTGCGGTCCAGAAGACGCATGGTTAACTTCTCCCCATAAACAGTAGGCAGGGAAGCCACCCGTAAATCAATCAGGCGCCGGTCTAGCTTAATCGAAATCCGACCGTCCTGGGGAATACGCCGGTTGGCAATATCCATGTTAGCGATAACCTTGATACGTGAAACAAGGGGCGGGTAAAGCCTGAACGGCGGCTGCATTACCTCGTGCAACACCCCGTCAATCCTAAAACGAACCCGTAAGCTCTTATCCTGTGGCTCGATATGAATATCGCTAGCCCCGTCACGGACAGCCTGATTAAAGATCAGGTTGGCCAGCTGAACAGCCGGCTTGCCAACCAATACTGACTGAAAATCTTCCTGTTCGAGACTTTCTTTTATACTGTTTTCTTCATCATCCAATATGTCGCTGGCTGTTGTTCGGGCGAACTGGCTGATTATAGCCCGCAGCTCCGTACCGGTTACACATACCGGTTTAATCTCATAACCTGTAATCAGGCGTATATCATCAATGGCTAAAATGTCGTTGGGATCAAACATGGCCACCACTAACCGATCGCCATCAAAACCGATCGGCAGCGACTTATAGCGACGGGCCGATTCAGGATCGATCAGGGCGGTAGCGCTGTTATCGATTTTAATATTTTCCAGCGCAACAAATTCTACACCGGCCTGCAAAGCCACAACCCTGCTAAGTTTATCTTCATTTACATAACCAAGCTCAATCAGGATCTGCCCAAAAAGTTTTTTCTCCCCGGCTGCTTTTTCTTTTTGATAGTTTTCAAGCGCCACTTTTAATTGTTCGCGGGTAATAGTTCCATTTTCAACCAAAAGGTGGCCGATTTTCTTTTCGCTGACTTTAGTGATCTGGTTATCATCCATCTTTCTATGCTCCCCAGAAAAAGATCATAAAAAATATTAGCTGACGGTGCGATAAAAAGCACTGGCAGTCAGGACAGCCCTGATGCTTCCCTGAACCGCTCCTGCCAGGCTGATATCCACCTGATCTATACGGTAAGCCCGCCCACTCCACTGAAGGTGATCAAGCAGCTGGACTAAGCTGCTGTAAGTGCCTTCAATCGTCATCACCATGGGCATCTGCACAAACCCGCTTTCTTCATTTGGTACCCTTGCTTCAAAACGTACTTCCAGCACTTTCAAATCATATTCTTCAGCGATCAACCTTAGGGAACGCAGGATTTCTTCTTCCCGGGGCTGATCGGGTACCATGTTCTGATATTTTGAGGCCTTTCCCCGGTACAGTGAAGCATTTGCCTGGTAATCGAGCCGCTGCCTCAGCAGGGCTTCAGCCTGAGCCAGGGTGAGCTTTTCTTCTTCAATAGAAGCCTTAAGTGTATTTGCACTGTTAACCTGCAGAAATAGCAAACCAATGCCGGCAAAGATTGCTATCGCAGACAAGATAATCAATAAATTACTTTTAACTAAATGCTCTGTGGTGCCGTCCATTTATTCACCCCCCCCTGTTTCGGCCTGAAAGCCGGGGCCGGAAAGTAATTTGGCATCAACCTGGAATTGAATAGCACCGGTTCCCTGGTATATTGTCTCAGTTGAAACCCGGCAGTGAACTTGCTCCAACTGCTCGATCCCCTCAAGCCGCTCAAGAAGATCGGCCAGGTTACCATGATTATAGGACCAACCCTGAATCGACAAGGTGCCTTCCAGATCGCTGTACGCAACTGACAAATCAGAAAACCAGGAAGTCACCGGAAGGGCCAAGCTGACGTTTCTGAAAAAAGCACTCCACTGTGGGACCGTACCCATAACTATGGTTAGAAGTTGTTCGGACGCAGTGATCTCGTTGTATAGATCAGCATATTCAACTAATTCAGCGGCCTGTTTTTCAACTAACTCGCGTTCCTGGCGCACAGCATTAAGGTTACCCCTCAACAGCAGGTTATTAACAAGGAAAAAGATATTTATTAAAGCAACAGTTATCAGTAACAGCAAAACCAAAGCCTGGATCCGTTTTTTCTTTTCTTTCTCCAGCCGGTTTTGCTTAATCTCAGGAGGCAGCAAACTGATCCGTTCCACTTTTATCCCTCCAAACCCCTGATCGCCAGACCGGCGCTGATCGTGTAATCCAGTCCTGCCACTGGTGATTTTGCTAACATGCGGGCCACAGCCGGGTAAGCATTTAATGGATTAAAAGGTCGTACAGGCAGCTCAAGATAACCGTCAAGCACCCCTTCGATGCCAGCCAGCCTGGCACCGACACCGCTTAAAAGTATGCCTTCAACTTTTGCTGACCCCGGCAAATCCTGATAGTAATAAATTGAAGACCGGATTTCTGCAGCAAGGCTGTTTATCCAGTTATTTTTAATTGCAGTGGTGCCATCATTGTCAAAGTCACAGGCTTCAAAAATATTTTCATGGTTACAGCCGAGGCTTTCAGCCAGATCCGCAATTTTTACCAATCCCAGGCGAGCAAGGCGCGGTTTGCCTTTATCGGAAATTAAAATGCTGTTTAACCCATTTGCTACATTAACCATGGCAATGGTCATTTCTAACGCCCTGGCCGGCAGCAAGCGAAGTGCCGCTATGCTGGCTACTTCAATATCAACAGGCTCCAGTCCGGCAATCTGCAGAGCCTGCAAAAACTTATTGAGCATATCACGCCGGGCGGCAACCAATAAGACTTCCAGCTGCTTTTCTTCTTCCTTTTGCCCTTCAACTTCGCCTAATACCATATAATCAAGGACAACGCTTTCCAGGGGTATGGGCAGAAATTCCTGGGCCTGAAATTGAATAATATTCTTTAATTTATTCAGGGGCACCTTCGGCACGGTGATATGGCGCACCAGAACTCCCTGGTTCGAAACACCCAGCAGTACTTTGCAATCTCTGAAACCCGCATTGTTCCAACCAGTTTTCAGGGCCAGCCCAACCTGCTCGGGATCTACGATCATCCCTTCACGCACCGAACCCCAGGGCAACGGAATATAACCCAGGTTTACCAGGGCCGGTGCGGTAGCCTTGCCGGCCATTTCAACAGCATGGGCAATACCTGAATCAAACTCGAGCCCTACTATGCGCTTTCCGGTAACAGGAGACATCGGGTTACAGCTCCTTTACTATATTTGCGTGATAACGGTGAAGATAGGCAGGTAAAGAGCGACCAGCATACCACCAACCATAATTCCGACCACAATTAACATCAGCGGCTCAATCAGGGCAGTTAAGCCCTTGGTCATGGTAGCCACTTCTTCTTCATAGAATTCGGCCACCTTATCCATCATGTCAGGGATGTTACCCGTCTCTTCACCGACGGAGATCATATGCGTTACCATCGGCGGAAAGATCCCGCTTTCAATAAGCGGCTGTGAAACATTGCTGCCTTCCTGTATCTTTTCGCCTGCCAAACTGGTGGCATCGATCACCAGCATATTACCGGTGGCCATTCCTGATGAATTCAGGGCCTGAACAACCGGGATACCGGTTGCCATCATCGTGGAGAAGGTGCGGGCAAAGCTGGCAATGACCGTCTTCTGAACCAGCTGGCCAACAATTGGCAGCCTGAATTTAAGCCGATCGAATTTTCTTTTTCCTTCACTGCTTTTTGTATAAACATTAAACAGCAAACCTATTGCAACAAGGAGCGGTACAATGATATACCAGTAAGCTTTCAAAGCATCAGAGGCAGCGATAATAACCCTGGTAGGTAAAGGCAAAACTGCCCCCTCCGGGAAAAAACCAACGAAGATGGGCACCAAAAAGAAAAGCATGGCAAAAAGAATAATAAATGCGAACGCGAAAATAACCATCGGGTAAAATGAAGCCGATTTAATGCTGTCGCGCAGTTCCTTATCTTTCTGAAGCTGGTGGGAAAGCCTGTTCAGGGTCGTCTCAAGAGTTCCGCCGGCTTCACCGGCGCTAACCATATTAACATACACACCGCCAAATATTTCTGGGTAAGCATGTAAAGCTTCACTAAAGCTAATACCGCTTTCCACGTTGCGTGCTATCTTACCTAAAACATCCCCGAAACTGCGATTTACCACCTGGGTGCTGAGCGTAAAAAGCGCCCGCGTCAGCGGGATTCCTGAATTTATCATTGCCGCCAACTGGCGGCTGAAAAGGCTCAGATCACCTAGCTTAACTTTTCGTTGTATTTTAAAAAAACCGCCGGCAAAAGATTTTTTAATCTCTTTAACTTCCATAACCATTAAACCCATGGAACGCAGCCGGGCAATCACGAGCGAAGCATCTTCCGCATCTAATTTACCGGTCAACACTTCACCTGAACCTTTTATAGCCTCATAGTAGAACGAACCCATAAACTTGATCTCCCTGGTTTTAGTTTAGGTTAACCCGGTATAAAGCTTTGTCTTTGCAGCAGCCGCTCAAGTTCAGTTCTGTCAATGCATTTTTCAAGCGCTTCCTCCCGGGCTAGCTTCCCCTCGGCGTAAAGATCAGCAAGCGCCTGATCCATAGTCTTCATACCGACAGCATGGCTTGACTGCATTACCGAATACAGTTGGTGTTCCTTACCTTCGCGGATCATAGTGCGCACCGCATTGGTAGTTTTAAGCAATTCCATCGCCATTACACGGCCGTCGCCACTGATGTTGGGAATCAGCTGCTGCGATAGTATAGCCTGCAATGAACCCGATAACTGCTGCCTGATCTGATCGCGCTGGTGTTCGGCAAAAACATCCACGATACGGTTTATGGTCAGCGGAGCAGTCTGGGTATGAAGCGTAGAAAATACCAGGTGCCCGGTTTCGGCTGCTGTAAGCGCGATACTGATACTGTCTAAGTCGCGCATTTCGCCGATCAGGATTACATCGGGGTCATGGCGAAGCACATGCCTGAGAGCGTTGGCAAAAGATCGGGTATCGATACTGACTTCCCTCTGTTTGACAGAGGACTTCTTATGGGAATGCAAAAATTCAATCGGGTCTTCAACCGTTACTATATTTAGGCTGCGCTCGCGGTTGATAATATCAATCATCGCTGCCAGCGTGGTCGATTTGCCGCTTCCTGTCGGCCCGGTCACCAGTACCAGGCCCCGAGGCAGAAAGCAGAGTTCCCTGACCCCGGGCAGCACTCCCAGCTTGTTCAGATCAGGGATCTCAAAAGGGACTATGCGCAGCGCCATCGCCGGAGTGCCGCGCTGAAACATCACATTACCCCTGAACCGGGCAACTTTCGGGATGGAGTAAGAAAAATCAAGTTCCAGGTCTTTTTTTAGCATCTCAACCTGATGCGGCTTGATAATCTGGAGGAGCAGCTCCTTGACGTTATCCGGCGTTAACACGGGGTAATCCAGCTTGACGATATCGCGGTTGATGCGAAACATCGGCCTGTCCATCGGCACGATATGCACATCGGAAGTTTTACGCTCCACAGCCATAGTCAACAATTGATCAATGGTTACGGGGTATCTGGTGGCTTTTTCCATATCGGGATCTCCAAATACTATTATTTATTTTTGCCCCCACCCCAACACTCCCCCTTTATGGGCAGGGATTTTAGGGAAGCTTTGCACATATCGATGTTTACTACCTGCAATCAGGGCGGCATCGCCGGTTAACAGTTAAAACATGCTACTATTCTGTGCCGGTGGTGCTTATAAATACAGCCTCCAAAGAGCGGTCTTTATAGATTTTAAATATATAGTTCCGGCTGGTCGATATTTCGGAACCGGCCTCAATCCATCGCACAAAATCATAACCTTCCGCCGGTGTTGCGGTTATAGTTACCGTTGAACCACTGCTGTAGGTACCTGAACCGCTTAAATTGCCGCCCTCCTGGGGAACCGCACTTAGCGCTAAAAAATACGAGATGGTCGTTGCCGGTACATGTTGGGTGCTCGGCACCAGCTGTGTTCCATAAGTAATTTCGGTTTCCGCAATTTCCGGAAAAGAAAGCGGCGAAGTAGGCGCAGAATTTATTGCAGCTATCATCTGGCTTACCAGTTCAATGTTGGCAGGGGTTCCCTCCGCTATTAAGTAGCGAACCTGGTCATTTTGATCACCAGTAAAATTGCGTGTGATTTTCATTTTTATATCATAAGGTTTAATGATCGGGTTTTCCCAATCCATGAAGATACTGGGCACCGGATCGGGGTGATCCCAGGAAATCCAGTCCACGTCGGTGCGCCCGTCGCGAAAACCATCGAGCAGAATACTGAGCAGATCAATCAAAGCTTCCAGCTCTTCATCAGCCCGGGGGCCGCTGGCCACCGCAACAGGCATTCTTATTTTACGTAGGCCACCCACCGCAAAATCGGCATTTTCCATAACGTCAAGAGCATTGATCAATTCCCGGGCCATCCCCAGGGTCATCGGGGTCCCCTGAAGCCACAGTGCCTGCTGGTTTGAATCAACATTCAGGCTGCGAACATCCACCCCAAGCTGTGAAAGATAGTCCTGCATGGAAGAAGCCGAGACATAAAACAGGCCATACCGGGTGAGCATCAGCCTCTCGGCAAAATTGCTGTATAGCTTTTCGCGCTGGGCTACAACATAATTGCGCCCGACCACAAGGTAATCAAAACCCTGGTTCTGCAGGATTAACTCGAGTGTGGTAATCGGCGATAATGCTTCAGATTTAAAGGTGATCCTTATCGGTTGTTCAAGATATATGATATTTACCCCTATTTTATATGCGATAAGCGATAGGACATCCAGAATATTGGCGTCGCTTACATCTAAAGAGATTGTGGAAACGCCGCCCTGGCCCTGTCGCGGTGCTGAAGGAATTGCATCAGCCGCGTCTGCCCAGAGCTGTTCTTCAAGAACTGCTGCATGCGGATCAAAGAATTCTGTAAGCTGCTCATCTTTGCTGCCAGAAGCTAAACCTGACAGCACCTGGTCACCAGAGCTGTATGAAAATCCGCGTTCGGCCCCAGGTCCCAAACTGCAGTTCAGGGTAACAACAAAAGTTAATAATAACGTCAAAGTCAGGTAGAGATAAGGCTTTTTTATTGTATAGCCAGCAGCTTTTCGGCGTTTACTCCTCATTTATCTGCCCTCCTGACCATCATTGTCAAAACCATCATCAAGCATCCTGGTTTGCGGGGGTTGTTTTAGAAACAAGCTGATTTCCTGGTTGTATGCCCGAAGAACCACTGTTTCCCTGTTAATTTCAAGGACCGCCCATAGGTCGTCAACATAATCGCCAACCTTAACGATATAAGAATTGCCGCCGGATTCAATAATAGCCATTGGGCCACCCGAACCGCCTATCGCCACTCCGGTTAGCTTGATCGGTTCAGCAAAAGGGTCGACATACTGGTTAACGGGTACCCAGCTGCCATCTTCCATCACTCCGTCGCTTCTTCGCTGTTGAGGCAAAACTTCTGCAACCACGACAGAACCGTCAGCCTTATCGCTATCACTGCCCCCCGGCGTATCGGCAAGGGCCTGGATATCGTCAGCGTGCTGTGAACTGTTTAAGACAATTATGACAACTCCCGCAGCAATAAGGGCCACAACACAACAAGCAACCAGCAAAAGCTGCTTGTCTTTTTTCAGGTTTTCGATAATAAGGCCAACCTGGTCCAGGAATTTCTTAAAAAAACCACTTATTTTTTCCCCTTTAGGTTGGCTCTTGCGATTGTTGTGCTCTGTTTCTATTCTTACCAAGATCACCACTCCGTATAAGGCGAGTTAACCGTCATTGGCTTACAAGTACAGGCTGCTTTCATGGCAAGCCTGGGAAAACGTCTAAATTAAATAAATGCCTGTTTCGGCAACCGAACAATCCTACCACTTCAGCGGTAATAACCCTTGGCTTTGCTTCACTAACTTTCGGCAGCTTTGCAGTTCAGCGACAGGCATTAAACAAATTCTATTAAATATCTATTATACCATATTTTGTAGCATTAGCAAGTAATATTTCAAATATATGAGAATATTACTATTTCTTTCTTCTTTATTCTGCCCTACAACCTGCCCCAACCGGCTACTATAAGTTTTTTACAGCACTATTTCATTAATTAAATGTTATTTCCTGCAAACGCCGGAATTATTTTGATAAACGTTTTTAGCGTTTAAGGCTTCTTAACAAAGATACGCTCCATGACCCGCATCAATTTAGTCCAGATAAATTCTTTTTCAGAGATCGGTTGGACAAGGATGGTATAAAGCCCGATCCGATTACCGCCAAGAACATCGGTAAAGATCTGGTCACCAACCACCGCCACCTGTTCCGGTTTTAACTGCATCAGATGCAGTGCTTTCCGGAAAGCCCGCCTCCGGGGTTTAATAGCAGACCAAATCGCCGGTATGCCCAATTCGCGCGCCAGTTGACCGCCACTGTCTCTACTGTTATTAGAAACGATGGCCAACCTAAAATCCCTATTTTTGAGGTCGGAAAACCAGTCGGCCAGGCGCGGGTAAACAGTCCGGTCGCTCCAGGGTACAAGGGTGTTATCCATGTCGGTTATGATCCCCTTAATCCCCTGTTTTTCCAACTGGTCAAAATTTATCTCAAAAATGTTATTAAGGCTCAGATCAGGCAGCAATAATTGGCGCAATAACTTATCCTCCCTTAAAGTGCTGCAGCCGCTTGGCAACATTGCTTTAAACCTAACTCTATCATATTGGTAACCTTTTTTACAATAATGCTTATTTTTTAGGCGGCAAGCGTTCCGGTTAGTTTGACAGCATAAATATTGGGAATAGGACAAGAACCCTTTAAGCATAGGGCTTAAGGGGTTTATTTTTTTTGTTATTTACACATTTACTAATGGCACAAATAGGCACAATATGATATAATATAACCGGAGCAGTTCACTACGCACCTAAAGGAGTGCCGTATATGTATCTTAAAAAAACTTATCGGAAAGATTCGGGCAGAACCTACCTTGTTATCGCTCAAAAATACAGAAATCCAAAGACGAATGTTTCTACAGATCGCACGATCAAATCCTTAGGCTATCTAGACGAATTAGTAAAACTCTACGCTGATCCGGTTGCCCATTTCAAAGAAGTGGCCCGCAAGATGACGGAGGATGAAAAGAGAAGCAAAGAGCTTACCTTGAAGATTAACATGAACGAAGAGCTTGAACCGGGCACTGATGAGCGGAAAAACTTTGGTTACGCGGCCATCTTAAAAATATACCATGAGCTCGATTTGCACCGCTTTTTCAACAACAAAGCCAGAAATGAAGGCTTTAAGTTCAACTCTAATTCGATTATGCTCTTGCTGATCATCTCGAGGTTACTGTCGCCTGGTTCTAAGAAAAAAGCTTTTGCAGAAAAGGAGCGTTACTTTGAGCGGTTTAATTTTTCGCTTGCCGATATCTACCGGGCTCTTTCGCACTACGCAAAAATCGCTACAGATTGCCAGAGGCATCTGCACGAGCAGATAGCTGGCAAATATGGCAGCAACACTAAGATAATCTACTATGATGTGACTAACTTCTACTTTGAGATTGACCGGGCCGATGAGTTGCGAAAATTCGGCCGTTCGAAGGAGCATCGCCACAATCCACTGGTTCAGATGGGTTTGGCCATGGATGCGGACGGAGTCCCACTTCACTACGAGCTTTTCCCCGGAAACAAGTTAGATAAGGAAACGTTTCGTTCTGTCATCGGTGAAGTCAGAAAAAACTATGGCACGGGCAGGATTGTCGTGGTTGCCGATATGGGGGTAATCACCGGTGATAATATCTATTATCTGACCGGGGGTAAGAACAGGAATGGTTATGTCTTTAGTTTTTCGATCCGCGGCGGCACTGAGGTTTTCAAAAGTTACGTCCTTGAACAAAATGGTTATGTCGGTTCTCACGGTAAGCCGGCAACAGAAGATGATGAGTTTAAAATTAAAAGCAGACGGATTGCCCGTGAAATTAAGGTGACCATGCGAAGCGGCAAAACGGCTAAGAAGATTGTTTATGAAAAGCAGGTGGTCTTCTGGGCTAAAAAGTATGCGGACAAAGCTAAAGCCGAGCGTGAAGAGCTGGTTAAAAAAGCTTTTGCGTTAATTGCTGATCCGCAAAAATACAGTCGGGCTACTTCGTACGGCGCAGCAAAATATGTCAAAGATTTAGAGTTTGATAAAGACACCGGTGAGGTTATTACAGGCAAAAAGCACCCCGTTTTTGATTTCGAAAAGCTTGAAATAGAAGAGCTCTATGATGGTTATTACGCCATTGTTACCAGTGAGCTTGATCTGTCCGATCAGCAGATCATTGATACTTACCGCGGTCTGTGGGAGATTGAAGAGACCTTTAAAGTCACAAAAGGAACTATTGAAGCACGCCCTGTTTTCCTCTCCAGGCAGGAGCGCATCGATGCTCACTTTCTGAGCTGCTTCATTGCCCTGGTGATCATCAGGCTGCTCCAAAAATTAACTGACAGACGTTATTCTCCGGAAATAATTGTCCAATGTTTAAACAAAATCTCTTGCTCCCATGAGCAGGATAACCTTTACCTTTTTGATTATAGAAGTGAAGTTTCCGATTCCATCGGCAGCGTTTTAGGGATCGATTTCACCCGCAAAAGGTTGCAGTTAGCCGAGGTGAAAAACATTTTGGCTAATGCTAAAAAATGAGCCTGTTCCCTACATATTCGTGACAACGGATAAAGGCCGCAAACCCTTTATCCATAAGGGTACGGCCCGTTTTTATGTCTTTTTGCTGTCAAAGTCAGGATAATATTGGTAACCTTTTTTACAATAATGCTTATTTTTTAGGCGGCAAGCGTTCCAAAAGAAAGTTTTATCAGTTATGATATAGAGAAACAATTTGCCCGATACAGAAGATAGAAACGGAGGTAAAAGAATGTATAAAATTGCAGTGCTCCCCGGCGATGGAACCGGATTTGAGCAGGTTACTGAAGGCATAAAGGTGCTGAAGGCCGTAGAAGATAAATTCGGCTTTAAGCTGGTGACAACTGATTATGATTTAGGCGGCGAGCGCTACATGCGTACCGGGGAAGTTCTGCCGGAAAGTGTCTTGGATGAGCTTAAGGCATATGATGCGATATTCCTGGGTGCAATCGGCCATCCCGATGTAAAACCGGGCATCCTGGAGAAAGGACTATTACTGAAGCTGCGGTTTGAGCTCGATTTGTATGTTAATTTGCGGCCGGTAAAGCTTTTTCCCGGTGTGAGTACGCCGATAAAGGATAAGAAGCCGGATGACATTGATTTTGTGGTAGTTCGCGAGAACACCGAAGGCCTGTACTGCGGGGCCGGAGGCTTCCTGCGCAAGGGGACTGCCGATGAGGTGGCAGTCCAGGAATCGGTTAATACCAGGATGGGCGTAGAGCGCTGCCTGCGTTACGCTTTTGAATACTGCCGTGATAAAAGAGCACGCAAAAAATTGACTCTTTGCGGAAAAACAAATGTATTGACCTACGCTTTCGATCTCTGGGAAAGGACTTTTCATGAAATCGGCCCTGAATACCCCGAAGTTGAGCGGGATTATGCCCATGTTGACGCAATTTGCATGTGGATGATAAAAAACCCGGAATGGTTTGATGTAATTGTCACCGATAATATATTTGGCGATATTATTACCGACCTGGGCGCCATTATCCAGGGCGGAATGGGCATTGCCGCCGGGGGTAATATTCATCCGGGCAAAGTATCGATGTTTGAGCCGATCGGCGGATCAGCCCCAAAATATACAGGATTGGGTGTGATTAACCCCCTGGCTTCAATTTGTGCCGGAGCAATGATGCTTGATCATTTAGGCGAAACAGAAGCAGCCGCCAGCATTGAGCTGGCTGTAGCAAAGGTGTGCCGCGAGAGGCTTAAATCACTAAATGCCGGCCAAATGGGATACAGCACAGCGGAAGTAGGCGACCTGGTAGTAAAAGAACTTTAACCACAAAGCCCCCTGCCCAGAAGTGATAGGGCAAGGTTGAGGATGGAAAATCAGACCAATTCGCCAGTGGCAACCAGAAAAACTTTTCCGCCTACTTCAACAGAGATCCGGTCATCATTTGTCTCGGCCGCCCTCAGCATCAACAGCGAGGGGCGGCCTATTTCATAGCCCTGTTCGACCCGCAGGTCGATTTTATGCTCACCGTAATAGCGGTGCCTGACCATGTAAGAAGCAAGGCAGCCGTTTGCGCTGCCTGTAGCCGGATCTTCCGCGATACCGTGATAATCATCAAACATCCGGGCATTAACCTGGTTGCCGGGCTGGTATGTTTCAGGACAAAAAACAAATACCGATTTTGCCTCCGCCTGGTCGATCAACTTCAGATAGCCTACCCGATCAACAGAACAAGCCCTAACCGCATCAAGGCTAACCAACGGCACAATAATAAAGGGTAACCCGGTGGATACTTCCTGAATCGGAAAACGGCTGTCTATCAGAGCCGGGTTGATATTTAAAGCCGCCGCAACCTGGGCGGCATCAAATTTTGCGCCAAAAATCGGTGCCAGCTGTTTCATCCAGAGGATATCGGGCCGGCCTTCTTTATAACTAAAAGATACCTGAATCTGGCCCACACCCAGGTTTAGCTTTACGGTGTCAACTTCTTTTTCGATCAGGAACTGCTGGATAATAAAAGCAGTACCCAGGGTCGGGTGACCCGCAAACGGCAGTTCCCCGTCGAGTGAAAAAATGCGCACATCATAGCCGCCGTTAACCTGCCGGTCAGTTATAATGAATGTTGTTTCAGAATAGTTCATTTCCCTGGCAATATCCTGCATTTCAATCGGTGAAAGCGCTGCAGCATTCCGGATAACCGCCAGCTGATTGCCGGCATATTTAGTCTCGGCGAAGACATCCAAAAGGTATAGCGGGTAACCCATTTTTCAACCCCTTCCGATACAACCGCAGTATGCGACCGATCACCTTACTATTAGACATTGCATAAGATCGCCTAGTAATCTTAACTTTATTCTCTCCATAATACAATAACCACGTTCCATTTTTCTCCTTATTAAGGTACGCTTCTGCTTTACTTATAGAACCGGCAATATTACAATTAGTAAACCTAATAAAACGTTTACCGGAAAAAAGGAGGTATAAAATGGATTTTGCCCTCAGCGAAAGTCAGTTGATGATTCGCCAGATGGTCAGTGATTTTGCCTCAAAAGAGCTGGCACCACTTGCCGCCGACCTGGACAGGGAAGGCCGGTTTCCAAGCGAAATTATTAAAAAAATGGCTGCCCTTGACCTCTTTGCTTTGCCTTTCAGCGAAGAATACGGCGGTACCGGCGATGGCTACCTGGCCTATGTGGTTGCAGTTGAGGAAATTTCAAAAGCCTGTGCCTCAACCGGAATCACTTATGCCGCGCACTGCTCGATCGGCACAGGGCCGGTTTATCTTTTTGGCACAAAAGAACAAAAGTTACAATGGGTTTCCCCCTGCGCCAGGGGCGAGATGCTGGCCGCTTTTGGCCTTACCGAGCCCGATGCGGGCTCTGATGCGGGCGGCATTAAAACTACAGCTGGTTTGGAAGGCAATCACTGGGTAATTAACGGTTCCAAATGCTTTATAACCAATGCCAGCCACGCCGAGATGGTAATCGTTACGGCAGTTACCGAGCCAGGCCAGGGTACAAAGGGCATCAGCTCTTTTATTGTACCTACCGATAGCTCGGGGTTTTCAGTAACCGCCCCTTATGAAAAATTAGGCCTGAAAGCTTCAGATACTGCCGAGATAATATTGGAAGATGTGCGTGTTCCGCAAGATTACCTTTTAGGTAAGCGAGGAGAAGGTTTTAAACAGTTCATGCAGGTGCTCGACGGCGGCAGGATCAGCATCGGTGCTCTATCTGTAGGTATCGCCCAGGCTTCTTTTGATGCCGCACTGGCTTATGCCAAAGAACGAAAACAGTTTGGCCAGCCTATATCAAAATTTCAGGCGATCCAATTTAAGCTGGCAGATATGGCCACGCGTATTGAGCTGGCGAGACTGGCAGTCTACCGTGCTGCCTGGCTAAAGGATCAGGGGAAGCCTTATACCCGCGAGTCGGCGATAGCAAAGCTTTTTGCTTCAGAGACAGCTGTCTCCGCAGCCCTTGATGCGATTCAGATCTTCGGCGGCTATGGTTATACCAAGGAGTACCCGGTCGAACGTTACCTGCGAGATGCCAAACTGATGGAGATCGGAGAAGGCACCTCGGAAATCCAAAGGTTGGTTATAGCCCGACAACTCGGTTGTTAACCGGTATAATACCGAGGCGGGCCATTGGTTTAAGCCTTCACAATAGCCGGGATAACAACCGGGCATTGAGCGTACTAAGTTAATATAAACCAGCAGCCCCTCTGCTTGAATACGGCAGAGGGGCTGCTTAGTACTATTCGCCTTTAGCTATTTAACGGTAACTGCTTCTTCTGCCCAGCTTCCTGCCGGCGGATAAGTGCCGGAAAATTTTGATCAGCTGGTAAACAATGATAACCACGCCGGGTACAAAAATTAACAAAATTAAACCCTGGCTGGTCTGGACATAATCGACCATTTTGCCGTAATAAGGTATTGAAACAAGCACTTTTCCCACCACTTCTTCAGCCGGCACCAGTGTGGTTTGCTCCGCTCCTGCACCATCGCTGCTGGTCAGAAACTTTAAACCTTCTTCGCGCTTGATTTCCACTACCCGCTGGGTTTCAATAGCATTGGAGCTGCCCGGTGAATTATAGCTGATAATATCACCCAGCGATATCGAAGTTATATCCGCTGAACGTGCTACAGCCAGGCTGCCGGGGTTTGCATCGGTACGAAGATCATCATCCTGCATTACATAAAATGTAAATCCCCCCACACTCGGCGGCCCTTCTGCCACCCGGTTGTGAATCAGGAAAAATGATAAAGAAGCCATCATCAGGAGCAACAATGCCAGTACAATATTCATGATGGCCGAAATAAAGCGTGACGCACCCGAGGGCTCATCGTCTTCTTCATAATCTTCTTCCAGATCGTCTTCTTCCGCATCGCCAAGAAAACGGTTAAGCAAGTCTTCATTTAAACTGGCAGCCGTTTCTGTTTCCTTTTCGCGCAGGTACTGATCAGCCGATTCGCCGGGCATATAATCTTTTATGGAGATATTTACATCTCGCTCCGGCCTCTCCGGGATGTCATCAAACTCGTCAAATATCGGGGGCACTGCCGGAATGCTCGTTTGTTCCGGGGTTTTTTCAAACTTCTCTTCCAGGTTATTATCTTCCAGAAAAATATCATTAAAATAATCCTCACCCGGCAATTTTTCGCCCTGTTGCGATTCCAGAGCTGCTTTCCGATCAAAGCTGTAGACCGGCTCATCTTTATCAAGCAAACTAAAACGCTCACTGAAAAGATCGTCAGTAGGGGTATCCTTGTAAGGAGTCCCCGTATGCCCAAGCATTCCCGGATCAAAACCGGCCTGATCAGTAAGTTCCGGTTCAGGCTCACCCCTGCCGGTATCCTCAAAATTTTCTGCTGCTGATTTGCTGTAATAATCTTCTCCGGGACAGGGAGAGAAAAAATCTGCGTCATTGTTTCTTGTCTCTTTTGATTCCTCGAATAAGGATGGTGATGTGCCGGAACTCTTATGCCCGAAAGTAATTTCAGGCTCATAAGACCCTGGCGGTTTATTATACCGTTTCCTGCGGGTGGTAATAAGGATCCTGGCCGCAAACTCATCATCGGAAACCGGTTTAGCGATATAATCATCCACGAGGCTTCTTTCAATGGCATGGTATAACTGTTCATAGTAACCCGGATCAATCAACGCCAAAATATAGGTTTCGGGGCATTTTTCACGCAGTGTTTCAATCAGATCCACTTTACCCTCTTTAACCATATCAAAATCAATGATTACCAGCTCGGGCTTAAGTTTTTCAGATATTTTCAGCAAGGTTGCCGGGGAAAAAC
Organism: uncultured Syntrophomonadaceae bacterium; assembly: GCA_964389365.1. Classification (GTDB taxonomy): domain Bacteria; phylum Bacillota; class Dethiobacteria; order DTU022; family DTU022; genus UBA993. The sequence goes on from CAYMDO010000018.1 coordinate 20,163, forward strand.
AGTTAACTATGTCTTCTTCGGGTAAAACCTGGTCAATCATTCTCTGCAGGTTTTCGGAAGAAACATAGTTGTAATCAACCAAAAAGAGATACACTTGGCATCCTCCTCAAATAGACCGGTTTTTCACATTATAACAGATACTATTCATAAAATTCTACCCACTGCCATTTATTCCACTATAAATTGAAAGGGTCCCCCGAAACGGGGGACCTTTAATCAGCATAAAAGAAAGATGCCTGAGGTTAAAATCCGAAATCCTCGAGACTGCGCTCATGTTCACTGCCGGGGAGCGGCATCCGGTTACCTGCTGCCGGTGAAGCATAAAAAGAGCCGGACGAAGCAGGCCCGGTCGCAGCGCTGCCGCTGCTAAGCTGCTTAACTTTAGCTTCAACCATATGCTTAAAAAGACGCCTTAGCTCGATCATGATTATAAAAAGCCCGGGGATGAAGATCAGCATTATCAGGCCCTGCCTGGTCTGGGCATACCCGAACAGGTAGCCGATGTACGGAACCGACCCGGTTACCCGGCCCACAACATTTTCAGATGGTACCGGGTTCGGGTCATTGATGTTGTTGGCATCGCCACGGGTGACAAAGCTTAACCCGTTATCCCGTATCATACCCACTACCCGGTGTGTGGTCAGTCGGGTTGAGTCGCCCGAACTGCGGAAGGTGATAATATCTCCTTCCGCGATTTCAGCTGGTTCGGTCGGTTTTACAAAAACTATGCTGCCGGTATCAAAAGCGGGATTCATGCTGCCGCTTAAAACCACGTAAACCTGGTAGCCGGCAACAGCCGGAGACCCACCGCTAAGCCTGTTCTGGATTAAAAAGAATGAAAGACCGACCATGACAAAAAGCAGCAATGCTGTTGCCAGGTTGCCTGCTGCCCGCAAAAATTTGCTTCCGCTGCGTTCGGGTTTTGCTGCAAGTGATTTCTGTTCGGTTATTAGAGTTTTCTGCGGATGTCCTTTCTGCTTTTTTGGTTTTCCCGGAACCGCCTGCAGATCAGTAAAAATAGCTTCTAATTCGCCTGCCGGTATGGAAGACGCTGCGTCCTGTTTACGGGCAAAAGGCAAATACTCTACCTTGGCCTCTTTGCCTTTTTTTGCTGTCAGTTCAACTGAAACCCTTTTTTGTTTTTTCGCGGGGCTGCCGAAATCGCCGAATAGCTCTTCAAAGGAACTTCGATCGACGGCGCTCTCAACGGTGGCCATGCCAAAAAGTTCTTTATCGTCGATCAGGGGTTTCTTATCCTCAGGCAGTTCAGGCTCTTTTTCAAAAACAGTTTCCGGTTTGCCTAGATCAACCTGAGGAATAGCTCCTTCAGATATTTGAATGGCCTCCGCTTGGCGTTCTGCAATCGGCTCGCGGTTAAATAAATTGTCAAAGCAAGCCGAATCCGGCACAATACCAGGTTTTTGTTTAAGATCCTCGGTGCTAACAAAAGAACCGCCGGCAGTTTTTACGACTTCAATATCTTCCATATTATCGACCAATAAAAAAGCTTCATCAATTAAGCCATATTTTGGCTGTTCGTCATTGACAGCCGTCTCAGATGCGGAAATAGTTACCGGCGTCTCAAGATCGGGGGCAAAATCAATATGAGGCTGACCTTCGGCCTCCAGCATTACCGCCGGTTCCTCGTTCAGATCAACTTGCAGGGAGTCAGCGGCATCGCCGCTGTTATCAGTACCGGTTCCGGGCCAGGAAAAATCAGATTCCGGGAGCGGCGTAAGATCCGGCAGGTCCGGACCTGTTTCTTCCGCTATTTCAACGCTACTTTCAGGCTGCCCGACCCCATTTTCAAACTGCTTGTTAAAAAACCCGACCAATTCTTCAAACATCAACTTGCTGTCGGCAGCGGTTTCTTCATGCACGGGAGGAGTTTTCTGCTCCGGTTCGGCAGCAACATCCCAAGCCTCTAGCCTGGCGCTGCCACGGCTGCTTTGGTGCTGAAGCCCCATCTTGATCCGCAGCAAAACATCTTCGCGCTGCAGAGGCTTAATCATGTAGTTATCAATTCCGTCTTCAATAGCCCGGTGCAACATACTGTAGTGATCAGGGTCAATAAAAGCCAGGATGTAAGCCCCGGCACTGTGGCGGCGCAGTTGTCTAACAATATTTACAGATTCATCAATAAATAGATCAAAATCAACGATAACAATATCCGGGTTAATTTTCTCGGCAATATCAAGCAGGGCGGAAGCAGAAGAACAGTTCACTATTTCGCAACTGATCCTGTACTTGTCCAGCAGGTTCTTGATCTCCCGTGATGAGATGAAATTATTTTCTGCCAAAAGTAGGTACAAAAGATCACCTCTTTGTAACCCTATTTATGAGAAGAAAAACACCTGTTTCGGTCGGCCAGGCTGTCATAGCTCCGGAGAGCCTTAGACCCTGTAGCTTTGCGCCCCATCCTTTCGGCTGGTTTGCCCTGTCGATCAGGTTCGGCAACGATTACATGCTAAATATACATTATTTAGTTTTTTTTGTCAATACTTTTTTTGGTTATTTTACTATTTTAAGCTTAAATTTGCATTGATCTGCCTTTTTTATCTTCAGTTCCCTTTTTTAAGAGCATCCCCACAGCAATGAATACGAAACCAATCAGGAAGATAAACATCGGCATACCGCCCGTCCTGGGCAGCGGAGGGCTGACTTTTGGCCCTTCGGGCGGCACGATAATAACCGGGGTTTCCGGCTCTACCTCAGGTTCCTCCGGTTCAATTTCTTCTTCCGCAGGCGGCAGGGAAAAACCAAAATAATGACTGGGATCCCTGTCGGTCACAGGCTTTCCGGTTGCCGATACTCCGGTTACAGTGCCGATGTTTGCGTACTGCCCGGCAACGGCAGCGCCGGTTGCCCGGTATGTCCAAATCTCGTTCGGCTGTAAAACATTATCCATACTTATATCGCCGCTTACGTAAACGGGCGTCACACCAATCCGGTTATCGGTTACCACTATATTATATAAAGGTATCGTATTCGGGTTGGCAACCACATAGGTCCAGGTCACATTGCTGCCGACCAGGACCTGCGGCCCGGCCGGCAGATCGGCATCGAACCCGTTGGTATATTTTTCAATATCAATCTCGGTTTCATGCGTGGTAATCCCGTAGTAATGGCTTGGGTCGCTGTCGGTCACATTGGGGCCGCTCGGCGGTGTGCCGACTACGGTACCAATATTCGAGTATTGGCCGGCCACAGCAACGCCGGTTGCCCGGTAGAGCCAGCTTTCGCCCGGCTGTAATACGCTGTCGCCATTATCGCCGCTGACATATAAGGGGTTCACCCCCGCGCGGTTATCAGATACAAATATATTGCGTAAAGGTACAGCGCCTGTATTGGTAACCATGTAAGTCCAGGTTACAGCGCCACCAACAGGCATATAAGGTCCGGTCGGCGTGTCGGCATCGACCCCGTTGGTTGCTTTTTCGATATTTATTGACGGTACATTTGTAGTAAGGCCATAATAATGGCTTGGATCCCTATCGGTCACATTCGGCCCTGTCGGCGGAGTGCCCACCACAGTCCCTAAATTAACATACTGGCCGGCCACAGCAATGCCGGTTGCCCGGTAAATCCATTTTTCAGCGGGCTGCAGAACCCCGTCGGCATTAGTATCGCCGCTGACATATACCGGATTAACACCTGCCCGGTTATCGGTAACTGTGACATTGCGTAAAGGTACATGACCTGGATTGGTAACCTCGTAAGTCCAGGTTACGGCGCCACCAACAGGTATATAAGGTCCGGTCGGTGTGTCGGCATCGACCCCGTTGGTGTATTTTTTGATATTGATGGCTGGTATCGGCGTATCCTGACAGACGGAAACAAAAATTAATTCTGCTTCAAGAAAAGCGCCCTGGTATTCATTTCCGGTGGTCGGGCCCAGAAGAATTATAATGAAGTCAAGTAAGACATCATCGCCCTGAGCCATCGGTACCAGGTACTCAAAATCTTCAATGAGAAGCGGATCCCCGGGGGATGCCCCTCCAACCATCGGTCCTTCATATAAAACCTGATCTCCCCGCATCACGATCAGCTCTAACTGCTCAAAAAGGTTAAAATCTTCATCAGGGTACAGCGGATCACTGTCAATATGAATCAATGAAAAGTAGATTTTACCAGGAGATGGGCCGGTTTTTGTTATCGTTACGGTTTTCTTATATGTATCTCCCGGATTCATATTGCCTAGCTGAAAAAGGAATTCTTTCGGATCAACCTCAAAAGCACAGCCCCTGATATCATTAAGCTCCAAAGCCCAGGTGAAAAGAGGCTGGAACATCAGCGCCAGGCTGAAGATAACCAACAGTGAGCCGATTATAACCATTTTTGAGCTGTGCCTAATCATTATTTCTTGCTCCAAACTTTTTAAATTCGGGGCGGAGCCGAAACCCCGCCCCTTTTTCTTCCACTACTCAGGCTGACAATAAGTTAATAAGTCAGTAGCCTGACTTGCTATCGATTGGCAAAATATACCTTAAAATTTAAATTCCTTCCAATCTACTGCCAATTCCGAAGGCGGATTGTTGTAAGCAGAATCGACACCCCACAGATCACCGGAAGCATTGTTGGAAGCTTGGATTGCTTCGAAGGTAAAGTCAAGCGAAAACGACTTGCCCTGATATTTATTATCGGTACCGGCCCCGTCAATGCAAACCTTTAATGCAAATGTTACAGTACCGGTTGAAGGAACAAGCGGGCCATTCACGTAGTAATAATAGTCTCCATCTTTTACCCACCCCGCAGGAGCCGTTACAGTAACCAACCCAACATTGCCTTCTGGCATACCTACCCACTCGCCAGTCCATTTAAAACGGAGAAGTGCGTGCTTTGAGCCTATGTTATTAATGGTGAATGACTTATCCTTGCAATCTCCCGGGTTTACATTCTGCCATACTGCTCCAGGATCATAACCTACCCAGTAGTCAGACCCTTCAATGACCAAGGTTCCTGCTGTAAATGTGTTATCAAGCTTAGCTGAATCAGTAAACCATGCCATCGTGGCGCCGCCGACAGCGGCAACAGCCAGGATGATAAGTGCCAGGCTCAGGATTACCTTCTTATTCATTTTCATTCCCTCCATATTGTTATTAATCTTTCGGCGGCCAGGCTGCCTTGTAAAATGAAGGTCCTTGGCTTTGCGTCCCCGCCTCGCAGCGGGTTTGCCTTTGATCTTTTCTCGCTCACTGCTTAAAACATGCGCCAACCTTCTTAAAACTGAGTTACATACTACAAATTATATTGTTCCACCTTTATATTGCATCACTTCCTTTATATAAAAACTTAAATTCTTTACCACAAATATTTTTATTGATAAGGGTTAGGGATCCAGTTTTGATGTACCAACCCGTTTGTTGTCTGAACTGCTTCGAAAAATGAATATAAAGCAAACTGCGCCCCGTCATATTTCGCTCCGGTGGGGTCTGTCAGGCACACTTTGACACAGAGAGTCACTGACTGTTCGCTTTCTATAGGGGACAGGTAATAATAATAACTGCCCATTTTTACCCAGTTATCCATGCCATCGCATAAAGAAATCATTACATTGCCAGTTTCCAGAACTTTATCCCAGTACTTGTCATCAATTATAAAGCCATCAGATGCCCCGGACGCTAATGAAGGTATAGTCCCAATATAACCAAAAACATTGTCTTCGATAACAATATTATTTAATGTAACGTTGCCTGTATTGGCAACCCAAAACCTGAACTTCGGTTGGCTGTCGATCAGTTCAGGGCCAAATGCTTCATCGGCATCAAGCCATTTGATCCCGCCATCAACAGAAACCTGCTTCACGAGCTCAATAGAGGGCTTTGCAGGCGGCACACAATAATAAAAGGTTATATGACTCCAATCCCCTCCTGGCTGCGACAAGCCACAATCCTGGTAAACCCCCTTGTTATAAGTAGGATAGTATAGATAAAAGTTGCCTCCATTTTTGCCGCCTTTTGCGTAAATGTGATAGACCGGAAAATTTGTCCGGTAAGCAAAATAGAATTTTCCGGATATATCCTTTTTATAGATTGTCACCGTAAAACCAGTTGCGCTATCCGTGTATGTTGCCCCATTGGGGATACCGCTTTGGTCACTGTTAATCTTAAAACTATAAAACTGGTCACACGACTGCGGCCCGAGATATCGTTTTACCTTACTTGCTTCCGGGTCATTAAGAGCTGGATTATCGAATAAATCCGGGTACTGCACTGACAAAGCCGAACCGGTAACTGGAGCAACCAAAGGTCCGCTACAGTTATCAGGGTAAGCTGATATAACAGTGATACTGCTGCTGCTTGTACTTGATGTGCTGCCGGTCGAACTGGACGCGCTTGACCCGCTCCATAAGTACGGGAATAGAGATGGCACCGGGCTGCTCTCATCGAAAAAGCCCTGTGAAGCTTCAGGGGTAAAAGTTGAGCTGTAGGAAGGGCCGTATTTACCAAATATATAGCGGGCCTGGTCACTATCAGTTATCGTTTGGCCATTATATGAAGTTGTCGCGGTTGCAGTATTCCGGTGATAAAGACGTTTCCAAAAACCCTCAAAGCTGGCGCGGACATACATTTTTTTGGTGCCTTTATTTGTTATATTATATCGATTTTCCAGGCAATCCCCAACCTGCCATCTTTCAGTTTGCTCAGCGTTTAAATTTGTTGCTTCCACAACTAAGGTTCCGGCGGTAAACTTATTTTCCATATGATCGCCCGAGGTAAACCAGGCATTGGTCATCCCACCGGTTAAAGCTACTGCCAGCAATAAAGCAAAAAGGCCGTATATTATTCCACTGCGCAATGACAGGGCCTGTTTGCTGAAATATTCTATTCTGCTTCTATAATTCTTTTCAGCCATAGTGCGAAAACCTCGATTCGTTCTTGCTTTTTCAGGAAACTTCTTCTTTGGCATCCCAGGACGGCAGTTGAAATCCCTTTTCGCCGTCACAGCCGAGGGCGGTTAAGCGTTCGCGGTAAATCAGATAGCCCATTTCAAGCACGCTTCTGAAGATGCAGCTTTTGCGGCTGTTCATGCTTTGAAGGGTGCCCTGCCAGCTGGTGTTGCGGCGAAACTGCACCCTGATTAAAAATACTGAGTCTTCTGTGGTGTTCAAGCTGCTCTGCTTGGTGTTATCCATTATTTAGTATTTCTCCCACTTAATTTAGCTAAAAGATCTTAACTCTGTATCGCTCTGCGGGTAATTTTGACCATCCAGTTTTGACTGCACCAACATTATCATCTCAAGAAAATCATTAAAGTACTGAACCTGGCCGGTTTTGATATGTTCGATTTTACCCTTAAAAGCAGTGGGATCGCCGTTATTAACCCTGATTATAAAGTCTGAGCCGCGTCCCTGGTAATGAGATTTTTTGTCCGATTTAGCGGTCATTTTTCAAATCCTTTACGATAACATTTCGCCCTTAAACTAATTGTAACGAAAACCTGTTATATTTCTGTTACAAATCAGCTTTTTATGATTTTTATGATTGGTGATGTAAATATAACGGAGATTTTATACCGGTTAACGGGCAAAATAATTAGTTAAAGTGGGAATCGCCTTCGAGGGGAAAGATATTTTCAATATTTTTATGCAATAATAAGCCATGCAGGGAATATTTGCGGCTAAATGTCCGTTCAATTCTATCCAGGACCTCCTCAGCCTGTTCCCGGTTCAAACCGGGCAGCAGCAGCAGCTGCTGCCCTCCGTGCCACAGGGTGAATAGATCGCCCCTGCGCAGGGTTTGCATGATCACGCTTTTTAGGTTCTGGGTAACTTCCTGCAGCTGGTTACCGGATGGCCGGGAATAATCTTTGCCAATCAGCACCAGCATGCAGAGCAGGGCAGGCTGACCGCTGCGTTCACCGCGCAGCTGCTCCAACTTGTAAAATAAGCGGAATTGATCGGCATCACAATAGAGAGCCCCTTCAGGCAGGTCTTTGCCGTTTAAGCCGGCCTGGATTTTGTTCAGATTTAACTCCGGGTTGTCGCTTTCCGACTGGATTTTTTCATAAACTTTTTTCATATTTTCTGAAGGGGATAGCCCTATCTCCTTGTAGAAAGCTGAAGCAGCTTCATCATAATGGGCCAGGGCGCGTGCGGTCTCACCTTTAGCCAGCAAAGCCTCAATCATCCTGGTATGAATACCTTCTTCAAAATAATCGACCCGCATTGCTTCTTCGCAAAGTTTAATTGCCTGGTCATGCTTTTGATAGCTGCTTAAAAGGTCTGTCAAATCAATAATGGCGCCAATATAAAACTCGTGACTGCCGGAACCCTGATTAGACAGGTTGCCGGTAGAGGCGAAACCGGGAAGGTACTCAACCTGGTAAAGTTTTACGGCATCGCTGAGCATCTTAATCGCGTCACCCGGGCGCTCACCGGCAATTGCTTTTGCTTCTGTCACCAGAGATTCAAAGCGATCAGCAGGATCGATTTGAGTTCTACCGGCACTTGAATCTTTTTCTCGAAAGGTATGGCTATGATCTGCCAGATCAGGCTCAACCACCTCGATTGCTGTTTTTCCCCTTGCTTCACCAATAAAGCTTACCTTGCCGGGTTTGACAAAATCGTCCCTTACCGGAGTGGAGCTGCTGCCGGTTCCAACCCTGTTCCCAATAACAGCCCTGACTTTATTGTCGCTTTTACGGTAAGCCTCCAGTCGTTGGGCAGCGTGATCAATTATTTCGCCTGCGGCAGAGGTTATTTTTAAATAATGTATGCCCATTTTAACCCTGATCAGCACATCTTCGCGCTGCAGGGGTTTTATGAGATAATCGTTGACACCAACTTCAACAGACAGGTCAAGATCATTGTAAAAATCAGGATCGGCAAGTGCAATAATATAAGTATGGGGTGCGCATTGCCGCAGCTTTTTAATGATCGAAACCGGGTCATCTGTAATATAGTCAAGGTCGGAAATAATAAATTCGGGGGTTAGTTTTTGAGCCAGCTCGATCAGCGATTTTGCAGACGAGGTATTGACAACCTCGCAATCGATGTTGCCGGCAGTAAGTAGCGCTTTAATTTCGCGCGAAGAGATATGGTTATTTTCGACAAGCAGCAGGTACAAGCCGGTCACCCCTGGACTTTATACTCGTCAAGCCATTAGTTAAAGTGAGAATCTCCTTCAAGAGGGTATAGGGATTCAATTTTTTTATGAATCACCAGGCCTTGCAATGCATATTGGCTGTGAAAAGCTTTCTCAATTCTTTCCATAACAATCATTGACTGCTCCCGGTTTAAGCCGGGAAGGAGAAGCAGGAATTGCGCTTCGTTCCAGGATGTAAGCAGGTCGCCCTTGCGAAGGGAACTCATAATCACATCCCTTAGATTATGCATTACCCCTTTTAGCTGCCCTGCCGGCGGCTTGGAGTAGTTACCGGAGGCGACAGTGATCAGGCACAACAGGACCGGGTGATCGCTCCTTTCACTCCGGAGCTGCTCCAGTTTATAAAAATAGCGAAACATTTCAGGATCGCAATAGTAAGCCCCGCTAACTGCCTTTTTGCTTTTCAGGCTTTCCTGGATAGTGCTTATGTCAAGTTCAAAGCTGCCAGTTTCGAGGCCAACCTGACGGTAGAGCTGTTTCATATGGTCGGACGGCTTAACCCCCATCTCATGGTAAAATGCAGATGAAACCTCATTATAGTGAGCCCTGGCACGGGCAGTGTGTCCTTCTGCAATCAGCGCCTCGAGTATAATAATGTGAATTTTTTCATCATAATAATCGATTGCGGAAGCCCGTTCGCACAGTTTGATAATATCTCTGTAAGCTCTTCTGCTCTTCAGCAGATCTGAAAAAGAGTAAATATCATTAAGGTAAATCTCGTGGTAGTAGGCCCGAAACGGCTCACTCCACTCACTGTAAGCAGACTCTGGCAGGTATTTCCCTTTGTAAAGTCCGATAGCCTGGTGATAAAGGTTCACAGCCCTCTTTGGATCGCTTGCCTGTAATTCACCTGCTTCCCGGCTGCAGGCTTCGAACTGGTCAGCATCGATCCAGCATTCTACTTTATTTTCCCAGCTGTAAACACCCTGCCTGTAAACAATGTTATCAGAAACAGACGGTTCGGAGTCTTCATTTTTTAGAGCCTGGCGCAGCCTGAATATCTGGGCCCGCATCGCTGTGCCTGGATCAGTATAGTCTTTTTCCGGCCATATGCGTTCCAGGATTTCTTCAGAGTTGACGGACTGATTGCGGAACGAAAGCAGGTACTTAAATATTTCCCACATGCGGCGTGAACGGTTGCTATTTTCGCTGATAACAGCATTACCCTGGCTTACATAAAACTTGCCAAGAGTAAAGATGTTTATCCCAGCTTTGCGTTTAACCGGTTGCGCCTGTGTCATGTAATTTTTTCCACCTACAGGAACATAGTTGTTATTTCCTAGTGGATTGCCCGATTGCTCTGTTCGCGTCCCGGTATCTGAAAATTCCAGCAATCCTTGAGCTTTTAATTATACAGTAAAAAGAAAATCTTGTAAATAGAAAATTAAACAATTATTTACTTTTTATACATTTTCAATGTTTTTACGCTGTTATTGAGCAGGGGCCGTACTTAGGGGATATTGGCTTCGGCCCTGGCAACATTTGCAAGATGTTCCTGCAACGTTTTGGAAAAATAATGTTCGCCGCTGCCGTCGTACTTGTAGTTATAGTAGTAATAATCTGAAGCTTCGGGGTAGAGCGCGGCTTTGATCGATGCTGCCCCGGGAGCGGCTATCGGTCCGGGGGGGAGGCCGCTGAACAGGTAGGTGTTATAGGGGGATTCAACCTCTAAATCTTTATAGGTCAGAAACTCTTTTGTTTCTCCCAGCGCGTACTGGATTGTGGCATCAATCTGCAACAGCATATCTATTTTAAGGCGATTGTAAATCACACCTGCAATTATCGGGCGCTCGTGATCGGCACGCCCTTCACGCTCAATCATGGCCGCAATAGTAAGAACCTCATGCAGGCTGCTGTTTAACTCATCGATACGCTCAATATCTTTCGCGGTGACAACCTGCTCCAGGCGGCGCAGCATCATGCTAACGATTTCTTCCAACCCACTTTCCGGGTGGACTTCGTAAGTATCAGGGAAAAGATAGCCTTCCAGCAAAAACTCAACTTGTGGATCAGTCACCGCTTGTAAAAATGGGAAGCTTTCCAGGATGCCGGCAGAAGGCTCACGGGCAAAATCAACAAATGCGCCGCTCTCAACCAACCCTTTTTCCTCCAGGCGCTGGGCAATCTCCTTAATGGTAAAACCTTCGGGGATTGTGAACCAGATTGTTTCCGAGTATATTTCGCCGTTATTAAGCTTTTCCAATATCTGTTCCATGCTGAGCGAAGGGCTGAGCTTGTAGGGGCCGGCTATAAAACGGTGCCCGAGATCGTGGAGGCGCACATAGATCCGAAATACCTGCTGGTTGCGGATCAGGCCATTATCAAAGAGCAGTTTGCCGATTAAAGCGGCATTGGCGCCGGAGGGGATTTCTATTAGCCTGTAATCATCCAGGGCTGCCGGGTCAACCGGCAGCAACTGCCGGCTGTAATAGTTGCTCCCGACAGCGTATGCCGCCAGGGACAAGATAACCAAAACCACCAGGATGATCATAATCCTTCTGAACATCAAACCGGCTCCTTTAGTAGAGCTCCCCGTCATCTTCGTATTCCTGGCTCTGGACCCGTTCTTCCCAGACGGAGGCAACTTCGTTCCATTCTATCTCATCATCAACTTCAACCAGGGTTTCTTCATCACCATCAACATCAACCCGGAAGATATAAGCCTCATCTTCAAAATCAAACTCGGCGCCTTCCTCTTCTTCTTCGTTATCATCCAGGTACATTACCGGAACCAGGATGGCATATTCTTTGAAATCAAGTTCGAAGCGGTCGATCAGAGCAAATTCATGCTCATTGCCTTCTTCATCCACCAGGATAACCAGATCTGTTCTTTCTTCTCCATTACCGTTCATTTTTTTGCACCTCATTTACCTGTTTCATTTTTATTGCCCCTGCAAATTATCCTCACAACCACGTTTGATCCCGGCCATGTAGGTTTCAAGGATCAGCGCCGCTGCAAGCTTATCTTTCACAGCACGGCGTTTTTTCCGTTTTACTCCATCGGTAAGCAGGATCTTTTCTGCATTGCTTGAGGTCAGCCTTTCATCCACCATGACAACGGTCAGGCCTGTTTTCTGTTCCAATCGGCGGGCCAGATCTGAGGCCAGTTCAGCAGCTTTGCCCCTGCTTCCGTCCAGTTTAAGGGGGTTGCCGACAATCAGCTTATCTACCCCGTATTCCTCACACAAAGTTGCTATGCGCTCAAGAGCCTGCTCCAGATTGGTGAAAGCAATCGTTTCCAGACCCTGGGCGGTTAAAGCTAATGGATCACTGATGGCAACGCCGATTCTTTTTTCACCTGGATCAATACTTAAAAGGCGCAAAGCGTTGATTGCTCCAATACAGGCTATTTTTTTTCAGCCAGCTTTAAATAGGTGCCTACGATCTCTTCCAACAGTTCGTCGCGCTCTACCTGCCTGATCAGGCTGCGGGCGTTTTGGTGGCTGGTTATGTAAGCCGGATCGCCTGACAACAGGTAGCCAACCAGCTGATTAAGCGGGTTGTAGCCTTTTTCTTTCAAAGCCTGGTAAACTGAAGTCAGGACTTGTCTGGCCTTATTGTCAACCTCATCACCATCAACCCTGAATAAGACAGTTTCTTCGTGGTTATATTTGTCAGCCATCAGCAATTCCTCCTGCCAAAGGTCCGGCCAGGACTGTTTATGCCTTTTTCCTTAAACCAGATCCTGTTTACCGTTATCTAATAGTTACATGTTCACCTGCAGTTGTTCGCGGACCAGTTTTTCCACGGCTTCCAGCGCATCCGGAAGAGCTGCGGGGTTGGTACCGCCCGCCTGGGCCATGTCAGCTTTTCCGCCGCCTCCTCCGTCAACCAGTTTAGCGACATCTCTTATCAAGCGGTCTGCCCTGATCCCCCGTTCGATCAGGTCTGCAGTTACCGAGCTGACGAGTATTACTTTACCGTTGCTGACCGCCCCTAAAACCACTGCTGCCGAGCTGAGACAGCTTCTCACTTCATCGATCACCAAACGCAATGATTCAAGCCCATCTGCGGTAACAGCCGCGCTCAGCACTTTTACCCCTTCCACATCCCCGGCCGTTGAAAGAAGCGCCTTAACCTCGGCTGCAGCAACTTTCTGCTGCAGTTCCTGGTTTGCTTTTTGCAGCATCTTGTACTCAGACAGATGTTCGTCTATTTTATCAGAAAGCCGGGTCAGGTCAGTATTCATCGCCAAAGCTATCGATTTTAGCAGCGAAACATTTTTTACTGCCTGACGGTAAGCGCCAAAACCTACAACCGCTTCAATACGGCGCAGCCCGGAACCAATCCCTTCTTCAGCCATGATCTTAAACAGGCCAATTTCTCCTGTTGCTGCTACGTGAGTCCCGCCGCACAGTTCACGGGTATAGTCACCTGCTGACACCATGCGGACCGACCCTTCTTCATACTTATCGGTGAAAAGAGCTGTTGCCCCCGCTGCCATCGCTTTTTCAAGCGTGGTAAGCGTTGCAGTCACCGGCATATTTTCTAGCGCCATGCGGTTTACTTCCTCTTCCACACAGCACAGCTGCTCCCCGGAAAGGGCGGTAAAATGGTTGAAGTCGAAACGCAGACGATCAGGCGCAACCAGCGAACCGGCCTGGTTGATATGGTCGCCTAAAGTCTTTCGCAGGGCGCGGTGCAGCAGGTGTGTCGAAGTATGGCTGCGGCAGATACCGCGGCGGCGAACCCGGTCAACTTTTGCCCGCACCAGGCCGCCGGTTACGAATTGTCCCTCAGCCACCTGTCCCTGGTGAATAATCTGGCCGGAAGGAGTAAATACGGTATTGATTACCTTAAAGACAGCCCCGCCTTTACCTTCTATCAGGCCGGTATCACCCACCTGGCCACCTGCTTCGGCGTAAAAAGGACTCCGATCCAGAAAAAGCTCGGCTTCGGCGCCCTGGTTAAGTTCATCAACAGCTTTTCTGTCTACCAGGGCCATCAAGAGCTGTGCATCTTGCTCCAGCCCTTCGTAACCGGTAAAAACAGTTTCAAGCGTTTCGGCCGCTTTATAATATTCATTTAAATCCTTACCGGCAGTTGTACGCGCTGCCGCCCTTGCTCTATCCTGCTGTTCCCTTAAGTTAGCGCCAAAAGCTTCCCGATCGACGGAAAAACCTTTTTCCTGCAGGATTTCGGCGGTCAGATCGAGCGGAAAACCGAAAGTGTCGTAAAGTTTAAATGCCAAATCGCCGGGCAGTGTCTGTTCGCCCTCGCACTGCATTTTATCCAAATAGCGGTCAAGGATATCCATGCCCTGGGCTAATGTCTCCTGAAATTTCTGTTCTTCAAGGCCAACCACCTGGCGTATGTAACCATGCCTCTCTATTAGTTTGGGGTATGTTGATCTCATCTGGTCTACAACCAGGGAAGCAGCTTCGGTCATGAAATCTCCTTCAATACCCAGCAAACGCCCGAAGCGAACAGCACGGCGCAGCAACCTTCTTAATACATAACCCCTGCCCTCGTTTGAAGGGATAACCCCATCGGCGATCATGAATGTTGTGCCCCTGCTGTGTTCGGTAACCACCCGTAGCGGCACCTGTTGGTCGCGGCGCCCGGGATCAGCCAGGCCGGCAAAATGGTTATAGAGCGGCTTGACCAGGTCGGTATCATACAGCGAGCTTACTCTCTGTAAAGCCATGGCCACCCTTTCCAGGCCGGCACCGGTATCAATGTTTTTCTGTTTTAATTCAATCAGCTCGCCGTTTGCTTCACGGCTGAACTGGGTAAAGACTAAATTCCATATTTCCAGGTAGCGGTCGCAGTCACAGCCGACGGCACATTCAGGGCTGCCGCATCCTGCGGCCTCGCCCAAATCATAATAGATCTCGGAGCAAGGCCCGCAGGGGCCAAGGCCAATTTCCCAGAAGTTATCTTTTTTACCCAGAAGTTTAATCCGATTGGCTGGCACCCCAATAGAGTCATTCCAAATCTTAAACGCTTCATCATCTTCTTCGTAGATACTGACCCAGAGCCGTTCCAGCGGCAACCGGTAACCGTTTAAGACCAAATCCCAAGCCCAGGCAATTGCTTCTTCCTTAAAATAATCGCCAAAAGAAAAGTTGCCGAGCATTTCAAAAAAGGTAGCGTGCCTTCCAGTGTAGCCAACCCTTTCGATATCAGGGGTTCTAACACATTTCTGGCAGGTTGCCACACGCACATGCGGTGGTTTTTTCTCCCCTGTAAAATATGGTTTAAGGGGAGCCATCCCGGCTCCGATTAGCAACAGGGTCGGGTCATTTTGCGGAATCAAAGAGAAACTGGGCATGACCAGGTGTTCTTTTGATCTGAAATAGTCCAGAAATAGATCGCGAATTGTGCTTGACTGCATCAATAAACCTCCATTGAGAATTAAAGCAATTATAGCTGTTTTAAAGAAAGACTGTCAATAAAGCCTGAGCTTGCCTCCACCATGGCAAACGGCCTTAACGCGCCCATGAAATGAAGCCGTGCCTGCCGGTTCCCGGTCATCTGACGCCTGCCCGATCAAGGAAATGCAGAAACCGACCCGGTAAGCACAGGCATGGTAAGTGGCATCCGGGCCTGAACCGCAAATCGACTTAATAAATGCTGATGCCATATCATATGGAATTATAGAATAAAAAACGCCCCCACCAACACCAACCCGGCGTTTCCAAGGAGCGTTTTTGGGGGTCCGCATAAGCAATCGCCGGACAACCAGTTAACCTGTGAGTTATTATTCAGCCTCTACTTCAAGGACCCGATCGATAGCAGCCCGGGAAAATTTCAGGTTCAGGTTATCGGCTACCCTGAGCGAAAGCATGGCATCATCAATTTCTTTAATCACACCATGAATACCGCCTATAGTTACCACGCGATCGCCTTTTTTCAAGCTTTTAAGCATTTCCTGACGTTTTTTCTGCTGTTTTTGCTGCGGCCTGATCAGCAGGAAATAAAAAATTACGAACAGTAAAATCAGTGGTACAAATGGCCCTAATGCTTCAATGTTCACTCAACAACACCTCCGTACAATTTTGTCAATTTTGGTTTCATCTTATCATAATACTCTTTAAATCGCCCTTCTTTCAAGGCGAACCTGATTTGCCGCATCAATTGATCCAGATAATATAGATTATGATAAGTGGTAAGCCTTAAACCTAAAATTTCATTTGCATTCAGCAAGTGCCGGATATAAGCCCTGCTGTAATTGCTGCAAACAGAACAGCTGCAGCCGGGATCAAGCGGCGACAGGTCGCCGGCAAAGATACCGTTACGAATCGGCAAATAACCATCTGTTGACATTACACGCCCGTTGCGGGCAATCCGGGTCGGCAGCACGCAATCAAAAATATCAACCCCCCTGCTGACTCCTTCCAGCAGGGCATCGGGTGAACCCACCCCCATTAGATAGCGCACTTTATCAGCAGGCAAAATCGGTACTGTCTGGTCTAGGCTTTTATACATCAGCTCTTTCGGTTCTCCGACCGAGAGACCGCCGATAGCATAGCCATCAAAACCAATATCGGTCAGCGCCGAAGCTGACAGCTGCCTTAAGTCATCAAAAACCCCGCCCTGGACAATAGCGAAAAGTGCCTGCCGATCATTTTTATGAGCCTGCCTGGCCCTCAATGCCCACTTGGATGTGCGCTCGACAGCTTCAGCTACAGCATCTTTTTCTGCCGGGTATGGCGGGCACTGGTCTAAAACCATAGCGATATCGGATGCGATTATATTTTGAAGCCGCGCAACCCGCTCCGGGGTAAGGAAGTGGGTCGAACCGTCTATGTGCGAGGTAAACTGCACCCCGTCATCATTAACCTTCCGCATCCCGCCGAGGCTGAAAACCTGAAAACCGCCGCTGTCGGTAAGAATTGCGCCCCGCCAGTTGATAAAGTTATGCAGTCCCCCGTGGCGGGCAATTATTTCTACTCCCGGCCTCAGGAAGAGGTGGTAGCAGTTACTTAAAATCAGTCCGGTGCCCATCTCCTGCAGTTCACAGGCGGTGATCGCCTTAACTGTCCCCTGGGTACCAACCGGCATAAACGCCGGGGTATCGGTCCTGCCGTGCGCCGTTTCCAGCGCACCGAGACGGGCCCCGCTGTACTTGCACTGATTGATTAAACTGTATTTAACAGGTAAGCTGTTCATCCATTCTATAGCTTATATTAAGCCGCAGCCAGTGTCAATGTAAGGCCAAGCATCAAACCGCCGTTCTGACTTTATACTTAAACAATAAACATGCAATCACCAAAGCTGAAAAAGCGATATCTTTGTTCAAC
>CAYMDO010000019.1:0-36595 GCA_964389365.1 uncultured Syntrophomonadaceae bacterium
ACTCCCCGCAAAAAGTCTTATACATCAAGCGCTTCCGAAGATCGCAAATGGCTTTTAAAATATTTTTAAGATATTAGACAATTTTATACAAAATAACAATTGCCGTGAATCTGCTTCAGAAGTTAAAACATCTACAGCTCGGGTGATCGGATAAGGTGCAGCCTTTTTCACCCTAACAGCCGGGCAAAAACTTTTTCTGTGCCAATTTTTCTTTTTCTGCGCAGCATTATTTTTTGATTGCAAACAAAATCCATCTGGTATATATTATTAGCGAATAAATATATATTTTAAAAAATGGGGCGTGATTTGAAGGTGTCCGTTAACTGGAGTGCCGGCAACCGCAAGCAAGCTTTGGATTTGGCCCAACAACAAATATTTGATCTGGTCATCATTGGCGGAGGCATTACCGGGGCCGGAATAGCAAGAGAATGCGCCTTGCGCGGCCTGTCATTCTGCCTGCTGGATAAAAACGATTTTGCTTCCGGCACATCTTCACGATCGTCAAAGCTGTTCCACGGCGGCCTTCGTTACCTTGCGTCAGGAGAATTCGGCCTGGTGCGCGAATCAACAAGCGAGAGGAACTGGCTGCGCTGTCATCTGCCCAACCTGGTGCGGCCTCTCGGCTTTGTCTACCCCTCGTACGAAAATTACAAGGCGAAACCGCTTTTGGTCCTTTTGGCCGTTCTGCTGTACGACCTTTTTTCCGACTGTTTCAGTGAATATAAGAACTACCGCAAATCACGAATTTTTAAAGCTTCCTTCATCGAAGAATTTGAACCGGCGGTCGCCCTGGAAGATTCGGAGCTGGGCAAAATGACAATAGCAGGCTTTTATTATGACACCTACTGTGACGATGCCAGGGTTACCCTCGAAATAATTAAGGAAAGCCTCGCTGAGAGCATGGGACGATCTGCAGCCCTCAATTATGCTCAGGTTGACGGATTTATTAAAGATTGGGAAAGCAAAGTGAACGGCGTAACAGTAACCGACTCCATGAGCGGCGGTACTTTTGAGGTGCGCGGCAGTTGTGTTGTTTCAGCAGCCGGAATCTGGACCGATCAGGTGCTCTCCGCCACTGATTACAACCGGGAAAGGATTTACCCTACCAAAGGTGTCCACCTGGTGGTCCCGGCAGAACGGTTGGGCAACAGAAATGCATTCAGCCTTGTATCCCTCGATGACGGACGTTTTTTCTTTATTTTGCGCCGGGGCAAAGTTTCAATAATTGGCACCACCGACACCGCTTACTATCCTGAGTCGTCCAGCCTTGATGAACCCTGGTGCACCAGGGAAGATTGCGCTTACTTGCTCAGGACAGTCAATAGAATATTCCCGCGGTCACGGCTTACCGACACTGACATCATCGGTGCTTATGCCGGTATCAGGCCGCTGATCAGGCAGGAGGACGCAAAGCATGAGTCGGACGTATCCCGCAATCACGAAATCTTCTCTACCGCTGACGGAGTGGTGGCAATCGCCGGCGGCAAATCAACCACTCACCGCCGGATGGCCGAAGACCTGGTGTTTTACCTGGTCAGGGAAAAATTCTTAAATCCTTTCGAAAAACCGGAACAGATGAAAAGGGATTTTTCAAAAGTTCCGTTTAAAGTGGGGTTAACCCGCAAAGAATTTGACAGGTTGGCCGGGGAAAAAGGCCTGTCAGAAACAGCTCACCCCGACCAGCAGGAACATTTTTACTCCCAGTACGGCCGGGGTGGCCTGGCAATTTTAGAAACGATTAAAGTTAACCCGTCGTCGGGAAAACCTTTTCTTGTAGGCTACCCTTTCTGTGAAGCAGAAGTTCTCTACATCCTGGAGCAGGAGAACGCGCCAAAGCTGATGGACGTTCTTTGCCGCCGGACGGAAGCCCAGTGGCTGGTCTGGCATCACATGCAGGATAAGCTTGCCGAACCTGTTGCGTCCGTTATGGCCCGCTACTATAACTGGAGCGGTGAAACCAAGTCGCAGGAAATCGGACAATATTTGGATTACATCGGCAAAAGCGTCCGGTTTCTGGATAATTAACGACTTTTAATCGCAGGTATATTTTTCCATAGCATCTTTCTAATTATCAGGGCAAATTTGATGGGGTTTTCCATCCCCGTAAACCGTGGCATTGGTGAAAAGAGTCCTTAAACTTAATTTATTCCTCGTTTGTACCAGATCTTTTTCGTCCATCGGAACCTGACCGGTATTAAACCACCCTCGCCGTCATGCAGTAAAACAGGACAACCACGCCGAATTTTTTCATTCTCCTGCCACCACTCAGCTAAATCATCCGACCTGAGGGATAAGCTTTAATTTGCTTGTTCCTCCTCGTTTGACAGGAGTACGGCTCTGCTGCGGGATATAAAACCCGCTAGTAAGAAGCTTTGCCTTTCAGGATCACAGTCTTTAATTTCCAGCCGTGGTTTTGCAGCAGTTGTTTCACCGCATCACGCAGGCTGCCGTAATCAAACTGGTAATCGTAGACCAGTTCTCCCCCGGGGGCATAACCCCTTTCCCTGCTCTGCTGGAAAAGCTCAATTCCTTTTATCTTCTTTTTTTGAACCCCGATTGAGAAGGATAAACCCGAAGAAGTTTCCTTAAGCATCTCCCAATAGTAAGCTGTTTTATCCTGCTCGCTGAGCAATATTCTTGCAGCATAGCTTACTGTTTTTTTACCGCTGTACCAACTGCTGTCAGTTACTTCATTGGATATTTCAATATCCGTTTCGCTGCCCCTGGCAATCTTAAATGGGCCGGCTTCGTTAAAATTAAGGATCTCCTGCAGTATTGTGTCTTTCTCCGAGTCACTGCCTGGCGGGGCAGATCCTTGATTCCCCTGCCCGGTCCCAACCAAACCACCTATATTAGAGGCTGCAGTCCAATCGCTCATCGTCTGGTTCCAAACAAGGTCGCCTGCCCCGATTCGCCCTTCCGCCCCCATTTTAAAAAATTCCTGCTCGCTGAACGGCCCGCTTTGCGCCCCATTCCGGTATAGATGCCAGTCCATTGTCCCGTCCCCCTCACTGTTTAGTTAGTAGATCTATTTAGCGCAGGAGCGCCTTCCCTTTCCTGTTGACTAGATTATATTAACCTGAATCATAAAAAACAATATGTTTTATGCTGTCGTCACGGCATATTCAAAGCTCCTGCCGGGCAAAAGAGGATCTGCCAGTATGGTATCGAAAAAGCAATGTATTTGCTTACTTTTCAGGATCAACGCTACCAGAGAGGAGCAAAGCCCCGGGTTATTAAAATCCTGGGTAAAGGCGGCGAACAAGAATCCTTTATGCTGGCGGTGTTTCGGCCCCCGGAATGGTTTCATGGGTACGGGAAAATAACTGCCGGACTTAGTAAGGTCGGCAGCAGCGGTTTTACAACCGTATCAATTTTTCTAGATGCGAGGTGACTGTGATGGATTTCTCAAAATGCAAAGCGCTGGTTACCGGTGGAGCCTCGGGCCTTGGCGAAGCGACGGTCAGGGAGATAATCGCCGGCGGCGGCAGGGCAGCCATTCTTGACCTGGACGACAGCCGAGGGGAACAGCTGGCTGCCGATCTTGGCGAACATTCGCTTTTTATTAAAACCGACGTCAGCTCCACGGAAAGCGTATCAAAGGCGGTCGCGCAGGCAGCAGAAACCTTTGGCAAAATCAACGTGGCCGTAAACTGCGCCGGTATAGCACCGGCCGCTAAAATACTCGGTAAACAGGGGCCGCATGATCCTGAACTTTTCAACCGGGTGCTGCAGGTCAACCTGATCGGTACGTTCAACCTGATCTGCCTTGCTGCTGAAAAAATAGCCGAAAGCGAACCTGACGCAGACGGGGAGAGAGGCGTCATCATCAATACTGCTTCAATTGCCGCCTTCGAGGGCCAAATCGGGCAGGCTGCCTAC
The DNA here is from genome assembly GCA_964389365.1 of uncultured Syntrophomonadaceae bacterium. Classification (GTDB taxonomy): domain Bacteria; phylum Bacillota; class Dethiobacteria; order DTU022; family DTU022; genus UBA993. The sequence goes on from CAYMDO010000019.1 coordinate 3,883, forward strand.
AGCGCGTCCAAGTGCGGTATTATCGGTTTAACGCTTCCGGTTGCCCGCGAGCTGGCCCCGCTCGGGATCAGGGTGGTTACCATCGCACCAGGCATAATGGAAACGCCGATGCTGATGGGCATGCCGGATCATGTCCGTGCAGCGCTGGGAGAAATGGTCCCTTTTCCCCGGCGGTTGGGACGCCCCGAAGAATTCGCAATGCTGGCCCGCCAGATTATTGAGAATGCAATGCTGAACGGCACGACAATCCGCCTTGACGGAGCTATCAGGATGCAGCCCAAATAGAATTAACGATGGATGTTGACATCACAGGCACAGCTAATATAATTACAGTTGCAGGGGAAACCTGGCAAATGCCCCTTTCCAATAGCAGAAAAGGGGCATAATCAGAGAGGCGTTATACTTTTTAAAACATAACGCTTCTCGAAAATCAAATTTGATTTTACTGCTATTGCCGCAGGAGAGGGGGAACAAGCTGTGATCATCAGTCAGATTGAAACAGAAAAATCGGTCGGCCACCTGCTCTGTCACGATATAACCAAGATTGAAAAAGGCACATTTAAGGGGGCTATTTTTAAAAAAGGGCATCAAATCCGCCCCGAAGATGTCGAAACCCTCTTAAATCTGGGTAAAAATCACATATATACCTTAGAGCTGGAGGCGGGCGAACTGCATGAGGAAGCAGCCGGGGAGAGAATTGCCGGGGCAATTGCCGGTCCCGGCCTGACTATCGAGGGTCCTTCCGAAGGGCGCTTAAACCTGATTGCAGAATTCTCCGGGCTTCTTAACATTATTCCCTCGAGGCTGCAGCAGATCAACGATGTTCCGGACGTAATTGTTGCCACGCTCCACAACCATTCACCGGTTAAGGTGGGAGAAAGGGTAGCCGGGGCCAAAGTTATTCCCCTGGTTGTAGGAGAGGATACGGTCCAAAAGGTTGAAGCGATCTGCGCTTCCGGTGAGCCGGTAATTTCTGTGGCACCATACCTGCCCCATAAACTGGGCTGCCTGATAACCGGGCGGGAAATTTTCGAAGGCCGTATAAAAGACGGTTTTGCCCCTGTTTTGACCGAAAAAGCAGCAGCTTACAACCTGGGGGAGCCGCTGATCCGCTGCTGCCCCGATGATGCCGATCTGATCGCCGCTTCGATCAAAGAGCTGATCACTGAAGGGTGCAGCCTGATCGTTATAACCGGCGGGATGTCGGTTGATCCCGATGATGTTACCCCGGGCGGCATCCGCAAAACCGGGGCTGAAATTATAAAATACGGGGCCCCGGCTTTGCCCGGTGCCATGTTTTTACTGGCTTACCTGAAAGAGATTCCACTGGTTGGCCTGCCGGCCTGTGCGATGTATTTTAGCACCACTGTTTTTGACTTGATATTACCACGCCTGCTGACCGGCATCCGGGTCAGCGCCGGCGATATTGCAGCCCTTGGCCATGGTGGCCTCTGCCGGCAATGCAGGGAGTGCGTTTATCCGGATTGTTCTTTTGGCAAAGGAGGAACCTGCTTACTATAAAACCAACAGCTATAACTAAAAAAAAGCATACCACCCGGGGAAAAATCGTGCTAAGCATGGATATTTTTTACCTGCTGCCAGATGTCAGAGCTTTGCGCGAACTTGTATTATTGCTCCTGCCGTTGCTTTTTGTTGCCAGCTCATTACCCGGATGCCACGCCGAAAGCCGGGTTACGCTTGTTGTCGCAGCCGGAGCCGGCTTAACTGATGCCCTGACCGAGGTAAACGAATTTTACTGCCGGGAGCAGCAGCTAATCAGGGTTAAAGCAACTTTTGCCGCAACCGGAGACCTGAAGACCCAAATAGAAAACGGAGCGCCGGCAGATATATTTTTCTCCGCTTCGCCAGGCCAGATGGACGCCCTGGAACAAAAATCGCTGATCTTAACCGGTACCCGCAGGGATGTCCTGGCCAACAAACTGGTTTTAATTACCCATCGCGACAACCCGGACGCAATTGACAATTTTTCTGCTCTCGAAAACGGCGTTTTCAGCCTGATAGCCATCGGCGACCCGGCGTTTGTGCCGGCCGGAGCGTATGCACTGGAAGCCTTTAAGTCCGCTGGAGTTTCTTACGAAAAACTTAAGCCGAAAATAGTGTTGGGCAACAATGTCCGCCAGGTTCTGAGCTACGTGGAAAATAAAAGCGTCGATTACGGCATAGTCTACTATACCGACACAACGGCCTCCGATCGGGTCAGAATCGCTGCAACAGCGCCCCGGGAGGTCAACCGACTGGTTATTTTTCCGGTGGCAGTGATCGCGGCCAGCAATTATCCGGAGCAGGCTGCCGCTTATATCGATTTTTTGTTCAGCCCGCCGGCCACGGCAATTTTTAAAAAGCACGGGTATATAACGGCTCATCAACCAGATTAATTGGGAGGCGCTTGATGGAGTTTTTCCTTACCCCTCTCCTGATATCACTGAGAACCGTATTTGCCGCAACGGTGATTACTTTCTTCCTCGGCCTGGCTGCCGCCCGCTGGATAGCCAGTTATCACGGCCGTTTCAGGAACATAATTGACGGTATTTTCCTGCTGCCGATCGTTTTGCCGCCAACCGTAATCGGTTTCGGTTTGCTGCTGCTTTTCGGCAACCGGGGGCCGCTGGGCAGGCTGCTGGCGTTATTTGATACGACGCTTATTTTCAGCTGGCCGGCAACCGTTGTTACCGCAGTGATCGTTGCTTTTCCCCTGATGTATATGACTGCACGCGGCGGGTTTGAACAGGTTGACGCCAACCTGGAAAATGCTGCGCGCACTCTTGGCGCGGGCGAATGGCGCCTCTTCTGGACCGTTACCCTGCCGCTGTCGTGGCCAACAGTGATGGCCGCAACCATCCTCGCGTTTACCAGGGCGCTCGGTGAGTTCGGCGCCACGCTGATGCTGGCCGGGAACCTGCCCGGCAGAACAACCACCCTTCCGGTTGCCATCTATTTCAAGCTGCAGGCGGGGCAAATGCGCGAAGCGCTGATCCTGGCCATAGTAGTATTTATTTTTGCACTGGCTTCCCTGGCTTTGCTTGCGTACTGGAAGTCAAAAGCGAGGCAAAACGGAAGGGGGCAAAACAATGCTGGAATTTAACATTAAACGCACCCTGCCCGGATTTAATTTAGATGTAAACATGGCTGTCAACGATGAGATCGTTTCAATATTAGGCCCTTCCGGCTCCGGCAAAACAATGACTCTATTTTGTTTAGCCGGCCTCATTCGGCCTGATGAAGGCCTGGTCAAACTAAATAACCGGATTCTTTTCAGTTCGGAAAAGCAAATCTGCATCCCCCCGCGCAGCAGGAAAATCGGTTTTGTTTTTCAAAACTACGCCCTCTTCCCCCACCTGACTGTTGCCGAAAATATCGCTTACGGGCTGTCCGGCCAACCAGCACCGGCTGCATCAAAAAAAGTGGCAGAGCTGCTCGAAGTGATTAACATTCCAGCCCTGAAAAACCGCTACCCGGCAGAGCTGTCAGCAGGGCAGCAGCAGAGAGTGGCACTCGCGCGGGCCATTGCCCCTGAACCGGAAGCGCTGCTCCTTGACGAACCCTTCTCCGCATTGGATACTTACCGGAAAGAACGGATGGAGTACGAATTGCTTACACTCTATCATTATTACAGAGGCGATATCCTGTTTGTCACCCACGACCTGGATCAGGGCTTCAAAGTCGGCAAACGATTAGCCGTATATGACAATGGGAAAATTGTACAGTATGCTGACAAACACCAGGTTATCAGCAGGCCGGCAAACCGGACGGCGGCCCGCCTGGCCGGCTTCAAAAACCTGGCCGAGGGCCGGGTAGTTGCCTTAGACGACGGCGCGGCAACTGTGTTCATTCCGGAATTCGATCAAACCTTAACTGTTTCGGCCCCGGCATCAATCAAACTGGGCGCCAATCAACCGGTCATTATCGGCATCAGGCCTGAACATCTCGAAGTTGTGGATCAGCCGATAAGCAATTCTATTGCCGTTCGCCCTGACAAGGTTGTTCAGGGAGTGACAGCCGTACACTCTTATTATTATGCGTCAGCCGATCGGCAAAAACGCTACAGCCTGGAATACCGCTGCCCGGGTGAGCGGCAGCTTCGCCCCGGCAACGCCGGAGGTGGCTGTTACCTGTACTTTGACCCCCACCTGCTGATAATCATGGAATTGTAAATAAGCTGCCTGCTATAACCACCCCCAACCGGGCGCTAGTCTGCCAGGCTTTCCAACAACATCCTGACCGCAACATCCTGCACCGCCAGACGATCTTCCAAAGCCAGTGAAGTCGGGGTTTCCACGGTGTACACCTGCTTGCTGTTGTTAAGGCGGAGGTAGTTGGTCATGCTCAGCTGCTTTGTAAATTTCATGTACCAAAGCCCCCAAAGGGGGGCATCGATCAAACCATCGTCAGTCTTTAAAATAATCATGTTAACATCCTGCTCGATCGGGAACCCCAGCTTTCTGACAGCATCAATAATGCTGCGGCTTAAACCTGTTTCCGGGTTGGCGTACTGGTAGAGGTAAAACCCTTGGGCGTCGGGATCTTCGTGACAATCGATAATCAGGTCATAATCGGTGCCAGCAGTAAAACTGCTGATTATAACCGCTTCCTGGCTTTCAAATGCCGCAAAATCGCGGTTAACATCTATACCTTGCTGGTTGAACCGCAAATCACGGCTCCAGCCCCAGGGGTTGATAACGGGAATAATATCGTACGTAACCGCTCCATATTGCCCCGGGTTTTCAGCCAGTTCTTCAATCAGGCGGATTACCTTTTCAACCCCCGCCGGTTCATTGCCATGAACGCCGCCGAGAATCAAAACCTTACCAACAGCTGAATCCGATATCGGTGTTACAGAAACAGCCCATACCGGGAAATGCTCATCAAAGTAATTTACCTCGCCGATTATTTTTAGGGAAAGGTTTTCCCTGCTGTTGACTGCGTTGCTGATACGCTCAGCCAACCCTGCTACCTGCCTGATTTCAGGTTGCTCTTCTGAAAAACTCTCCCTGTGCCCGCTGGCACAGGCAAAGGAACCTAACATCAGCATCACGACAACGGCTGCAAATAAAATCTTTAGAACACAAGGGGACGGTTCTTCTGTGCACCTCTTATTCATGCCAATTAACACTCTTTCTGAGCTAAGATTATACTCCCCGAATAATCCCGAAACTTATTCCAGTTAATCTTTCAATTTGCCTGATCGATAACCCTTGATCTTTCATCAATCTGATAGCACTGCTTCTATCCCCAGCTTCGAAAGATTGTATATCTGTCGGAGAAAAAATATTAAGCTGGGTTTTTATCAACTCTGAAGCTTCAATATCATTTAGCCTTTTACTGTCATCATAATCCAAACACTGATCATCATTATTAGATTGGTCGAATTCCAACCACAACTCAGTCGCTTTCTGCGGATCTTTTGAAAATAATGATAGCGGAAGCTCCGTATCACATAGATCCGGTTTCTGGAAAGAATATTCATGGAAACTGCTCCATGGATATTCATAAAGATCTTTTACTATTCCTGCTTTAATCGGATTTCGATGAATGTACCTCATTACAGTTAGTAAGTAGGCGTCGTTTTGAACAACTTCACTTTTATAACGATCCTGGAATAAATGGCCGATTCTTCCATATTTCCAGTTATACCAATAAACATAGCTTGTTCCAATCCTACGGAATGCTGTACTTAAAGATTCGGTTTCTTCTTTCATCAATAGATGGATATGATTGCTCATCAGGCAATAAGAATATACTTTGTAGCCGCTGATCTTTTTATACGTTTTTATCCTCTTCAGAAATACCTGATAATCTTCTTCATCTTCAAAAATCCTCTGCTTGTTTATACCACGAACGACTACATGATAAACGCCGGAACTGCTTTTCTTCCTCGCGCCCCTTGGCATTGCATCACCCTACTATAATCTAACAGAATATAGCTGCAGATGCAACACAAAAGAACCGTCCCCTTGTGTCCCTGGATGCAAATGCAACACAAGAGAACCGTCCCCTTGTGTTTACCCTTGTGTTTTCCTTGCGTTTCTTTCCCCTTTTGCATGTAATATAATATAAGCTGCCGAAAAAATTTTTTATCAGCAGCAAGTAAAGGGGAAGAGGATAAATGGATCATGCAAAGATAGAAAGAATCATAGAAGAATATGTCATGGCATATCCGCACAGCGATGACACCGGCTGGGAGAAGCCTCTGGTGGCCTACGCCCGGGCTGACGATCCCCTTTTTGGGCAATTAAGGAAACTGGCCAGCCCGATTCACGAAAAGCCTGCTGATTTTTTAAAGGAGGCCAAAACGGTAATTACCTATTTTATGCCGTTTAAAGAACAGGTCGTAAAGAGCAATTTAAAGGGGCGCTATTGTTCAAAAACCTGGGCTCTTTCCTATATCGAGACTAATAAGCTGATCGCTGCCTTAAACCGGCACCTGCAAGAGCTGCTGATTAAAGAGGGCTGCCAGGCAGTTTTTGTACCTGCCACTCATAATTTTGATCCGAAAACGCTGCTCAGCGGCTGGTCGCACCGCAGTGCTGCCTATATTGCCGGGCTCGGCACCTTTGGGGTAAATCACATGCTGATTACCAGAGCCGGATGCTGCGGCCGGATCGGCAGTTTGATAACCAATCTTGAGCTGGAGGCGACGCCACGCCCGACCGGAGAATATTGCCTGCACCTGGCCGGCAGCAGTTGCGGCCGCTGCGCCAATAAATGCGTGAACAATGCTTTAAGCTTAAAACACCTTGATAAGCAGAAGTGTTATGAGATTTGCCTGATCAATGCCGAAAAGCAGGCAGACCTGGAGAGTATTGCCGATGTATGCGGCAAATGCCTGGTTGGGGTGCCCTGTTCCATATCTTTTCCGTCGCCCACGGGCAAGTCTCAATCATCATGCTGACAGTTTGTTGTCCCCCGCCCCCGGTCCGGTGGATGAATGGAAGAAGTAATCGGTATTAAAGGTATTGTAATATATAAAATAATAAGATAGTATGAATAAAACCGGAACGAAGGGATGTTAACCGCTTTCGCTGCCGCAGCAGCGTTCGCTCTGCGGTTTTTATATTTTCATGCGCTAACAGAAAATGCGGCCAGAGGGTGAGTTTCGCTGTGAAAAATGTCATCCAGAATAAAAGCAAAGATCTGCAAAATGAAATTGACGGATACCTGAAGTGCATAACCGAGTCTTCCCTGCTTTTTTTTGAAGGGGCTAAAGAAGCCTACCGGGGGGATTACGATGATGCCTCGGCCAGGTACCGCAATATCTCCGAACTTGAGAGAAGCGCAGACGAACACCTCAAAACCATTCAATACAAGCTTTACGCCTATAACATCGCGCCGGATTCGAGGGCTGATATTTTTGAACTGCTGGATGGCCTCGATGACATCGTTGACCAGGCGAAGAAAATTATTTTTCAGATTTGTGTTGAAAAACCGGATATTCCGGACTGCATGAAAGAGGATTTCGTGGCCATAACAGCGGCTTCGGTCGATGCGGTCGACATTTTAATCCAGGGGGTCCGCTCATTTTTTGAAGACGTTAATACACTTGAAGGCTATATAAAAAACGTTTACCTATTCGAAAAAAAAGCTGATGCGCTGGAGCAAAATATCAAGCACAGCATTTTCCAATCCGCCGCAGTCGAGGAACTGGCCAGGAAGTTTCAGCTGCGTTACTACGTGGAGAAAATGGCCCTGCTTTCAGACATTGCTGAAGATCTGGCCAAGAAAATGCTGATGTATAAAATAAAACGGATTATTTGACAAGCTGCTGATTTCGTTTAGTGCAACACTAAAAATGAGGGTTTCCGGAGGCCGGCTTTAAATGTTTGTAGAGTTGTTTTACTTAAGCAGCGGCTTGTTTATGGGTTGGTCGCTCGGCGCCAACGACGCCGCCAATATTTTTGGCACTGCCGTCGGCACCAAAATGGTCCGCTTTACCACCGCGGCCACAATCAGCTGCATCTTTATCGTGTTAGGCGCCGTTTACAGCGGGGCAGGAACAACAGGCACCCTGGGCACCCTGGGTGCAATAAAGGCCTTGCCGGGGGCTTTTATTGTCAGCTTCGCTGCAGCACTGACCATTATGTGGATGACTAAAACCGGCCTGCCTGTATCTACTTCCCAGGCGATAATCGGCTCCATCCTCGGCTGGAATTTTTTTGCAGGCGTTGCCACAGATTATTCCATCCTCTACCGCATAACCGGGGCCTGGCTTTTTACACCGGTTTTAGCGGCCGCATTCGCATTTGGCCTCTATTTTTTATTCCGGTTGATGCTAAATAAAATTAAAATTCACCTCTTCAGCCTTGACCGGATTATAAAGCTCTGCCTGGTGCTGGCCGGGGCTTTCGGCGCTTACAGCCTGGGAATGAACAATATCGCCAATGTTATCGGGGTGTTTACGGCAGCATCGCCTTTTGTTGATATTCGCATTGGAGAACTTTTTGTGTTAAGCGGGATGCAGCAGCTGCTGTTTTTCGGGGCTGTTTCGATCGCCATCGGGGTAATTACATATTCCAAGACCGTGATGATGACCATCGGCTCCGGCATCTACCGGCTTTCCCCGGTAACAGCGCTGGTTGTTGTGCTGTCCACATCACTGGTGCTTTTCCTTTTTGCCTCCGAAAGCTTACAGTCAGCGCTGATCGGGCTTGGCCTGCCTGCCATACCGCTAGTGCCTGTTTCCCAGTCGCAGGGGGTAGTCGGCGCCGTATCCGGGATTGGCATAGCCAAGGGCGGCGGTAATATCAATACCCGGCTGCTCGGCAAAATTGTTGTCGGCTGGCTGCTGACCCCTGTTTGCGCCGGGATCCTGTCTTACGTTTCGCTTTTTATTATGCAGAATGTCTTTCTGCAAAACGTCATTTTTTAGACTGGGCCGTCAATAACTCCAATTACCGTTATTACGGTACCCGGAGTAATAAAATCAAGGTGCTGGCGCATGGAAAAATATTTTTCAGGTTTTTTTAAAAAACATAAGCGCCTCGAGCAGGAGGTCGGGGTTTATCTCAATTATATCAATGATATCTGCGGCACCTTAAACTTAGGGGTTAAAAGTTACCTGAAAGGTGACCGGGATACTTTCTTAAAATGTGCCGGGTTCGCATCACAGGGCGAGAAAAAGGCTGACGAGGCCTTAAAAAATATAAAATACCACCTTTACATAAATACCCTTTACCCCGATTACCAGAAAGACATTACCTTAATTTTCGATCAGATGGACGATATCGCTGACATCTCAAACCAGGTATTGATACAGCTCTCCCTGGAAGCCCCCTTTATCCCCGAACAGGTTAAAACCCTGTTCAGCGAGCTGGTAGACTATTCCTGTAAAACAACCGGTGAACTGGTTAACGGAGCACGGCATCTTTTTCAAAACCGGGTAATGATTGAAGACCATGCAAACAAGGTTTATTTTTTTGAAAAAGAGGCCAACCGGGTTTTAGAAAAAATACTGACCTCTGTCCACCAGGGAAACTATCTGGCTGAACTGGCTTACAAGAGGCATGTTGCTTTTTTTGCCATGAAAATATTATCCGTCTCCGAACAGGCATACAAAGTAGCTAAACGCCTGGTTTTTTACCAGATAAAGAGCGATACCGACAGCTATTTTTAAACATCTGGGTTTCGATCAAGCAGTTGATGGCAGAAGCCTGCAGCCTTCGCAGGATTATCCTGACAGGCAGGACAGCTTACCAGGTATAAGAGGCTGCAACTAGCGATTATATTAACCCCAATAATACAGCAGGAGGATAAGCGATGAAAAATGATCAGTCGGTCTTAAAAATCAGCAAAAAGGCATTTGTTCAGTCAGCTGTGATCATACTCGTTCTAATGATCACAGCCGGCCTGCTGAGCCAGGCCATCCCCAGCGGCAGCTTTGACACAGAAGATGTAGACGGGCGAAGAGTTATAGTGCCCGGTTCTTTTAGGTACATAGAGCCACCAGACTACCCGGCATGGCGCTGGTTTACCGCCCCGGCCGAGGTGCTTTGGGGTCCTGATGCTGCAGTGATAATCACCATTATCGTAGTTTTATTGTTGATTGGCGGCGCTTTTGCCCTGCTGGAACAGGCCGGGGTCTTGAAGGCGGTTATCGCCCGTGTAGTATTGAGCATGGGTAATCGCAGGTTCCTCCTGCTGGCCGTGGTAGTGCTGATTTTCATGCTTTTCGGGGCTCTGCTCGGCATCTTTGAAGAGTTTATTATTCTGGTTCCGGTTATGATCGCGCTGGCCTACCTGCTGGGTTGGGATGCCATGACCGGCCTCGGGATGAGCCTGCTGGCAGTTGCTTTCGGTTTTTCTGCAGCCCTGGCCAACCCTTTTACCATTGGTATTGCCCAACGATTGGCCGGGGTGCCGGTTTTCTCAGGCATCGGCCTGCGCACCCTGGTATTTGTGACAATCTACGTCATTCTCTGTTTTTTCCTGATTCGTTATGCCAAAAGAATCGAAAAAGTCCCATCTAGATCACCAACTTTTGAGGATGACAAAAACCTCAGGTCACGTTTTAGCTTATCCCGTGAGGAGCTGGCAGCTCAGGCTAACCCGCAGTTAAGAGGTGCGATTGGCTGGTTTATAGCTTCGCTTGCTGCGATCATCTTAATCAGTATTGCAGCCGCTTTTAACAGTACCATTTCAGGGCTTGCCCTGCCCCTGATTGGCCTCCTTTTCCTGGTCGGGGGAGTTGGCGCCGCCCTGCTCAGCGGCATGAAGGCAAAAGCGGCCGCCTCGATTTTCGGCAACACGATAGCCGGTATATCACCGGCAATTATCCTGATCCTGATGGCGGTCAGCGTCAAGCATATCATGACCAACGCCCAAGTTATGGACACCATCCTTGACTACGCAGTACGCAGCATCGGCGGTACCTCTCCGTACGGCGCTGCCCTGATGATATACGGCCTTGTCCTGATGCTAAATTTTTTTATCGGATCAGCCTCGGCCAAAGCTTTTCTGGTAATTCCGATTATCGCTCCCCTGGTCGACCTGATCGGGGTAACCAGGCAGACCGCAGTCCTCGCCTTTGCTTTCGGCGACGGTTTCAGCAACGTGCTGTTCCCGACCAATGCCGCTCTTTTGATCGGCTTGGGCTTGGCCGGAGTCAGCTATATAAAATGGTTCAAATGGGTAATATTGCTGCAGCTGGCGGTGCTGGCAGTTACAGTTCTCTTTATCCTGCTGGCTGTAGCCATAAACTACGGGCCTTTTTAATCACTACGCCCAAAAAGGGCAATGAAAAAGCCTCCTGTTGTTTTCCGAAAAACCGGACTGCAATCGGAGGCTTGCTGTCAGGTTATTGACCAACCGGGCAGCTTCCTACCTGGCTGCAAAAAGATGGAAGATTGATTTAGTATCAGGATCCACATTGCCAAAAAGAAGGAAGATCAATATTTCTTCCGTAAAGCCGGCCATGTAAATCAGCAGGGCCGCCCTAGTCATCAGCGTTACATCAAAGAAAAAGGAACAGACTACGACTAGAAATACAAGTACTGCGTTCCAGCGCAATATAAATGTATGCATCATAACCGGCCGCTTAAAGAGGTAACCTGAAAGCAAAAACGAGAAACCGAGCAGGGAAAAGAAGATGATCAGGTACATCTTGTTGGCGGCAATAACCTCGGGCCGCAGGTAGTTTAAAAAATAGGCCGATGATACATAGAATAGAAGATCTGCCAGCGAGTCAAGTTCCTGGCCGTAATGGGACACCTGTTCTAGTTTTCGGGCCGCCAGGCCATCAAAAAAATCTGTTGACCCGACCAGTATATAGCCGATCAAAAAAAGCTGGTGCTGATTAAAATGTAACAATAGATAGAGGACGGGAAGCAGGGCAATCCGCGATGCTGAAAGCAGGTTTGGAACAGTCGGTTTAAACTCCATGCCAACACTTCCTTTCTGGCGGGATGCTAATATATGCACAAATAATGACGGGCCGTTACAAAAAACTAAAATTTTCGACATCAACCAGCCCGCGATCTGTGATTTTCAACGCCGGGATTACCGGCAAGGCCATAAAGGCAAGGGTAATAAAAGGCTGGGGCAGGTCAATCCCAAGGCTGCGGGCGGCTGCCAACAGCTTACGCATCTGGTGAACAACAACAGTGGCCGGTTCAGTTGAGATTAACCCGGCCAGCGGCAGGGGCAGTGCCGCCCTGATCTCATTATCCTTCCCGCTGACCACAAAGCCGCCGCCGATGCGCACCAGTTCACGGACCGCCGCAACCATTGCCTCTTCTTCGACACCGGCAGCAATAATGTTGTGGGAGTCATGGGCCACACTCGAAGCTATTGCCCCTTCACGCAGGCCCAATCCCCTGATCAGGGCTACAGCGATCCGTCCGCTGGCGCGGTGCCTTTCAATCACAGCAATCTTGTTGATACCGGCAGCAGGATCGGCAATAACTTCGCCGGCTGAATTCTTTTTTACCGCCAGGACCAGGTGGGCGGTGCTGATCTGCCCTGGAACTACGCCAATGACCGGCAGCTCCGGCCTATCCGTTTTAAGCGTAAAATCTGCTTTTTCCGGCATACGGGCCAGGTGCAACGAGTTCTTGGCAAGAAGAGGAACTGTAACCGGCGGCAGATCAGCCGACAGCTTGCCTTTTTCGGCGACTACCCGCCCGTTTTTAATCACCAGCTCGGCAGTAAAATCGGACAGGTTATTGAAAACTGCAATATCAGCCCGGTATCCCGGGGCCAGTACCCCGCGATCATATAACCTGTAGTGACGGGCGGCATTTAAAGTGGCGATCCTGATCATCTGCAGGGGATTGCCCCCCAGAGCAACCGCGCTTCGAAGCAGGTCATCGAGGTGGCCTTTTTCAAGCAGTTCGGCCGCTTCCCGGTCGTCGCTGCCAAACATGAACAGATCAACCGTGTTGGAGTTTACTAGCGGCAGCAGTTCGCCGAGGCTTGACGCGGCAGACCCGTGCCTGATGATAATGCTCATCCCACAGCCAAGCTTCTTTTCGGCTTCAGCAGCGGTAAGGCATTCATGATCACTGTTTATCCCCGCAGCCAGGTAAGCCTGCAGCCGGGCTCCGGCAAGTTCCGGAGCATGACCGTCCACCACCTTGCCCCTCCGGTGAGCGGCAGCAATTTTCTGTAAAACCGCTGCGTCGCCGCTAATCACACCCGGGTAATTCATCATTTCGCCCAGGCCGACAACCTGCGGGTGGTTCAGCAGTGTTTCGATATCAGAAACATTCAGTTCGCCTCCGGCTGTTTCCATGGTCGTCGCCGGAACGCAGGAGGGAGCGGTGGCCATAAAATCGCAGGGCAGGCCGCGTGAAGCTTCCAGCATCAGCTCTACCCCGGCCCGGCCCAATACGTTCGCCACTTCATGCGGGTCATGAATTACCGTTGTGGTGCCGCAAGGGGTGATGACCCGCGCCAGCTCTGCCGGAAGCAGCAGGGTGCTCTCAATATGCAGGTGGGCATCGATCAGGCCGGGAACCAGGCACTGGCCTTCAAGATCAATTTCCTCCCGGCCTGATGTGTATTCCCGGCCGAGGGCGGCAATCATCCCGCCTACAATGGCCAGGTTGGTTTCAACGATCTCTCCGTTTAAAACATTTACCACCCTGCCGTTTTTCAGCAGCAGCTCTGCCTCCCGATCACCACGGGAAACTTCGAGCAGCCTCTGCTGGGCAATTATCCTAGTATCTGTATAACGCAAAACATGTCACCACCATCAATTGGCAAGTTTATATCTGCCGGTTGATCTTCATCTGTTGTGAAACCAAAATGAGCGGGCCTGCCAATATTGCGATGCTGCTTAAACCGATAAATAACCATTTTAAAAAGGTAAAAACAGGTACCATGGCAGCCAGGTACGGGATGGGCACCGGGTAGCGGTACATCAGATAGGCTGCACCGCTGTTCTCAAGCAGATCAAAGAACACCCCGGCAAAGGGCAGCAGGTTTGCCTGTCTGAGGCTGCTGGCTGCGGGCAATTGCCGGTAAAATAGTGTTAGCAGAGCCAGAAAAAAGAACATGTAAATAAGAGGCCAAACCAGATCGAATGTGAAACGCTGGCTGATATAATACTCCCGCCCTTCCACTCCATAGGCCTCAGCCATGGCATAAAAATCAGCAGCGCTGTAGACAAAAGAGACATCGGGTGATCGGCTGACTCCGGTTATATCGCTTAAACGGCCGGCCATATCCGGTAATACCAGTATTATGAAGATTGCGAATAACGCTATGGAGCCAACAATTACCCGCATGTTGACAACCCGGTAACACCAATTTGAAAACTGTTTAATAATACCAGCCAATAATAAACCCGCCTATCTTTCTGACCTTAACTTAATTTCAACAAGCTGCCCTGGCAACCCTTTTTTACGGGAAACCCGGGTACAGAACTTTAATTCACAGCAATTATCAGTTATTATAGGTAGGGAAGTCTATTCCCAGACAGAATCTGCAGTAAAGGCCTGCGCGGCGTTACTGGCCAGACTGACATAATCAGCGATCGGAGGCTGCTGACTTGAGAGAAAGGGAAACTTATGCTGAACCATACCGGATAAAAATGGTAGAACCGATTATGGTCAGGGATCGTGAAACAAGGGAAAAACTGATTGCCGGTGCCGGGTATAACGTGTTTAATATCAAGGCCGAAGACGTTTATATTGATCTGCTGACCGACAGCGGCACTACAGCGATGAGTGCCAACCAGTGGGCAGGGATCATGCTTGGCGATGAATCGTATGCCGGCTGCCGGAACTTTTTTAACCTGCAGAACGCCATTGAAGATATTTTTGGTTATCAGTATGTTGTCCCGACCCACCAGGGCCGGGCTGCAGAAAACATATTGATGTCTATGTTTGTTGGCGAAGGGCAAAGAGTAATCGGGAACATGCATTTCGATACCACCGAAGGCCATATCCGGATGCGTAACGCGCTGCCGGTAAACCTGGTGATCGAAGAAGGCTTGCACACCGAATCCGATCACCCTTTTAAAGGCAATATAAACCTGGAAACGCTCGAAGAAGAACTGAAGAACAGCACTCCGGATGAATTGCCGCTGGTGATTATTACGATCACCTGTAACAGCAACGGCGGCCAGCCTGTGGCAATGGACAATATCAGGGCCGCTTCCAGCCTGGCAAAAAAATATAACCGTCCACTGTTTCTCGATGCCGCCCGCTACGCTGAGAACTGCTATTTTATCAAACAGCGCGATCCACGGTATCTCAACCACTCGATCAAAGAAATTGCCCGGGAAATGTTTTCCTACGCCGACGGCTGTACCATGAGTTCAAAAAAAGATGCCCTGGTCAATATCGGCGGTTTTTTAGCTTTCCGCAACCGCGAGGACTGGTATGAAAAAGCAGTGCAGATTCAGATCTGCTACGAGGGTTTCAGGACCTACGGCGGGCTAGCCGGGCGCGACCTGGAAGCCTTGGCCCGCGGCCTCCATGAAGGCACTGCGGAAGATTATCTGGAAGACCGGATCGGCCAGGTTCATTATTTGGGCCGGCTGCTGATTGCGGCAGGAATTCCGATCGTGCTGCCTGTTGGCGGGCACGGGGTTTTTATTGATGCGCTGCGGTTTCTGCCGCACATTCCACAAGCAAATCTTCCGGCCCAATCCCTGACGATGGAACTGTACCGCTTTGGAGGGATCAGGGCTGTTGAACTCGGCGCCTGCGCTTTCGGATATGTCGATCCGTCAACCGGGCGGGAAATATACCCAAGGCAGGAGCTGGTACGCCTGGCGATCCCGCGCCGGGTCTACAGCGATCGCCACATGCGTTATGTGGCCGATACATTGATCGAAATCAGCAGGCAAAAAGAAAATATAAAGGGCATGAAAATTGTCTACCAAACAGGACTGATGCGCCATTTTACGGCACGCTTTGCCCTTCTTTAAACATCCCGTCAAACTACCGGCTCAAGAAAAATATAATTAAACAAAAGCTGCAGCGCACCGCCAGCCTTATTTCCAGCAGGCGATGTGCTGCAGCCCGGCTACCCGGGGACCAGCCTGCCCGGTATGCCAGGCCCCGGGCAGCTTCAGCTCTTCCGCTGCCATTTCAAAATGACACATAGCTATCCCCATATCAACACGCTGCAGCTGCAGTTTGCCCATCAACCGGTTGTATATCTTGTTCTCTTTTAAGTAAAGGTGTGTCGCCCCATGCTGATCAAGAATCAGGCGCCAGGGTTGCTTATTGGAGGCCGACGGCCCCATCCGGACCGCTTCGTAAACATCCCGGAATGGGCCGCTTTCCTGCTTGGCCAGGGCAGTGACTCCGTCACCTTTAAAGAACAGTTCGGACCAGGGCTTGCGCCGGTTCGAACCGGCGCCAAAACGCATCATTCGCTCTACTGCCGACCTATCGACTGCCGGATAACCAACAGGGGTGATAGCCGGCAGCAACTCGTCTGCAGCCAGCTCCATGTAAGCTGCAAAAGCACCGCGTTTAAAAGTGCCGCCCAGCCAGCAGGTTCCCAGGCCCAGCGCAGTGGCCTCCAGGATAATTTTTTCAAGACAGTAGCCCAGATCTTCCATGGCTCCTTTTCCACTGCCAACAGCTCCTAAAACATAGAGGCGAGCACCCTTAATTATTCCGTATGTGCCTATCCTGCGCAGTTCGCTGCTGCTTAGCGACTCCAGGTCCAACAGCCTGAAGCGAACCGAAGCGCCAAACGGGCCGGCGTCTTTTTGGCTTAAACAAAACTCCTCCAGCTGCTTGCGCCGTTCCGGTTCAACCTGTTTCCCCGCGTAGCTGCGTACGGATATCCTCCGCCTGATCGCATCTAACCATTTTCCCATAATGCTACCTCCGTTTTGCAATAAAACATACCAGAATTATACCTGAAATGTTCCAGGCCGGCATACTGCTGCCGGACAACAGCTAGGAAATAACCCGGTATGTCTTAATGCATACATGGAATTATCCAGTAGTAATACAGGCTCTCCGGCATGACTTACTTTTTAAACATGCTGATAGCCAGGGCAATAACCAAACCGATACCAAACCCGCCGAGCAAGCCGTTTGTTCCGTAATTCATTACACCCAACAGGGGAATTACCGTAAATCCAACAATAATTAATATGAGCGGTATAAAACCTAAACCAAATATAGCTGATCATCCTTTCTAATCTTGTTATTAATTCAACCTATAAATATTCTGCCCGTGCTGTTACCCGGCAGTAAATCCCGCAACAGTTCATGCCCGGTAAAATATTTAACCTGTTAAACTACCTTTTGTATGATATCATTTAGATACCGGGCGGGCAAAGAGCCTCAGGCCTGTGAAAAATTGCTGCAAGCCAAATCTTAGCCGGTTTTCTCGGGCTTAGGCCGATATTCGCCAATAAACTTAAATATATGTTGTTATTCTGGCTTAAACGGCTATTACAGGACATAAACAGCTTTAAGAGGTCATAACCGGTCGCTTGATATTTAAACGCGTATCGACCAAGAGGAGGGCAATAAATGGAAATCGATTCATCAGTGGTCGGCCTGAGTATGCGAGTCTTCACAACCGAGGTAACCCAGCGCCAAATTAACAATTATGCTGCTGCCGTAGCAGATCCTAACCCCTGTTACCTGGATGATACACGCCAAAGCGGGCTGATCGCTCCGCCTACCCTGGCTGCGGCCCTGACCTGGCCGCTTATTCAAAATATCTACGATTATCTTGACCTTGGTTTTCCGGCAGAAGTTATGTTTCACATTGTCCACTATACTGAACAGTTGATTATCGAGCGCCCCCTTAAACCAGGTGACCGGCTGGCTGTCAAAGGCCAGGTATTTTCGGTGATGCCGGAAAAAAATGGCACCCATGTGATCTTTAAACTGCCAGCCCTCGACCAGGACGGTAACCCTGTTTTTACTGAGTATATCGGCGGAATGCTTCGCGGGGTGAAATGTGCCGACCAGGGCCGGTCAGCAGGGAAATTACCGGTATTCCCAACATTTCAGGGCACCCTTAAGCCGATCTGGGAAACCGCTGTCCCGATTAAGCGAGAAGATTGCTACGTCTACGAAGGCTGCGCCAACGTGCCTTTCCCGATCCATACTTCGCCATCCTTCGCCCGCAGCATGGGCCTCCCCGATATTATCTATTTCGGCATCGGCACACTGGCCCGGGCTGTTTCAACCTTGGTAAACAGGGAACTTGGAGGCAACCCGGCAGAAATAAAACAGCTGGCCTGCTATTTCCGCGGCATGGTGACTCCGGATAGTTTCATCAGGATTCAACTGCTGGATCGCAAGAATAATCACGCCGGAGGCGAACTATTCTTCAGGGTCCTGAATCAGCAGCATAAGGAGGCGGTGAGCAATGGTTACTTAAGATTTGACGGAAAAAGGCAATCAGGGCAGGAATAAATTATCGGAGAGAGAATTTTTGCAAGTGTGAAAGTGCCTGATAGGCACTGCAAGCAGAGCAAGCAAAAACTGATAAGGGAGGGAAAACCTTGAGCGAGACCGGTTGGAAACTGCCGCTATTGAACTCTTACACCGAAAAGTGGGCCAGGGAACTGCCTGACAAGCCGGCCCTAATCCAGCACGAAGATGAAAAAACGATTACCTACAAAAAGTTTGAATCTCTGGTCGATTATTTTGCCCTGCGCCTGCTGGACATGGGCATAAAAAAGGGTGACCGGGTAGCGACCATGCTGGTCCTGATCCCCGAACATGTTATCCTGATGTACGCCTGTTTTAAGATCGGGGCAATAATTGCCCCGCTCGATGTCCGTTTAAAAGAGATGGAAGTAGTGCGCGACCTGGAAAAAATAAAACCGAAAATTTTCTTTTTCCTCGGCAAAACCCCGGTAATCGACTTTCGGGAAATGGGTAAAGCGGTACGGGACAACTGCCCGTCAGTAGAGCACCTGGTGCAGTTTACCCCCGACCCACAGCCCGGCGATATCATCGAAGGAGCCATTTCGATCTCCGAGATGATGGCCAAAGGCAAACTGATCGGCCTGAAGGTAAAGAACATAGTTTCAAGGGGGCTGGAAAAAGCTTATTCAAAAATTGACGCCAAAACCCCGGCGCTGATTATCTTTACCACCGGAACAACCGGAGAACCAAAACCGGCAGTAATGAGCCATGAGAATATTATCGTTCAGAATGAAGTACTGAACCGGGGGGTGAGCCTTGACGGGAACAACATGGTCATGCTGGTCAACCTGCCGCCGAGCCACGTGGGCTGCGTAACCGAACAGCTGATGACTACGCTTTACCTCGGCGGCACAGCGGTGCTGCTGCGGATTTTTGATCCTAAAATAACCCTTGAAGCAATCGAAAAGTGGAAGGTGGGAATCTTTGGCCAGATTCCAACGCAGTTCAGGATGGAGTGGGCCTTGCCGGAATACAGGAATTACAACCTCAGCAGCCTTGAGTATGCCATCTACGGCGGATCTGCCGTTGATACAGTATTTTTGAAACAGCTTTCAGAAATGGCCCCTAACTTCGGCACCGGAATCGGGATGACCGAAACTGCAGGCTTTTATTCATTTACGCCGCGTGGAATCTCGGTTGAAGAAATGGCGGGTCAGGTCGGAATGGCATTCGAAGACCTGGCCCCGGTCACGATCCGTAATCCAATCCGGGATGACGGGGGTGCCGGCGAAGAACTGGCGGAAGGCGAGATTGGGGAAATCTGTGTCAGCGGGCCGATAGTCTTCCAGGGCTATTACAACATGCCTGAAGCAACCGATAAGGCCATTAGCGGCGATGGCTGGCTTTATACAGGGGATTTAGGCTACTTAAAGGATATGGGCAGCTATAAAGCCCTCTACCTGGCCGGCCGCCGGAAATTCGTGATCAAACAAAAAGGTTTCCAGGTTTTCCCCGACGAAGTGCAGGATTTTATCGCTTCGCACCCGATGGTAGATATCGTCGATGTTGTCGGGGTTAAGCATCATCTATTTGACGAAGGTGTTTTTGTTTTCGTGCGGCCTAAGAAAGGAGCAAACCTGACCGCAGAGCAGGTGTTCGAACACTGCCAGGGCATTGCTTCTTACAAACGCCCCCAGCACGTGGAAATCTGGCCCGAGGATAAAGATTTTCCGCTGACCAGGGTTGCCAAAGTTGACAAAAAAGAGCTTAAATTGGCAGCCGAATCGATAGTTGAAGAGCTGCGCAGAGCAGGCAAGTGGGATGCCGGTTAAAAGAGTTGCAGCAGCCGCCAGAAAAACCAGTAGTCGCAATCAGGGAGTAGGCCGCATGTGGCCCGCTCCCTCTAATTTGCCTGGTTTGTTGCCCCTTCGCTGCGCAGCAGGTTTTTCATCCCTTCCGTTACAACCAGCGACCCGTCGGGCATCACCCAAAGCGCTTCCACCCCGTTTAAGCCCGATGCAAGCTGCAAGCTTTGTGCCGGCGGAAGCAGAAACAATTCAGTCGAGAGAAAGTCGGCAACCCCCGAATCTTCAGCCACAACCGTAACGGCCCGATAATAAACGGCCGGCATTAATGTCACCGGATCGATGATGTGGTGGATCACCTGATCGTCAACCACATAAAACCGCTGGTAATCGCCGCTGCTGACCACCGCCGCATCCGATAAAAAAAGGACATCAAGCAGGTTGTCGTTGCTGCCGGCGATTGATTTGTCCGGACTTTGAATGCCTACACCCCAAAGACCCCTTTTACCATCAAGCGGTTTGCCGATTAGTGAAACATTGCCGCCGGCGCTGATAACCGCCGACTCAAGGCCCATTGCCCTGATTTCATCGGCAACGAGCTCAACCGCATAACCTTTGGCCACTGCGCCGACATCCAGGCTCATCCGCGGATCAGGTAAAAAGACTGTATTTGCATCGGGGTCAACCATTACCTGATCAAGATCGGTAAAGCGGAACGCCTCACGCAGTTCTTCCATCCTGGGCAGTTTGGCAGACGCAGGATCGTAAAGTCCTTCTTCCCGGTAGCGGTGCCAGATTTTCAGTACCGGC
The DNA here is from genome assembly GCA_964389365.1 of uncultured Syntrophomonadaceae bacterium. Lineage (GTDB taxonomy): Bacteria > Bacillota > Dethiobacteria > DTU022 > DTU022 > UBA993. The sequence goes on from CAYMDO010000019.1 coordinate 24,815, forward strand.
CCGAGGGCAATATTGGTTGAACCGGCGGTCCTATCCGACCACTCCCTTGCAAACAGCAACAGATCAATAATCTCCCGGTCCACTTTAACCGGGGCCACCCCGGCCTGATCGTTGATCGTTTTTAGGTTGTTGATCCCGTCATACGTGTTATAAATGTCGTAATACCGGTGCAGTTCCTGCAAGCGCGAATGCACATGATCAAAATAAAGCCTGAACTCTTCTTCGCTTTCTGTATAGGCTGAAAACTGCACCAGGGTGTTGAAGGTATCAAAAAATGAATCTGAATAGCTTTTATAACCGGTTCCGCGCGGTAATGTACAACCGGCCAGGGCCGGGATAGCCAGCGCTGCCAGAACAATAAGCAAGCATTTTTTTAACACTGTTGCAGCTCACCCTATCTGCCAATACAAGGTCATTTACAATCTGCAGTATATCATAAAACAGCTCCCCCGCCTTTGAAGGGGGGAGCGGTGCATCAAATTGTGCAGGCAGTTGACGGCGCGATATTTATATCATATTATTGCGATGTTTAAATGCGGCAGAAACAACACGGCCGGGGGACTATGAAGCCGAGCACGATGGTGAGCCTAGACTACAAAAAATGCAGCTCCACATCCTGCAGCAACGGGTTCTGTGCTGCTGTGCCGGCTTAAGTTCCGCAAAGTCGAGAGCGCTGAATTCCCAGTTTGCCAGCAGAACCCGGTAATCTGCAAAATCACGGCGGTAATTTATCGCTTTATAACGGCCGTACGGCACGTTAAAAAAGCCATTTTTATTGAACCGGCAAAGGCCGTTGTAACCGGTACGGTTTAAATAGTAGAAGAGGGAGGCGGCTTCGGCGCTTTCTGAGCCGCCATTGCTGATCAGGCGGTTGAACCTTTCCCGGTACTCATAGTAGAGATCCTGATCATTTTCCATTTTTAGCTGAATAAAAAGCCCTTTTTTCAGCCAGCGGTAAAAATTTATCAGGTGTGCGTTAACGTCGTTTAATAGTGCGCCGCGGGGGAGCAGGCCCAGTGCAACCGCCAGGCCGCCGCAAAGCGGCTCGATCAGCCTTTTACTCCCGCTTTGCTGCCACAGCATTTCCAGGTGCTTCACAATCCAGCGTTTACCGCCCGCCCATTTTAAGGGTGGTTTCAGCGGCCTTACCGGCCTCGTTGGAGCCTCTGCCAGGTCTATAGCCTCAGGCTGAACCACTTCATCCCGCACCAGTTGGCACACCATCCCCGGTTTTTAACATAAAAGCATTTTTCGCTGCAAACAGATTCTACATTACAATTCCAGTACCGGCCCGGTTTTCCTTCGCCAACAAACAATGGATTCTCCAGATTTAGAACTGTTTTCAGCCACCGGGAAGGTAAAAACTTATCGCTGCAGAATTGTTAATGCGGAAGGGGGCTATGATCTTGAAAATACTGGTTTGCAGCGATGGATCCGAGAACAGCAAGAAATGCATTGAATTTGCCGCACGCATGGTCAGTGACTGTATAATCAATGAAGTTTCCATTATTTATGTTCACGAAAGCGCATCGATGTTTCCGGATTACTGGTACGGCAAGTATCCATTCTCACCGGAAGAGGAGCTGCAGCTTGAGAAACTGGATAAAAGGATAATCGAGGAACGGAAAATGATTTTCAGCGATGCCGTCAGACACTTTGACGCCGCCAACATCAAGCTGGACACTATTTTTAAAGTCGGGCATCCGGCAGAAACCATTGCCAGGGAAGCAGATGAGGGGGGCTATGATATTGTGATAATCGGCCGCCGGGGCAACGGGGGCGTTAAGAAACTATTTATGGGCAGCGTCAGCAGCACCACCCTGCAGCTGGTTAAGACCAATATCCTGATTGTCAAATAAAAACCTATAAATTATACGGCTATTTGCGGCCCGGCGAATCTGCCGCCACAAAGCGCGGCTTTCTTTCCAGGGTATGAACGGCATTTATTTTACGGATAGTCCTTGTGATCCCGCGCATCACCAGTGATTGTGTCTCAGCGGTGCCCCCCTGATAGCGTACCCCACCCAGCATATCGCCATCGGTAATGCCGGTAGCAGCAAAGAAGATGTCTTCACTTTTTACCAGGTCATCAAGCGTTAATATTTTTTCAAGCTCAGCTTTGTCCTTTTCATAAAAATGATCCATATCCTCACTTTTCGGGATCAGGCGGCCCTGCAGCTCGCCACCTAAAATCTTCAGGGCTACTGCTGCAAGGACCCCTTCGGGGGCGCCGCCGATACCAAACAAGATATCAACGCCTGTATTGTCAAGAGCTGTGGCAATCGCCGCCGAAACATCACCGTCGCTGATCAGCTTGATCCTGGCCCCGGCTTCACGGATTTCGGTTATGATCTTCTTATGGCGTGGGCGGTCGAGGATAATTGCCGTTAAATCACGGACATTCCTGTGAAGCGCTTCGGCTACCGCTTTTAAATTATCGCTGACCGGGGCGGCAATATCAATACAACCGCGGGCTTTTGGCCCGACAGCAATCTTATCCATGTAAAAAACATCCGGAGCCTGGAGCAGGCAACCCCGAGGGGCAACAGCCACGACTGACAGGGCGTTTGGTAAACCCCGGGCTACCAGGTTGGTCCCTTCAAGGGGGTCAACAGCAACGTCCACCTTGGGCTCGCTGCTTATCCCCACCTGCTCGCCGATGTAGAGCATCGGCGCTTCATCCTTCTCCCCTTCGCCGATTACCACAGTGCCATCAATGTGGACAGTATCGAATACCGAGCGCATCGCGTCCACTGCCGCCTGATCGGCTGCCTCTTTATCGCCCAGCCCCATCAGGCGGCCGCAGGCCAGGGCAGCCGCTTCTGTAACCCGGACAAACTCAAGGGAAAGCTCCCGTTCCATTTCCTTCACGCTCCTCACCTCTATTAGACAACTCTTTTTCCTGCAGCTCTTTTATTCGGGCCGTTTAAGCATATTGTTTTAGATGCAAAATTTAGTCGGCGAGCGCTTCGCGCTCCAGAGGCATACTCATACACCGCGGGCCGCCACGTCCCCTTACCAGTTCGGAACCGCCAATTTCGATAACCTCAACCCCGCTTTTACGCAACGTTTCATTCGTTGCTTCGTTGCGGTCGTAAGCGACCACCGTTCCCGGTTTAATCGCCAGAGTATTGGTGCTGTCGCCCCACTGCTCGCGGGCGGCGGTAATCTCCTCATTGGCACCGGAAAAGATTATTTCTACATCTTTAATCTTTAACGCTTTTTTAAGCGCCCCCACAAGGCTGTGGCCACTGGTGGCCTCGACCCGTCCGTCCGTGCTTTTTTCCAACCAGTAGATGTTAACCTGGTCCCTGACCCCCGGGTACATCAGGAATTTTTCCCGGTCAACCATGGTCAGAACCGTATCTAAGTGCATATAAGCCCTGCGGGAAGGAATCTGCACCACCACTATCTGTTTAACCAACTCCTTTTCAACTAGGTATTTTGCGGCGATCCACTCAATCGCTTCTTCTGTTGTCCTTTCGCTCAACCCGATCATCAAGCTGTCCCGATTGAGAACGAAAACATCTCCACCTTCAATTCCGTAGGGGATTTCTTCATGATAGGCAAGATCCACATTCTTAAAAAGAGGATGGTATTTTTGAATCATGCGGATAAAAATGGTCTCCAGACGGCGTGCCTGTAAGAACATACTGCTGATCTGGAGCCGGCCGCCGATCATTGCGGCATGATCGCGGGTGAAGTACATATTGGGCAACGGAGCCAGGTAAAAAGGATAACTATCAAGGGTCAGGTCGCTCAGCGTCTTATACTTTTTGAGGTGCTGCACTTCCTGCTTGGATAAACCGGCAATAATCGAAGATACCAGATCTTCAGGCGGCAGCTCATATAAAAAGTTATATATTGTATCAAGCACATCCGGTTCGATCAGCGGGCTGGCCTTCAGGTGCTTTTTGATCAGCTCACTCTTAACCCCGGGATCCTGGATTATGTCATAGAGCATACGGCTGACGTAATATACCTCGACCCCGTTCTCTTTTAGCTTCTGGGCAAACCCATCGTGTTCCACCTGGGCCTTGGACAGCCATGGAATCTCGTCAAAAAGTAGGTCTTCCAGGTATCGGGGAGTAAGGTTCTTTAACTCCAAACCGGGCCTGTGCAGTAATACTTTTTTCAACGGCCCAACCTCGGACCAGCCATGCATTATATCGTCCACCACAATCCCTCCTGCATATTAACTCTTCGTTTATGTTTCGCTGCATATCGAAGTTTTCCTGTATTGATGCGCAAGCCTAACGCATATGTTACCTGACAGGCAAAATCGCTGATTTTTGGCGCAGCTCCTGATTGAATCCCACCACAGCTTGCAATTTTCAGCGAACTAGGTTAAGATTATGAGGGGCTTCAAAATAGAGGCCGTAATGAAAGACGATGGAGGCAGGAGCATTTCCTTTCGTTTTGGGGGTGCTCTTTGTTTATATTTAGAAAGGGTTTGACTTTAGATGACAACTTTTTACGAATTATCAATCAGCCACGATTTAATCAGGGCAACTGTAACCATGGGCTTCGAGGAAGCTACAAAAATACAGGAGTTGGCCATCCCGATAGCCCTGAGCGGTAAAGACCTGATCGGACAGGCTCAGACCGGTACCGGTAAAACAGCTGCTTTCGGCCTTCCGATGCTGGAAAAGATCCGGCCTGCGGGCGGGGCCATCCAGGGACTGGTAATGACGCCCACCAGGGAGCTGGCCGTCCAGGTAGCCGAAGAACTGAATACGCTCGGAAAATATAAAAACATTCGCGCTCTGCCAATATACGGCGGGCAGGATATTGAAAGGCAAATCCGGGCCCTAAAAAGCAAGCCCCATGTAATAGTGGCCACACCGGGTCGCTTGATGGACCACATGCGGCGAAAACTAATCCGCTTCCAGCAGCTGCATATTGTGGTTCTTGATGAAGCGGATGAGATGCTTAATATGGGCTTCAGGGAAGACATCGAAGCGATCCTTTCCGAAGTGCCCGAAAACAGGCAAACGTTGCTTTTTTCAGCTACCATGCCCCGACCGATTTTGGACCTGGCACAGCAGTTTATGCATGAGCCTGAGTTTATTAAGATCCAGGCAAAAGAGGTTACCGTACCCAACACTGAACAGTACTACTACCAGGTTCACGAAAAAGAAAAGTTCGATGCGCTCTGCCGACTGCTCGACCTTCACTCGCCGGAAGCATCAATTATTTTTGCCCGCACCAAGCGCCGGGTTGATGAACTTTTGGATGGCCTGGTTAAGCGAGGTTACTCTGCCGAGGCGATCCACGGTGATTTAACCCAGGCCAGGCGGGATACCGTAATGCGTAATTTTAAAAACGGCCATACCGAGCTGCTGGTTGCTACCGATGTTGCCGCCCGCGGCCTTGACATCGGCTCGGTTACACATATTTACAACTTTGATATTCCGCAGGATCCGGAAAGTTATGTACACCGCATCGGGCGGACCGGCAGGATTGGCCGCGCCGGGCTGGCAGCCACCCTGGTGCTCCCCCGCGAAATAGATCACCTGGAACTGATCGAGCGTTCCATTAAGCGCAGGATCATACGCCAACAGGTTCCCAGTATGGACGAAGCGATTAAGGGACAGCAAAGAATAACCGTCGGAAGGCTCATGGAAATAGTCGAAGCCGGGGAATACCGGGCTTACAAAGACGTAGCCCGTGAACTGCTGGAAAGCGAAAGCGCCCCAACTTTGTTGGCTGCAGCGCTCAAACTTTTAACCAGGGAACCGGATCAAACCCCGGTAATGATCACCGCTGATCAAACCTGGTACCCGAAAAAGAAATCGCAGCCGGCCGCGCAGCAGCGCGGCACATTCCGCCCCAAGCAGGACAGCCGCAAAGGACGCGGCGGTTACCGCAGCGGCAGCGGCAAAAAGAGCCGCTTCCGCCCGGACCATCGCTCTTAGCAACACTGTGTACCGGGTTATCAAGTTATTTTAATCAGGCCATGACTACCCGGTTGCGGCCGCCGGCTTTTGCATCGTAAAGGGCTTTGTCGGCGGCGGCAACCATTTTGTCAACTGTTATCTCTACAACCGGCACCCGGCAGCATACCCCTATACTCAGAGTGACATAACCGCTAACCGGCGATCCATCGTGTTTAATATTCAAAGCTTCGATATCCTGCCTGATTATTTCCGCCAGTTGAGCAGCCCCCGCTTTGTCAACTGCCGGCAAAACAAGGGTAAATTCTTCGCCCCCGTACCGGGCGGCCAAATCGCCGCTACGCTGGCTGTGATTGGCCAATACTGCCGCCACCGCCTTCAGGCAGTCGTCCCCGGCCTGGTGCCCGTAAAGATCGTTATAATGCTTGAAATAATCGATATCGCACATCATCATGGCCAGCGGTTTTCCCTCCCGTAGCAGCCTGCGCCATTCATGATCCAGGTGTTCTTCCAGTTTGCGCCTGTTAGCGACACCAGTTAGGCCATCGGTAGCGGATAGATCCTTGATAGTTTTGTAGTATCTGGCATTCTCAATCGCCAGCCCGCAGATGTTAGCGATTCTGTCTGCCATTTTTTTATAAAGAGGCAGATAGCGGGGCTGGTTCACGCCGATAATGTCTATCATACCGAGTAAACCGCTACTACCCTGCACTGCAAGGGAAAAGCTGTCGGTATCACTTATCGCTGACGCATAACCGCTTGGGCCGGCGTGGACTGATAGTCTTAAGTTAACTTCCCGCGGGGCAAAGAGCATCCGGAATACATTTTTTATATTTTCAAGCACGAACTCTTCTTCGCGAATCCGGGCCATATTATTGAGCAAATCAAGCATCATGGCAAAGTCGGCCAACTCTTTCTGTTTTTCGTCCATTTTCTCTTTCTCAGCTTGAACGCTGCTGTCGGCCCTCGCTTTTAACACCCTGCCGTCAAGCAGCAGTTTTAAATAATCAAGGCCGACTATAACCTGTTCATGAGGCCGCTCGATATAATGCGCAAAATTGCTGAGGTTAGCCTCAGCTGTCGGGTCGATCCCGGTATCGAGCAACAAGATCGACCGGGTCGTATCTTTGAAAAAATTTACTGCCGTAGGCTGATCAAAGCCCCAGCCTTCCAGGGTCCCCCGCCAGTGCGACAGCCAGCCGGGTGTAACCAGGTAATAACCTTTTTGAATATAATACTCTGTCATGTCGGGTCCAATAACCATATGGCTGCACTGCTTAAAATCAGGGTTATAAGAGCTGCCTGCTATTAGCCATTTTCCTGGCAGGCCGGTAATACCGCCGCAGCTGGCCACGTGCAGTTCCTGATAATCGCCCAGGCCCGTCAGCTTTTCCTGCAGTGTCGACCACTCAATGAGCGGCATACCGCAGCGGCTGGGGATGTAGATTACCTCAACATCGCCATAATTTTCTTTCAGGTTAAGGGTTTCCAGTTCCCGGCAGTAATTGCTGCAAAAAACAAATACCTGTTCAGCCATTAAAGCTCACCTGCAAATCTATGGGGTATTTTCCGTATGCCCGCACCGCTTCAGAAATTGCCATCAAAACATGATCCGGTACCTGGAACGGGATTTCTCCATGGTTGTCCGACAGGATAAATCCACCCCCGGCCGCAGCCCCGGCAATAGCCACTTTTACAGCTCTTTCAGCCTCTTTTGGGCTCCAGTGAACCATTTCCAAGCCGCTCAGGTTGCCAATCAGGCTGAGTTTTCCGCGGGTTGCTTCTTTTAGTGCTTTCAAATCTTCACCGGCGCTGACACCAACCGCTCCGGTTCCCGTTTCAGCCAGGTCGCTTATAATAGGCATGGCGATCCCTGAGGCCATATGTGTTGCAGTCGGCCCCTTGATGTTAGCTATTGTTTGCCTGGCCACCTGATAACCAGTTTTCAGGTAGAGATCACGGGGGATTATAGTTGGCGAAGATACCGGATCAGAATAGCAGATTGCCGTCGCCCCCGCCGCAAGCTGGGCATTGGCCCAGGCAGTGCAGAACTGCTGGTTAGCCGCCATTAGTTGCTTAAATAACTCCGGCTCGTTATAGATCAATTCATAGTATGCCTCAAAACCAAGCTGCATCACCGGCAGGGAAAAGGGAGACATTACCACCCCGATAATTGGAACTTCACCGCCGACTTCGCTTTTCATCAAACTGATTGCTTTTAATACCTTAAGCAGGCATGGTGTCTCTGTAACAACCGGAACCTTTAGCCCGCTGATCAAGCCCAAATCTGCAATGAACGGGTTTCCTGAATTAGGCGGCCCGTTGTCATAATAGATCACTTCGCCGCCCCAGGCTTCAACTTCAACCGGGGCGTAAAAGAAACCGTACAGGCAGTCATTGCTGTATTTTTGGCGCATTATTAACTGGCCTTCAGCCACCTTCTCTGCCCTGGAAAAATATTCCTTGATCGTCAAACCAAGTTCCTTAGCCCCATGCACGGTTAACAGCAAAAAGAGAGGAACCCGGTCCGGTTCCCGGTGCCCGAGAGAGGTCAGCACCCTCTGCATGGAAGTCATTTTTTCACCCATTGCTGCAGCCTCCATTCAGCTCCGAGACCAGGTGCAAAGCTTCCGAAGCAGAGAACCCTGCAGCGTCGGCGCCAACCTCAAGCCACAGATCACGGTCAAGGCGAAAAGGCGCGCCGCCAACTATTATTTTCACGCGGCTGTTACGGCGGCTTAAGCTCTTAACAACCTCTTTCACCTGCAGGGCGGAAGATAGCATCAGGACTGAAATTAACAGGGTCTCGATTTGATCTTCTTTTGCGCGCCAGACCAGCTCTTCAGTTTCCACTCTGCCGTAATCAATCAGCTGATAGCCGCCCGACCGCAAGGTTGCATAGACAATCCGCTTGCCGATGGCGTGGTAATCATTTAACAGGGCGATCGCGATTTTGGGTTTATCTTTCCGCAAACCGCTATCATCGGGTATAACTTTTTCCACCAGATCCTCGCAGATCCTGCCGCTCATGTAAACCTGGGAGAGAGAGTAATTACCGCTTTCCCAGCCATCGCCAATCTGATCGAGAGACTTGACCAGCACTTCCTCTACAAAATCAAAAGCAGTCCTGTTAGTCAGATAGTTTGCCAGGATTGAAGCCGCAATATCGGAATCGTTTGAAAGCAGAGCTGTCCTGAAGTCATCCACTAAACCTGCCATTGCTATCCGGACCATCTCCCTTCAGCTGGCACTGTGTATCAAGTTATCAAGTTATGATAAATCGGGCTTTAGTAAAGCAAGGAATTCGCTTACGAGCAGCGGGTCGAACTGAGATCCGGCACAGCGCCGAAGCTCTTCCAGGGCTTCGGCCGGTTTTAATTTTTCCGCATAGGGGCGGTCGCCGGTCATGGCGCTGTAGGCAATAATGATTGACAGGATCCGGTTTTCAAGCGCAATGTCATCGCCTGATATTCCCAAAGGATAACCGCTGCCATCATAGTTTTCGTGATGGCGCAAAATCAGATCGGCAATCCCGGAAAATTCCGCTGATGAGGCGGCTATGCGGTAGCCTATCTCGGGGTGCCGACGAATCGTTTCCCGCTCAGCGTCACTTAGTGCGTCTTTTTTCTTTTTCAGGCTGTAATGCACCAGCTGGTCGGGCATATTTACTTTGCCCAGGTCATAAACTTTTGCCAACAGCCGCAAGTTGTTAAATTGTATTTCCCCCAACCGCAGGTGCCTGCCAAATTTTTCAACCAGTTCCTGAACCTGTGCGCTGCTGCCTTCACCCAGTTTTTTGCGGGTTGACATAATATTAACAAGCCTATCAACAATACCTGTATAAGCCAGGTGGCTGCGCAAAATCTTATCTTTATACATTGCATTATCTGCTTCTTTGTAGGTTTCCTCAAGCGGGCTATCCTTTGCCGGGTTAACCGCCATGCCGATCGAGATGCTGATTGGGAGATCCTTCTGCTGATCGTTATAGCAGTCAATACATGCCCGCAGCCGGGCAATCAGCTCTTCAGCGGCATCGCGGCCTGTATGAGGCAGGATGATAGCAAACTCATCCCCACCGACTCGGGCCAGGATATCGTAGGCGCGAAGTGCGCCTTTCAGCAAATCAGCCGTTATTTTTAAAAAGCGATCGCCTTCAACATGGCCCAGGGTATCATTAACCAGCTTCAATCCATCTAGGTCCGCCGAAACTATAGTGATCGGATAATCGCGCGAAAAACTTAGCCTTTCCAACTCATTTTCAAAATAGTGCCGGTTATAAAGCCCGGTCAGCCGGTCGTGCAGGCTGATCCGTTCCAGCTCAGCCAAATAATTTTTCCGGTCTGTGATATTGCGGACAATCGACACCACTTCTACATTACCGATCGGCGAAAGGCGGGCTTCAAAAAAGCATTCGCGATTATCTTCGAGATAACTGTACTCAACTATTTCCACCTTACCGCTGGCTAAAACCTGCCTGATGCCGTTCAACAGTATGTTTGCTGTCGCCTCGGGCAGCACTCCAACAATATTTTTCCCGACCAGCGTTTTGCTTGCATAGAGTTGGCGCGCATGCAGGTGCAGCTGTTTTTCGTCCTTCACTACAACATCGAGGTAATCCCCTTTGCTGCTGTAACGAAAGAGCATATCGGGGATCGCCCCGACAAGGGCCCGGTGACGCAGTTCGCTATCTCTAAGCTGCTCTTCAACCCTTTTACGATCAGTAATATCCATGATCAGGCCGTCAATGTAGATCACATTGCCATTATCATCTTTAACGCCACGCCCTCTCTCGTGCACCCAGCGGATACAGCCGTCTTTGCGTATGACCCGATACTCAATATCCCATATTTGATCAGCTTCGATTGCCCGGGCGATAATCTGATCGTTATTGTTGTCATCTTTACAGATTACACTGGCATATGACCGGACATTATTATTGATAAAATCGCTGGAAGGGTAGCCTGTGATGTTATCCACATCGCCGCCCACATATACCATAGTCCAATGCTGATTATAAAGGCAGCGGTAGCTCGTTCCAGGCAGGTTGTCGACCAGCGACCGGTATTGCTCGACAACATCCCGCAGCTCTTTGCCTACCCGGTAGCGAACCAGTGCCGAGGCAACCAGCGCCGCATAGATCTCGATGATCTGGGCATTGACAATAATCTTGTGGCGAGGCATAAACATAATCATATCGCCCATAGCTTCACCCTCGTAACACATATTTATAACATAAACGCTGCCGGTTCCAGCCAACCGCTCCAGGATCGAAGAAACGTGGGGCGAAACCGCTCCGGCGGCTGAGTCGCAGAGGCTTTTATAGTGCAGGAGCCCACCCTCTTTGATTGCATTAATTCTTGCGGGCATGGTGTCCCATTCCGCGCCGACCAGCTCAAAGCCAAGGATACTGCTAACCTTACGGGCCAGTTTACCGACACCTGATACTGCTTTGGTTACAGATTTCCGAAAATCCTGGCTATAGATATTAACAGCGGCATACTTGGCTTCCGATAGCTCCAGTAAACCGTCCGCAATAACCTGGTAGTCCAGTTCACCGGCCGGAAAGCGCATAATTTCCTGACCCCTTGCGATCAGCCGGGCAAAGGCTTTATTTTCATATGTCTGGGTGGTTACTTCCCTGAACGAAACTGCAAAATAACCCGGGGCATCGCTGAACGCGATTACATCATACCAGCGGCCTGTCGGCTCGAAATACCGTTCAAACCGGGTGCTCCTGCCCTCCAGCGCAAGCCTTGCATAAACATCGATCCAGTTAACAGCCAATTCGCCGATTTCCGGGTAGACCTCGGTAACCTTTTTACCGATCACTTTTTCCCGCTTTAAACCGGTGAGCTGTTCAAAGGCATCATTTATTTCAAGAAAT
>CAYMDO010000020.1:0-35915 GCA_964389365.1 uncultured Syntrophomonadaceae bacterium
CTTTTACTTTAACTGCCTTTAAAGGCATTATTCTATTTCATTTACGGAATGCCTGAAACGTTTATAGTAAAAATATAGATGGTTTATTTGCAACCACTAAATAAGGTAAAAAAAGTTTGCAACGGCTTTTACTTTTTGTTATACTCCTTCTGTTAAGTAATTTACCTTTACAGGAGCAGCCATGCTTAACAGGATAACTCGAATAAACCTGCTTCATGATATTTATGCCACTTTGCTGACCGATCGTCAGCAGGAAGCTTTGAAGCTATATTTTTGCGATGACTATTCGCTTGCCGAAATAGCTGCAGAATACAAAGTCAGCCGGCAGGCTGTTCACGACCTGATTCATCGTTCTCTTGATGCACTTGAGAGATTTGAAAGTAAGCTTGGCCTTTACCGGCTTTTTACTGAGCAGCAGGATTTACTGTCCGAGGCAGAGGAGATAGTTTGTGCCGGGCAGATCGACAAGATCAGGCATGACCGGTTAAAAGAGATAATTTCTGCACTAAAGAGCGGAAACGAACAGTAGGAGTGGAATATATCGGTGTTTTCTGGCCTGGCTGAAAAATTACAATATACACTAAAGCAGCTGAGGGGTAAAGGAAAACTTAGCGAAAAAGACGTTGACGCGGCTATGCGTGAAATCAGGTTGGCTCTGCTTGAAGCTGACGTGAACTTTAAGGTAGTTAAGGACTTTGTCGCAGCGATCCGGGAGCGGGCTGTCGGCCATGAAGTTATGGGGAGTATCACGCCCGGCCAACAGGTAGTAAAAATTGTCAATGAAGAACTGACCCGGTTATTGGGTGAAAAACCCAGTAGCCTTGCTGCAGCAAAAAAAGGCCAACAGGTCCTGATGATTACAGGTTTGCAAGGCTCAGGAAAAACCACTACTGCGGCTAAACTGGCTGATCTGTTACAGCGTAGCGGGAAAAAGCCGCTTTTGGTGGCAGCCGATATTTACAGGCCCGGGGCTATCAGGCAGCTTGAAGTCTTGAGTGAAAATACCGGCACTGCCTTCTTTAGCGACCCTGATCTTAAACCAGCTGATATTTGTCGTTTGGGTGTTGCCCGGGCGGAGCAGGAAGGTTTCGATCCGGTAATTCTCGATACAGCTGGCAGGTTGCACATTGATCAGCAGATGATGGATGAACTGGCAGCCGTAAAAAAAGCGACAGCTCCTGCTGAAGTGTTGCTTGTTGTCGATGCCATGACCGGCCAGGATGCAGTAAATGTTGCTACCGCTTTTAATAAAGCAGTCGGGATCAGCGGGATTATTCTTACTAAACTGGATGGCGACATGCGAGGCGGGGCCGCACTATCGGTCAGGGCGGTAACCGGATGTCCGATCAAATATATCGGGGTAGGCGAAAAGACAGAACAGCTGGAACTATTTTATCCTGACCGGATGGCATCGAGAATCTTAGGAATGGGAGACATGCTTTCGCTGATCGAGAAAGCTGAAGCGGCAGTAGATAAAAACAAGGCGCGTGAGCTTGAGCAGAAGTTGTCTAAGCAGCGGTTTACCCTTGATGTTTTTAAAGACCAGCTTGCACAGCTGCGGAATATAGGTTCACTGGAAGATATCCTGAATATGCTTCCCGCCGGAGCCGGTATACCGAAAGAGATGCGCCATATGACCCTAAAAGAAGGAAACTTTAAGCGTATCGAAGCGATAATCGGGTCCATGACCAAAAAGGAAAAAGCCGATCCGTCTATCATCAACAGCAGTCGCCGGCGACGGATTGCGATCGGAAGCGGCACCTCTGTTCAGGAGGTTAACAGATTGCTGAACCAGTTTGGACAGATGCAGAAATTTTTTAAACAGATGGGTTCGATAGATCAAAAAGGGCAGTTTAATAAACTGAAAAAAAAGATGAAAAAAGGATTTCCCTTTTAAAGGTTAATATATTGATCCACAAATGAAGCGGAGGTGAAATGATGGCAGTAAGAATCAGGTTAAAGCGGATGGGGGCTAAAAAGAAGCCTTTTTACCGCGTCGTAGTGGCCGATTCAAGGTACCCGAGGGACGGTCGTTTTATTGAAGAGATTGGTTATTATAATCCAACTACCAAACCAACCACTTTTGAAGTTGATGCCGAGAAGGTACGGCAATGGGTTGCCAGGGGGGCAAAACCTTCAGAAACAGTAAAAATGTTGTTCGAAAAAGCCGGTTTAAACTAGTAGTGCCGCAGGGAGGTTGGTAATGATGAAAATGCTGTTGGAACACATTGCCAGGGCTTTGGTTGATTATCCTGAGCAGGTAAGTGTCAGCCAGGTTGATGGTGAAAGAACGATAATCCTGGAACTTAAAGTTGCTTCTGAGGATATGGGCAAGGTAATCGGCAAGCAGGGTAGGATTGCTAAAGCGATCAGAACCGTTGTCAGCGCTGCGGCGGTAAAAGAGAGTAAACGGGTTGTCGTTGAAATTGTCCAGTGAGGATTGCTACGCCGTAATTGGCATGGTTTTATCGCCACACGGCATTGGCGGGCTGGTAAAAGTATTTCCGTATTCTGATTTCCCGGAACGGATTACCGATTTAAAGCGGGTAATTATAAGGAGTAACCTGGGTCAGAAGGAAATGCTGATTGAAACAGCATCTGTTTACGGTCGTTTCTGGCTGGTAAAGTTTTTTGGTATTGACAACCGGGAACAAGCAAAAACTATCAGGGATAGCCTGTTGATTATTCCCCTAAACCAAAGGGTCGTTTTACCGGAGGGCAGCTATTACCATGATCAACTGATTGGGCTCCTGGTTTGTGATCCCGGGGGCACCGTGATTGGTAAGGTGGTTGATCTTCATTTAACCGGTGGGCATGATTTGCTGATCGTTGAAAAAGAAGGCGAACCGGTAAAACAGTTCATGGTTCCCCTTGTAAAAGCGCTGATCAGGGAGGTAGATCGGAAAGCGGGTCAAATAATTGTCGAACTACCGGAAGGCCTGCTGGACCTTTAAAGGAGTAACTGGGTAATGATTATAGATTTAATAACTATCTTTCCCGGTATTTTCGATGGCCCTTTCAGGGAGAGCATGATCAAAAGAGCTGTTGAACAGAACCTGGTGGAGATCAATCTGGTTGATTTGAGGGACTATACAATTGATCGTCACCGTCAGGTTGACGACACCCCCTACGGCGGAGGGTTGGGTATGATTTTAAAGCCTGAACCGCTATTTTCAGCTGTAGAACATTTAAAGGAAAAACCGGGTGCGTTTTCACCGCATGTGATCCTGATGACTCCCCAGGGGGAAAAATTTGACCAACATCAGGCAAAAAAACTGGCTGCCATGAATCACCTGATCCTGATTTGCGGGCGCTATGAAGGTATTGATGAGCGGGTTCGCCTGGCTTTGGTGGATGAAGAGATCTCGATTGGCGATTTTGTCCTGACTGGTGGTGAACTGGCTGCGGCAATCATAGTTGATGCAGTTGTTCGTCTTTTGCCCGGTGTCTTGGCAGAAGAGGCTGCGGAGAATGAATCCTTTACTGAACCGCTTCTGGAACACCCGCACTATACCCGGCCTCCAATATTCAGGGAAATGGCTGTCCCACCGGTATTAACATCGGGTAATCACGGTGAAATAAAAGCCTGGCGTCGAAAACAATCTTTAATCAGGACCTATGAAAGAAGGCCTGACCTGCTGCAAAAAGCAAACCTGGAGCCAGCCGAGAAAGAATTCCTGGAGTCGCTAAAGAAGATAAGAGATTGAACAGGTATAAAAGCGAATATGTTATAATTACGCAGTGATAGAAGGAGGTTAAAGCAGATGGATTTAATAAAAGAAGTAGAAAAGCGGAACCTGAAAGAAGGTTTACCGCATTTTAACCCGGGAGATACAGTTAAAGTCCATGTAAAGGTAGTTGAAGGTGCCCGAGAAAGAGTCCAGGTTTATGAAGGAGTAGTTATCGGCCGCCAGGGTAGCGGTGCCAGGGAAACCTTCTCAGTCCGCAGAGTGACGTTTGGTATCGGGGTTGAACGGACTTTTCCAGTTCATTCACCATCAATCAGCAAAATTGAAGTGGTTAAACGTGGCCGGGTTCGGCGGGCAAAGCTATATTACCTGCGCGAGCGGACCGGAAAAGCTGCCCGTATTAAAGAACGCCGTTATTAAACGGAGATGAACTTAAATTGCATAAATATCGAGAACTGTGGGATTGGTTAAGGTCAATTCTGATAGCGGTTGTCCTTGCCCTGTTGATTCGGCTATTTCTGTTTGAAGTGTTTGTGGTTGAAGGGCGTTCGATGTACCCTACCCTGCACGAGTCTGAGCGCCTGATGGTTAACAAGGTAATTTACAGGCTAGATGAACCGCAAATTGGCGATATTGTGGTTTTTGAATTTGAGCCGGGGCGCGATTTCATCAAGCGGGTGATCGGGGTTCCCGGCAACCGGATAGAGATCAGGAACAGTCAGCTTTATTTGGATGATCAGCTGTATATAGAACCTTACCTGCCGGAAAATATCGAAATGCAGGATTTCGGCCCTGTTGAAGTGCCTCCCTCATACCTGTTCCTGATGGGCGATTATCGTCAGAACAGTATGGACAGCCGGGATCCACGGGTTGGTTTTGTATCGCGTGAAGATTTGAAAGGGCGTGCCTTTTTCATATTTTGGCCGCTCTGGGATGCGAGGGTTATCAACAGCGAGGTGGATTAGGCCTTGAAAGAGGGGCAGTGGTACCCGGGGAATATGGCCAGGGCGATGAACCGACTTCGCCAGGATCTAAAAGTTGTGGATCTGGCGATAGAAATCCTTGATGCCCGTATCCCCCTCAGCAGCCACAACCCGGTTTTAAACAGATTACTTGAGGATAAAGAACGCCTTGTGCTCCTGCACAAGGCCGACAGGGCTGATCAGGAGATTACAAAAAGCTGGCTCCGCTATTTTAAGGCTAATAAAATTTCGGCAATGCCTTTCAGTGTACACCGGAATAATTACCTGAACCAGCTGTTGAGCTACCTAAAAAAACAGGAAAACAACCTGTGCCATACGCGCATTAAAAGGCCTTTACGCATGATCATTGTAGGTATACCGAATGTCGGTAAATCGACGATGATCAATTTTTTTGTCCGTAAAGCGGTAGCCAGAACAGGCAACCAACCAGGGATTACCAGGGGAAAGCAGTGGATCAGGATCAATCCAGGTCTGGAGCTGCTTGATACACCGGGTATTCTCTGGCCGAAAATAAATGAAAACAGTTCATGGTCGCTGGCCGTTGTCGGGGCAATCCCGCCAAGCCGGATTGATCTGCAGGCAATTGCCTTAAAATTGATAGAATTTTACCTCGATCTGGAATTGGCGGGGCTATTGTTAAACCGTTACCGGTTGACTACTGCTGCTTCGGCTGCCTCTGTGTTCGAGCAGATTGCCTATGCCCAGGGCTGTTTACAGTCAGAGGGCAAAATCGATGCCAACAGGACAGCCACACTTTTGTTGCGCGATTTTCAGGCCGGTCGTCTTGGCCGGATTACCCTTGAACTTCCACCGACAGGATGAGATCAAGCAAAAAAGGGGTTCTACAGGCTGGAAATAAACACTATGAAGATTAGTGAAATTGCTGCCTACCTGGAGCAAAAAACCGGGCTTGCAGAAGAAGTTCTGGTGGCTCTGGCAGGCGACACCCGGCGGGGAGTGCAGGAGCTTTTAAAACGTTATTACCGGCTCCGCAAAGCCGGTGAAGATGAGATAAACCGCCTGGAAATCATGCTTACTGAAGAAAAAGTGCTTTGGGGTAAAGGGTTAACCAGGATAGCCGGTGTGGATGAAGCGGGTCGCGGACCGCTGGCAGGGCCGGTAGTGGCGGCAGCAGTTATTTTTCAACCCGGGTCGGCTATTAAGCATCTAAATGATTCAAAGCAGCTTTCACCTAAAAGGCGCGAACAGCTCTTTGACGAGATTATATTAACATCACAAGATTACGGTATCGGCAGCGCGTCAAGTGCGGAAATCAATCACTTAAATATTCACCAGGCCTCGTTTCTGGCAATGCGCAGAGCTTTGGACAAAATGAATAAAGAACCAGAGTATATTTTGGTTGACGGTTTTTTAATTCCCGGTTACCACTCGTTTCAGAAAGCGATCGTTAGGGGCGATTCTCGATCTTTGTCAATCGCTGCGGCTTCGGTATTGGCAAAAGTTAGCAGAGACAGGATAATGCTAAAACTGCATGATATCTATCCTAACTATGCTTTTAACAGTAACAAGGGCTATGGCACCATTGAGCATCGACAAGCTATCGTTAAGTTTGGCATGACGCCAGAACATCGCAACAGTTTTAAGCTGAGAGATATTTATTAGGCTTTGTTTTGGTCCTTTCAGTCAACTTTTAAAACGTGTGATATCAGTACCTAGCTGATAAAAAAATATTATATCTATTATGGTGATTGCTGCGGTATACTCCTTCAAAATCTAGAAGGAGGATGTTGGCTTTGTCGGCAAAAATATTTTCCCGGGGTTGAAGCAGGTGACCTTAGAGCGCCAAAAAATAGGCAAAATTGGTGAAACAGCAGCTGCTCAGTACCTGCAGCATCAGGGTTATAAAATCATTGACAATAACTACCGCACACCTTTAGGCGAAATCGACATAGTTGCCAGTATCATGGGGGTAACTGTTTTGGTGGAGGTCAGAACCCGTACCACCTTAGCTTACGGCAGCCCGGAAGAATCTATAACAACTGACAAGGCCAGGCGTCTGAAGCGGCTGGCGCTCAGTTACCTGCAGACTCATCAACTATCTGCTGCGCCCAGCAGGATTGATCTGGTTGCAGTAATGGTTGATCGGGAAACATGCAAAGTTAAAAAAATTAAACATATTAAAGGTATCCTCGTCAATTAGGAGTAAAGAAAAGATGATTTACGTTGCTGTTGTCGGCGGAGCACAATGTACGGAAGAAGAGTACAACATTGCTTATGAGGTTGGAGCCGGGATTGCCGGCCACAATGCTGTTTTGATTTGCGGAGGCGGTAACGGTGTAATGGAGGCGGCAGCTAAAGGCGCCGTAGAAGCAGGTGGGGTTTCTATCGGAATTTTACCTGGTGGGAAAAGTGCGCATGGAAACCGCTTTGTGTCCTATAATGTGGCAACCGGTCTTGGAGAAGCCCGCAACGCGGTTATTGCCTGTGCAGCAGATTTTATGGTAGCAGTTGGCGGTGAGTACGGGACATTATCAGAAATCGCGCTGGCCATGAAACTAGGTAAACCGGTTATTGTAATAAACAGCTGGCAACTTAATCCTCCGGTAACGTTAAACCTTTTGCCATTAAAAGCTAATACGGCAGCTGAAGCGCTAAAAAAAGGCTTTACTCTGCTTGGCCTTAAATAACCTGATACCCTGCATCATTATAGCTGCCGGTCAAGGCTTCTGTATTGAACAGCTTCAGCAACATGAGCTGTTTCGATTAGTTCTGAACCTGCCAGATCTGCTATTGTGCGGGCAACTTTAATGATTCGATCATGGGCCCGCATTGAAAGCTTCAGGTTCTGAAAAGATGCATTCAGCAGCCTGCGAGCTTCCAAGCTTAAGGGGCAGTACTTTTCAAAGTGCCTTGATCGCAATTGAGCGTTGGCGGAAACTCTAATTTTTTTATAGCGTTCGCGTTGGATGGCACGCGCTTCTTCCACCCGGCTGCGTAAGGACGCAGAAGTTTCACCGTTTCCTTTCTGTTGCAGCTCTTCGAGTTTTATTGCCGGTACCTCTACCTGGATATCGATCCTGTCAATTAAAGGGCCAGATAACTTTTGGCGGTAGCGGTAAATTTGGGTTGGGCTGCAGCGGCATTCCTGTCGCGGGTTGCCATAGTTTCCACAGGGACAGGGGTTCATCGAACCAACAAACATAAAATCTGCAGGGTAAGTAACGGTAGCAGCCACCCTTGTAACTGTCACGACCCGGTCTTCCAGCGGTTGCCGCAAAGCTTCAAGTACCTCGCGATTGTACTCCGGTAGTTCGTCAAAAAAAAGAATCCCGTGGTGGGCAAGGCTCACTTCACCGGGCCGCGGGTTTTTTCCGCCTCCGATAATCCCTGCGGTGGAGGCGCTGTGATGGGGGCTGCGAAATGGTCGGTGCGCAAGCAAAGGCCTGTTCTTATCAAGCTGCCCGGCAACGCTGTGGATTCGGGTTATTTCAAGAATCTCGTTCAGTGTAGGCGTCGGTAAAATCGAAGGCAGCCTTCTGGCAAGCATTGTTTTTCCGCTGCCAGGCGGTCCGTAAAGCAGAAGATTGTGTGAACCGGCTGCGGCGATCTCCATTGCGCGTTTAGCTGTTTCCTGGCCTCTGACTTCGCTGAAATCAGATTCTGCGGTTTCAGTGTTCCAGGTTTCTGGGTTCACCTGTTTCACTGATGATATGAAAGATTTGCCACAAAGATGGTTAACAACATGCGTTAAAGTTGTAACAGCTTTTACCTCGACCTTTTTAACCAGTGCCGCTTCGGCGCTGTTAGCAGAAGGCAAGAAAAGATACTTGTAATGGAAGTTGTCATATTCTTCCAAAGCGAGTGCCATGGCCAGGGTGCCATTGACTGTTCTCAAACTGCCATCCAGAGATAGCTCGCCTACAAAGACTGAATTTCCGAGTTCTTCAGTTTTGGGAATTTGGTTGGTAGCAACCAGCAACCCGATCGCTATAGCCAGGTCAAAGGCGGATCCTTCTTTTTTTAGATCCGCCGGGGCAAGGTTAACGGTGATCCGGGAATATGGGAAATCATAACCGCTGTTTCGAACAGCTGCCCTAACCCGCTCCTTGGCTTCACGCACCGATGCGTCAGGCAAGCCTATCAGATCAAAAGCCGGTAAACCGTCTGCTATATCAACTTCAATTTCAAGGGGTATCCCAGTAATACCGAGAATGGCGCAGGAATAGACTTTTGCCAGCATCAGATGGCCTCCTAACAGTGCTGTGTTTGGTGCAGCGATCGTTGTTTCCCCTATCATCTTATTATTCAGCAGTTATTCTGATTTACCTGCTAAACATATTAGCTCAACCGGAGGTTTTTACATCACTTAACCCAGCAATATTTTATTTTCTCCCGGCAGTATCCTGTGATATAATTTTTTTATAATAAAAAAGGTTATAATAATATTAAAGCAATTTATACTAGATTTTGAAGGGAGAAGTTGTTTATGGATAAATGGGAGTGTCAGGTATGTGGTTATGTCTATGATCCAGCCGAAGGAGATAGTAATAGCGGGGTTGCCCCGGGTACTGCATTCGAAGATCTCCCGGATGACTGGGTTTGCCCGGTTTGCGGAGTTGGCAAAGACGAGTTTGCAAAACAGTAACATAATTAATCCAAGCTAATCTAAGAAACCACACGTGCGGGAGGCAGAATGCCTCCCGAGTTTCGTAATTTGAGTAATTAATTTAAACGATTGGTTGCCTTTACGACCCGGCCCGTTATAGATTTCGGCATATTGGTAAAGGTATTGATATTATAGTTGTCTCCGAAAAATATTTCCCAAGATAAGATTCGCCAGGAAAGCTAACAGAAAGGGTGGGCTGCTTGGAAGAACCTGAATCAGTTTCCGGTAGTTTACATAATTCTGAACCCGGTTGGTTGAACTATATAATGGGGGAACTGAACCCTGCCCAATTTGAATTTGCAACGGCAAATCATAAGGCACTGCTCGGATTAGCAGGACCTGGTTCAGGAAAAACGCGTGCATTGGTTTATCGGGCCGCACACCTGATTCAATGTAATGTTCAACCAGAAGAAATGATGTTGCTTACTTTTACCAACAAGGCTGCAGGCGAGATGAAAGAGCGGCTGGAAATGCTGATCGGCTTTTTGCCAAACCGTTTGTGGGCGGGAACTTTTCACAGCATTGGGGCAAGAATTTTAAGGGCCAATGCTGCTTTAATTGGACGAACGGCTAATTTTTCAATCCTTGATGAAGATGACAGTAAAATTATTCTAAAACAAATCCTAAATATGCAAGAACTCAGTGACGAAGACAGGAAGCTGATCATGCAGCGGAATTTGCTGGGCAGGATAATCAGCCAGTCCCGCAACTCTGGTCTTTCGATCAGAGAGGTTATGGAGGGGTTTTATCCTTACCGTCTTGAATATCTTGATATAATTGAAAAAACGACCAGGCTGTACGAACAAAAAAAAATTGATACAAACACCTTCGATTTTGACGATCTATTATTATACTGGCTGGAACTCTTCGAAAGTTTTCCGCAGGTCAGCGATTACTACCTCATGCAGATCAAGCATCTGTTGGTTGATGAATTTCAGGATACCAACCTGATCCAGGCGCGAATTATCGACCATTTTGCCAGGACTGCCAATGTTTGCGTCGTTGGAGATGATGCTCAGTCAATATATGCATTTCGCTATGCCAGGATCGGTAATATCCTTTCATTTCCCGAGAAATACGAAGGCTGTCGTTTGGTCCGGATGGAAAAGAACTATCGCAGCACCCCCGAGATTGTTGAACTGGCCAACTGTTCAATCCGCCACAATAGGGAACAACTGTCGAAGACACTTTATTCTGAAAATCCTGCCGGGGATAAACCGGTTGTTGCCAGGGTTAGTGATGCCAGGCAGGAAGCCGCTTTTGTTCTTCAAAATGTCTGGGAGCTGCAGCATACATATTCTATACCTTCGGAAGAGATTGCAATTTTGTACCGAAGTTCATATTTAACCCCGGAAATAGAATTTGCCCTGGCTCGTAAAGGCATCAGGTACCAGACTTACGGTGGGGTAAAATTTTTTCAAAAATCACATATCAAAGATTTGCTGGCATACCTTAAGGTGATCTGCAACTCGCGGGATGAGCTCTCCTGGAAGCGTATAGCCACAATGCAGCAAGGTTTGGGACCGGCCTCATTTGATAAACTGTGGGCAAAACTGAAGGAGCAGCCTGACCCTCTGGGTGCAGCTTTAAGCGGTAACTACCAGCCAACGAGAGGCAGGGCCGGGTGGGAATCACTGGTTGATACTCTCAAACATGTTCATAATTTAGGGCCGTACCATGTACCGGAGTTGATAACGGCTGTTATGGATTACAATTATAATTATATCCTGAAGCAGAAGTATCCTGATCAGTATGATGAACGTCTGGGTGGCCTTGAAAGGCTGGCTATTTATGCTGAACGTTTTGAATCGCTTTCACTGTTCCTGGAGTCACTGGTACTGGAGGAATCGGTTTTTGCCGACCCTGAAAGTGAATCTGCTGCCGGGTTGCTGACCCTTTCTACGATCCACAGTGCAAAGGGCAAAGAGTGGGAAGTTGTATTTATTATTGGAATGAACCAGGGGCATTTCCCATCCCATAGATTTGATGACAGTAATTTGTCGGAGGAGAGGCGGCTTTTTTATGTCGCGGCTACAAGAGCTCGCCGTTACCTGATGATGTCAACCTACCGTGAAGATTACCGTAACTATGGAGCGGTCTCTGAAGGCCCTTCACTATTCCTGCGAGAACTGCCGCCTGACTGCTACCGGCTGGTTGATTATGACAGCGGTTTTTAATTCTATAATCATTTTTCCAATAGACATAAACTTAACTGGTGTAGTATAATACCTTTTAATTTTGACATCGATGATCACCGGAGGATTAAAGATGAAAAAAGTCACCATCTACGACACGACATTAAGAGACGGTGCGCAGCGTGAGGGAGTCTCACTCTCGGTAGCTGATAAACTTAAGATTGCTGTAAAGCTAGACCAATTTGGTATTGATTACATCGAAGGCGGTTGGCCGGGATCTAACCCGAAAGACATTGAATTTTTCAGGCGGGCAGCAGAAGTTGATTTTAAGAATGCCCGGCTTTGCGCTTTCAGCAGTACCCGCAGACCGGGTGGTAAAGTTGAAGATGATCGGAACATCCGGGCTTTATTGGAGGCAAACACCGAAACAGTAACTATATTTGGTAAAAGTTGGGATTTTCATGTTAATGATGCCCTAAAAACAACACTGACAGAGAACCTGGCAATGATCAGTGATACGATCCGGTTTCTGAAAGAAAATAATCGCCAGGTCTTTTTTGATGCAGAACATTTTTTCGATGGGTATAAAGCCAACCCGTACTATGCGCTTGCAACACTCGAAGCAGCTGTTGCAGCGGGAGCCGATCTGGTAGTGCTTTGTGACACTAACGGGGGGCTGATGTCCTGGGAACTGAAAGCTATTATGGCTGCCGTTAAGGAGAAAGCAGAAATCCCCCTTGGTATTCATGTTCATGATGATGCCGGTATGGCTACAGCGAATTCGCTGATTGCAGTCCGCGAAGGAGTGATCCAGGTTCAGGGAACCATTAACGGATACGGTGAACGATGCGGTAATGCTAACCTTTGCACAATTATACCAACCCTGCAGCTAAAGATGGGGTTGAGCCTGGTTACGGATGAACAACTCAAAGGTTTGACAAAATTGTCACGGTATGTTGCCGAGCTGGTTAATATAGCTCCAGCTGAACAACAACCTTATGTTGGCTACAATGCTTTTGCCCACAAAGGTGGAATTCATATTGATGCTGTCAGCAAGCACCCTGCTACTTATGAGCACACGATTCCGGATGTGGTTGGAAACCGGCGTCGAATTTTAGTGTCGGAGCTGGCCGGCCGCAGCAGCATCGCAATGAAAACCACTTATAAAGGGGGTAAACTTGACAAAGACAGGCCTGAAACCGCTTCAGTTCTACAGCGCATCAAGGAATTGGAGCATTGCGGTTACCAGTTTGAAGGGGCTGAAGGGTCTTTTGAACTCCTAGTGCTGAAAATGATGCAAGTCTATCAACCGCTGTTTAAACTGGAAGGGTTTCGGCTGATCATCGAAAAACGGGAAAACGGGCAGCTTTATTCAGAGGCAACTATAAAAGTGCGGGTTGGCGATGTGCAGGTTCATACTGCTGCTGAAGGTAACGGCCCGGTTAACGCACTTGACAATGCTCTCAGAAAAGCGTTGGAAGGTATCTACCCGGCCCTTAAAAAGATTCGATTAACTGATTTCCGGGTTCGTGTAATTGATGGGGTTGATGGCACCGGAGCCCAGGTGCGCGTATTGATCGAATCATGCGATGATGAGATGAGCTGGGGGACCGTAGGTGTTTCCCCTAACGTCATTGAGGCAAGCTGGATTGCGCTGGTCGATAGTTTGGAATACGGGCTCTTATTCCGCAAGCTGCCTGAATTTACAGAAGCCAGGAAAGTATTAGAACAGCTAAAAGGTGAAGGGATAATAATGCCTTCATAAAATAAACATCGCGGGGATAGGTCAATCAGGTTATTCAAAAAAAGCTTATAGCATTTAGTGTCATCTTATCAACGGCAGCTTCAGCAGCGTGTTGGCTTTTTACTTCAAACGGCAACAGTAAATGAGTGAGTACTTCATACACAATGAACATATTTACCTGAACGCATTAAACTGCCTGCCGCTTCTCGGGGCCAGGCGGATTACTGCGCTGCTTGCCCATTATGGCTCAGCCGAGCAAATATGGCAAATCCCCGGCGAAGACTGCGCTAGCATTCTTTCATTAACCAAAGAAGCCGGAGTGCAGTTGGCAAATGATAAGCTTGCCATTGACCCGGAGATCGAATGGCAGAGGCTCGGCCGATATCAAATAAAAACTTTGTCCATAAAAAATGAAAACTATCCTTGGCTTTTAAAGCAAATCTCCTGTCCCCCGCCAATTCTTTACTATCGCGGTTGTATCGAAGTTCTTGCCGGCCCTGCGGTGGCTATTGTCGGCAGCCGACGGTCTACTTTTTACGGGCAAGAGGTCGCTGGGAGGTTGGCCCGGGAACTCTCGGCAGATGGCATTACTGTAATCAGCGGCATGGCTCTTGGCGTTGATACGGCTGCCCATCGCGGGGCTCTTGAAGGCAGAGGCAAAACGGCGGCTGTGCTTGGCTGT
Source organism: uncultured Syntrophomonadaceae bacterium (assembly GCA_964389365.1). Lineage (GTDB taxonomy): Bacteria > Bacillota > Dethiobacteria > DTU022 > DTU022 > UBA993. Next base: position 13,861 of record CAYMDO010000020.1, read on the forward strand.
GGCCTGAATCTCTGCTATCCTCCGCAAAACAGAAAGTTGATGGATGATATTATTTTAAATGGTTTGGTGATCAGCGAATTCCCGCTTAATACTAAACCGTTAGCTGCCAATTTTCCCCAGCGAAACAGGATTATCAGCGGTTTGACCCTGGGAACTGTTGTTGTTGAGGCAACAGCTAAAAGCGGGTCATTGATTACAGCTAACTATGCCTTGGAACAGAACAGGGAAGTTTTTGCTGTGCCCGGTAATATTGGCTCGCCCTACAGCCGTGGCTGTCACCGGCTGATCAAGGAGGGGGCCAGGCTGGTTGAATCTACTGCCGATATACTGGCAGAACTTAATCTGGGTGAGAGCCACGAAGAACAGCTTTCAATATCTCTACCGCTGCCTGAACTATCTGATGATGAAAGCAGTTTATTAAAATTAATCCCCTATTATCCGCTTCATATTGACGATCTAATCCGTTCCGGAACATTCAGTGCTGCTGCAACCAGTTCGCTTTTGCTTTCGCTGGAGCTGAAGAAGCAGATACGCCAATCACCCGGCAAATATTTTTGTCGCATTTGATATATATGGTAGAATACCTTCCGGGATCTTATCTGCCCTGCAAGGAGGTTAATCGAATGAATCTTGTAATCGTAGAGTCACCAACCAAAGCTCGGACAATCAGTAAGTTTTTAAGCCGCAACTATAAAGTGCTGGCTTCCAACGGCCATTTGATAGATCTGCCTCGCAGCAAACTTGGCGTAGACATAGATAATGGATTTAAACCGAACTATATCACAATCCGCGGCAAAGGCCAGTTGCTGAAAGAGCTGAGAGCCGCGGGGAAAAAAGCCGATCAGGTTTTTCTTGCAGCTGACCCTGATCGTGAAGGAGAAGCGATCTGCCGTCATATTGGAGAGGCTTTAAAGCTAGATCCGGGAAAACCCTGCAGGGTAGAATTCCATGAAATAACAAAAGCGGCAGTGAAAGAAGCTTTTGCTTCACCTAGGTTAATCGATCAGGATATGTCTGATGCCCAGCAGGCCCGTCGGATTCTCGATCGGCTGGTCGGTTACAAAATATCCCCGCTCCTCTGGAGCAAGGTGCGCAGTGGTTTAAGCGCAGGCAGGGTCCAGTCGGTTGCCGTCCGTCTGATCTGTGCCCGTGAAGAAGAAATAAATAATTTTAAAGCAGATGAGTATTGGACTATTGATGCAATTCTAGAAGAACCTGATGCAAAAATATGTTTTAAGGCTGCCCTTGCTCGTTATAAAAAGAAAAAAATCGAGCTGCTGCATAAGGCAGATGCGGAAGTAGTAATTGAAGCAGTTAAAGGTGAACTTTTTACGGTCAGCCAGGTCACCCGCAGCAATCGCAAGAGGAGGCCTGCTGCACCTTTTACGACCAGCAGTCTCCAACAGGAAGCCTCTAATCGGCTGGGTTTTACCAGTCGTAAAACGATGAGTATAGCCCAGCAGCTTTACGAGGGAATTAATGTGGGAGAAAAAGAAACATCAGGCCTGATAACATATATCCGGACTGATGCGACCAGGGTTTCTGCCCAGGCGCAGGAAGAGGCACGCAGCCTGATCAAAGTTAAATTCGGGATAGAGTATATGCCGGATAAACCTCCACATTACATATCGCGAAAAGGGGCTCAGGAAGCGCACGAAGCAATCCGGCCAACAGCGGTAAACCTTGAACCCGAACAGATTAAGCAATATCTTTCCGGGGATCAAAACCGACTCTACCGTCTGATCTGGGAACGGTTTGTTGCCAGCCAGATGAACCCTGCTGTCTATGATCAGACCAAGGTAAATATCGATGCCGGTGATTACCAATTTAAGGCAACCGGTTCCAGCCTCCTATTTCCGGGTTTTTTAATCCTGGCAAAAGTGGATGAAGAAAATGGTGAGACAATCCTACCGCCTTTAAAGGAAGGGCAGCAGTTAAAACTGGTGGAGCTTCTACCGGAACAGCATTTTACCCAACCTCCGCCGCGCTATAATGAGGCTTCACTAATTAAAACGTTAGAAGAAAAAGGGATTGGCCGCCCCAGTACCTACAGCCCAATCATCGAAACGATCCAGGGCAGAGGTTATGTGATTAAGGAGAATAAAGCTTTTATCCCTACAGAACTCGGTTTTATTATTGTTGACCTCATGCTAAAATATTTTCCAGAAGTGATAGATATCGATTTTACTGCACGCCTGGAACAACAACTTGACGATATTGAAGAAGGAAAGCTGAAGTGGCTGGAAGTAATCACAAATTTTTATAACGGTTATTTTAAGGATCGATTGTTACATGCAGAAGAAAAAATAGAAAAAGTTGAGATGGCGCCCGAATTAAGCGATGAACAATGCCCGCATTGCGGTAAAAATTTGCAATATAAGCACGGAAGGTTTGGCCGGTTTTTAGCCTGCCCCTCGTACCCGGATTGTAAATTCACGAAAAAAATTGTTAAGGATACCGGGGTAAAATGTCCTGTCGACGGAGGCATGATTGTTGAGCGGCGCAGTAAAAAGGGGCGTATTTTTTTCGGCTGCAGCAACTATCCTGACTGCAGTTATTCACTTTGGAACAAACCTATTCCGGGTCCTTGTCCCAAATGCGGTTCGCTGATGACTGAATGCTGGAAATCCCGGAACCAACATGCCCGCTGTAGCAATAAAGAGTGTGGTTATGAAAAGGCATTGTTTTCGAAAAAAAGCTCTGCCGGCAGGTAAGTGTAAGGGTCTTTACCAATTAAGTGAATTTTTTAAAAACCGTGCCATTTGCTTGCAAGCTTTTTCTGCTTATGTTAGGATATTTAGGGTGTTGCTTTGTGGGTAGCGAGGATCGTTATGTATGGCTGGAGAGTTTTTTAAGCCACCTGTATCTGGAAAGAAATGCTTCACCGCTGACCTTACAAGCTTACCGGAACGATTTACTGCAATATTTGGATTTGACAGAAGGTGATCAGGGGGTTAATGTAGATCTCGATCATTTATCGCTCCGGGAATATTTAGCCCTGTTAAAGGAAGGCAATTATACAAGGCGTTCAGTTGCGCGTAAGCTTTCGGCGACGCGTTCTTTTTTGTTTTATTTGCAGCGGGAAAAGTTAATCAAGGGCGGCAAATGGTCAGCAGTATCCCGGCCAAAACTGGGAAAAGCGCTGCCCCGGTTTTTATATTATCATGAAGTTGAGCTTTTGCTTGCTGCCCCGAATAGCGGTACGCTTATTGGCTTTCGTGATCGAACCATCCTGGAACTGCTTTACTCTTCGGGATTAAGGGTCAGTGAGCTGATTTCCCTGACGGCATCATCTTTACAGCTGGAAGAAAGATTGATTAAAGTGATGGGCAAGGGACGCAAGGAAAGAATTGTTCCTGTCGGCAGGGTGGCTGCTGCACTGTTGGCTGAGTATATAGAAGTAATCAGGCCTTCGCTTGCAGCGAAAAGTAACAAGCAGGAATCAGTAAAAGAAATTTTCTTGAATAATCACGGGGAGCCATTAAGCGATCGTGGCGTGCGTTATCTTTTTCAGAAATATATCAGGCAGGTATCGCATAAAGAGGATATTGCTCCACACTCGTTGCGCCACTCCTTTGCTACACATTTGCTGGAAAGAGGCGCTGATTTAAGGGTGGTTCAGGAACTGCTGGGCCATGCCAGTATCTCCACTACTCAAATTTATACGCATGTAACCAAAGAGATGTTGCGCGAGGTTTACCATGCTTCATTTCCCCGAAAATAAAAACCAAGGGTGGTCTGCAAGTGATCCAGGCGACGACAATATTGGCTGTAAAAAAGGGTGAGCGGGTGGCTGTAGCAGGAGACGGTCAGGTAACCTTCGGAAACAGCACAATTATTAAGCATTGTGCTAAAAAGGTCAGGCGCCTATATAATGATCAAGTTATTACCGGCTTTGCCGGTTCGGCAGCCGATTCACTTACACTTTGTGAAAAGTTTGAAGCAAAACTCGAAAGCTATCGGGGCAACCTGGTGCGGGCTGCAGTAGAGCTGGCTAAGGAGTGGCGCACTGATCGTGTTTTACGGCGTTTGGAAGCGATGCTGGTTGCAGCAAATTCTGAAGCCTTACTGATTGTATCAGGAACGGGGGAGGTCATAGAGCCTGATGATGGCTTGGCAGCTGTCGGTTCGGGGGCACCATATGCTTTAGCTGCCGCTCGAGCCCTATTACGCAATACCGATTATTCACCAGGAAAAATAGCCGGCGATGCGATGGTAATAGCTTCAGAAATCTGTGTTTATACTAATGATCATATAATAATAGAAGAATTGTAGAAGGGTTGATTACACAGCTATGTTATTGGAAGAACTGACACCTCAGCAAATTGTAACAGAACTGGACCGGTATATCGTCGGGCAGTTGGAGGCAAAACGCTGCGTAGCGATCGCCCTGCGTAACCGCTATCGGCGCAAGCATTTGCCGGAAGAACTGCAGGAAGAAATTATTCCCAAAAATATCATAATGATCGGGGCTACCGGGGTAGGCAAAACTGAAATTGCCCGCCGTATGGCCCGTTTGGTAAATGCCCCTTTTGTCAAGGTTGAAGCGACTAAGTTTACCGAAGTCGGCTATGTCGGTAGGGATGTAGAGTCGATGGTACGCGACCTGGTTGAGACTTCAATTCGAATTGTTCAAAACGAGAGAATGGCTGAGGTTCGGGAGAAAGCCGCCGCTAATGCTGAAGATCGTTTAATCGATGTTATTTCACCTCTCCCCCAGCGAAGGAAAAAAGGAGTAAACCCATTAGGGTTTCTTTTTTCCGGAACACTGGCACCAGAAGAAAATTCTGAAGATCCGGCCTTTGCAGAACGGCAGCAGCTGGCCAGGGAAGAACAGGAAAAAACCAGGTCCCTATTTTTGCAGGGTAAAATGGAAAATCAAATGGTAGAAATTGAGGTTGAAGAACGGCGTCCGCAAATGATGGAAATATTTACTGGCCAGGGAATGGAAGAAATGGGTATCAACCTGCAGGACATGCTTGGCAACCTGGTGCCGCCGAAGAAGAAAAAGCGAAAAATGCCAGTTTCAGAGGCCCGGAAGATTTTTGAGCAGGAGGAAGCTCAACGACTAATTGACATGGATGCCGTAACTAGTGAAGCTTTGGCAAGAGCGGAGCAGTTAGGAATAATATTTCTAGACGAAATTGACAAAATTGCCGGTAAAGATTATCATGGATCTGGTCCTGATATTTCTAGAGAAGGGGTTCAGCGGGATATTCTGCCGATCGTGGAGGGTTCCACGGTCGTTACCAAATATGGTCCGGTTAAGACTGATCATATTCTTTTTATTGCAGCTGGAGCTTTTCATGCTGCAAAGCCTTCGGATTTAATCCCGGAATTGCAGGGAAGGTTCCCCATTAGGGTCGAGTTGGACAGCTTGACCGAAGAAGATTTTATCAGAATTCTCACAGAACCAAAAAATGCTTTAGTCAAGCAGTACAAGGCGCTGTTGGAAACGGAAGGGGTGAAGTTGACTTTTACTGAAGATTCAATTTCAGAAATCGCCCAAACAGCCTGCTACCTTAACCAGGAGATGGAAAATATAGGAGCAAGAAGGCTGCATACCATTTTAGAAAAAGTTGTTGAAGAGATATCGTTTAATTTACCGGGCGACAAAGAGGTTGAAAATGTAACCATAGATCGGGACTATGTTCAAACCAGGCTGCAAAAAGTGGTTAAAAATAAAGATCTAAGCAAATATATTTTATAAACTCTGAACTAAAGAAAGGTTGGTGAAAGACGTGATTTCTTCTCCCCTGCTTGAGAAGACCCGTCGAATAAACAAGATATTACAGAAAACTGGTGGCGATCATGTTAATTTTAAGGAGGTTTCCGAGGTCCTTAAAAACGTCATTCATGCCAACGTTTATATTGCCGATAAAGAAAGCGTAATTCTGGGATGGTCATTGGTCGATGAGTTTGAATGTGAGTTAATGGTCAACAATGTGCTGGAAGATGGTTTTTTCCCGGAAAATTATAATGAGTTTTTACTGCGCGAAGATGAATCAAGAGTTAATCTGCGCCAGAAAACAAACGACTGTGTATTCCTTGATCAGGAAAGATGTCTTTTTGCCAATAAAATCACCACTATAGTTCCAATACTTGGTGGTGGTGAAAGAATAGGTACTTTATTGTTGGCTCGCTTTAATGAACTATTTGATGCAGAAGATTTAATCCTTGCTGAAACTGGGGCAACAGTAGTCGGCATGGAAATCCTTCGCTCCAAAGCAGAGCAGGTTGAAGAGGATGCACGCAACAAGGCTGTAGTGCAATTGGCTGTTGCAACGCTTTCCTACTCGGAGCTTGAAGCGGTTGAACATATCTTCGAAGAACTGGGCGGAAACGAAGGATTACTCGTAGCCAGTAAAATTGCCGACCAACTTGGCATTACCAGGTCTGTTATTGTCAACGCTTTGCGTAAATTTGAGAGCGCCGGGGTAATTGAATCCAGATCATTGGGTATGAAAGGTACTTACATCAAGGTCCTAAATCCATTCCTGCTGGACTATCTGACCAAAAAGGCAAAGCCGTACTAAACATTCGGATAATTGATCAACAGTCAGCGGTTCACGGCTGAAGCGCCCGGAACCGCTTTTTTTCTTTGCGGTCTTTTAATAGTAATTTTTCTAGGCTCGGAAAATGTTATTATTTTAGTAATTCCTGCTTGGGGGGTGAGGTATTGATAACTGGCTTGGAAGTAAAGGACCTGCAGACCATAAAAGATAGGAGGTTATTTGTCGAGTTACCCTGGAGCATATATAAAGATAATCCTAACTGGATTCCTCCCTTGCTGAGCGACATGTATGCCACCCTAAACCCGAAGAAAAACGCTCTCCTGAATCTGGGGCCATCAAAATTTTTTCTGGCTTATCAAAATCAACATCCCGCCGGACGAATCGGGGCCGGAATGGATTTACGTCTGAATGATGCCAAAGGCAAGAAAATGGGTTACATCACGTTATTCGAATCTATAAATGATTTTCGGGTTGCTGCTGCTCTTTTTGATAGTGCTACAGAATGGTTAAAAAAGCAGGGAGCCACATTGGTAACCGGCCCGCAATCGCCGAGCAACGGAGATGATTACAGGGGGTTGCTGATTGATGGCTTCGACAGTCCGCCTGTTCTGTTGAATTCATATAATCCAAGTTATTATAGTATTTTTATGGAGGAGTATGGATTTGAAAAACAGTTTGACCGTTTTGCCTATTACTACAATATTTGCGACGGCCCATCAGAACGTCTGACCAGGGGTGTTGCCCTTGCTCAGCGGAGGTGCGGTTTTTCTGTGCGTAAAATCGATCTGAAAAAGCTTGATCAGGAAAGGGCTGTTATTAAAAAAGTAATTGATGACTCAATGCCCGATTGGCCTGATATGATTCCTCCCAGTGACGAAGAACTGATCGCCGAAATAGAAAAACTGCGGCTGTTGGCTGTGCCTGATCTTGTTCTTTTCATTGAGAATAATGAAGGAAGCTGTCTTGGGTTTGCCGTTGCTTTGCCTGACTACAACCAGGTATTAAAACACCTAAACGGTAGGCTTTTCCCAACCGGAATATTTAAATATTTATGGTATAAACGCAAAATAACCGGTATTCGGATGTTTGCTCTTTTTGTCACGCCCCAAGGTCGCCGCAGGGGGGTTTCTGCCGCCCTGTATTATTATACAATGCTGAATGCCAGGCGGCTCGGGTATACATTCGGGGAAGGTTCAACGATTCATGAATTTAATACACGCATGAATATTGATGCTAAAAAGGCGGGTGGCAAACTATACAAAACCTATCGAATCTACCAAAAAAACCTATAAAATATCTGAAATCATAAATATATATTATTAAAGGAGTACAACTATGACTAATGGAAACTCTCAACAACGTGAACCGCTGATCATAAAAACATCTGCCGATCATCTGCAAATTGAGCCCCTGATCGAGAGGTTTAAAAAGATTGCTGCCGGTAATAATACAATCACTTTTGTTGGTTCTGCTGCCGGTAACTGTAAAAGCAATTCACTGACTATGACCTGGGGGGAGCTGTACCATAATGCAAAAGGAATGGCTGCTATTTTACAGCAGAGGGGTATTGAGCCCGGCAAGCATATAGCCCTGCTTGGTCCTACCACCCATAATCTGGTTACAGCTATCCAGGCGGTACTTTTGTGTGGCGCCAGTGTCAGCATGCTGCCGATTCCAATGCGCTTCAATTCTGTGGAAGAGTTTGCGAATCAGACCCGAAACCTGATGAAACACGGTGATATTGATTTATTACTTCTAGATCCAGACCTGGCAGCTTATCATGAGACTAAACCCGGCGATCCACCCGTGATGTTGTTGGCTGAACTGGAACCTGCAGCAGAAAAGCCGCCTGCAGGCGATTATTGCGAGATCAGTTACGATCCGGAAAGGTTGGCGGTATTACAGTTCACTTCAGGATCAACTTCCAGCCCAAAAGGGGTTATGCTCTCCAACCGAATCCTGGAGGCTAATGTATTCGGGATGATCGATGCTGCTCAGATTGTTCCTGAAGATATCTTTGTTTCCTGGCTTCCGCTTTACCATGATATGGGTTTGGTCGGCCTCCTGATTGTTCCGATGGTCATCGGGTGTTCTCTGGTGCTCGCGGCGCCACAGGATTTCCTGGGGCGCCCTGCTGACTGGTTGCGCTGGATGCATGATTATAAAGGCACTGTTACATCAGGGCCCAACTTTTCATGGGTGTTGGCTGCCAGGGCTTTAAAGCGTATGACCGACAAGGAAGAAAAGCTTGATTTATCCCGGGTAAGACTTGCCTTAAATGGTGCCGAGCCGATCGATCCAGCTGTAGTTGAAACTTTAATTGAAACATCCAAAGCCCATGGGTTTAGAGCTGAAGCAGTCTTTTGTGCTTTTGGGATGGCGGAGCTTTCACTGGGAGGCACTTTTCCACCGCCTTTTCGGGGCATGTACACCGATACGGTAGATCGCAATATTCTGGAAGAGGAACGAGAGGCAAAACCGGTAACTCCGGGAAGCTTTGGTTCACGGAGTTTTCCGCTGCTGGGAACACCAATTCCGGGCCTCGAAATGCGGATTTCGGATCCATCAAGCGGTCAGGTTCGTGGTCTTCGTGAGGTCGGTGAACTTGAGATTAGGGGAACGTCTGTAATGGCCGGCTACTATAAACGTCCGGATTTAAATGATAACCTCTTTCATGATGGCTGGTTGAGAACCGGTGATTTGGCATATTTTGTTGAAGGGCCTACCGGAGGAGATCCCGAGCTAATCCTCTGCGGCCGAATCAAGGATGTGATCATTATCGCCGGCCGTAATATTTTTCCTGAGGATATCGAACGTTCGACCGGTACAGTTGAAGGAGTAAGGGCTGGTAATGTAATTGCTTTTGGAGTTGAAGGTGATAAGCGGAAGGAAACAATTGTAGTTGTGGCTGAAGTTCGCACAGACAACTTGGAAGAAGTACGAAAAGCTGTCCGCCAGCAGGTTGTCGGCGTTGTTGGTTTTCCGCCCCGTGAAATAGTTCTGGTGAAGCCGGGGACACTACCAAAAACAAGTTCGGGAAAACTGCAGCGTACTTTATGCCGCAAGCAGTACCTGGATCAGGAGTTGCAGGTTATCGAAGGCTGACATAGCCTATTGGGTGGTTAAGCGGAGAAGCTCTGTGTCAGCCTGCGTTTCTCCGCTTATGAAATTACGAGCCTAAAGGCTGCTTAATAAAATTGTGATGCCCAAACCTGTTAGCATCACGATCAGGAGCAGCGGTAAAAGCGGCAGTATAATACCCCGAATCTCTTCGTTAAAATATACTTTCGTCAGCGCAAAGCAGGGATGGGCGGGAGAAATAATATGGCCGGCAGTTGAACTGGTGTAGAGGTATGCGGCATAAGCGCTGTATGCCAACGAACAATCTTTTGGTATTAGCGGGATGAACACCGGGAAGATAATTGCAACACTGGCTGAATTGTCGCCGGTGAGCATGCCCACCAGAAATGGTATAAAAATGACTAAAATAAGAACTGGAATGCCAAGCTCCAAAACCAGGCTTGTCATATCGACTAAAACCGCTGATTCTTCAAGCATCTCCTTGTAGACCATGATCCCGGCAATTACCAGGGCAACCGGCAGTTTAATGCCTGGCACGATCAGCGTCTTTATGCGGTGTACAACTACTGCGGTAATATTTTCTGCCGGCAGGTAATTCAATATGGCCAGGATAACCCCGGCAGCAATGGCCAGAGGAAAGTACAGCTCAAAAACTACAACCAATAAGATAATAAAAATTAGTGGCAGGATACTTCTGGCCAGTTTCCACAGCCACAACCATGAAAAAGTAAAGCCCTGTTTTGAAGTTTTAAAACCGTAAAAGAGAATGAAAAAACCGCAAATCATGCCGGCCGCGGTTAACGGCAGGTTAATGAGGAATATACGGCTTATCGGAACGCCGGAAAGTTGCGAAGCGAGTATAAGGCTTGGAAAAATCGGGAGCATAAAGTAGAGAACATGCCTGAACCAGATATTTACTGCTGCTTGCCGGTGAGGAGGCAGTTTAAGCTTGCTGCCCGCTTCAGCGCATAGGGGAGCAGATAGAATTGCTCCGCCGGGCACAGTCAGCATGCCAATTAGTGCCGGTATGGCGACTGAGACAATCCGGATATCCGCAACCAGGTTCTGCAAATTCGTGACAGCTTCTTCCAACGCATTTGTTTCCTTAAGGATATTGCCTAGAACGCCAAGAAGGATGATGCTGAAAATAAGCATTATTGTAATGTCGTTAAAAAGTCCATTAATGACAACTTTGATCAACCCTGAAATGGGCAAACCGCTAAATAAGCCGAGTGCTATGGCACCGATCAGCATAACAAAGCCGATGTTTAATTTTTTATAGACACCGATGATAATGAATAAAATTGAAGCTGCGAGTGAGAAATACCAGGACAAATTCTACTCTTTCGCCCCTTCCCTGGTTCTTAGATGGATTATGCTATATTATCTTATCCCAGCAAGGTATTTGCTGCAAGAATCTGCATGAGATTTAAAAAAAAGAGCGCCGCTCAAACAACGGTGCCCTTTTCTGGTGCCGAAGGTGGGAGTTGAACCCACATGCCCGGAGGGCGCACGATTTTGAGTCGTGTGCGTCTGCCAATTCCGCCACTTCGGCCCGGTAGAGAAATATTAGCATAATTTTTAACACCAGGCAAGCAGATTAAATAACACTGATGCCGGAAACTGTTGAACGGAATATAAAATTATTCAGTTTATTAAATGTCATTTACGGATAATTGTTTTAAGTTAATAAATTCACAAAGCAGGGAAAGATATTTTACCAGAGAAAATATTAACCGGTAAAAGTATCTTTTGCCTGACTATTTAAATAAGGGGTGACAAATGTATGAGTGAATTAATTAAAGGTGGCGCTTTTCTGCTTGGACCGGTTGATGAAAACACAGTTTTTACTCCCGAGGATTTCGATGATTTTCATTTGATGATCAAAAAAACCAGTTATGATTTTATGAAGAATAAGGTAGAACCTAAGATTGATGAAATCGAAGTAAAAACCGAAGGGGTAACCCTTGATCTGATTCGGCAAGCTGGAGAGCTGGGAATGATTGGCAGTGATATCCCGGAAGAGTACGGCGGAGAAGAAGCTGACAAGATTACCACGATGATCATTACCGAAAACGCCTCAATATGTGGCGGTTCTTTTGCCACATCATTCGGAGCCCACACTGGTATCGGTACTTTGCCAATCGTCTATTTCGGCAACGAAGAGCAAAAGAAAAAGTATTTACCCGGTTTGGCCAGCGGTGAAAAAATTGCTGCCTACGCTCTGACTGAACCCGAAGCCGGTTCAGATGCCCTCAACTGTAAAACCAAAGCAGTGCTGTCCCAGGACGGCAAGCATTATATTTTGAACGGGGCAAAGCAGTATATTACAAATGCAACCTGGGCTGATGTTATAGTCACTTATGCCAAAATTGATGGTGAAAGGTTTACAGCATTTATTGTGGATGCTGATACTGAAGGTGTTTCTATCGATCCCGAAGAAAAAAAGATGGGTATTAAAGGCTCTTCAACCTGTAGCGTTATTTTTGACAATGCAAAAGTTCCGGTTGAGAACATGCTCTGGTTGGAAGGCAAAGGGCACCAGGTTGCTTTCAATATTTTAAATATCGGGCGTTTCAAGCTTGGTGCAGGGTGCGTCGGTGGCAGCAAAAGGGTGATCGAATTTTCTTCCGAGTATGCTCTGCAGCGTATCCAGTTCAAACAGCCGATTGCCCAGTTTAATATTATAAAAAACAAGATCGCCAACATGACCATTCTTACCTACTTAATGGAGAGCCTGGTATACCGAGTGGCTGGTATGATCGAAGAAAAATTGGCAGAAGTCAAAGCCAGCGGCGCAGCTGCATCTGATATTGTTCAGGCGATCCAGGAGTATGCGATTGAGTGTTCAATTTCCAAGGTCTGGTGTTCGGAGGCGATGGACTATATCGCTGACGAAGGTGTCCAGATTTTCGGCGGGTATGGTTACGGCGAAGAGTACCCGGCTGAGCGTTCTTATCGGGACAGCAGGATTAACCGAATTTTTGAAGGGACCAATGAAGTAAACCGGATGATCATTCCCGGTACTTTGCTCGGTAAAGCCATGAAACAGGAGATTCCCTTCATGGAGGCGGTAATGAACCTCGGCGCTGCCCTTAAGCCACTGAAGGAAGCAGAAGCGCCTGCCGAAAGCCCGGCCCGTGAAGAGTTCTATTTAAATAACCTTAAAACACTCTTTACCCTGGTTGCCGGCAATGCCGCTCAGAAATTTGGCGCTGACATTAAAAATGAGCAGGAAATCCTTTGCCGCCTGGCTGATATGGCTATGGACATCTTTGCGGCAGAAAGCGGTCTCCTTCGGTTTAAAAAAATGACGGCTAACGGTGAGAGTGAGGGTTCCAAGATGGCTCTCAAGATGACCCAGTGCTACATAAACGAGATGATACCTAGGCTTGAAGCATGGGGCAAAGAAATAATCGCAGCTACCCTGGAAGGCGAAGCAGCAAGTAAAGCTTATTCAGGTATCCGCCTGTGCTGCAATTTTGAACCGATGAACACTTATGGACCGAAACGTGATATAGCCGACGCTGTCTATGCCGGTAAAAAATATTTTCTCGACCGTTAATTGTTGCAGGATTATCATAATGACTTAAGTAAAAAAGGGGAGCAGGCGGTAGGCCTGCTCCCTGTAATTTTTTATCTGTGGCAATCTGTATCAGGTTGCCCGTTTGGTTTTACCCGCCTTGATACAGCGAGTGCAGACATTTACCCGTTGTGGATAGCCATTAAACATGATCTTGATGCGCTGGATATTGGGACGCCATTTTCGCAAAGTTTTTATATTCGAATGACTGACTAAATGCCCTTTAACCTTACCCTTATTACAAACCACACATACTTTCGCCATTTTCAAACCTCCCGGCACCTTTAGTATCACGCGGAGAATTGTAGCACACATTATCAATACAAACAAGTATTTTTTAGAAAAACAACAGCATTAAGATATCTGGCAGGCAGGGTTGAAGCGAAAAATAGCGAACCTAAAGTATGTTCTAATTAACTAGGTACGGAGGGGGTTCTGATTTGACCAGGGCAATTTATCCGGGTAGTTTTGATCCTGTCACCAAGGGGCATCTCGATATTATTGGCAGAACCAGCAAAATCATGAAGCATCTTACAGTGGCGGTCTTGGATAATCCACGTAAAGTAGCAACTTTTGCGATCGAAAAAAGGATTGAAATGCTGAAGTTGGTAACTGAGCCTTACCCGAATGTAGAAGTTGAATATTTTGAAGGGCTGTTAATTGATTTTGCGGTTAAGAAGGATACCAATATCGTTGTTAAAGGTTTAAGGGCAATATCAGACTTTGAATTCGAGTTTCAAATGGCCCTGGTCAACCAGAAGTTGAATCCTGCCATAGAAACATTATTTATGATGACAAACAGTAAATATTCCTATTTAAGTTCCAGCATTGTCAAGGAGATAGCTGCTTTTGGCGGAGACATCAGCAGCCTGGTGCCTAACTCAGTGCACGATGTTGTTATCGCTGCATTTAAGCAAAAATAATAGCAAAATAGTTAATTGGTACCTGAACCGGTTTATCCAGAAAGGGGGGTTAAAATGCACGTTTTGCATCTCTTGCTTTATTCTGTAAATTTTTTAACTACCGGGGTTGTATCACCCGACCTTTCCGGTTTGCGTCTTTTTGGCATATTTATTCTGGCAGTCGGAATTATTTCGCTGATTCGCCCTCATATCTTCTGGCACTTAAGGGTTGGCCGGAAGATCCCGGGGGTTCCACCGACAAAGCTCTATTTGAATGTATTAAGGTTTGGTGGAATTTTAGTTGTAATGCTCGGACTATGGATGATATTTGGTATTTCTTTTTAATTAGGCTTAGAAGGCTGCTGCAAAGGAAGGTTCGTTTACAATATGGGTCCGCAATTCAGGCTCAAACCCGAAAACCAGTTTGCTGTTATATTGAATTATAAATATTTGCTGGTTTTTCTTGTCATTATTCTCGGTGGTTTTTTTATCAAGCTCGATTATAACATAGTCAAACCGAGCCGGGCCCTTGAGCTGGCAGATCTTATAACTGTGGAAGGCAAAGACCAGGATGATCGCGGCGCTATCTATCTCGTTACAGTATCCCAGCAGCGGGCTACACCTTTTACCTTATTTTACGCTTTTTTTGACCCTTATACCGATATTGTCCCGACCAGTGCAGTTATTCCTGTTGGCATGAGTGAACACGAATACAGGCTGTTACAGGCTGAAAACATGAATGAAAGCAGGTTAATTGCACAAGTCGTTGCCCTCAGGTATCTGGGTTACGATATTGAGATTATCAGCGAAGGGGTGGAAGTTGTAGGTTTTCTGGACAACGCTCCGTCAAAGCCAGATCTTATGTTAGGCGATAAACTTATTTCAGTAGACGGAAAACAGGTTTTCCTGGCTTCTGAAGTATCGCTCTTAGTACAGGATAGGCGGGTGGGTGAAAGCGTCAGGATAGCCCTGATACGAAAAGGGTCGTTGATGGAATTAGAACTTGTGACGGGGGAACACCCGGAAGAAGAAGGTTTGCCATATCTTGGCATATATATCAAAACACTGCCCTGGGAAGTAGAAATTCCGCATCATATTGTTGTGGATACCGGGCGGATCGGAGGCCCGTCAGCAGGGATGATGTTTGCCCTGGAAATCATCAATCAGCTCATGGAAGAAGATATTACAGCAGGCCGAAAAATTGCCGGTACCGGGACGATCGATTTTACAAAAAATATCGGCCGGATTGGCGGGGTAACCCAAAAAGTTATTGCCGCAGAAAAGATCGGCGCTGAAATATTTCTGGTACCGGATGCTAATTATGAAGAAGCCCGAAAAGCAGCCAACCATATAATTGTTGTGCCGGTCAATAGCCTGGATCAGGCTCTTGGTTTTTTGGAATCATTGGAGCCCAAGGGTCAATAAACGGTATGAGCGGGTTTTTGACTATGTGAAGGCGCGGTGCTATACTTAAAACGGGATTAGTTTGGGGCCGAGTAAACAAGGCAGCCGCGGGAAGATTACCGTAAGGTGCTTTTCGAGGAAAGTCCGAGCTCCGCAGGGCAGGGTGCTGGGTAACGCCCAGTGAGGGTGACCTTAAGGCCAGTGCCACAGAAAAAATACCGCCCGGCAAAAATGCCGGGTAAGGGTGCAACGGTGCGGTAAGAGCGCACCAGGAACCGGGAGACCGGTTTGCTAGGTAAACCCCACCCGGAGCAAGACCAAATAGGAGGGGGATGAGGTAGCCCGCCGACTCCTCGGGTAAGGTCGCTGGAGGTACCAGGCAACTGGTGCCCTAGAGAGATGGTTGCCGCCGCAGGTTTCCGGTCTGGCCGGAACCGGCAGAACAGAACTCGGCTTATTAGTTTGCTCGGTCCCTAAGCTATAAAACCTCTGTCAGGTGACGGGGGTTTTTGCTTGATCATGAAAAAATGATATGTTATCAATTATAGTATCAACCATGTGGCATCTGCCCCAGTTTGATTGAGAAATATAGTGAAAGAAAAATTCACTGCCAAAAACTTTCCTGATAATTTTTTTCCGTGAAAGCCCTGCTTCATAAAACCCTTTCACTTGCAGGCCGATATTCCACCACTGCTTGTATTTGTTGACCAAGCGCGCGGTAGCACCCTGGATTCGGCCTTTCAGGCCGCAAAACAACACTTCAGGCTTAAGGGCTATCACTTTCGCCAGGCTCTGAAAATGGTCGGCTATATTTTCTCCGACCATGAAACCGGTAAGTTTTTCGCCGAGGAAAAGATCACCGCAGAAGAGCCACCGGTTTACCGGCTCATAATAGCTAACATGGTCGATCGAATGCCCGGGTGTCTGAATAACATGCAGCTCAAATTTATCTGTTATTAGCTTTGGGCCAACAGGAAAGCCGTCAGCCGGAGGTTGTGCTCCCCAAATAACTTGACGGTAGATCTGAATTTTTGGAGGGTTCCTCATGATTTTTAATGTATCGGGATGAGCATAAACCGGAACTTTTAACTCTTTCTCAAAAAAAAGGCTGTTTCCGGTATGATCTTCATGATAGTGGGTGATTGCAACCTGTCTGACCGGCAAATTGCTGAAGGCCTGCCTTATTTCCCTCGCTGTATGCGCAGGCCCGGTATCGATTAAAAGCCCGTCCAGTAAAAATAAATGAGCCACATAAAGGGGACGTTTGAAAACAGTACGTGATACCCTATATTCTGTAACTTCACCGTAATCAGTTTTTATGAGCATAATAGTTCCCCTGATATCATTTAAATAGATTGCCATTTATCACTGTTTGCAATTTTAGCATAACCTTTGGGTTGCAGGAAAGTAATTAAACGGTTCAGAATATCAAAGTGATTTGCTTCCATATGAAGGTAACCTGAAAGGAATAATAAAATGAAAATAAAATCTGTTGCTCCCGGCAGGGTTAACCTGATAGGTGAGCATACCGATTATAACCGGGGCTGGGTACTACCGGTGGCTATAGAGTTACAGCTTACAGTAAACCTTGCCCTGCGATCGGAGCGTGCTATAATCGCAACAGCTTCCGGTTATGAAGGCCAGCAGTCGTTCAGCTTGGATAACCTGCTGCCGGTGCAGGGCCGGCCAGGCTGGATCGATTATGTTAAAGCGGTATGCTGGGCACTGGAAAAAAACGGTTTCAGGCATGGCGGGGCGGAGCTGGATATCCACAGCAAAATCCCCGTAGGGGCGGGGCTTAGTTCTTCAGCTGCCTTGGAGTTAGCTGTCGCTGGTGCTTTGAATGAAGCATATAACCTAGGGATTGATCCTCAATCCCTAGCCTCGATCTGCCAGCAGGCGGAAAATGAATATGTTGGAGTACGTTGCGGAATCATGGATCAGTACGCCATAGCTCTTGGCCGTGCCGGGCAATCCCTGTTGCTTGACTGCCAGAGTCTGGATTACAGCTACGTTCCTTTCGAACTGGGCCACTACCGATTGCTGATTGTCGACAGCAGGGTAAAACGTACTTTGGACGCATCGGCATATAACCGGCGCCGTGAGGAGTGTGAGGAGGCAGTAAAGCGGATCGGTGTTTTTCTGGGTCAAAAATATATTTCTTTGCGTGAAATCTGCCTTGAAAATTTAAAGCAGGTTAAAAATTATCTGCCGAAACTGCTTTATCAAAGAAGCAGGTACATTATCGAGGAAAACGCCAGGGTTTTGGCGGCCGCCACAGCGCTTGGGGAAAATGATCTGGCGTCGTTTGGCTGTTTATTAAAAAGGTCTCATGCCGGGTTACGCGATCTTTATGCTGTCAGTTGCCCAGAACTCGATTTGATTGTTGATACAGCAGTCGCTGATCAGGATGTGCTGGGTGCCAAAATGACTGGTGCCGGTTTTGGCGGGAGTGCGATTATTTTACTCCACCAGGCAGCAGTTGGCCGAATTAGCCGCAGCGTTGATCGGTCCTTTGCTAGATATGGCTGGCCGAGCCCTGTATACTATTTAACGGATGCTGCAGGTGGTTTGGCGGTAGAAAGGGAATAATCTGTTGCCTGAAAATTTTTTTTCCGGATTGAAACTATATGATAGAATAGCAAAGTGTTAATAAGGGCTTCTCTTTTTATTGGAGGTATGACCGATGGCATTACTCAGCGCGGAAGAGCAGTACAAAATCTTAACAGAGAATATAGCTGAAATTATTACTGAAGATGAGTTACTGAAAAAGCTGGAATACAGTGTTGCCAATAATAAACCGCTGCGCTGTAAATTGGGGATCGACCCATCAGCGCCGGACCTGCATCTCGGCCATGCTGTAGTTTTGCATAAATTGCGTCAATTTCAGGAACTGGGACATCATATTATTATTATACTCGGTGATTTTACCGGCATGGTCGGAGACCCAACCGGCCGCTCTGAAACCCGCATACAGCTTACAGTAGAAGAAGTTATGGCAAACGCCCGCACTTACCAGGAACAGATCTTTAATATCCTTGATGCCGATAAAACAGAATTGGTTTTCAACAGCAGTTGGCTGGCTAAATTAAACTTTGCCGATATTATCAAGCTGGCATCGTCCCTGACGGTGGCCAGGATGATGGAACGAGAAGATTTTTCCAGGCGCTACCGTGAAAACATACCGATCAGCATTCACGAGTTTTTCTACCCGCTGATGCAGGGGTATGATTCTATCGCCATCAGGGCCGACATCGAGTTTGGGGCTACTGAACAGAAGTTTAATTTACTGATGGGCCGCCATCTGCAGCGTGAATATGGGCAGGAACCGCAGGTGGCTTTTACAATGCCAATTTTGGTCGGAACCGATGGTGTTCAGAAAATGAGTAAGAGCTTAGGTAATTATATAGGCATCACCGAACCGCCGGGCGAAATTTACGGAAAAACTATGTCAATTCCCGATGATCTGATGCCCGAATATTACAAACTTGCTACCGGTTTGCCCGGTAGCGAGGTTGCTGTGCTTCTGGAACAACTGAACTCAGGTAGGCTTCATCCCCGTGACGCCAAAATGCGGTTGGCCCGCGATATAGTAAAATTATATCACGGCGAAACTGCGGCAAAGGCTGCCGAAGATGGCTTTAAGCAGGTCTTTCAAAAAGGTGAATTGCCATCGGAGATAGCGGGTTATAGCTTTAAGGCCCCGGTAGGCCTGGTTGAAATAATGTTAAATTCCGGATTGGCTTCCAGTAAAAGTGAAGCCAGGCGTTTAATTGAACAAAATGGTGTAAAAATCAACAGTGAAACAGTGAGCGATCCAGCATGTCAAATTGACCGTCCCTGTCAATTTGTCGTACAGGTCGGCAAACGTAAATTTGCACGTGTTGATATATGCTAGATCAGGAAAACCCGGTTATACGCTATAAGTCAAAATAATAGCGGCGCATACAGGGCGCCGCTATTTTGCATCTAATGCTGATAGATAGTTCTATGCTATTCTTTATACCCGTCTTTGATTGAAGATACAACCTGAGGATCCAATAAGGTAGTCACATCGCCCAGTTCACGGTTTTCGGCGATATCCCGCAATAAACGCCTCATTATTTTGCCGCTGCGTGTTTTTGGCAGTTCAGAGGTGAAAAAGATTTCCTCCGGCCTGGCAATTGCTCCGATCATTTTGCCGACATGGTTTTTTAATTCCTGAACCAGCTGATCAGATCCTTCAATCCCTTCTAGTAATGAAACAAAAGCGGTAATTGCATGGCCTTTGATCTCGTGGGCTTTCCCGATCACAGCAGCCTCGGCAACAGCCTGGTGGCTGACCAGGGCGCTTTCAACTTCCATGGTGCCGATCCGGTGTCCAGAGACGTTGAGGACATCATCAACCCGGCCCATAATCCAAAAATACCCGTCGGCATCTTTCCATGCTCCATCTCCGGTAAAATAGAGGCCCTCATATTGTTTCCAGTAAGTATATTCGTAACGCTCGTTATCTTCGTGCAAGGTGCGCAGCATTGCCGGCCAGGGCGACTTAATGATCAGAAAACCTCGTTGGCCTGATTTCGCAGGCTGGCCCTGATCATCTACTACATCTGCCTCGATACCCGGGAATGGAATACTGGCCGAACCCGGTTTTAGGGGGGTGATTCCTGGCAGCGGGGTGATCATGATCATCCCTGTCTCAGTTTGCCACCAGGTGTCAACAATCGGGCAGCGGCCTCTGCCGATATGCTCGTGATACCATAGCCATACTTCCGGATTTATTGGCTCGCCGACTGAACCCAGCAGTCTAAGGCTCTCCAGGTTGCGACCGTCAGGAAACTGGTTGCCCCAGCGCATAAAAGAGCGGATTGCCGTGGGGGCGGTGTAAAAAACAGTTATGCTATTCTTTTCGATTAACTCCCAAAAACGGTCTTTCGACGGATAGTCTGGAACACCTTCGTAAATAAAAACTGTAGCGCCATTAGAAAGGGGCCCGTAAACTATATAGCTGTGTCCGGTAACCCAGCCGACATCAGCTGTACACCAGTAGATGTCGGCTTCCTGATGGTCAAATACATAGCGGAAAGTAGCATTCACTCCGACCATATAACCTCCGGTAGTATGCAGGATCCCCTTTGGCTTGCCGGTAGTGCCGCTGCTGTAGAGGATAAAAAGCGGAGCTTCAGCATCCATGGCCGCTGCCTGGTAATTGATTTCTGTGAAGGAAATCAGTTCGTTCCAGGTGTAATCCCGGTTGGGCAGTTTATCATAAGGGATACCTGTTCTTTCGACCACAACTACTTTTCTTATTGTCGGGCATTTTTGCAATACTTCCTCAGCTGCGCTCTTCATCGGTATGATCTTCCCACGCCTGAATGCCCCGTCAGCTGTAACCAGGACTTTGGACTTTGAATCAAGAATCCGGTCTTTTAATGCCTCCGGGCTAAATCCCCCGAAAACAACACTATGGACGGCGCCAATGCGGGTACATGCCAGCATGGCGATAACTGCTTCGGGAATCATAGGCATCCATATCGTTACCGCATCGCCTTTGTCGACCCCCAGTCGTGTCAGAGCGGTGCTGAATTTTGATACTTCTTGAAACAGATCATTATAGGTTAAAGTGATGCTATCCCCGTTCTCCCCTACAAAAATCAGCGCTTTTTTGTCACCCCGGCCTTTTCCAATCTGAAAATCCAGGCAGTTAAACGCAACGTTTAGTTTGCCGTTCACAAACCATTTATAATAGGGGGGATTGCTGTCATCGAGCACTTGATCCCACTTTTTAATCCATTTAATAGATCCTGCCATTTCGGCCCAGTATGTAAGCCTGTCCTGCTCAGCTTTGTTATATAAAGAACGGTCTTTTATCAGCGTTTTTTCTATAAAGGCTTGATTTGGCAAAAATGGTTTAAGGTGCTCTTCACTGAACATATCGCCGTGATTTGGACCTGTCATTAAATTGCCTCCTAAGGAATAATCATGGTCTAAGCTTTTCGAGGAAGCAGTCTAAAATTCCTTTAATATTCAGGCAATAAATATTTTTTAAATAGCCGGATTAGCGCAGGGGTAAAACTATCAAGCAGTAAAAATCAAGCAGTCAGGCCGGTCGGCAAGTTCTGTTAAAGTAAAGCCTGGTGCTGGTGGCAGGATTGGCGGAAACAGCACAAAAAATCAGCCAGTTGGGAGGTGGCGAGTTGGGCTGCGCTAACCGGCCTCCTGATGTGCAGCTTGTCTAACGGAGTGTGGCTGATCGTGTTTATGCTGTCAAATGGTGGTTTTCCCACGCCGATACTAATGCTGTTAGGATCATTTTGCATTGAACAACACTTCATTAATTAACTATCCTTTCGCATATTTTTAACCTAGTCCTGCTTTTATATCAAAGCTGGCCTGAAGTTTGCGCCGATTGAATTTTGCCGTCCTTTGCGTTGACAGTGAAGTTTCTTTATGGTAGTATAAATATTGCACTAAAAACGGTTACGGTAAGATTACCCGTTCTTTGAAAACTGAGCAGGAAAAGGTGAAGGGTTTCCATTTGGCTTGTAGAAGTCGGTGGGAGAGGGCCCTTGCGATCTTTTTTAAGTG
>CAYMDO010000021.1:0-35511 GCA_964389365.1 uncultured Syntrophomonadaceae bacterium
GGGGTTAGAGGGTGCCTTGTTTTTTAGAGGATTTTTGCTACAACGCAAATGGCTTAATTGCGATAAATCTTGATTATTATCTCAAAATAGTATACAATAGCAAAAAAGCGAATGATGGTTCATTCATTCGCCTGACGAAAGGATTGTCATGGCGAAGCGGAAAGGCGAAAAATACCAGGTGCTGTTAGATGCCGCAGTAAGGTCTTTTGCCCAGGCCGGCTACCACCGGACCCGCGTTGCCGATATTGCCCGTGAAGCAGGCGTTGCCGACGGTACTGTCTATATCTACTTCGACAACAAGGAAGATATTCTGATATCCCTTTTTCAGGACCTGATGCACCGCTTCGTAGCGGATTTAAACAGCGAACTGACCCACTGCCTTGATGCCAGCGAAAAACTCTACCGGATCATTTCTTACCACCTGACCACTCTGGCCAACCGGCCCGACCAGGCCAGGGTAACCCAGATTGAGTTAAGACAGATCGACAAAACTATTAACCAGGGGATATCCAAACCGCTTAAAATTTACTTTCAACTAATCGAGGAGGTGATTGCGGAAGGGAAAAAGCAGGGCCTTTACAGGCAGGGCATCGACCCAAAAACTGTGCGTAAGGTGGTTTTTGGCGCTATCGATGAAGTGGTTACCTGCTGGGTAATGTCCGGCAAACCTTATGATTTGACGGCATTAAGCAAACCGGTCTACAACCTGCTTTCCGAAGGCCTGCACTGATTTTTTGCAATCTTACCTGGAAGCTTGAAACCGAAATTGAACTAGACGAAACAAGGAGGTATTTAGATGGCCTTGAAAGAAATCCGAAAGGCAGCCGTACTCGGTGCCGGAGTTATGGGGGCAACAATTGCAGCCCATTTGGCTAACGTGGGTATTCCCACTTACCTGCTCGATATCGTACCCCGTGAACTGACTCCGGAAGAAGAGAAGAAAGGTTTTACCCTGGAAAGCCCAGAAGTTCGCAACCGACTTTCCAATGTGGGAAAACAGGATTTGCTGAAGAACAAGCAAAAACCGCTATACCGCGACTCGAACATTGATCTGGTCACTCCCGGCAATTTTGAAGATGACATGGCAAAGCTCAAAGATGTCGATTGGGTTATAGAAGTTATCGTAGAAAATATGGATATTAAGAAAAAAGTATTCAAGCAGATAGAAGCTAACTGGACTCCCGGGACCATCGTTTCTTCCAACACTTCCGGTCTGTCAATCAACGAGATGGTCAGCGAAAATTCAACTGAGTTTCGCAAGCATTTTCTGGGAACCCACTTTTTCAACCCGCCCCGCTGGATGAAACTGCTTGAAATAATTCCCTGCAAAGAAACAACAGACGAGGTGCTTACCTTCATGCACCGCTTCTGTGAGAAAACCCTCGGCAAGGGAATTGTTTTTGCCAAGGATACCCCCAACTTTATAGCTAACCGCATCGGCACTTACGCCATGGCTTACACGATGAAGTTGATGGAAAAAGAAAAGATGACCATTGAAGAAGTTGACATCATCACCGGCCCGCCAATGGGGCACCCGAAGAGCGCTTCTTTCCGCACCCTGGATATGGTCGGACTCGATACATTCTGTCATGTTGCCCGGACCGTGTATGACAAGTCCAACGATCCGGCAGAAAAAGAAGTTTTTGACCTACCCCCATTCCTGCAGAAAATGCTTGACAATAAAATGCTCGGCGATAAAACCAAGCAGGGCTTCTACAAGAAAGTTAAAGATCAAAACGGCAAACAGATCCTCACTCTTGACTACAACACAATGGAATACCGGCCACAGGAGAAGGCACGCTTCGATATTATCGGCAAGACCAAGAATGCTGAGCTGGCGGAAGGCTTCAAAATGTTGATCGAAGCCGATGAAAAAGCCGGCCGCTTTGCCTGGGAGCTTACCAAAAACTTCTTGATTTACAGTGCCGTCCTGATTCCAGAAATCGCAGAAGATATCTATAATGTCGACCGGGCAATGCGGTGGGGCTTTAACTGGAAACTCGGGCCATTTGAAAGCTGGGATGCGCTAGGGGTCAAAGCGAGTGTTGATAAAATGAAAGCCGAGGGGTTAAAAATCCCGGCCAACGTGGAAGAGATGCTGGCCAAAGGCTTTGAGAGCTTTTATAAGGAAGATGAAAAAGGAACCCTCTCTTACTATGATTTCGATTCAAAAGGCTATAAACCGGTCCCAGTGAGCGCCGAAATTATCAGCCTGCCGGCCCTGAAAAAACAAGGCAAGCTGGTGCTTGGCAATGATGACGGCAGCTTGATTGATATGGGCGACGGGGTTTGCTGCCTCGAAATGCACAGCCCCCGCCAGGCGGTCAGCCCGATGTTTGTCGAATTAATTCATCAGGCCATTGAAGAGGCGGAAAAGAATTTTGTCGGGATGGTTATCGGAAACCAGGCCGGTAACTTCTGCGTCGGCGCCAACGTGGCTTTGATTATGATGGCCGCACAGGGCGGCGAATTTGAAATGATCAACAGTGCTGTCAAGTCGGGACAGGATGCCCTGATGAAAGTGAAGTACTCGCGTATTCCGGTAGTTGGCGCACCTTTCCAGATGACTCTCGGCGGTGGGATGGAGATCGTTCTGCACTGCGACCGGATCCAGGCAGCTGCCGATACCTTTATGGGCCAAGTTGAGTTGGGTGTTGGCCTGATCCCCGGATGGGGCGGCAACAAAGAACTGCTGATTCGTTTCACCGAGGGCCTGCGCAACGATACCAAGGTGGATCTGCTGCCTTATGTCCAGAAGGCTTTTGAAGCAATAGCCATGGCTACTGTGTCCTCAAGCGCCAGGCATGCCCAGGAACTTGGCTTCCTGCGTAAAACCGACAATGTAACCGTTAACCTTGACTACCTGCTCCATGACGCCAAACAGACGGTGTTGGCCATGGTGCTTGAAGGGTACGAACCACCGAAACAAAAACCGATCAAGGTTATTGGTGAATACGGGCTCGCCGCCTTTAAGGCCGGGTTACAGAATATGCTTTGGGGCGGTTACATCAGTGAACATGATATGAAAATCGCCGGCGAGATTGCTTTTGTTCTCTGCGGCGGCAATCTAAAACCCGATACGCTTGTCAGCGAGCAATACCTGCTCGATATTGAGAGAGAAGCTTTCCTGCGCCTGTGCCATGAAGAGAAAACCCACGAGCGCATCAATGCTATTCTCACAACCGGCAAGCCTTTACGGAATTAAAGGAGGAGGTAACCAGTATGAAAGAAGCTGTTATTGTTTCCAGTGTGCGAACAGCAATCGGCCGGGCTCCCCGGGGCAAACTTAATAAAACCCGTCCTGAGTACATGGGATCGGTTGCCGTAAAAGAAGCTGTTTCCCGGGCTAAAGGCCTGGACCCAGCTGAAATTGATGACGTTATATTAGGCTGCTCTTTTCCGGAGGCCGAGCAGGGCATGAACCTGGGCCGGATAGTAGCGCTGCAGGCCGGACTGCCGGACAGCGTTCCTGGCTTAACCGTCAACCGGTTTTGCTCTTCCGGCTTGCAAGCCATCGCCCTTGCCTCAGAGAGGATCATGTGCGGTTTTGCCGATGTTATGATCGGCGGCGGTGTGGAAAGTATGAGCTTGGTACCGATGGGCGGCAACAAGCTTGCCCCCAGCCCGGAACTGGTTGAAAAACATATTGAAACTTATACCCCGATGGGTATTACCGCGGAAAATGTTGCCCAGCGTTACAACATTTCCCGTGAAGACCAGGATCAGTTTGGCTACCAGAGCCAAATGAAAGCAACAGCAGCTGTCAAAGAAGGCAAATTTAAAGAAGAAATTGTACCGCTGACTGTAGTTGACCGTTTTGTCGGTCCGGATAACAAGGTTGTCGAAAAAGAATTTATCTTCGATACCGATGAGGGTGTCCGTCCCGAAACAACGGTAGAAGCTCTTTCTCAATTGCGACCGGCTTTTCATGTAAAAGGCAGTGTAACCGCCGGAAACACATCGCAGACCAGCGACGGGGCTGCCGCCTCGGTGGTGATGTCTGCTGAAAAGGCTGCCCGGCTCGGCTTAAAACCGCTGGCTATTTTCCGTGGTTTTGCCGTGGCAGGCTGCCCTCCTGAAATTATGGGGGTCGGCCCTGCTTATGCCATCCCGAAATTGATGGAATTAACCGGGTTAAAAATTGAAGACGTTGACCTTTTTGAGCTAAATGAGGCTTTCGCCTCGCAGGCTCTCTACTGTGTACGCGAGCTGGGTATAGACCCGGCCAAAGTCAATGTCAACGGTGGGGCTATTGCCTTGGGCCACCCACTTGGCTGCACCGGAGCAAAGCTGACTGCTACCCTGTTGCACGAAATGAAACGCCGCGGATCCAAGTACGGTGTTGTTTCAATGTGTATCGGCGGCGGCATGGGCGCTGCCGGATTGTTTGAATTGGCTTAGCATAGCTGAAAGAACTTAATTCCGCTTGAGCTTTAGCGAAGAGCCTTCCTCCGGCGTACCGCATACAATGTGGTAAGATTGAAGCGAAGGCTCTTTGCATTGTCAACCGGAATTGATCGCCAAGCGGGGAGTTGAACATTGATGATAAACCATGCAACAACCGCAGAATTGCAGCAAAGGATCAGCAAAATGCAGGAAGCGCTTCAGGAGGAATCTCTGGCCGGAGCCCTGATTGTTCAACGGGCAGACCTTTTTTACTTCAGCGGCACCGGTCAAAACGGCCAGCTTTTTATTCCGGCGTCAGGCGAACCGATCCTGCTGGTTAAAAAATCACTGGACCGTGCCAAATCTGAGAGTGCCCTGAGCAAGATTATTGCGTACAGCGGCCCCGAACAGTTAAAAGAACTGGTAGCCTGCCAAATTCCGGAAAATTCATCAATCGGGATCGAAGCTGATGTAATACCGGCAGTTCTTTACTTCCGCTATCAAAAAACTTTCAATAAATATAAGCTTGTTGATCTGTCAGGGATAATCCGCCGTATCCGCTCAATCAAGTCCGCTTATGAAATAAACCTGATGCGGCAGTCTGCAGCGATTGGAACGTTGGTCTTTAATTACGCTAGGGAAATCCTCAGGCCCGGCTTGAGCGAGGTTGAACTGGCCGGAGAACTTGAGATGCATGCCCGCCATCATGGACATCAGGGCGCTGTAAGAATGAGAGGGTTCAACCAGGAGCTTTACTTCGGGCATGTGATGAGCGGTGATAATGCGGCAAGGGCCAGTTTTTTTGATGGCCCCACTGGCGGCACAGGCCTTAACCCTTCATACCCGCAGGGTGCAGGTACCAGGCTAATCAGAAAAAATGAACCGATCCTTATCGACTTCGTGACTGTACTTGGTGGATACATGGTCGATCAAACCAGGATTTTCTGCCTCGGCAGCCCCGCCGTTGAGCTGCAGGAGGCTTACGCCCTGGCAGTAGAAATCAAAAATGCCCTGGCTGAAAGGGGCAAAGATGGTATCTGCGGCAGTGAACTATATGATTTGGCCATTGTGATGGCAAAGCAGGCAGGGCTGGATCAGCATTTTATGGGCTGCCCGGAACCGGTTAGCTTTGTTGGCCATGGTGTGGGAATCGAGCTTGACGAGTTGCCTGTTATTGCCCGCAGCATTAAAAATGAGCTCAAAAAAGGGATGGTTTTCGCCCTGGAGCCGAAATTTGTTTTTCCGGGAGTTGGCACCGTCGGGATAGAAGACACTTTTGCGGTCGGATCCGATAGCCTCGAACAGTTAACCGAATACAGTGATCAACTGCAAATCCTATAAGCGGCAGAAAAAAGGAGAGCGATTTATATTTTTCACTCTCCAGCCTGAGATATTCAATAATTTGCCTGTACAGGCAATTATGATGGAAGCCGGACCAGCTTCCGGTTTTATCCTTATCAGCCCCCGCCATTGCATCCCGCAAGCAGTAATACCGACAGAAGCATAATCACAATTATTACAAGAGAAATCCGCATTACCTTACACCTCCGGCACTTATTTATATAAGTAATACCACTTTTTTACTCCATATGCAAATCAAATCCAGGAAGAGGGCAATGGTCATAAGTTATGTTTTTATTTTATGTTAACCTTGCGCTTGGTAAAAATATTTATTCCCCCGATTTTTAAGCTTTCTCAAAAGGCAAATACCTGTTCTACTAACAGAATCCACAGGGATATCCACAGGGATATCCCTTAGTTGTCGATTTTATTATCGTTAATCCACAAGATAAGCAGTTGGTAACCATAATGGAAAGCCCTGTTCTCGAATCTTATATGGCACGGAATTTGAAATAGCAGTTGTCAATGCGGGTAACAGCCCTCAATGAAAAAATATCAACAAAAAAGAGGGAATACCGGTTCCTTAGCGAATAAGGATCCGTTGAAAATAACCACAATATTTTTGAAGGAGGCACTAGCATGGAGGTTAAAGTAAACGACGATTGCAGCGCATGCGGAATTTGTGAAGACATTTGCCCGGAGGTATTTGAGCTGGGCGATGAAAAAGCTGAAGTAAAAGAAAATCCGATTCCCGCAGAGCATGAAGAAAAAGTCCGTGAAGCAGCTGAAGAATGCCCGACTGAGTCTATCGAAATCAGCTAGTTAGACTTCCATCTTCAAAACCAGAACTATTGGGCCTGTCATCAGACAGGCCCTTTCACTTTTTAAGTTAGTGCTTGAAAATATGTTACCGTCACACACTGCAGGATTTATCTGATCCCCGCCGAAATATTTGTTAGTATTTTAAAGCATGGCCCGATTATTGCTGTAAAGGAAGTTGTTAACCTTGCCTGCTGATAAACTGCTCGAAGCAATCAAAATAATTGACTCAAAAGCCGGTAAAGTTGAGCCGATACTCAGCCTTGCTTATCACTCGGGCCAGGTGAAGCCGGGTTCATTATTCGTATGTATCAGAGGTTATCAGACTGACGGTCATCTATTTTTAAATGAAGCAGCCCAAAAGGGGGCCGTTGCAGCTGTTGTTGAATCGTTTCAGGAAAATATCCTTGTACCGCAATACCTTGTCAGGGACAGCCGCCTGGCTCTGGCGGAACTGGCTGACCGATATTTCGGGCATCCCACACGCCAGTTAACGCTTACCGGAGTAACGGCGACAAACGGTAAAACTAGCACGACCTATATGATCAACCGGATCTTCGAAGAACATGGACTGCAAACCGGGCTGGTCGGTACGGTTATCGTCAAAACAGGCAGCCGTATCAGGGCAGCAGAATTAACAACACCCGAATCGCTCGATCTTCAGGGTTATTTCAACGAAATGGTTGAGAACAAAATCAGCCATGCAGTAATGGAGGTGTCTTCATCCGGCCTGGAGCTCAGCCGGGTAGCCTGTGTGGATTTTAACACGGTCGTATTCAACAACATCAGCCGAGAGCATATCGACCTGCACGGATCATTCGAAGCCTATTACAAAGCGAAAAGCCGCCTGATATGTGAAGCAGGGCCTGATCAGTGGGCAATTCTTAATATGGACTGCCCCTACACAGCAGCCCTCAGGGATCAGACAACAGCAAAAGTATTTACATACGGCCTGAAAAATGATTCTGCGGCATGCCGTGTTCGCAACTTAGATTTAAGCAGCGGGAGAGCTAATTTTACCGTTGAGCTGACCCCTGAAGCGCCTAAAAAAGTGCTGTCTGCCCAACCGCACAGTTTTCGGATCGAGCTATCCGTGCTTGGCCTGCATAATGTATATAATGCAATGGCCGCCGCCCTCGTTGCCCTGGTTCATGATATCCCTGCAGCAACTATCCAAAAGGCATTAAACGGTTTCCGGGGTGTGGAAAGACGCTTTGAGCTGATCTTTGAAGATAATTATAAAGTAATTGACGATCATTTTGCCAACAGCGGCAATATCGATGTTACCCTGGAAACGCTGCAGATGATGGATTATAATAAGCTTCACCTTGTCTATGCGATCAGGGGCAGCAGGGGGGTAACCGTAAACCGTGAAAATGCCGAGTCGATCGTCAGGTGGGCAGCCAAGCTGGGGCTTGATCGGGTCATTGCCACCACCAGCACAGATACAGTCGGGCACAAAGATACCGTAACCGACGAGGAACTGCAGACCTATAAAACAGTGCTGAAGGACAACGGCCTGCAAACAGAGATATATGAGACACTTGAAGAAGCGATCAGCCGGGGGCTTTCTGCAGCCGGGAAAAACGATGTTGTGCTTCTGGCCGGCTGTCAGGGGATGGATTACGGGGCCACGGTTTGTTTAAGACAGATTCAAAAACTGCGGCCAGACTTGCCTCCGGATAAGATCTTTGCCGCCCTGCAATATAGGGTAGCCGGTGTCTAGGTTACCGCGCTTACTTGATTTCCACTCCAATATTTAAATTATTAAGCAGCAACAGTATCCCGACATATAAGATCACTATACCAAAAACCAACCTGCCGTTAATAAAGCGCATTCTTGACATTTCTTTCGTATCTTGTTCTTACGAACAGTAATTACTTCTTCCTGCCCGTCATCATTTCTGCTTTTTCCGCTGCAACAATGCTGCTGCATTTTAGCCCTGTAATTAAAGTTATCACGAAGTTCCACAGCGTTGACTTTTTATATGGGGCATGCTAAAATTAACAACGCCACAGAGATGGTGGGTGTAGCTCAGTAGGTTAGAGCGCCAGGTTGTGGCCCTGGAGGTCGTGGGTTCGAATCCCATCACTCACCCCAGTTGTTTAACAAAGCTATAGGTTCAAGTTTTTGCTGGGGCGTCGCCAAGCGGCAAGGCACGGGTCTTTGGAATCCGCATCCGTAGGTTCGAATCCTACCGCCCCAGCCATTTTCATTTCTGAACACTGAACACTGTGTATCAAGTTATCAAGTTATTTTAATCGGTGCCGGCAACAACGGCCTAGCGGGCTGTTTTAAGCAGTTCTGTAACCCGCAAATCAATTACATCGCCTATTGCAACACCAATTTCAGCGGCGCGGCCACCCTGAAGCTCTATGGCAAATTGCGCAGGAACACCGCTCTGGTAGACAGGCAGTTCAGCATCCGTAACACCTGGCAGCGGCGGATTCATTTCATGGATGGCAATAACTTGACCGCCAGGATCAAGAAAAATCAAATCAATCGGCGTCAAACAGTTCTTCATCCAGAAACCAAGCTCAGTAGGGTATGGAGGTTGGTTGGGAAAGACAAAAAGCATCCCACCTTCTGCAGCAATCTTTTCCCTGCCCATCAGTCCTTCAGCCCGCTCCTCAGGGGTAAGGGCCAGCTCAAGCACAAATAAGGCACCTTTTATCTGCACTGTTTCTGTCTGATACAAGGCGGCAGGTTCACTGCTGCAGCCGCAGACATAGATCAGGGCTGTGAAAAATACGGTTAAATAAGACAGACAGGCCCTTTTCATGAGTTTGTGATTTTTTTGAGCGATTTTGATCACAGCCTTCCTGCAAATTCCATGTAAATTATTTTACCAGGCGGCCAGTGCAATTAGGTTGACATCACTGCGGCTGCTGATAGAATAAATAGGGTATTAGTTTATCTAAAAAGCGAGGGCCATTTAGCCAATGAAGCTCAAGACCGTTTTTACAACAGGGTTGCTGACCATTCTACCGCTGGCAGTAACCATTTATATTTTTTATGTAATTTTTAACTTCCTCGACAACCTGGTCGGTAGCCTGTTTGAATCAATTTTTAATTTCAGCATTCCCGGCATTGGTTTTGCTACCGGCCTTCTGCTGATCCTTATTATCGGCATAATCGCATCCAATATAATTGGCAACCGTCTGATAAATTTTTTTGATAATGTTTTCCGGCGCGTTCCTATTACACGCGGTATTTATTCCGGCGCCAGGCAAATCATTGATGCTTTTGCAATGCAGGGTAAAAATGCCTTTCAAAAGGTAGTGCTCCTTGAATATCCGCGCAAAGGGCTTTTTGCGATCGGCTTCATAACCGGGAGGTCCCGGGGCGAAATTCAGGATAAAACTACCGAGGAAACTCTCAACGTCTTTATACCCACTACACCAAACCCGACTTCCGGAATGCTGATCCTGGCTCCAAAGCATGAAGTAACAGAGCTAAAAATGACTGTGGAAGAAGGGTTAAAAGTGATCATCTCCGGAGGACTTTTTTCACCGGCTGACAAAACCGAAGAAGCAACTGTTATTCTGCCTGAAGCCCCTGATAGCCTTGAACATTAGCAGTTATATTTCTTCCATCCAGCCGAGAGATCGCTTAACCGCTGCGCTCCAGCCAGCATAAAGTTTTTGCCGCAGGGCGGCGCTCATCCGCGGTTCAAAATATGCGCTTTCCTGCCATTTATCCCTCAGTTCGGCTAAATCATGCCACAAACCACAAGCCAGGCCGGCCAGGTAGGCGGCGCCCAATGCAGTGGAATCAAATGTTACTGAACGACGAACCGGTGTCGATGTAATATCAGCTTGAAACTGGAGCAGTAAATCCATCACGCTGGCACCACCATCTGCTCTCAACTCTTTTACCTGCAATTCGGCATCTTTGTGCATTACATCAAGGACATCGCGGGTCTGGTACGCCATAGCTTCAATCACAGCCCGTCCGATATGTGCCCTGGAGGTGCCACCGGTAATCCCGATCATTAAGCCGCGGGCATAGGGATCCCAATACGGCGCACCAAGCCCGGCAAATGCCGGCACCAGGTACACACCGCCGTTATCTTCAACCTGGGCAGCCAGCCCTTCAAGCTCCGCTGCCGTATTGATCAGGCCTAGGCCGTCTCTCAACCACTGAACTGCAGCACCGGTAATGAAAATACTGCCTTCCAAAGCATATTCCACCTTGCCCTCAATACCCCAGGCGATAGTTGTAAGCAGCCCGTGTTTTGACCTAACGGCTTTCTCACCCGTGTTCATCAGTAAAAAGCAACCGGTACCGTAAGTGTTTTTGGTCATTCCCGGTTCATAACAGGCCTGCCCAAAAAGCGCTGCCTGCTGATCGCCGGCTATTCCGCCGATGGGTATCCTAATCCCGGAAAATAGTTCTGGGACTGTTTCTCCATATATCATGCTGTTGGGCATCACCTGCGGCAGGGCTTCCTGCGGAACAGCAAAGAGATGCAGTAAATCTTCGTCCCATTTGAGTTTATGAATATTAAACAGGAGAGTGCGTGAAGCATTACTGTAATCGGTAGCGAACACCTGCCCTCCGGTCAGGCGAAACAGCAGGTAACTGTCAATAGTTCCGCAGCACAGTCTGCCTGCCGTTGCAGCCTCACGCACAGCACTGATATTGTCAAGGGCCCAGTGTATTTTCGAACCTGAAAAATAAGGATCAAGGAGCAACCCTGTTTTTTGGCTAACCTCTTCTTCATGGCCCTCCGCTTTTAAATTCCTGCAGAAATCGGCAGTGCGACGGCACTGCCAGACTATCGCCCTGGTCAGGGGGGTACCGCTGATTTTATCCCAAAATACAACGGTTTCACGCTGGTTAGTTATACCAATAGCCGCCACATCACCGGCTCCAGCCCCGGCCTCTACCAACACTTCTGATGCGGAAAGAAGAACGTTTTTCCAGATCTCATCTGCATCATGCTCCACCCATCCTGGTTGCGGATAATATTGCTTATGTTCACGGTTAATCCGGGCAACGGATAATCCTTCTTTGTTCCACAGAATCGCAGTAGTCCCGGTTGTGCCCTGGTCAACAGATAGAATGAATTTTTTTATGACGAACCCTCCCCGGTATTTTTGAAGATTTACAGCAAGTTATGGTTCACGCTGACGTAAAAATCAGGGTATTATCCTGCAGGCCGCTTTTCAGCTTACCCTCGTACTCGAGGTAATGAACATGAGCCAGCGCTTCACCGGTTGCAAACCATTTCTGCATCAAAGGAAACTCTTCCCAGTTAGAAGCGGCAAAGTCCCATGTCATGGCAGATGCGATATCAAAAGCACTGCCCGAGCCTCTGTCCCTTACTATCTGCAGCACTTCAGCAAGGCGCAGGCGGTGATGTTCTTTGAGTTGATCTATTCTTTGCCGGCAATTTTTGATCAGGCTGCGATGCCCCGGCAAAACCAAGTTTATCTCCAGGCTGTAAACCCGGTCAAGGCTTTCAAAATATACGCCGAGCGGGTTGCTGGCTTCGAGCCAGGTAGATATATTTGGTGTTATATCCCCTAAAATATGGTCACCGGAAAAGAAAAGTTGGTGTCGAGGCTCAAAAAGGCAGGTATGCCCGCGTGTGTGCCCCGGCGTACTGATGCATTGTAGATCATATTTGCCATAGGAAAGCAGATCGCCGTCTTCAACCATAGTAAAGTTGACCGGACCCTGAGGGCTGTAACGTTGGCCCGGGTGCGAGTCAATCGCCTGGTTAACCAGGCCTTCAGGAAAACCGTGTTTTTCCGCCTGGGAACATACCAACTGCCAAAGATCGGCTCGCAGTAATACGGATGCATCTGGCTCATTGAAATAGATTACGGCACCGGGGGCGGAAAACTCGGCCACCAGGCCTACGTGGTCTGCATGCAGGTGCGTTACAAAAAAATCCGTTTGCTCCAGGTCAATCTCAAGCTGCCGAAAAGCGCCGCTCAGGGCTTCTTTGCATTCATTGCGGTTCATCCCGGTATCAATTACCAGGCTGCGCTTATCATTTTTAATGATATATGAATTTGTTGCCTTTAAAGGGTTATGGGGTAAAGGTATTTCAGCACGAAACAGATCGTCCTTGATCTGCTCAATTACCGTTTCCGGCATCTGTTCACATCCTTTATTTTAATAGCTTGATAACTTGATGCACATTGTTGAGCATCGGTTACTGCTTGAATTCTGCTTGGATTTTTGACTGCAATGCCGGATCGACTGTTATTTTGAAGCCGGTTAAAGCCATGGCTGTGCCAACTTTAAGCATTACATCATAGGCTTCGTCGGTATCGCAAAGGGCGGTGAATTCTCTGGTATGGCCGGTAACCCACTGGTTGGTGATAGCCACAATCGGGTGAATCGAAGGAGTAACCCGGCTGACATTACCCATATCAATCGAACCACGCCCTTCTTCGTGCGGAGAAACGATAGCGTAGCCGCTTTCTTCCAGGCTCTCAGCAAAAAGATCAGCCAGGGCCCGGTTACTAACCATCGCATCATAAGGATATCCCGATTCAATAACCTCAAATGCTGTGCCGGTCATTGTGGCGGCTCCCCGGGCACAGGCTTTAACTTTCTCAACCACTTCCGCCAGGCAATCCTTGTCACGCGACCTGATAATAAAATGGGCTGCAGCGCGGTCGGGAACCACATTTGGGGCGAGGCCGCCTTCCGTGATGATTCCGTGGATGCGAACATCATCCTTTAAATGCTGGCGTAGGGCATTGATGCCATTGAAAGCCTGGATCACCGCATCAAGGGCATTTTGACCTTCCCATGGTTCACTTGAAGCATGAGCGCTGCGCCCGTGAAATACGAGCTTGAAATCGCGGCAGGCCAGGGACTCGACGTGAAAAGAGGTCGAACAACCTGGATGAAACATCATAACCGCATCAATATCATCAAAAACACCGGCTCTCACCAGGTCTACCTTGCCGCCATGATCCTCCTCATCCGGAGTGCCAATCACAGAAACCCTTCCGGGCTTACCATTCAGTGCGGCCGCCAGCGCTACTCCGGCAGCTGCGCCGGCAACTGCAATCAGGTTATGCCCACAACCGTGACCGATATCAGGCAGCGCGTCGTATTCAGAGCAGAAACCCACATGGCAGCCCGTATCGCCATAGCTGGCCATAAAGGCGGTTTTCAACCCTCCCAGGCCGCGCCAGACTTTAAACCCTTTCTCTTCCAGATAGCCGGAGAGCTGCTCCACGGCGAAAAACTCCCGGCCGCCAAGCTCCGGATTTCTGTGAATCGCCCGCGCGATCTCCACCAGCTTAGTTCTCTCCTCTTTGATTTTTTGGTGAATAGCAGCATAATCAGTCATGTTTTTCATCACCGTCTCTTTATATTTTTATTTCACAGTATTTGCTGCCGCAGGAGCTGCCATCGGATACCGGGCCCGGAATGGACCGGGCTCAAAAATAGCAGAAAAATAGTTCCTTCATTACGCCCCTGCCCTGCAGCATGCTTGCATATTGATGAAGGCCAGTTTTTATGATCGCTCAAAAATCCTCACAGCATTTCAAAATCCCCGTTTTTTATTATACTTTCGTTCCAACCCGGCCAATCTCCTGTAGCTTGCGAGAGAATTTTCAGATCCTTTTACCGCCAGCTTTTGCAGCTTTGGGCCAGGGTAGTGGCTCGTGTGACAGGTTATAGTCGTTCCCGGCAGAAAATCGGCCTCAGTTGCGGTAGTCTCAAGGTTGCCAAGCTTCCCTCCGTCTTGAACAAGCAGGTGGTTTTAGCCGCCGGCCCTGTTTTGCATTGTAGCCTTATCAAATGCCTCTTCAAGCGTAGGTGTTTCCGGAACAGCCCGAGCTGTAAGCATCCGCGGCGCCCCGACCCGGCAATCAGTTGCAGAAACCGTGTTTACTCCCTTAAAAGCCAGTAGTCCCGTTCAAGAATCTGCTGCGGATCCAGCCTGTAGCCTTCTCCCTCATGATCATCATAAATATATTTTCGCCCTTCCTCTTCCAATACAATCTGGAACCGATCCTGGTAACTAACCAGGCATTCGTAACTGCCGTCACGATCAACAGGAACCCTGGCCAACGGGGCTGCACCCTCTACCTTGGGAAACCTCTTTATGGAAACCCGTGCCGGTTCTGGAGGCTGGTACCCCGCAAAGGCGACCCTGCCCCTGACAATCCCGGCCTGATCAAGGGCATAAACCCGGTTGCCCCGATCTCCTTTGCGCAGCCTGAGAACCCATTCAGCCGCCTTGTACCGTCTCCTGACGGATACGGCTGTACCATAAACGATGTAATTGCCTGCTTCCAGGTTGATTAGGAAATCACCTTTTCTGCCGGTGACTGTTTCCCCGGCAAAAGCTTCAATTAGCAGGTCGCCAACCGGGTCATGTTCGCCACGGAATACCCTGATTAAAGCACCGACCAGGGGTTCACCATTGAGCGAATCGTAGATAAAGCCGCTAAACCCGATCAGTTCTGGTTGCTGCAGCTCGAGCTCAACAAAGTTTTCTGTTTCAGGCGTGCAGAATGTCGATTCAAAAGGCCGGTATTTTTCAAGCAAATCGTACAACGGAAACTGTTCCCGGACATTCAACACAGAACCGGGGGCACAGTTAACGGCAAAATAGCCGCCTTTTAAACTCAGTGCTGCAGCTGTCACACTGAAATGCTGCCCGCTGAAACCCTGCCCCAAATCGATATTTCCCGGATAACCGGCACAAACCAAGAAGGTTGAAGCCGGCTCGGCGTTGGTGATCCTGCCCCTGATCTGCACTGCGGGCACCGACTCAATCTGAAAAACAAATTTTTTCAGGGGATAGGCGCTGCAGTTCTTGTCGTCGACTAATAAAAGCGGCACTAGCCAATGTATCTTTGCTGAACCGTCCATTTCTTCTGAACAGTAAGCCCATCCCTCTTCCATATTTAACTCGATCGGGGGCTGCAGAAGGTATGGCAGCTTAAATTTGCGCATTGCGTCGAGGGGGGCTTGATACCCGTCGATTTCTTCTCCGCAGAGCAGGCACTCGCTTCCCCTTGTTTCAGCGGCAACCAGGGCCAGCTTATATGGTACCATTCCCGGCGGCAGAAGATGTGTCATGTGCAAAAAGGTTGATTTAACCGCCCATTCACTGATATTGCGGGCATCAGGCGCCACCCGGTAATAATCGCCCCAGCTAAAGATATCTTCACCATACGGCGTAATGGCCTCTATGTTCCGGCAGCGGTAATAATATTTTGAAGCTTCCAGCTTGTGAACGGCAGCTTCCCCGCGCTGCCAGCGATCCTCGGGGATCTCAACAGTAAGGGTTTGCAATGGGGCTTCCCCGGTCAGGCTTACAGGCAAAGCAGCATCAATATACTTCGTTGACACCGGAACAAAAGCCGGATCCCCCAGTAATATCTGCTGGTGAATTGCGTTCGCCGTCCCCCAGCGATATTTGCGATAAGCTTCCGGACTTTTCTGCAGCAGTGTTGCCGCGTAAAGGCTGATCACATGGCGGATCTCCCGCACAGCCTCACCAACGCTTAAACCTTTTAGAAGCAGCGCTTCCATAAAAACACTATAGGTAGAAGTAGTATATTGCAAATCTTCAATAGTGGCTCCGCCGATAAAACAGATTGCCCCTTTTTCGACAAAAGAAATCCCGATTACCTGGCGAGAGTCTACCGCAACCCCTTTCCAGGTCAGACCTTCATCTGTTGAATACCAATGAGGAACCAGTCCAACCGTTGAACAAGCTGAAGCGTAAGCTACAAGAGGAGGCATCAGTGGCAGGTCAACCCTGTTCAGCGTCCTGCCGTGAGTATGTAGGCCTTCCGGACCACCGTGGCCTGTATAGAGAAAATAGTCGGCATCCTTCAGCGCCTCAGCTACCTCCCGGTAACCGGCATCCCGTGCCCGGAGCTGGTTGATAGTAAAACCGGCGTCTTCCAACAGCGGCACCAGCTGTGTATCAATCAGCGCATCATCGGTGGAAAAAATAACCCCCGTTTCCACATGAGGGGTGGCAACGATCATAAGATCACGGCCTCTGCGCTGCATAAACTGCTGCACGGCAGAGTACCTCTTGGTACTGATAACCTGGGTTGAAAGGCCGCTGCAGGTATTTTGCATCAGTCGACCCTCGGCCACGTCAAAAAAAAGATCGTTATTTAAGCGCAGGTGTATATCCCTGACCATCTCTTCGGTTACTGCGCCTATCATTTTCTTCTCTTCGTAAAAAAAAGGCACCGCTGCCGGGGAAGCGAGGACCGTCTGAAAACGCGGCTTGAGGCCGGTTAACCGCACCATTTGGTGCAGTCTGTCTTCAACCAGTTGCGAATCCGGTTTTTCACACTCTGCATCAAATGGAAATACCGGCCGGTAAGAAGCCAGTGTAAGCAGATGGAGGC
Organism: uncultured Syntrophomonadaceae bacterium; assembly: GCA_964389365.1. Lineage (GTDB taxonomy): Bacteria > Bacillota > Dethiobacteria > DTU022 > DTU022 > UBA993. The sequence continues at coordinate 16,912 of CAYMDO010000021.1, forward strand.
TTAATCCGCGAACCCAAAGCTGGCTTAAAGCATCACCCCTGACTGTATCTAGCAGCAAGTCTGCAGAGTTATAGATAACCAGGTAGTTTACAGAAAGACCGGCAGTTTCAAGATATTGGAACAGACCAAGATCATCTTCTATAATCGTCAGGTTTTTCCTTTCAACATCAATACCCGATGCTATAAGCGCAGTTCTTGATCCGATCCAAACCAGGGGCAGATCCGGGTCGTAAAGAGACTGGACCGCAGATGCCGCTGGAAGCGCAACAAAAAAGTAACTGCAACGGACAGCCAGCATCGCCGCCTTCAAGCAGTCTGCCGGGGAATCTGCAGCAGCTGAACAAATTCCTGCGGGGGACCCAAAGCAGTTAACGTATGCATCATAATTACAACGGCCGGAAAGGGGATCTGTTTTGAGCCTTAAACCGGCAGCGGCAATGAGCCCGTCGACCGCTTCGCTCCCGGTCATGTTATAAGCACTAAACGGCAACCTGGCTGACAGCAGCAAAAGCGACTCCTTTTCTTCTTCTATTATATCCGGATCGAGAAACAAGACTTCCCTTTCCCCGGCTGTCAAAACCGCCGCAGCCAGTTCGAGGCTCTGCAGCCAGTTGCGGATAGAAAGCAGATAAAGTTCGGTCATCTATAGGCTCCTCCCTTTTTAAATTAAATGACAGGCCCCAAAATGGCCGGGCGCTACCTCCCTGTAGAGAGGTTCTTCCTCACGGCAGCGTGGCCTAGCTTCCAAACAGCGTGGATGAAAACGGCAGCCGGAAGGAATATTTGCAGGATCAGGGGTTTCTCCCCGAAGCAGCTGCTTACCGCTCAGCGAAACGCGTTTTGGCACCGGTATAACGGAAATTAGTGCCCGAGTATATGGGTGCTTGGGCTGGTGGATAACTGCATCGGCAGTACCGAGTTCCACAATTTTTCCTAAATACATGATAGCAATCCGGTCTGAAACAAGCCATGCCAGAGATAGGTCATGCGTGATAAAAAGATAGCTGATGCCTTTCCTGTCGCGCAAGTCTACCATCAGTTTCAGGATACCTGCACGAATCGAAAGGTCGAGCATCGATACCGGTTCATCGGCCATAATAAAATCAGGCTTTAAGACCAAAGCCCCGGCTATGGCCAAGCGCTGCCGCTGCCCGCCGCTTAACTCGTGTGGGTAGCGCATGTACATCTCCCGCGGGTTGCTTAAACCTGCATCGCAGAGCGCCTCGCACACCATCTCGTCCTTTTCTGCGCTGCTTCTGCATATCCTGTTAACCTCCAATGGTTCGGCAACGGTAGCAAAAACAGTCTGCCGCGGATTTAGCGATTCGTAAGGGTCCTGGAATATTATCTGTGCCTCCTGGCGGAAAAGGCGCAGCCGCTGCCGGTTAAAACCGAGCAGATCCTCACCTTTAAAACAGATTTTGCCTCCGGTCGGTTCAACCAGGCGTAAGATCGCTTTCCCGGTCGTAGTTTTTCCGCTGCCCGATTCACCGGCCAGGCATAGGATCTCTCCTTTAGCAAGGCTGAAATCAAGGCCATCAACCGCTTTAATCAGGGAAGGCCCCCTGCTGAACAGAGAGGCAAAAAACCCCTGACGGGCAGCAAAATGTACCTCCAGGTCTTTTACGAACAGCAAACTACTTTGCCCCGCAGTTATTCGCGCTTCAGTCACGCCGAAACACCTCCCCGCAACAGATGGCAGAAGGCAATATGGCCTGCCGGCAGTTCTACTGGCCTTGGTTCCAGCACGCTGCAGGGGCTAAAAACCTCCGAGCATCTTTCATAAAAGCGGCATCCAACCGGCGGATTTAGCAAATTCGGGGGGTTCCCGGGAATTGAACAGGCCAGGCGGCGGTTTCCATCGATATTTGGAAAGGCAGCTATCAGCGCCCGGGTATAGGGATGCGCCGGGCTACCGAATACTTTTTCGGTCGGCCCGCTTTCAACAATCTGTCCGGCATACATAACCGCGACCCGGTCACATGTTTCGCCGACAACTGATAGATCATGGGTAATCATGATCATGCCCATCAGACGATCCCGGCGCAATTTTTCGAGCAACTGCAAAACTTGTGCCTGAACCATAACATCCAGGGCAGTAGTAGGTTCATCGCCAATAACAATCTTGGGGTTGCAGGATATAGCCATGGCAATCATCACCCTCTGGCGCATCCCGCCGCTAAACTCGTGCGGGTATTCTTTGATCCGGGAAGGATCTATCTCCACCTGCTCAAAAAGATCTGCAGTTCTGATATAAGCTTCCTTTTCTGTCAACTTGTTATGAATTCGCATTGCCTCGACTATCTGATCGCCAACACGCCTGACCGGGTTTAAAGCATTCATAGCTCCCTGGAAGATTATGGCGATCTCCTTCCACCGTATGCGGCGTAATTCATCTTCCATTGCCCGGGAAATATCACGCCCTCCAATACTGACTTTGCCGGCCATTACTTTTGCATTGTCTGGCAACAGCTTGACCAGCGAGAGGGCTGCAGTTGTTTTACCGGAAGCTGATTCACCAACCAGGCCGAGCGCTTCCCCCTGTCCCAGCTGCAGGCTGATATTATCGCAGGCGTGTAAATAACCTTCCTTTAATTTATAATAGGTTGTCAGGTTTTCTACTTCGAGCAATTTCACTTGTCGCGCCTCCTCAGCTTCGGATTAAGCACTTCGTCCAAGGCGTAACCGATAAAAGTAAAGCTGAGTACTACAAGTACAACGCATATGCCCGGCGGCAACAGCCACCACCAGGCACCGTGCGAAACAGCACCCATGGAAAAGGCGAAATGCAGCATCACACCCCAGGTCACCCGCGTCGGATCGCCCATCCCGAGAAAACTAAGCGTGGTTTCCGACAAGATTGCTATCGCCGCTACCAGTACCGTGTTGGCGAAAATCAGCGGAAATACATTTGGCAATATATGGTACATCATCAGATGGCTATCACTGCTGCCTATAGCCCTGGCTCTTTCTACATAAGGCCTCTCCTTGATGCTTAATGTCTGTGAGCGGATGATCCTGGCAGTTCCGGCCCAACTGGTAATCCCAATTACGAAAATGATATTGCCAATGCTTGAGCCGAGCAGGGCAGCCATCACCAACATCAGCGGCAGCCATGGAATAACCAGGAATACATCGGTTATCCTCATCAGCAGGGTATCAACAGCCCGGCCGTAAAAACCGGAAACGATCCCGATTACGGTGCCTATTACCATCGAGATCGCGGTGGCAGCCACCCCAACCAACAGAGACACCCTGGAACCGATGATCACCCCGGCCAGGATATCCTTGCCCAGATCATCGGTTCCCAGCCAAAAACCGCTTGTTGGCGGGTGTAAAACCTGTGTAGCTCCATCTTTTGTCATTGTGGTAATGCTGACCATAAGCGGGCCAATAATCGCCAGCAAGGTAAAAAAGGCTAATATTAAAAGACCGATCAAACCCATGCTGTTGTGGCTGTAAATGGACCAGAAGCCAGACAGATTCTTTTTAAGGAGAGCTAGGCGCTCATTATATAAAGCAGTCTTTTGCATTTAACTGCCCCCTAAGATTTGACCCGCGGATCAAGATAGCGGTATAGAATATCTGCACAAAAGTTGGCTGCGATTACAGCAATAGTTACAAAAAGAAAAAGACCCTGTAGTACCGGGTAATCCCGGTTGGTCAGTGCCGTATACATCAGGCGGCCGAGTCCGGGCCAGGAAAATACTGTCTCGATCTGGATTGCCCCCCCGACAATAAAACCGAGGTTGATTGCAATCAGTGTCACTACCGGCAGCATAGCGTTAGGTAAAGCATGCTTAAGCAGCAGATTGCGGTTGCTGACCCCCTTGGCCCGTGCTGTGAGCATATAATCTTCACCCATCGTATCCAGCAGCGAGCTGCGCATAATCAAAACATATTCACCGACCAGGATCAATGCAAAGGTAATGGTAGGCAAAAATAGATATCGTGCTTTAGACGCCAGCTCAGCCCAAAAAGAAGCATAGAAAACACCCGGCGCCCCCATCCCGCCTAGTGGGAAAATCTGCCAATAAACAGCGAATACCATGACCATGATTATCGCCACCCAAAAAGTGGGCATCGAATAAAGAATCAGCGAAATACTGAGGCCGACAATATCAACCCTGGAGCCTCTTTTCCAGGCCAGAATAACACCCAGCAGGACACCGAATATGATTGACAATATTGTAGCCGTGCCGACCAGCAAAACTGTTGCCGGAACCCTTTCCATGATCACGTCAATGACCGGTTGCCTGTAATTAAAAGATGAACCAAAATCACCTGAAAAAAGATCATTCAGATAAATCCAAAATTGCGCCAGGCGCCCTTCGTTCAAACCAAACTGCTCACGCACCCTATCAAGGGCATCGGCAGAAATTTTCGGGTTGCGGATCAAAACCCGGATCGGGTCGCCGGGCATAATCCGGAAGAGAAAAAAATTCATGGCTATAACAACCAGGATGGTCAATCCTGACTGAAAAAATTTTTTTAAGAGGTAACCACGCAAGTTCAATGGACATCCCCCCCCAGGCTGTAACTTAATATAGAGAAGCCGGAAAAGACTGCCGGCCTCTCCCGTAGCAATCCACTGCCACTAAGTGGACTTTATTCGATTGGACGCAGCTGTTCATAACTGTCAGTTACGTTTGTATACATTACAGGCCCGGTCCGCGGGTTTCGTACCCAGCCGGTGTAGCGATCAGTACGGTATGCCTGCAACTCGGGATCATAAGAAAGCATGACATATGCGGCATCCTCATAAAATATACGCTGCATTTCGTAAATCAGTTCCCGCCGTGCGGGCCGGTCCATCGTCCGCTGCTGGAGCAAATGAAGCTCGTCATACGCAGGGTTTGAATAGAAACAATCGTTCCATGACATAATTTCATTGGTCGTAACAACTTTTAAAATTGATGTCGGGTCTATATCGACGTACCAACCCCAGATAAACATATCAAAACTGCCTTCATAGATCCGATCGGTCAGGGTGCCTTCATCGATAACGCTAACCTCAATTCCGATGCCAACCTCCGACAGCATATCCTTGATCATAGTAGCCATCTTCTGATTATCGGGTGACTCCGAGCGGATCAACAGGGTATAAGACATCAACTCGCCGTCGGGACCGACCCGGAGCCCATGGCCACCACGCTTGTAACCGGCCTCCTCAAGAATAGCCTCGGCCTGAACGGGATCATAAGCGCGAAAATCAGCACCCGGCTCCAGGTGCCAGTAATTAAACAGCGGTGGTATCAGGGTTGAAGCCACCGTGCCGTAACCCATCAGCGCTACGTCGATTAACTCCTGGCGGTTGATAGCATATTCGATAGCCACTCGTACGTTTCTATCCAAGAGGTGAGGGTTACCCAGTGAACCGGGATCATCCCAGACATTGAAAGCCAATTCAGTAAATGAGGGGGAATCGGCTTCAAGGGTCAGGATATTAGAATCGGCCGCATCCTGAAGCGCTTTAAACTGTGCCCCGGGTACATCGGAAATAATGTCAAGTTCGCCCTGTTTTAAAGCTTCTGCCATCAGATCAGCATTGGCATAAATCATAAATATTACCTCGTCTAAGGCAGGGCGGCCCTTAAAGTAATCTTCATTGGCAACTAACCTGGTATATTCTCCCTTACGGTGATCGACAACCTTGAACGGTCCGGTTCCGATTGGATTGTCATTGGCAAATTCGCCCTCGGCATCTTCAGGATCGATCTCCGACCAGATATGTGCCGGTAAAATAGGCACTAAAATCTGGGGCATCCAGGCAATAGGCTCATCCATTTTAACTGTCAGCGTATATTCATCAAGCACTTCGATCTCTTCCATCGCCGCGACATAATCATAAAAGTATCCCAGTTCATTGTCACGGATATATTCAAAAGTAAACTTGACATCTTCGGCAGTAAAAGGTTCCCCGTCATGCCAGGTTACCCCTTCCCGCAGGTAAAAAGTCCAAAGCGTCCCCGAGCCATCTACTTCCCACTCCCGGGCCAGCTCAGGTATAACATTCAAATCTTCATCCCAGCTGATCAGGAAGTCGTAGGTCAGATACATCACTTCATAAGCCTGAACCGACCAGATAACCATTGGGTTAAGACTTTCAATTTCACGCATGTAACCGCTTCTGAAAACATACCGGGATTCCTGGGTTCCCTCGCCACAGCCGGTGAGGGCTATACTACCGAGCATCAGCAAAACTAAAAGCAAGGGGAGCCATTTCAACTTTTTCATCTTACCCGACAGACCTCCTCACAATAGTATAAAGATACTGCTCCAGTTTTAAAAAGTAAGACTTATCGCCTCCTCTTTTACTGCATCAACTGCGATTCAGCCTAAACTGCTTACATTCGGTCCTGGCTTCTTCCAGGATTGTTCCTAATTCGCGGCACACCGCATCGCTAACCAATACCCCCGGATGGCCGGCCAGCAGCTGCCCGATCTTTTCTCTGGCCTGTTCCCTAATCGAAATCGAACCGTTAGCCCGCCACTCTTCATAAGGCGCTTCATTACCGAGGGTGCCGATATAAACTTCCCCTTTTCTCATATAAGCCCTGGTATGTTCCTGGGCGAGAAAATGCCCGCCCCTCATAACCGTGCTGATTATTTCAGCTCCGATAGTCTCTGTATTTACGGTAATGCCTTTTTGGCGGTGCATGATCATGGAATATATCTGATCATCGATAACCAGCTGTTCAGCACTGGCCAGCAGGCCGGCGTTAAGGGCGCCGATTCCGGAAACCATTGTCGCACCGGCCAGCACCGGGTATAGGCCACCAATAGCCCGTTCATAACCTGACTGTAAATCCGGCTGCGCAGAGCCGGTATCCAAACCATAGACACCGGAAGGTAATCCATAATAACGGGCCAGTTGGGCTGTGCAGGCCCCGGAAAAACCGATATCGGGATCCCTGCCGCTGACACAGCCGGTACGCATATTGGCACCTGCCAGCCTACAGGTATAAACAAGGGGAACATTGCGGTTGACCAGGCGGGCCAATACCAGAAAAGCCAGCTGCTCGGCATTTTGCTGCACCAGGCCCCCGGAAAGCGTTATTGGGGCGGTTAAACCGCGTGTCGGGCAGGGCAGCATGGTTATCGGTAAGCCGGAACGGGCGCCTTCAGTTATAGCCTCGGTAATATCAACCGGAAAGTTCAGCGGGCTGAGAGGCGATATGGATAATGTGCCCATCGGTTTTTCGACTAGTTTCTGTACACTGCCCCTGACTGCCGCAGCGATACGGACCAAGTAACTGATCTCCCACCTGTTCGAAGCGGTGCCGATATCAACCGGCTTGGTAGTATTTTGCAGGGTATAAGCGGTCATCGCCAGGGATGCAATCTCTTCCGGCAGGTCGGTTGGCCTCAAGCTTGGCACTACCATATCCGGATGGGCCAGTGAATCGCTAATCCTGACATAATCAATTAAATCCTGCAGTATAGCTTCACGGATCCGGTTATCAGCAGGATCAAGCAAGACAGAGACAGAACCAAAATTATGGGTGTAAGTTCGTGAAGTTTTAGTCAGGGGAAATACTAAATTTTCGTCAACTCCGTAGAGGGTAACAGGCACTTTATGAGCTATGCAATCCTCGACCAGCCTGGGCGGAAACAGAAGCCGGCTGCTTTCTTCAAGACAGCCGGCGGATAATAATATTTCCCTGGCCTCATCGCCCTCAACAAAAGCACCCGTATCCACTAAAATCTTCAGGGTTGTATCATGGATTAAATGCAAATCATTTACCGACAAAGGTTCAAACAGCAATTTTTATTGCTCCTTTCACTTATGCCAGTTTAAGCAGCATTTTTATTTTCTTCACTCCGGCTATAGCATCCCCTGCGTAAGCATCAGCGCCGATCTTTTGCGCCCACTCTTCGGAGAGAGGTGCTCCGCCAACAATAACTTTAACCCTGTCACGCAAGCCCTTCTCAACCAAAAGGTCAATGATCTTCTTTTGTTCCTGGATTGTCGTTGTCATCAGGGCTGATATGCCGAGAACCTGTGCTTTATTTTCATATACAGCTTCTACAAAATCGGCAGAAAGAACATCTACGCCAAGGTCAACGATCTTCATCCCCGCAGCTTTCAGCATCATAATAACAATATCTTTGCCGATCGAGTGCATATCCCCCTTCACTGTGCCAATTACCACCTTAACTACCTGCCCAGATCCATTCTGCTCCTTTTCCAATTGTGGCGCAAGCATCTCCAGAACCGCATTCATCGCTTCGGCTGCCAGCATCATGTCCGGCAAAAAATATTCCCCGCATTCAAACTTATTGCCTACCTCTTCCAACCCAACGGTTAAACCGTCGCTGATCAGCACCATTGGCTTAATTCCTGCCTGAAGGCCCTTTTCAGCCCATTCAATAGCTGCTTCTTTGCCACCGTTTAGAATCGCTTCAGCAAGGTTATTCAGAATCACTTTCAATGCCTGACCCTCCGCCTTCAAACAAAATGACATAAAAGAATTTAATTATTGGCAGATAATTATACCCGTCCATATTTTACATAAGTATAGGCAACCATCTGATGCGACGACAGACGAAACTCTAATTAGCGGGCATTATCAGCCGAGAATAACATAAATTTATTTAGATTATTATATCATGTATTAATCTTCAAAAAACTATATTAATATGCGCTTACAATAACCGCTTAGCTTATTAAACATGGGCTGCAGGGAATCTTTCCGATCTGATTTGCAGGAATTGTGCTATAATTATTTTACAAGCCAGAAAAGGTAGCGCAGGAGGTATGAATAATGAATGAATTAGTCAAATCCCTGTTGCTGGTTACTACTATCGTGCTCTGCTTCGCATTTTTGGGTTGCACCGCCGCAACCGAAACCCCCGGGGAACCAGCAGCGGAAGATCCGGCAGAGTCCGGACTGCCTGGAGAAGAACCGGCGGCTGCGGAGGATGAAGCACCCGTGGAAGAAACTACAAAATCCAGCACTCAGGTCACCACTACGGGTAGCGGTTTCCAACATACCGTAAAAATGGAAATCGACGGGGTTGTGGAAACAGGTGAAAACGAAGGCTGGTGGGAGGTCGACTGATTTTCAGTCTTTATGTTCGCCAGGTTTCTCCATGCTGCCCATCCGGTAACCCTCCAGATCGAGGGCAACATATTTATAACCCATTTTTTTTAAGCGGATTGTTATTTCTTTCCGCCTGACAAATATTTTTTCAAGATAATCCGGATCAACTTCAATTCTCAGCAGTTCGTTATGAACCCTAACCCGCAAATCGCCACCAACCCGAAGTTCGCGCAGCATCGCTTCAGCAGACGCAACTTTTTTTAAAGCTTGCCCGGTAATCGCTGCTCCAACCGGGAAACGGGTAGCAAGGCAGGGGGCGGCAGGTTTATTCCAATTTGGCAGCGCAACATTTTTGGCAAGTAACCTGATTTCAGATTTTCCCAAACCTGCAGCCTGCAGCGGGCTTAAGACCCCGAGCTCTTTCAGGGCTTGCATCCCCGGTCTATGCCCAGCCGTATCATTTGCGTTTGTTCCGTCTGCCACGATGTTAAAATTGCGTCTGCCAGCTTCTCGGATCAGCTCCGTGAACAGAGCCTTTTTACAATAATAACAGCGGTCGGCATCATTGTTTGCCACCTCGGCTACTGACAGCAGATCATAGGACAATACTAGCAGCTCGGCGCCAATCTGCCCGGCGATCATAACTGCTTCTTTCGTTTCTGTTTCAGGGTGCAGTTCAGAGCTTACAGTTACAGCTAAAACATTTTCCGGCCCTAAAACCCTGATCGCTTCAGCCAGCAAGTAACTGCTGTCCACCCCCCCGGAGAAGGCCAGTACAACCCGCCTGCAGTTTTTAATTATCTCCTCCAGCTTTTTTTGCTTTGCGGCCAGGGAAGCTTCATCAGCCAATATTAAACAGCTCCTTCAGGTCAATATAAGGAACTTCTCGCAACTCAACATTTATTGGAATTATAGCACATATAACTGATCCAAATACCGCAATCCTGCCGGGGCCGGATTGCTCCCTTTGATGTAACTTGCTTTATATTAGATATAATGCTATATTTTTTGTACTTGCTCCAGATAAACAGGTAGCGACAGGTGAAAGTGCAAGGTGAAGCTATTCTCGGGTTATAAAATCCTAAAGTGTGGTATTTTATTTTTAACGCTTTGCGCTGCGCTTTTAACCTTATTTAACCTTCCCTCTGCATCTGACATAAATCAGCCCGAGCTTAGCGGCCCGGTTTCGGAACACTCATCTTATGCTGGTACCCCATGTCTGGTACTGCAGATAATTGACAACAAACTGTATAAATGGGTGGAATATGAAAGCGACCTAAACAGCAGGCAGATATCGGTCATGCTGCTTGAACCGGAATACAGAACCCTCAGCGACCCGGAAATAATGCAACTCTTTGAAGCTTCCCGCAAATGGGAAGAGCAACAGCGCCCGCACCTGACCGGCCTCTCAGCGAACCGTCTCGTCATAAACAACCTGACCGACAACCGTTCCGCGCTCGACAATAGCCTGAGCACAACCTACCCTTACAACACTATCGGCATGCTGACTGTTGAATACGGAGCACAAACGATTCGCGGCACCGGTTTCCTGGTCAGCCCCTATACGGTACTAACCAATGCCCACAACCTCTACGCTTCAGCTCTGGGCGGCTGGCATAAAAGCGCACGGTTTTCACCCGGGCAATACGAAACAATCTGGCCTGAAAACCGGCAGCCATTTTCCACCCGGCAACCGGCTAAAGCTGAAGTAAGCCAAACTTTTTTACGCTATGAAAGCCACAACGACCGCGAAAACCTGATCCGCTACGATTACGGAGCCCTATTTTTCAGCCAGCCTTTTTCGGGTATCACCACTTTTATGCCGCTTCAGTTCAACAGTATGCCGGCCTCGATATCTGTAACAGGTTATCCCGGCTTTGTACGGGGATTACCCAGCCAGGGCCAGTGGCTGGCAGAAGGCAAAGTGCTTTACCAGGATGAAAACTGCCTCTTTTATGATGCCCTGACCAGCGGCGGCAGCAGTGGCAGCCCGGTTTATACATACAGCCCCTCTGCTGATACATACAGGGTGGTAGCTATCCATTCCTTCGCCTATGAAAATAAGCCGGTTAGCGGCGGCCCGCATTTAAACAGCACAAACTCCGTGCAAATTGAAAACTGGCTGCGCTGGACACCCGACAAGCCCGGCAATACGGCAACGGTCAGCTTAATCCTTGACAAGACCAGCCTAACACTTGATGTTGGAGCAATCGAGATGCTGCTGGTCAGCATAATGCCGGCAGAGTTACCAACAATACCTTTAACCTGGTCCAGCAGCAACAACGCTGTTGCCACGGTAAGCGCCGGCGGGCTGGTAAGTGCCAACAGTTACGGGAAAGCTGTGATCACGGTAAGGGCAACAGACGGCTCTGCTACGGCTACCTGTACAGTAACAGTGCAGGGAACCGCGGAAAGTAATGCTCCAAAAAACACAACGACACCGGGCGACCTGAACAGTGACTGGCTGGTCAATATCCAGGATGTAACCGTGGTCCAGAAACATGCGCTGGGGCTGAAGCTGCTGCCTGCCAACCTGATCGATATGGCCGATGTAAGCAGGGACGGGTTGGTTGATGTGAGGGATGTTAACCTGATCATGCGTTACGCTCTTGGCCTGATCAGCAATTTTTAGCCGTTATATTGAGGGTTAAACTTTCCCGATTTCTGCAATAACAGCATTGGCCATTTCTGCTGTGCTGCTGCCGCCTCCCAGGTCAGGTGTGGTATTGCGGCCTTCTTCAATAACGCGAGCAAGCGCTTGCTCAATCCTTCCGGCTGATACTGTTTCGCCAATCTGCCGCAGCATTAAAGCAGCAGAAAGGACCATGGCTGCAGGATTGGCCGCCATTTTCCCTGCCAGGTCCGGTGCACTGCCATGAACCGGTTCAAATATCGATACTTCGTCGCCAATGTTGGCTGACGGAGCCAAACCGAGGCCCCCGATCAAGCCGGCGCAGAGATCGGAAATAATATCCCCGTAAAGGTTTGGGGCAACGATCACATCAAACTGGTAAGGGTTCATCACTAACTGCATGGCCGCATTGTCAACAATCAGGTCTTTAAAAACAATCTCCGGATACTGGCCGGCAACCGCCCGCACCGCTTCAAGAAACAGGCCATCGCTAAGTTTCATAATATTGGCTTTATGAACAGCAGTTACCTTATTCCTGCCCTGCCTTAGTGCGTAGTCAAAGGCAAACCTCGCAATTTTTTCCGATGCTTTGCGGGTAATAACTTTTATGCTTTCTGCCTGATCAGCTCCAACCTGGCGCTCAATTCCTGCATAAAGATCTTCCGTGTTCTCGCGCACCACCACCAGGTTCAGGTCATGGTAAAGCGACTTAACCCCGCTATAACTTACTACGGGACGCAGGTTTGCATAAAGGCTGAACTCCTGGCGCAATGCTACATTGATGCTGCGAAAACCTTTGCCTACCTGGGTGGTAAGCGGCCCTTTTAAGGCCAGCCCGTTACGCCTGATTGAAGCAATTGTCTCTCCTGGCAGGGGATCTCCCTCATTTATTAAGGCTTCCTGCCCTGCGACAGCTTCTTCCCAGACAATTTTTACCCCGGCAGCCTCAATTATCCTGATTGTAGCCCCGGTAATCTCGGGGCCGATTCCGTCACCCCGGATCAGCGTTACCCTGCGCACCTTCCTCACCTCTCTGCCGCATTATTAGGGCGTTCCTTAAGCCACATCAAAAATAAGGATCCGCAAGGCATAAAGCCAGCGAACCCTTTTTGCTGGTGCGCCTGGGAGGATTTGAACCCCCGGCTAACGGATTAGAAGTCCGCTGCTCTATCCCCTGAGCTACAGGCGCCTGTTAGCTACAGAATATAATATAACGAACAGGCGCATAAATCAACAATACCTTTAGCAGCGGTAGCTTAATACATTAAATCATCAGTAAAGTTAAAACTTCCTATAACCTGGTCAAATATCAGATCAAGATAATCACTATAAATCGCCGCGGGGGCATTATAGTATATAACATAAAATAGGCGCTCATCCCGCTGGAGGATCAGGGTAGTATTGCCCCACGGGGCGCCGTCGCGCTGATAGGTGCCGCTGAAAACAGAGTAGTCGCGTTCAGTGCCGCTGACGATATCCCTTCCGCTATCCTCGTGAGATATTGAGCCCTCCATTGAAGAAATTGACTGCTTTAAATCTGAAGCAATCTCATTTGCGGAATCATAAACCCCTCCAGCCAGGCTGGTATAATATATCTCGACTACAAGTTCGAGATCATACTCATCGGTTCCCTCGGGACCAAAGAAGATCACGCCGTTATCGCTGAAAAACTGGTAGCTCCAATGTTGCGGATAAGCGATACTAAAACCGTAACCGGGTTCGGCAAAAAGCAAAAACCCTTCGGGCAGGCCCGCAGTGCTGCCTGTCAGCAGGTTAATCCGGCTGCCGTCTTCTTTTTCAAGTTCTAAAAGTGTGAAAAACCAGCTTTCAGCGGAACCGCCTGCTTCAGCATAAACAGTTCCCTTGTTCAGCGAACCGGAAACGGATATTTCCATATCTCCTTCCACTATCCCTTCCCCAACATTGACCATTCCGCTCACATTGCCCGGCTCAACCGGCTCGCCCAGGTACTGCATGGCTTCGCTGTTATGATTGAGATAATTTAAAGCTTCGGTGTAAATGGGAGAAGAGCGAAGGGCTGAACGCCCGGCGCTGACAGCCACAATTACCAGGATGACGATGAGGAGAAGGATAGCAGAAACGATGATCACCGGCAGCTTCCAGCGGCCTTTCCCTACCGGCTGCTCATGCGGCTGTCGTGCAGCGTTTCCGCTGACCGGTGGCGGGGGCATATAAGCCTTCTTCTCTTCCGCCGCAGGCGCTTTAACCGGAGGCAGATCGTTCCCGGCTTCCGGCGGTGCCGGAGGTGGAGCAAAACCCCGGACTGGCGGAGGTGAACCGGCTGTTTCTGCAGCTCTGTCTTCTTCCAGCATGGTTTGACAATAACGGCATTTTTTGGCATCTGCTAAAATCTGTTCCGAACAGAATGGACACTTTTTATACTCTTCCATTGTTACCTCACCCTTTCCCGGCCAACAACTCTTACCTGATTACCGGCCTTATTGTCTTCAAAAATATTATATTCTTTATCGCCGTTAAATACAATTTCAAGCAGTTTAGCATTAAATGGCAATCCTGCCCATTATAGTTTCTAACGCAATATCAGTACAGGCTTTGCAGACTGGCGCACTATCTGGTCGGCGTTGCTGCCGATGACCAGTTCATCAACCATGCTTCTTCCCTTCCTGGATATAGCCAGTAAATTAATTTCAGGCTTTTTGGAGGCTTCAACAATCACCTCCGAGGCAATACCGACCGCCACCCGGGTTTCTACGGCAAAACCCCGCTGCGTAAACTCTTTCTTCCAACCCTCAAGCTTTGCATATGCCTTTTCTATATTTTCCTGCAGCTGTTCCGCGGTAAAGCCTTCATCTACAACGTTATAGAGGATTATTTTATTAAAGATGCCGGGATGGTCGAGAAAATTATCCAGTACCCGCAGCGATCCGCGCGAAAAATCTGTGGCCAAAAGCGCTGTTGCCAGTTGGTTATCTGTAAATATTGGAATGCGGGTAAAAATGTTTTCTTTCCGCAGGTATTTTTCCACCAGGATCGGTTTTTTTGTGCCCCGTATGACATCGGCAACGGTGCTGCCTAGAAATAGTTTACGCACAAGGCCGCCTTCGCCAAATGAGCCGAGCATGATCAGGTCGACATTTTCTTCCCCGGAAAGGCTCGATATCTCTTCCACAGGGTTGCCCACCGGCTGGAACACTTTTACCTTCAGCCCTTCAGCTTCAAGTTGGCCTTTTCGTTCCTCAATATTTTGCAAAAACCGTTCGCGGTGTTCTTTAATGCCGATCCCGACTTTTTCACGCCTGATTACATGAACTATGACCAGTTCTTCCAGCCCCAGTTTCTGCAAATCGCCTGTTGCATTAAGGAGCTCCATAGACGGACCGGAAAGATCGATGGCAACCAGCACTTTTTTAAACAATGTTTTTACCCCCGTAAGATGTAAGATTCAACTCCTAACTGGCATCGCGTTATTATTTTGCCCTGGACCCCACTAACAGTTTCCCGGTCGCCGGCTTTAGCCTGATTCTTCCAGATCCTTGCGCCCGGACTGCAGCGTTTCGTAAACCTGGGTCGCAACAATCTTAATTACCGTAAAGATCGGCACGGCTAAAATAATGCCGAGCAGCCCGCCAAGACGGCCGGCCAGAAGCACCACCAATATTACGGCCAGAGGGCTAATCGCTAATTTCCGGCCGAGAACAAGGGGCCGGACAAACATTGAATCTAGTTGCTGAACCACAACAATCACGATTATTACTTTTAAGACCATCAGCGGCGAATCAACAGCGCCGACCAGCACTGCCGGCACCGCCCCGATAAAGGGGCCGATAATCGGAACAATGTTAGTTATCAAAACAAATACTGCCAGGGCCAATGCAAACTCAACGCCAATAATTAAGAACCCGATATAAGCCAATATCCCAATCAGGACACTGACTATACCAACCCCCTGTACGTATGAAGCCAGCTGGTTGTTTAAAACTGCAAGCGAACGGTTGGTTCTCTCGGCATGCAGCCGGGGGGTCAGTTTGTTCACCACTGCGGCAACCTTGCCGCTACCGCTTTCCATCAACATGTAATAAAGCAAAAATGGAATGACCAGTATAGTAATGAAGAAAGCGGTGATAAAATTTATTACCAGCGTAAAACTGTTCAATGCATAATCCAATGAGTTGCTGATAGCAGTGGGAATCATTTCGGCAAGCCTTTCCAAACTGAGGGCGTTAAGATCAAACAGGTGGCCCAGTAAGGCAGTTTCCTGCATTGATTCAAACAACCCCAGCAATTGATCGGCTTTAGCAGGCAGCGATATAAACAGAACAGTAAACTCTTTTTGCAAACTCGGCCCGACCAGGGCAACCAGCCCGGTAATCGCGGCAATGAAAACCAGGTAAGTAACAGCCACCGATAGCGACCTGGGCAGCTTATGCCCGGAAAGCAGATCAACTAAGGGAATCATGGCGTAGTAGAGCGTACCGGAAATTAAAAAAGCATAAAAAAATACTTCAAGCGCTATAATCATCGGCCGAAAGATATAAGCGATCTGGCTGCCAGTTTTAAAGATTAGCAGAAATAACAGGACGGCCACACCGGCCTTAAACAATTTTGAATCCCACATCAGTGCGCCGGAACCCTCCCCGTCAGCAGCCTTAGCTTCATACTCACTTCGACGCAGATTTATTATTACCTGCACCGCTAAAACCCTAAAAGTTATTACGGGCCGGGTAGACTTACCGGGTGAGACAAGTTATAGCCTGCACAGATATAAACTGACCCCAAAATTGCCCAACCAGAAGTGGTATAATAAGGTTGTTAGGACAGCTAAGTTATATAAAAGAATGTGGAGGGTTTGCCGTGAAAAACATATTTGCTTTGCTTTTTTGCCTGGCAATGGCGGCCCTGCTCCTGATGGCCGGATGTTCCGGCAGCAAAACAAAAACTTATTCGGATCCTGCAACAGAAATCAGTGTTAAGGCTGGCCGGGAGTTTATAATTGCCCTGAAAGCCAATGCAACAACCGGTTTCTCCTGGGAAGCAGCGTTTGATGAATCGATGCTGCAGCTGGTCAGCCAGAACTACATGCCTGATGATAATAAGGAAGGGATGGTTGGTGTCGGCGGAACTGATCACTTTCGGTTCAAAGCGCTTGCGAGCGGCATTACCCGGGCAGAATTAACCTACAGGCAGCCCTGGGCTGAGGGCGAGGGCGAATACGGCCAGCGCCTGACCTTTATGGTAGAGATAAAATAATGCCGGGGCCATGGTGATACCATTATCCTGCCTGATACTGAAGGCATAAATTGACTCCGACGGGCACGCAGTAAAAAATCAGGGAGGGAGTGAAGCATATTCGCCGCCTCCCTTTTTTCAGCACTGCTTCACAGTAAGCCTCAGCTGATCAGTTCTTCAATGTAAGCTGGGTTTTTATACTTGGCTTCAATCTTCTCTGTCAGGGTCTTGTCGTCTAAGTCCCTCTCTTCCTTCAGACGGTCAGGGGCATCCTGTCGGGCCGGACCTTTATTTTCGATATCATAGCTTGATATCTTGACACACAGCGTACGCACTGTATTTCTTCTTTTGCCTTTGCCAGTGATCACTGCTATAATTTCTAAAAAGCGGAAAGGCGGAATTTCAGTATGAAAAACAATTTTTCTTACAATCATACTCCAGGCAAAATAACCTCTAAGAAAGTAAGGGTCTGGGGCAAGGGCCAGCTGACAATCCCTTCTGCAATGAGAGAAAACTTGGGCATTGATGGGGATACAATCCTTGATGTTTACCAGGTTGGCAACTCCCTGATTATCACCCGGGAAAAGTCATTGGTCAGCGAACTGGCAAGTAAATTTAATAACGCCCTCTCTGAATCCAAACTGGATCTCAATGATTTATTATGCGAGCTGCGTGAAAACAGTCACGAATATGAAGCGGATTAAAACCTTTCTCGATAGCAGTGTCATTATTGCCGGCCTTGCCTCAAAAACAGGCGGCTCCCATAAATTCCTGTTGATGGCAGAGTATAAGATTATCATGCCCCTGATTTCTGAAGTAGTCGTTCAGGAAACATTAAACAACATAAGCAAGAAAATGCCGCAGCAGTACAATCTTTTTTACGCCCTATTTAAAAAGCTGCCCTTTAAACTGGTCAATCCGGCAGAAACTGATACCAAAAAAGCGCTCACCCTGATCAATGAAAAAGATGCCCCAATCCTGGCCGCAGCCATAACCGGCAAAACAGAATGGTTGCTCAGCCTTGACCGCCATTTCCTTGAACCGCAGCTATCAGACATAACCGGAATGAATATTGGCACCCCCGGTGATTTTATCCAAAAAGTTTTTTCTTAAGACAAAAAGCAAGCAGCACGCGGGTTTGCCGCGTGCTGCCCAGGGCGATAGTATTAACCAGGAAAACCTTTATAATAACCTGATAGCTTGATGCACAGTGCTGATTCTTCCCGGTGTTATAAAAGAGGAGGGGTGAGAAGCACGCGGCTAAGCGTGCTTCTCCACTATCTTCAAACACTATTCTCATAAATAAGTAACCGGGACCGGTAATGATTTAGTCGCTGGGAACCACTGATACGAAACCGGCCTGGGTTGCCATGGTAGCTGCTTTTACGGTTACCGTGTTATTGGTTGCCGCCGCTAAGGGTGTTGCGGCAGTAACAGTCACAACCGTATCGCTGGTCCTCGAAAAAGTACCGGCAGCCAGAGCGGAAGCATTAGCGCCGGCAAAAGCAAAGTCCGCAGCTGTAATCGTTCCGGCCTTGAAGGTGCCTCCGATTAAAGTAATAACAATCCTGGTATTAGTCGCCCCGGTATTATAAGCCGGTGAAGTAACCGCTGTTCTGGTGCTGGCCACAGCCGCAACTGAGGTGGCCTGGTCCGCCATAGCAGTCGCTTTAACTGTTACCGCGTTGTTGCCTGCAGCCGCTAAGGGTGAAG